>CACYTF010000001.1 GCA_902777335.1 uncultured Eubacteriales bacterium
GGCGGCGGTGGCGGCGGCGCGTGGTGCACCGGCGGGCGCACCGGCATCGGCGTCACCCGGCGGACCGGCACCGTGCGCAGCGCGCTGTTCAGGCGGTACACCGGCGGACGCGTGCCGCTGACGCGGTAGGGATAGTCCCAGCGGTGCATCATGTCGCGCCCGATGCGGTTGTTCAGCGTGAACAGGCCCAGCGCCGAGGCCACGCTGGCGATCAGCGCGCCGGTCTGGTCCCACACCGAGGTGGACGCGGATTCCAGCTCGCGCCAGCCGGTGCCGTCGTACACGGACACCTCCAACCCGTACTCGGCCAGCGCCTGGGCCAACAGCTTCGCCTGGGCGTCGTTCAGGCCGCGGGCAATGGTGATCGGCGCGCTGTCCACGATCAGAAGCGCATCGTCGGCCTCATAGCCGCAGATCTGCTGCAGCAGCGCCGCCGCCGTGGCGCGCTTGCAGTCGCCCAGGGACACCAGCATCACCATGTTGCCCTGGTTGACGGGCTGCACGACGGCCTTGACCTGCGTGCCGCAGTTCGGGCAGAAGTTCGCGCCGTCCTGAAGTCGAGTGCCGCAATTCGTACAGAACATATGTGTCACTCCTTTGGCCGGGGCCTTCGGCCCCGCTTTTTCTCCCATTCACTTATTGTACACACGCGGCGCGGAACGTCAATGAACAAATGATGAACATTGTACGACACCTCCCGCGCGCCCGAACCCGTCAGCAGCCCAGCGTCTGCAGGTCCAGCTTGAACAGCACCTGGTTGATCTCGACCAGGTTGTAGTTGCCGGTCATGACGCAGTACTCCACCGCGATGTCTTCCCTGCTGCCGTGAGACAGCGCGTAGCCCGCCTTCGTCAGCATGTCCCGCGTCTGGTCCATCGACAGCCGCAGCGCCACGGCAAAGGCCAGGGCGGTCTGCTTGCCGGGCCTGTAGGCCGGGTTGTTCATGATCCTGTCGAACAGCCGCCGGTCGACGTTGGCCCGCCTGCAGCACTCGGCGTCCGTCAGGCCCTTCTCGTCGATGACGCGCATGAGCATTTGGGTGAAGCTCTCGTTCCCGCCGTCCGGCACGTCCCGCAGGCCGGCCTGGGGGGCCTCCGCCGGCGCGGGCATCTCGTTGAACAGCGTCTCGTTTCGGGCGTCCTCCTCCCGGTGCTGCCGCCGGAACAGCCCGCCCAGGCCGGAGGCCGCGTTCGGGGCGGCCGACTGGCCCGCGCGGGGCCGTGTCGCCTCGTCGCCGGCGTCGCCGCGCCAATCCATGTAGACGTCGTGGATGTAGGTCGCGACCTCGCCAAACAGCTTGCCGCTGGGCTCCATGGCGTCCATGGAGAAGAAGACGATGTAGATGGTCATATCGTTCTCGTCCAGGAACCGGGTGATCTCCTCCACGGCCACCCGCAGCGCCTCGGCCTTCGGATAGCCGTAAGCGCCGCTGGAGATCAGCGGGAAGGCCACCGATTCGCAGCCCTTCTCCTTCGCCAGCGCCAGCGCGTTGCGGTAGCAGTCGGCCAGCAGCCTGCGCTCCCCCGCCGCGCCGCCCTGCCAGATGGGGCCGACGGTGTGGATCACATAGCGGCAGGGCAGGTCGTAGCCCTCCGTCAGCTTGGCCTGACCGGTCTCGCAGCCCTTCAGCGCGCGGCAGGCCTCCAGCAGACGCGGGCCCGCGGCGCGGTGGATCGCGCCGTCCACGCCGCCCCCGCCCAGGAGCGAATTGTTCGCGGCGTTGACGATGGCGTCCACCCGCATTTTCGTAATGTCATTTCTCACCAATTCCAGCGGCATGGGAACCCTCCTGACCCAATTTTACTGTGATGCGTATATTTTAACACGTTCTTTGGCATTTGCCAACCATAAATTTGACGCGGGCTCGAAAGCCCGCGTCGATCGGTCAGTAGACCTTGATCTTCACCGTGGCGTACTTGTTGTTTTCGGTGACCGCGCCGATGTAGCAGGTGCCCGCCTTCTTCGCCACCACGTTGCCCGCGTCGTCCACTTCGGCCACCTTGCTGTTCGAGCTCTTCCAGGTCAAATTGGACACCGCTGTGACCGGAGACAGGCTGGCGGACAGCGACAGCGTGCCGCCCTTCTTCATCCGCACGGTGCCCGACCGGCTGAGCTTCACCTTGGTGGGCTTCAGCGGATCGATGACCTGTATGGTCAGCGTGGCCTTCTTGCCGTTCGACGTCTTGACGGTCAGCGTGGTCTTGCCCTCCGCCACCGCCGTCAGAAGCCCGGTCCTGTCGATGTCGGCCACGCCGTACTTCGAGAAGTAAACGCTCGATACCCTCCATTTTTTCTGCGTGGCGAAGGTCGGGGATACGCGCAGCTGCTGGCCGGGGCACATCTTCACCGTGCCGTTGCCGCCCGTCTTTTTGAGGGCCTTCGCGCCCTGCAGCGGCACGACCTTCACCAGGCACGACGCCTGCTTCGCGCCGTCCTTCGTGGTGACGGTGATCGTGGCGGTGCCGCTGGACACGCCGGCGATCTTGCCGTCCTTCACCGCCGCGACGGCGGCATCGCTGCTCTGCCAGCTGACCCCGGTCTCGCTGGCGTCGGCGGGCTCGATGGCGGCGGACGCCGTGACGGTCGCGCCCTCCAGCAGCAGCACGTAAGCGCGGTCCAGCGCGACGCCGGTGACGTCGATGTGCTCGCCGGTGCTCGCCACGGCGTCGGTCAGCGGCAGCCAGCCGCTCACGCCGGTATCGGTGGCGCCGTACACCCAGGTCAGGCCGCCCACGGTCTTCACCGCCTTGTGGGCGGCGGTGAAGGTCTTCGGCCACTTCAGCGTTTCAACCACCTTGCCCGAGGGCTTTGCGTACACGCTGGCCCCCGCCTTCGCGGTGGCCCGCACCCGCAGCGTATCGCTGTAATCGGTCACCGCGTAGCCGTCTATGGCATTCTCCGGCGACAGCGCCGGGGCGTTCGGCCACTTGATGTATTTGATGTAGCTGTAGCCCTTCCAGGCGTTGCAGAAGCCCTGCCAGGTGTAAAAGCGGGTGTGCTGGGTGCCGGAGAAGGTGTCCATCGTGATCACGCCGTCGTCGCTCTTGCCCGCGATCATCAGGCTGTGGCCCTTGTGGCCGCAGGCCAGCCCGTCGTTTTCAAACTGGGCGCACTTGCTGGTGCAGCCGCACACGCGGATCGTCGCGCCGGGCTGGGTGTGCATCACAAAGCGCTTCAGGTGGTCCGGCGTCAGCTTGCGCTCGTCGTCGCTGAGCTCCCGGAGCAGGTTGAAGCCGGTAGACGCCGTGCCCTTGAACTGCTCGTTGAACTGGCAGCCCCAGAGGAGCTTGTACATGTTCTGGCACCAGCGCCAGCAGTTGCCCACGTCCGGGACCATGTCGGCGGAGATCTCCTTGCCGTTGATGGTGAATACCGTGTCCTTGCCCTGTTCCGTGTAGTTCGTGGCCATCACCGAGAAGGCCCCGGCGGCGGAGGCGTCCGTGAGCGGGGCCAGCGGCCAGTTCAGGTCGTTGGCGTACAGCGCCACGCTGCCGGAGGCCGCCGCGGCGTCCATGTAGCTTGCGACCGCCGCGGCGTCCAACGGGATCAGGTCCGCGGCGTCCATGAAGCCCTCCAGAACGCCCCTGCCGGCGCTGAAGGCCACCGCGCACCAGGTATCGCTCTGGCCGGTGACCAGCACCACCTCGCCGGCGGCCAGCTCGGCCAGGGCCTCGGCGGTGGCGGGCTCCAGAACCACGGGCGCGCGGTCCGCCAGGCGCGCGTACCACAGCTCTTCCGCGGGCGCGGAAACCGCCGCGGCTTCGCAGTCCGTCTCCACTTCGGCCGGTTCGCTTTCCTCCGGCAGGGCGGGCGCGTCGCCCTCCACGGTCAGGCCGGCACTGCCGGTCCCCACGGTTTCGGCGGGGGCCGCCTCGGCCTCCACCGCGCCGCTGACGATGGTTTCCGCTTCCTCCGCCAGGGCGGCCGTGCTCATTGCAAGCGCCAGCACCAGTGCCAGCGCGATCCATTTCATAAGGCGCATCGTTTGACCTCCAAAACACTCGGGCAGTATTTATTACAATGATATTGTACTATTGTGTCATAAATTTGTCAAGTCTGGTATTATTAAGCTCATATTTGTCATTTAATTGGAAACTACGGGCCGGTTTTCGCCGCCGGAACCGGGTTTGCCAAACGCCGTGTGAATTTTGTGTTGAACCCGGCCAAAATGGATTGACAAATTCCGCGCGCGGGGCTTATACTGTGCCTGTAATTCATTGCGGGAGGTGAGAAACATGACGCTGAAGATCAGAATCAACGCCATCGTTTTCCATGCCTGCCGCATCCGAGGGGTTCATTTCGCCTGATTGTCAGGAGAAGCACATCCAGGGCCGGACGCGCGGGCGTCCGGCCCTTTTTGCGCCCTCACGGGCATAAAACGACTTTAAAACGGAGGTTCCCATGCAGTTCTGGACCAAAGGAGCATCTGAAAACACCCTACTGCTGCGCCGCTTCGCCCCGTTCATGAAGGGCAGCGGCTGGAAATACGCGGGCAGCATACTGTCCATCGTGGTGAGCGTGCTCACCTCGTTCCTCTCCCCCCTGCTGATCGCCGGCGCGGTGGACGCCGTCACCGACACGCTGAACGGCAACGGCGCAAACCCGGTCAACCTGCCCGGCTTTCTGGCCGGCTGGTTCAACGCCCGGGGCGGTGCCGAATACGCGGCGCGCCATGTGTGGATGCTGGCGGCGCTGCTGGTGGCGGTGAGCCTGATCGGCGGGCTGTTCCAGTATCTGAAGGGCAAGTGGAGCGCCGAGGCCAGCGAGACCATCGCCGAGCGCATGCGCAACCGGCTGTACGGCCACCTGCAGGCCATGGACTACGACTACCACGTGAAGGCGCAGACCGGCGATCTGATCCAGCGCTGCACCACCGACGTGGACACCGTGCGCCGCTTTTTGGCCTCGCAGATCACCGAGATCTTCCGCACGGTGATCATGGTGGTGCTGGCGCTGTCGCTGATGAGCGCCATCCACGTGAAGCTGACGCTGATCTCGCTGGTGCTGATCCCCCCGCTGTTCGGCCTGGCCTTCTGGTTCTTCCACTGGGTCCAGAAGCTGTTCCGCGAGGCGGACGAGGCCGACGGGCGGCTGAGCGCCATGCTGCAGGAGAGCCTGACCGGCGTGCGCGTGGTGCGGGCCTTCGGCCGCCAGCGCTACGAGAGCGACCGCTTCACCGTGTGCGCCGACGAGGTGCACGACAAGAGCATGCGCATCAGCCACGTGATGGCGATCTACTGGGCCGGCTCGGACATGCTGAGCATGACCCAGACCGGCATGACGCTGCTGTTCGGCATACTCTTCGCCGTGCGCGGCGAGATCACCACCGGCAACGTGCTGACCTTCGTCAGCTACATATCGATGCTGATCTGGCCCATCCGCCAGCTGGGCCGGATCCTTCAGGACCTGGGCAAGTCCATGGTGGCCATGAAGCGCCTGTACGAGGTGCTGGACGCCCCCGCCGAACAGGACACCCCCGGCGCAAGCGAGGCCCCGCTGTACGAGACCATCGAATTCCGGCACGTGGCCTTCGGCTACGACGGCCAGCCGGTGCTCAAGGACGTCAGCTTCACCGTGCGGCCCGGCCAGACCGTGGCGATCCTCGGCGCGACCGGCAGCGGCAAGAGCACGATGATGAACCTCTTGCAGCGGCTGTACGACGTGAAGGGCGGCGAGATACTGATCGGCGGCCGGGACATCAAGACCATCGAGAAGAAGTACCTGCGCTCCCGGGTGGGCTACGTGCTGCAGGAGCCCTTCCTCTATTCCCGGTCCATACGCGACAACCTGACCATCACCGGCGCGGACATCAGCGACGAGCGCATCCGCCGCGCGGCGGAGGTCACCCACTCCGACGGCTTCATCCGTCAGTTCAAGGAGGGGTACGACACCATGGTGGGCGAGCGCGGCGTCACGCTGTCCGGCGGCCAGAAGCAGCGCGTGGCCATCGCGCGCACACTGCTGCGGGACAACGACATACTGATACTGGACGACTCGCTCTCCGCCGTGGACACCGAGACCGACCGCGCCATCCGCGAGGCCCTGGTGGAGGGCCGCGGCAGCGGCGGGCGCGTGCCCACCACGTTCATCATCTCCCACCGGCTGACCACGCTGGCCGACGCCGACCTGATCCTGGTGCTGGAGGACGGCAGGATCGCCCAGCAGGGCACCCACGAGCAGCTGATCCGCCAGGAGGGGCTGTACCGGAAGGTCTACCGCATCCAGGCGGCGCTTGAGGACGAGCTGAACAGCGAGATCGCCTGATCTACGAGGTAATCAACATGCAATATCAACAGGAACAGGATTATACGAAAAAGCTGGACGCCGGGCTGTGGCGGCGGCTGATCGGGTACATGAAGCCCTATCACAAGCACCTGATCGCCATCATGGCCACGATGGCCGTCAGCGCGCTGTGCGACACGATCTTCCCGCTGCTCACCCGCGAGGCCATCGACACCTTCATCACCGGCGGCAAAACGGGCAGCCGCGCCTGGTTCGTGCTGCGCTACGCGGGCACGCTGCTATTGCAGACGGTGTGCATATTCACCTTCATCCGGCTGTGCGGCAAGGCCGAGCTGGGCATCAACCGCCACATCCGCAAGCTGGCCTTCCACAAGCTGGAGGAGCTCTCCTTCTCCTACTACGACCAGACTCCGGTCGGCTTCATCATCTCCCGCATGACCAGCGACACCTCGCGCCTGGGCGAGACCGTGGCCTGGGGCCTGGTGGACCTGTTCTGGTCCGGCTTCTACATACTGATCACCACCGTGGCGATGCTGATGCTCGACGTGCGCATGGCGCTGTTGGTGCTCAGCGTGATGCCGGTGATCGCGGTGGCCGCCATCTGGTTCCAGAAGCGTATACTCTCCAGCTACCGCGAGGTGCGCAAGACCAACTCCCAGATCACCGGCGCGTTCAACGAGGGCATCATGGGCGCCAAGACCAGCAAGACGCTGGTGCGCGAGGCGGCCAACTGCCAGGAGTTCTCGGTGCTGACCGGCAAGATGCGCTCCTCGTCGATACGGGCGGCGGTGCTCAGCGCGCTGTTCTACCCCATCGTGATCTCCCTGGGCTCCGTCGCCACGGCCATGGTGCTGCGGCGGGGCGGCGCCGAAGTGTTCAGCGCGAAGGGCTGGGTGACCGTGGGCACGCTGGCGGCCTTCGTGCAGTACTCCACCGGCATATTCGAGCCCATCAGCAGCATCGCGCGGATATTCGCGGACCTGCAGTCCAGCCAGGCCGCCGCCGAGCGCGTGGTGAGCATGCTGGAGACCGAGCCGGAGATCTTCGACACGCCCGAGGTCGTCGAGCAGTTCGGCGACAGCTTCAACCCGAAGCGGGAGAACTGGCCGGACATCCGCGGCGACATCGAATTCGACCACGTGTCCTTCCACTATTCCACCGGCGAGGAGGTGCTGGACGACTTCTGCCTGAAGGTGAAGGCGGGCCAGACCGTGGCGCTGGTGGGCGAGACCGGCAGCGGCAAGAGCACCATCGTGAACCTGGTGTGCCGCTTCTACGAGCCCACCTCCGGCGTGATCCGCATCGACGGCGTGGACTACAGGCAGCGCAGCATACTGTGGCTTCAGGACCACCTGGGCTACGTGCTGCAGCAGCCCCACCTGTTCTCCGGCACCATCCGCGAGAACATACGGTTCGGGCGGCTGGACGCCACCGACCGGGAGATCGAAGCCGCCTGCCGCGCCGTGGACGCGGAGGACTTCATACTGAAGCTGGAGAAGGGCTACGACACCGAGGTCGGCGAGGGCGGCAACCGACTGTCCACCGGCCAGAAGCAGCTGATCTCCTTTGCCCGGGCGCTGATCGCCAAGCCCGCGATATTCGTATTGGACGAGGCCACCAGCTCCGTGGACACCCAGACCGAGCAGAAGCTGCAGGCCGCCATCTCGGTGGCCCTCACCGGCCGCACCAGCTTCATCATCGCCCACCGGCTGTCCACCGTGCGCAGCGCCGATCTGATCCTCGTGATCCGCGACGGCAAAATCACCGAACAGGGCACCCACGCGGAGCTTCTGAAGCAAAAGGGCTATTACTACACGCTCTACGCCAACCAGTTCCGCGAGGAGGGCGAAAAGCGCAGTTGGGAGGCGCTGGCGGAGGTGTAAAACGGCAGACAAACAAACCCAAAGGCAATTCCTGCGCGCAGGAATTGCCTTTGGGTTTGTTTGTACAGTCTCAGCGCTTCGCGACGCCCGGCTGTATCCACCATTCAGGCGTCAGTTCGCCCAGCGTCATCTCCCGGCCCGTCTCGTTGTCCATCAGTATGCGAACGGAGGGATAATCGTTTGGCATCAGCTGGACCATCAGCTCGCGGCAGGCCCCGCAGGGCGCGCCGCTTTTGCCGTCCGGCATCACCGCCAGCACCCGGTCGATTTGATGCTCGCCGTTGGTCAGCATGTTGAATATGGCGTTGCGCTCGGCGCAGACGCCCAGCGTGGAGCAGGTGTCCACGCACACGCCGGTGTAGATTCTTCCTGACTTCGACCGCACCGCCGCGGCCACCTCGCCGCAGCTGACATAATCGGAGACCGCCCGCCCCCGGCGCACAGCCGCCGCCGCCTCGAGCATCTCTGTCCAGATATGATCCAACATCGTCTTTCCTCCAATGTGTCATGACGGAGTGTTGAAAGTATAGAGAATAATGGATAGAAGACATATACCACGAACTGCAGGATTACGAAAACCTGTTCGGAACCGACAGATAGTACAGATGAAGGGGAACGACAGCATCGTTCCCCTTCATCATTTACGCCCTCAGCTCCGCGCCGAACTCGCCCAGCGCTTTGAGCACCTTGTCCATCGTGGCGTTGATCTCCTCGTCGGTCAGGGTGCGGTCGGGGGCGCGCAGCGTGATGGCGTAGGCCACGGACTTTTTGCCCTTGCCCAGCTTGTCGCCGCGGTAGATGTCGAACAGCTTCACGTCCTCCAGCGTCTTGGCCGCGGCCTTGCGGATGGCATCCATCATCGTGCCCGCGCCGACATTCTCGTCCACCACGACGGCGATGTCGCGGCTGACCGACGGGAACTTGGGCAGGGGCTTTATGCCGTAGAAATCCTTCTCCAGCGGCATCAGCGCGTCCAGGTCCACCTCGGCCACGTACACGCGGCCCTTGATGTCAAAGCGCTCCGCCACGTCCGGGTGGATCTCGCCCAGCGCCGCCAGCTTCACGCCGTCCGCGCGCATCTCGGCCTTGCGGCCCGGATGGTAGTAGGCGTCGCCCGCGGCCTCGATCTGCGCGGCAACGCCGAACTTCGCCAGCAGCCACACAACGATGTTCTTCACGGTGTAGAAGTCCACGCCCTCGCCGAACGCGCCGACGCACAGCGACAGCCTCTCCTCCGGCAGCTCGCCGGCCACGCCCGTGGGCGCGAACACCTTGGACAGCTCAAACAGCATGCCGTCGGCGTTGCCCCGGTTCAGATTGGCCGCCACGGTGTTCAGCATGCTGGGCACCAGCGAGGTGCGCATCACGCTGGTATCCTCGCCCAGCGGGTTGCGCAGCACCACGGCGTTGCGACGCGCGTCGTCCGACGCCAGGCCCAGGCTGTCGATCCAGCGCGGGCTGATGAAGGAGTAGTTCAGCACCTCGTACAGGCCCATGCCCACCAGCGCCGCCTTCACCCGGTCGGAGAACGCGGTGTGCGCGTTGCGGCGGCCCGCCATGGTCACGCCGTTCATCAGGGTGCTGGGGATGTGGTCGTAGCCGTACATGCGCAGCACTTCTTCGCTGACGTCCGCGTCGGTCTCCATGTCCTGGCGGAAGGCGGGCACCTCGCAGTGCAGCAGCTTTCCGTCCACCAGCGTCGTGTCGATGTACAGCCGGTTCAGTATGTCCTCCATGACCTCGCCGGGCACGTCCACGCCGATCCTGCGGCAGATGCGGCCCACCTCGGCGTCGATCTCCACCGGCGGCTTGGGGTTCGGGTAGTGGTCGAACGCGCCGGGCACGACCCTGCCGCACTCCAGCATGTTCACCAGCATGCAGGCGCGCTCCAGCGCCTCCATGGCAGTATCGGCGCACACGCCCTTCTCGAAGCGCCCGGAGGACTCGGTGCGAATGCCCAGCTTCCTGGCGGTGACGCGGTTGTTGGCCCGCTCGAAGGCCGCGCACTCAAACAGCACGCTGGAGGTGTCTTCCACGATCTCCGATTCCTCGCCGCCCATGATGCCGGCAAGGCCCGTGGCGTTCTGCTTGTCCGCGATGACCAGCATGCTCTCGTCCAGCACGTGCTCCTTGCCGTCCAGCGTGGTCAGGTGCTCGCCGGGATGGGCGCGGCGCACCACGATGGTCTGGTCCTTCACCTTGGACAGGTCGAAGGCGTGCATCGGGTGGCCGGTCTCCAGCATCACGAAGTTGGTGATGTCCACGATGTTGTTGATGGGCCGCACGCCCGCGCCGTACAGGTATTCCCGCATCCACTTCGGGGACGGGCCGATCTTCACGTCGGTGATGACCCGGGCGCAGTAGCGCGGGCAGGTCTCGTCGTCCAGCACCTGCACCTTCGCGTAGTCGTCAAACGTGCCCGCGCCCGTCTCCTCGACGGCGATCTCCGGCATCACGAAATGCTCCTCCAGCACGGCGGACGACTCGCGGGCCAGGCCCCATACGCTCAGGCAGTCGGGGCGGTTGGCCAGTATCTCGAAGTCCACGATGTCGTCGCCCAGGCCGAACACCTCTTTCACGTCGGTGCCGGGCTTCACGTCCTCGAAGATCTCGATGATGCCCGCGTCCCCGATGTTGGGGTACAGCCCCGCCGGCACGTCCAGCTCCGGGCCGGAGCACAGCATGCCGCAGGACACCTCGCCGCGCATCTTGCTCTTTTTGATCTTGCCGCCTGGCAGGTGCGCGCCGTCCAGCGCCGCAGCCACCCGCATGCCCGCGTGCACGTTGGGCGCGCCGCAGACGATCTGGATCGGCTCCGCCTGGCCCACGTCCACCATGCACAGGTGCAGGTGGTCGGAATTCGGGTGATCGACGCAGGACACCACGTAGCCCACGACCACGTTGTCGAACTGCGCGCCGGTCTTGTCGACGCCCTCGACGCCGGTGCCGGTCATCACCATGCGGGAGGCGTATTCCTCCGCGGTCATGTGGATGTCCACATATTCCTTCAGCCATTTCATTGGCACTTTCATGATTCAACGCCTCCCCTTTATCGATACTGCGTCAGGAACCGCAGGTCGTTTTCGTACAGGTACCGCAGATTCGGTATGTTGTACTTCAGCAGGGCGATGCGCTCCACGCCCATGCCGAAGGCAAAGCCGGAATACTTTTTGCTGTCGATGCCGCACATCTCAAGCACCTTCGGGTTCACCATGCCCGCGCCCAGCACCTCGATCCAGCCGGTGCCCTTGCACATGCGGCAGCCCTCGCCCTTGCAGTTGGCACAGGTCAGGTCCACCTCGGCGGAGGGCTCCGTGAACGGGAAGAAGGACGGGCGGAAGCGGGTGCGTATGCCCTCGCCGTACATCTGGCGGGCGAACTCGTCCAGGGTGCCCTTCAGATCGCCCATGGTGATGTTCTCGTCGATCACCAGGCCCTCCATCTGGTGGAACACCGGGCTGTGGGTGGCGTCCGCCTCGTCGGCGCGGTACACCCGGCCGGGGCAGATCACGCGGATGGGCGGCTTGCGGGTGGTCATGATGCGGGCCTGCACCGGGGACGTGTGGGTGCGCAGCACGATGTTGTCGTCCACGTAGAACGTGTCCTGGGCGTCGCGGGCCGGATGGTTCTTGGGCAGGTTCAGAAGCTCGAAGTTGTAGTGGTCATACTCCACCTCGGGCCCTTCCACCACCTCGTAGCCCATGCCAACGAAGATCTCCACCATCTTTGAAAGAGCGATGTTCATCGGGTGCAGCGATCCGGCGCTGCGCGCGGGGCCGGGCAGGGTGACGTCGATGGCCTCGGCGGCGAGCCGCGCGGCCTTTTCCCTCTCCGCCAGCTCCTTGGCCCGCGCCTCCAGCCTGTCCTCCAGCGCGGCGCGCACGTCGTTGACCAGCTGGCCCATCTTCGGCCGCTCCTCCGGCGGCAGCTTGCCCATGCCGCGCAGCAGCGCGGTGAGCTCGCCCTTCTTGCCCAGCACGCCCACGCGAATCTGCTCCAGCGCGGAGGTCGCGCGGGCCTCCTCGATGTTGTTCAGCACGCGCTCGCGAATTTCACGAAGCATCTTTTCCATAAAAGCCACACTCTCCTCAAACATGCTCTGTCAAAGCGAAAATTAACATTATACTATCACAGGCGATGCGGAATTACAACGGGTTCGCGGGAATTTAATGGTTCGTCACACCGACGCGGTCACGCCGTCGTAGTCCGCCGTCAGGGGGTCGTAGGAGCGCCTGGCCTGCACGGTGACGCCGTCCGCGGTGAAGCACAGCAGCATGTCGAAGCCGCAGGGCGCGTCGCCCGCGGCGTGGACCCGCAGCCGCAGCAGCCCCGGCGCGGCCCAGCCGGACTTGACGATGGCGGGCACCCCGGGCCAGCCGGGGTAGGGCGCTTCGATGTCCGCGCCCGGCATAAAGGGCAGCTCGATGCTCCCCCGGGCGTTCTCGTAGCGCAGAAAGCCGTCCGACAGGCTGAGCCGCCTGAGCCCCAGGGCGTTGCCCTCCGGGAACCGGTATTCCCCCGCGCGCGCCACGGCGAAGGCGGCGTCGTTGTCCAGCGGGCGGTTCTGAAGCGCCAGCGTCACCGGCTCCACAGGCTTCTCACCGATATGGGGGTAGATCTCCTCGAAGAAGGCGTCGTAGATGCGCTGCACGCCGTAGCCGTCCAGGCCCGTGTCGGCGATCGTGGTCAGCAGCGCCCGCTTTTCAGGGCACACCACCGCCAGCTGCCCGCCCAGGCCGTACATACTCCAGCCCGCCCGGGTGCGCCAGCACTGCCAGCCGTAGCCCAGGCGCTCCTCCGGGTTGAGCCGGTGGAGCGTGTCGATGTGCTTTTTCCCCATCTGCCCGGTAAACCAGCCGGGCACGACGCCCCGGCCGCCGTCCATCAGGCACTGGGTCACGGCGTGCAGCTCCTCCAGGGACATGCACAGCCCCGTGCCGCCCTGGCAGCAGCCCGACGGGTCCTTCAGCCAGTACCGCTCCCCCGTCAGGCCCAGGGGGGCAAACAGCCGGGCGTTCAGAAAGTCCATCACCTGGGCCCCGCTGAGCCGCGCCACCAGCTCCGCCAGCACCTGGGAGCAGGAGGTGTCGTAGTGGAACACCGTGCCCGGGGCGTGGGTGGGCGCGGCGGTGAAGAACGTCCTGGCCCAGCATTCATCCACGCCCTCCCGGTAGGTGGCGTTCGGATAGCAGGTCGCCATGCGCAGCATGTCCCTTATCGTCAGCGCCGAAAGCCACGGGCTGGGGTTCTCGGGCATCCAGTCTTCAAAATAGCGGGCGATGGCATCGTCCAGGCTCAGCTTTCCGTCCTCCGCCAGCATGCCGATGGCGATGGCGGTCATGGTCTTGCTGACGGAGTACATGCGGTGGGGCCGGTCCAGCCGGAAGGGCGCGTAGACCCCCCGGACCGCCTCAACGCCGTCCACCGACAGCATGAAGCCGTGCATGTTCACATCCTCCCGGTACAGCCGCGCCGCGAAGGCGCGCGCCCGGTCGGCCAGCGTGTATTGCGTCATAGAGCGGGACCTCCTTTGTCTTGCGTTGGCATCAAATCCGAAGCGCCGGCCTCCGCCGCCGCGTCCTCCGAGTTCAGAAGCCGCGCCACGTCCGCCGCCGCCCCCACCGGCTTCGGGGCCTCGGACGCGTCGCCATTCAGCAGCTCCATAAACAGCTTCGCGACGGCGAGGGCGCCCCGGCGGTGCAGGTGGCTGTCGTCCGCCGCGCCCTCCGGGTAGTTGGGATGGCCCGCGGGCACGTGGCAGAACAGCGCCCGGCTGCCCGCCTCCCCCAGCCGGGCCAGCAGCGCGGTGGTCCCGGCCTCCAGGTCGACAAGCGGTACGCCCACCCGCGCGGCACAAGCGCGCATGGCGTCGGGGTAGCCGCCGTGGGTGGGCACGACCCGGCCTTCGCCGTCGAACAGCCGCCGGGCCACGGACGTGGCCAGTATGGGTTGCGCCCCGTGCCGCCGGGCGGCCTCCACGTATTGCGCCAGGTGCGCCGGGTAGGTGTTTTCGGGGTCGGTGTGGCGCTTCGGGTCGTCCTTTTCGTCGTTGTGGCCGAACGAGATCACCAGCCTGTCCCCGGGGCGCAGGCAGGGCTCGATGGCGCTCAGCCGCCCCTCGTCGATGAAGCTCTTGCTGGAGCGCCCGTTCACGGCGCAGTTCTGGACGAATTCATCCGCCGGCAGAAACGCCTGCAGCGCCTGGCCCCAGCCGGTCATCGGGGCGCGCCGGGCCGGGTAGTCGGCCATCGTGGAATCGCCGCACAGGTACCAGGTGACACCGGGCCGGTCGGGCCGCCAGCCGTCCCAGCCGGACAGCACGTCCTGGAGCGTCACCGCCTCGGCCTCCCAGTCGGTCAGCCGCGCCTCGGCGGGGTGGCGCGCGGACAGGTCCGCCCGGGCCCCCGTCGTGCCCCACTCGCCGCAGCGCCCGGTGATTTTGCGCTTTTCGTCCCAGTCCTCAAAGCCGGCGGGCGACACGCAGGCGTCCATGTCGCACTGAAGAAACAGCGTGCGGGCAAAGGCGCGCCAGGGCCGGCCCAGCTTGCCCGCGCCGGGCGGGCAAGCGCCGGTGAGCCTGCAGCGGTGGAACACCAGGCCGTAGGGCTGGGCCTCGGGGGTGTTGGCCGCGGTGTACCAGCCGCCGCCCGGGCCCATGAACAGCGTGCACCGCTCGAACCAGCAGCGGTAGGGGCCGAACACGAAGTCCACGTCGCCGCGAATGAAGCAGTCCTCGAAGTACTGCCGGGCGCGGGTGGGCGGGCAGTCCCCCACCTCCGCCACGCAGTCGGCGCTGCCGCGCCTGGGCGCGATGTCGCGTTCGATCTTCGGCATCAGGGGGCCGCAGAACAGCGTGTCCTGATGGGCGATGAATTTGCAGTTCCGCCAGACGCCCCGGTCCCCCGCGGCGTACACCGCCACGGCCTGGCCCGCGTCATGGCCGTCGCCGGCGTCGTTGCGCACGGTCAGGTTCTCCACGGTCACATTGTTGCCGGTGACCAGCAGCGTGAAGGACAGGAAGGTCCCCCGCGGCGTGCCGTCCGGAAAGGTGTCCTTCGCGCAGGCCGAGTGGGTCAGCACGGTCTGCCCGGCGCTCTCCCCCACGATGCGCACGTTGTCCTTGTCCACCACCACGCGCTCGCGGTACTCCCCCGGGCGCACCAGCAGCAGCGCCGGCGCCCGTCCGCCGCCGGGGATGGCGTCGACGGCGGCCTGGATATTGGTGAAATCGCCGGTGCCGTCCTTTGAAATGACGAACATATCCTCCGTCCTCCTCTGATCGAATCAACGCAACCGGGCCGCCGCGAAGCGCGGCGGCCCAAGGAAGGATTGTCGAATGGGTTTGTTTATTTCAGGGAAGCCAGGTAGCGGTCATACTGGGCCTGGCGGACCTTCAGCAGCTCGCCGATCTGCATGGACTCCAGCGTGGCGATGTAGGAATCGAACTCGGCCTCGATGTCGGCGTAGCCGCTGATGAAGGCGACGGCGCGCTCGTTGACATAGGTGTCGATGTCGACCATGTACATGCTGCTCACAGCGGCCTCGTCCGGGGTGGAATACACCGTCGGGAAGGGCGCGCGGATGTAGGGCTCCTCAAAGGTGCGGTCGTTCTGCACGTGCCAGTCGGCCAGCAGCACGTCGGTCGCGGGCGTGGACTGCTGAGAGGGCATGTTGGGCGCGTTGATGCCCAGGCCCTGGTACCAGATGGTGTCCTCGGTGCAGCGGGGCAGATAGTGACGGTTGCCGTCCGCGTCCACCTCATAGGTCAGGCCTTCCATGCCCCAGACGTACAGGTCCTGGGCCTCCTCGGACATGGCGTAGTCCAGGAACTTGACGGCCAGCTCGATGTTGTTGGCCTTGGCGTTGATGCCGAACACGGAGCTGACGGGGTTGCGGCCCACGTAGAAGCCCGCGTGCTCGCCGGACAGCGGCGCGGCGCCGGCGATGATGCCCACGGTGCCGTCGTAGTTCGGATACTGGGCGCTGTACAGCGTGCTCATCTGCCAGGAGTAGTCGTAGGTGGCGCCGGTCTGGTCGTTGGCGCAGCGGGCGGTGATCTGGTCGCGGTTCAGGGAGGTGAACTCGGTCTCCAGCAGGCCTTCCTCATACAGGCCGTGCAGGAAGGTCAGGTAGGCCTTGTAGGCTTCCTTCTCGTAGGCGGCGTAGTGCACCACGCCCTCGTCGTCGGCGTAGAAGCCGGACACCAGGTCCAGGCCGAAGGCCGGGCCGAACATGTAGGGCAGGAAGGCGCTCATGACGGACATGGGCACTTCGTCGGCCTCGCCGTTGCCGTTCATGTCGGCGTCCTTGATGGCGCGCAGGTAGGCCACGAAGTCATCCAGCGTGGTGGGCGCTTCCAGGCCCAGCTTCTCCAGCCAGGGCATGTTCAGCATCATCACGGGCTGGTAGTTGTTGGTGACCACGGTCTGGGGCACATAGTAGATGTGGCCGTCCACGGCGGTCAGCATGGCCTTGATGTTCGGATACTTCTCCAGGAAGGCCACGTAGTTGGGCATGATGTCAAAGTGCGTGTCCAGGGGCTCCAGCATGCCGGAGGACAGGTAATCCATGTTCAGGTCCAGGTCGGGCATCTGCAGGATGTCCGGCAGGTCCTGGCCGGCGGCCAGCATGGGGCTGACGGAGTCGGAGTACACGGTGGGGTCGATCAGGTTCCAGTTGATGGTGACGCCCGCGCGGCTGGCGATCTCGTTCAGCAGGGTCGCGTCGGACAGGTCGACGGTGGAATACCAGGAGTTCATGGCCAGAATGCTCACCGCGGCGCCCTCCTCGGTGGTGAGGGGCAGCTCGGCAAGGTTCAGGCTCTCGGCAAAGCCGACAGCGCACAGGGCCAGCATCAGCGCCAGCGCCAGGGACAGAACACGGGTAATCTTCTTCATGACGGTATCTCCTTTCATATTTGTGAACGCTTTCGCGTTACAACCACGTTTGTCGTTCGGCGCGCGCCGGACGGAATCAGCCCTTCACCGCGCCCAGCATCGTGCCCGCGATCAGGTATTTCTGCACGAAGGGGGTGATGGTGAAGATCGGTATGGCGGCCAGCACGATGCACACGTAGCGGATCTTCAGCGTGTTCTGGGCCGCCGCGGCCGCGCCGGTGGTGCCCGCCTGCTGGAGGATCTCGCTGGAGGACAGTATCAGCACGCGCCGCAGGAACATCTGCAGGGGCTGCAGGGCCGCGTCGCCCAGGTACAGCATGGCGTTGAAGAAATCGTTGTAGCGGGCCACCGCGTAGTACAGCGTCAACACCGCCAGCGTGGGCTTGATCAGCGGCACGGCGATGTGCAGCATCATGTAGAAGTCGGAGGCGCCGTCCAGCGAGGCGTTTTCAAACAGGTCGCTGGGCACGCGGGACATGGCGCTGCGGCAGATCATCATGTTGTAGGTGCTGACCAGCACCGGCAGTATCATCGCGAAGCGGCTGTTGTACAGGCCCAGGCCGGTGACCACCATGTAGGTGGGAATCAGGCCGCCGGAGAAGTACATCGTGAACACCACGAAGAAGTTCAGCGGGCGGCGCAGGAAGAAGTGCTTCTTCGACAGCGGGTACGCGCCCAGGCAGGTGAAGATCACGTTGGCGATGGTGCCGAACACGGTGTAGATGAAGGTGTTGCCATAGCTGGTCCACAACTGCTTGTACTTGGTCACCATGCCGAAGGCGTCCAGCGAAAAGCCCTTGGGCAGCAGCAGCACGTCGCCCCGGGCCACCGCCGCGCCGTCGGAGATGGACACCGACACCACGTAGAGGAACGGATACAGCGTGATGATCACGGCGAACAGCACCAGCGCCCAGATGATGATGTCCAGCACCTTGTCTCCCGCGCTCTCGGTGCGGAAGGAATCGGGCTTGGCGCCCCGCGCGGCTTTCAGCATCATACAATCATCCCCCTCTCGTCATTCCGGGCCGCCCTCACCACAGCGAGGAGCCGGTCATCCGGCGGGACAGCCAGTTGGAGGTCACCACGAACACGAAGCCCACCGCGGAATAGAACAGGCCGACGGCCGAGGCGTAGCCGTAGCTGTGATTCTCAATGCCCTGGCGATAGACGTAGGTGGAGATGACGTCGCCGGTCTCGTACACCGCGGGCGAATACATCAGGTAGACCTTCTCGAAGCCCACGTTCAGCAGGTTGCCCAGCGTCATGATGAGCAGCAGTATGATCGTCTCGGAGATCATCGGCAGCACCAGGTGGATGATCTTCTGCCAGCGGGACGCGCCGTCCACGTTCATGGCCTCGTACAGCTCCGGGTCGATGCCCATGATGGCCGCCACGAATATGATGGAGTTGAAGCCGAAGGTCTGCCAGGAGCCGGAGATCACGTACAGCCGGCGGAACCAGTGGGGGTCGGACATGAAGTTCACGGCCTTGCCGCCCATGCGCACGATCATCTGGTTGATGATGCCCGAGGACGGCGACAGGAAGTTGGTCATCATGCCCACCACCACCACGGTGGAGATGAAGTAGGGCAGATAGGTGATCACCTGGGCCACCTTGCCGAAGCGCTTGGCGCGCAGCTGGGTGATGGCGATGGCGAATATGATCGGAATCGGGAAGCCGAAGATCAGCGAGTAGAAGGACAGCAGGAAGGTGTTGCGGATCAGCCGCCAGGCGAACACCGAGCTGAAAAACTGCTTGAACCACTGAAGCCCGACCCACTTGCTTGTGAACAGCCCGGCAAAGCCGCTGCCCATCCTGAAGTCCTCAAAGCCCATCACGATGCCCACCATCGGCAGATAGCAGAACACCAGGTAGTAGATGAGCACGGGCAGGAACATCAAAAGCAGCCGCCAGTCCCGCACGAACTTTTTGCGCAGCGGATGGCGGGCCATGTATACGACCGTCGAGCCCGCTTCATTTGCACGCCTATTCAAGCCCTCGCCCTCCCTCGTGAAACTCGGGCGCCATTCGCGCCGTTTTCGTTATTCTTCACAGCCTTTGGGGCCGTCCTTATGTCATATCGCTGATAAAATAATAAAATAAAAGCGCCCGCCGGGCAAGCATCAATTCTTTCCACGGCATTTTTTGATGCTTCCCGGCGGGAAAACGCGGTATTGCAGGGGGGGGCGGCTACTTCCTGAAATCGCTGGGATTCATGTTCATGACGGCCTTGAAGTTGCGGCGGAAGGTCAGAAGGTTGGCAAAGCCGCAGCGCCCGGCGATCTCCTCCAGGGACAGGTCGGTCTGCTCCAGCAGCCGGGCCGCCTCGTGGATCTGGCAGTCCCGCACGTATTGCAGATAGGTCTTGCCGAAGGCGGCCTTGCACACGCTGCCCACCAGCTTCCCGGACACGCCGAAGTGATCGGCCACGCCCGCCAGCGACAGGTCCGGATTCATCAGGTTCGCGTTGATGTAGTCGCAGATCTCCTGCTCCAGCGCCGCGGGGTTCCCCTCGCCCATGACCTCGCTCTGGCAGGTACGCATGGCCTCGGCCAGCAGGCCGCGGTAGTAGTCGAATATCTCCTCGATGGTCGCCGGCTGGGGCGCGCGCTCCACCCGCACGTGGGTGGTGCTCTGCTCGCTGACATCCCGCAGCGCGCCGCTGATGGCGCTGTGCAGCTCGTCCACCAGCTGTCGGGTCGCCTCCGGCGTCAGCGCCGCCCGGTGGAAGTTGGCCTCCCAGAGACTGTCCATGAAGGCGTTCAGGTCCGCCAGGCTGCCCTCCCGAAGGCCCGCGGTGATGCGCCGCTGGGCGTCCCGGGGGAATTCGTAGTCCCTGCGGGCGGCCTCGACGTCCTTGTCCTCGAAGTACACGCTGCCGCGGCCGCCGGTGAGCATCATGCCCAGCGCGCGCTCCGCCTCGTCGCAGGCGTCCCGCAGGCGCTCCAGCTCCGTTCGCGGGGCGCTCACGCCGATGGTGACGGCGATCTGCGCGTCGTCCAGCGCCTCCTCGATGCGCTTGAGCATGTCGTAAAACACATTCTCGATTTCCGCGGCGTCGTCGCTGTTCACCACCACCACCAGCGTCGAAATGTCCCGGGGAATGCAGGCCACGGCCCGCTCCTCGTTTGCAAAGGCCTGGCAGGCGTGGGCCGCCAGCGCCCGGGCGTCCAGCCTGCGCTGCTCCGAGGCCGCCCGGGGACCCAGGGCCGCCAGGTTCACAATGCCCACGGCGAAGCAGCTCCGGCGCAGCTCCCAGAACTGCTCCTCCCGCAGTACCTCCATCTGCGCCTGCCGCACGCTGCCGTTGAGCAGCTGGTGCAGCGCGCCCTGGCTGGCGTAGGGGGATATGGTGATCATGCGCTCCCGATAGCCGTTGCGCTCGCCGATCAGATCGGCGATGCTCTTCAGGATGTCGCCCATCTCGTCCGCGCCGCCCGGCTCCCGCTCCACCATCCGCGAAAGCTCGCCGATGGGCCGGTACCGGCTGCGCGTGTAGCGGTAGGCGATGAATATGAACGCCGCGCCCAGCAGCGCCATGCCCAGCACCGGCGTCAGCGCCGCCATCCGGAAGGGCACCGCCAGGGCGTCGGGCGCCAGCTGCAGCCGGTATCGTATGCCGCCGCCCACCAGGCTTGCGACCTCAAAGATCTCCCCCGGACCATCCAGGGTCCCGACGGCGTCCAGCACCTCGGAATACCGGGACAGCTCCGCCCCGCTGAAGCTCTGGCGGGCGTCGTCCAGTATCTCATCCAGCGCGGAAAGGTCGATCAGCACCAGGGAGACGCCCTTGGCCGAGCCGCCCACCCGCCCGCTGTAGGCGTCGGCATAGATCAAAAAGCGCTTGTTCAGCGTGATGTTGGTCTCCCCCCGCAGGGCCAGCAGCTCGGCCGCGCTGGCCACGCCGATCCAGGGCGTCCTGTCCAGGCCCGCGATGGCCGTGTTCAGCGATATGACCGTGCCCGGCGCGTACAGCCGGTTGTCCTCATGAAAGCCCAGCAGTATCGAATACACGTCCAGGCTGCCCGAGGTGCCCTTGATGCGCTTGAGCTCGGAGATGGCGCGGTACAGCTGCATCGAATCGACGGTGCCGTTTTCGATGTAGGCCTTCTGGTACAGCTCCCGCACGCTCTCGGAGCTGTTCATGGCGTTGCACAGGGCCTGGGCCGTCAGCAGGTGCCGGTCCAGCCGGGTGCACAGGGCGTTGGCCCGCTGCCAGCAGGTCTCCCGGGCCATCTCCCGATAGTTGGAGCGATAGGAGTACAGATACCAGCCGCAAAAGCCCGTCACAAACAGTGTGATGATCAGCACATAGGGCAAAAACAGCCGCCTGAACACGCCGCTCTTGAGATAGCTTCCGCCGCCTCGCATCGTCAATCCTCCCATTGCGCCACGCCTGTATCATCGCGGTTGGCTTCAAGCATGACGCTCTCATCCCCAACCCAACGCTCAACGCTCTCATTCATCTCATCCCATTATACTACCTCCTTCCCCCGCGGGCAACACTTTTTGGCGCAGTGCCTCACATCCCGACCCGATCATGCCCGTTTCACCCGCCACCGTCCGTTCAGCGATTTTTTACATTCCGGGGCTTGACAAATCGCCGCCTTGGATGTATTATAATTAAGCGCTTTGCGAGAGCGAAGCCATGGTCCCTTAGCTCAGCTGGATAGAGCGTCTGGCTACGGACCAGAAGGTCAGGGGTTCGAATCCCTTAGGGTCCGCCAAAGCGAAAATCCTGTCGGCGAGTGTCGGCAGGGTTTTCGCTTTGTATTCTTCAGTTTTAAGTTTTCAGTTTCCATTCTTCAGTTGTTCCGACAGGATTTTCTATACGTTCCCCGCCTTTACCGTCAGATTCTTCAGCCAGCGCTCCTTCTTCAGCCAGAAGTGGAACACCACCAGCTTCACCGCGTCGATCAGCTTCACGCCGCAGTACATCACCACCGGGCCCACGTCGGTGTACAGCGCAAGTATGAACACCATCGGCAGCATCACGAACAGCGTGAGTCCCGCGTCGGTGTACGCGCCCATCTTCGCGTCGCCGCCGGCCCGGGCGACGGCCTGCTGGGTGTTCATGTACACCCATACCGGCATCAGCACGGCCATCATGGCAACCATGCTGCGGCAGATCCGTATGGCGCTGTCGCTGAGCCGCCCGAACACGACGGGCACGATCAGCGTGGTGGCAAAGCCGAACAGCGCCATCAGCACGCCGAACATGGCCGAGCCGGACAGCAGCCAGGTCTTCTCCCGGCGGGCCCGGGCCAGGTCGCCCTCGCCCAGGGTCTTGCCCAGTATGACGCCGGTGGCGGAATAGACGCCGCCGAACGCCACGAAGTACAGGTTCGCGATGGCGAAGCTGGAGGCCATGCCGGACACGACGTCCGCGCCGCCCCGGCCGTTGTAGAGGGCCGTGGTGACCGTCTCGGACAGCACCCACACCATCTCGCAGAACAGCACCAGCGCGCTCTTTTTCAGGATCTCCCGGAACAGCTTGCCGTCGATTTTGATGAAGTCGGCCAGGCGCACCGCGAACTCGGGCTTTGCCTGTATGTACAGCGCGATGAACAGTATAAACTCCACCGTCCGGGCGATCACCGTGGCCAGGGCCGCGCCCCGAACGCCCAGCCGCGGAAAGCCCAGGTTGCCGTAGATCAGCAGCCAGTTGAACAGCGTGTTGGTCAGCGT
This sequence comes from uncultured Eubacteriales bacterium, assembly GCA_902777335.1. GTDB lineage: Bacteria > Bacillota > Clostridia > Christensenellales > Aristaeellaceae > UBA2862. The sequence goes on from CACYTF010000001.1 coordinate 22,712, forward strand.
GGCGACCACCGTGACCGCCAGCGGCGCCTTCACCTTGCCCAGATCCCGCAGCGAGCTGGCGATGCACATGGACACCGTCATCGGTATGCCCATGAAGAACATGATGCGTATGTACTGCACGGCCTCGTCCAGGATCAGGTCGGCCTGGGTGTTGCCGATCAGCATCAGCGACAGCACCTGCCTGGGGAACACCAGGCAGACCAGCAGATACGGCACGAAGGCCGCCAGCCCCGCCGCCAGCTTGAAGCGAAACGCCTGACCCATGCCCCGCGCATCCCCCGCGCCGAAGTACTGTGTCATGAATATGCCGCCGGACATGCAGATGGCGTTGATGAACACCATGAACACAAACAGCACCTGCCCGGCCACGTTCACGCCCGACATGCACACGTCGCCCAGCCCCGACACCATGAAGTTGTCGATCAGCGACACCAGGCTCTGGATCAGCTGCTGCAGCATGATCGGCACCGCGATGGCCAGCGCGCCCCTATAGAATTGTCCCGGCCCGAAGAGGCCCTTTTTGTCGATTGTCATTGCCCGCATCCTCACATGGCTTCCCGCATAGTCCTGACCGTTAAGCGAACGATCGGTCACGTTGTATTATAGCGAACGATCGGTCACATGTCAAGCGTTTTGCCGCAATTCCCCGCAATCAGCGGCCTTTGCGGGCCGTTCCGACAAGTTTTTTTTGAAGAACCGCCGTCTTTGGGTTGCCCCGCGGAAACTCTTGTGATATAATTAAAGAAAATGTCCAAGAAAGGAGGGTCCCTATGTCCGACAGACCGCTCATCCTTTGCATCGACGATGAACAGAACATACTCGACCTTCTCTCCTTCAACCTCGAAGCCGCCGGATACAGCGTGATCACCGCCGCCACCGCCGCGGAGGGCATCATCGCGGCCAACCAGTCCCCCGCCATCATCCTCCTGGACCTGATGCTCCCCGACATGGAGGGCACCGAGGTGTGCCGCAGGCTGAAGAACAATACCCTGACCGCCGGCATACCGATCATCATGCTGACGGCCAAGGACAGCGAGGTGGACAAGATCCTCGGCCTCGAGCTGGGCGCGGACGACTACATCACCAAGCCCTTCTCCGTGAGGGAGCTTGTGGCGCGCGTCAAGGCGCTTTTGAGAAGGTGCAGGCCCGACGATTCCGCCTCCGGCATGATCCGGGTCGGCCCGCTTTCCATCGATTCGGAGAACTACGAAGCCTTCCGCAACGGTGAAAAGCTGCAGCTGACGCTGAAGGAGTTCGAGCTGCTTCGCCTGCTCGCCTCCTCCGCCGGCAAGGTCCTCACCCGCGACTTCCTGCTGGATCGCATCTGGGGCTATGAGTTCTACGGCGAAACCCGCACCGTGGACGTTCACATCCGGCATCTGCGGCAAAAGCTGCAGGACGACGCCAGCCTGATCGAGACCGTCCGCGGCGTCGGCTACAAAATGATACAGCCGTCGCTGTGACGCGCAATACTGACAGAAACCCCCCCAAAGGCCTGCGCCTTTAGGGGGTTTTGTTTGTCAGTCGAACGCGACGGCGGACGTTCAATCCGTCAGGCGTTGTACTCCTCGTAATCGGGAATCCGGCTTTCAAACAGCACGGTGTCCCCCGCGTCGGCGACCTCGCTGAGGATCTCGGAGGCGTCGTCCATGTCGTCGGCGGTGTGCAGGTTGGAGCGGGAGAAGCCGGACTGCATCATGCCGCGGATGATGCTCCGGGTGAAGGCGCGCCGCCCCACCAGGATCACCGCGTCGGCGCTGTCGGCCATCACGGTGCCCAGCGCGTAGTTCACGTCGGCCTCCTTGCCGCCCTGCTCGCCCAGGCCCGGGGTCACCACGATGCGGCGGCCGGGCATCTGCGCGATCACGCGCATGGCCTCAAAGGCGCTGTCCGCGTCCTCGTTCAGCGTGTCGTCGATCATCGTGAATTCGCCGGAGGTCAGCTGCAGCCGGTGCTCGATGGGCGTGAGCTCCTTCGTCTTCGCGGCGATCTCCTCCATCGAGAGGCCCAGCTTTCGCGCCAGCGCGGCGGCCAGCAGTATGTTCTTCACGTTGTACGTGCCCAACAGCCGCGTGCGGCAGCGCGCGCTCTCCCCGTCGGCGCAGACCATGTTGAAGGTGGTGCCCTTGTCGCTGAAGGCGATGCCCTCGGCGCGCATGAAAGCCCCGTCGTCGCCGTCCAGGCCGATGCGGCACTTGTCGTGCCGGCACAGCGCGTACAGCCGCCGGATGTAGTCGTCGCCGGAGCCGAACACGGCAAAGCCCTCCCGGGGCAGGCCCTGGATCAGCTCAAACTTGGTGCTGGCGATGTTTTCCATGGAGCCGAAGGTGTCCATGTGCCGGGGCCCGATGCTGGTGAGTATGCCGTACTTCGGGCGCACCAGGTCCACCAGCTCCTTGATGTCGCCCACGTGGGTGGCGCCCATCTCCGCGATGAACACCTGGTGCTCCCGCTTCAGCTGGTCGTTGATGACCCGGGACACGCCCATGGCCGTGTTGAAGCTGGCCGGCGTGGCCAGCACGTTGTATTTGGCGGACAGCATGTCCCGCAGTATGAACTTGACGTTGGTCTTGCCGTAGCTGCCGGTGACGCCGATGGTGATCAGGTCCTTGCGCTCGCGGATCTTCCGGCGGGCGCTCTTGAAGAAGCTGGCGTTGAGCCGCGTCTCGTAGGGGTTGATGATGGCGGCGGCCAGCAGCACCATGAACGGCATCAGCGCGAACAGGAAGTACACCGGGATGGCCGTGGGCTTCATCACCGCGAACAGCGCCGAGAGCACCAGGCACAGCGCGAGCAGCACGCTCAGCAGCCTTCGGACGCGCTTGGTGGCCACGAAGGGGCGCTTGCTGGGGCGGCTGTAATCCCGCCAGGTGACCCAGCCCGTCAGCGCCACGAACAGCACAAGCACCAGCGCGTTCGCGATGGCGCGGCGCGTCTGCTCGACGGAGATGAACATGGACATCAGCACCGGCAGGTAGGCCTTCATCGCCGCGGCGGCAAAGGCCCAGAGCACGTTTTCCTTCAGTATGCGGTCCCGGTTGCGCGTCAGCCACTGGCGATAGGCCGGCAGCTGATAGCGGCCCGCCTGCAGCGCGTGGACGTAGTCCACCGACGCCGCGCAGCACGCGATCGCGACAAGGATCGATTCCAGAATCGTAAACAGCATAGTTTTCTTCCGTATTGCGTCCTTCGGTTATTCCCGAACCAGCATCGGGTCGTTCTCCGGGTGGCCCTCCGGCAGCTGCTCCAGGGCCATGATCAGCGCGTCCTCGCTGTTTTCATAGTAGCGCTTGCGAAAGCCCACGTCGATAAAGCCCAGCTTGTGGTACAGGTTCTGCGCCGCCACGTTGGAGCGGCGCACCTCCAGCGTCATCCAGTTCATGCCGCTGTCCGCGGCCAGCTGGATCATCGCCCTTGTCACCTTCTCGCCGTAGCCCAGGCCGCGCCGGTCCGGGCGCACGGCGATGTTGGTGATGTGGCCCTCGTCCAGCACGAACCAGACCCCGGCGTAGGCCACGGCCACGCCGTCCTCCCGGAGCACCACGTACCGGGCGCAGGCGTTGTCGGTGACCTCCCTGTAGAACGACTCCTTGGACCAGGGCGTTTTGAAGCAGGCCGTCTCGATGGCGTGGACCGCCTCGATGTCGCCCAGGTTCATCAGCCCCATTGTGATCTCACTCATCTGTTCAGCTTCCGTTCCCTTTCCCGTACCGCCTGGGGCGCGCGCAGATAGATGGGCCGCAGCTGCTGCGCCGGCACCCAGGTCTCCGGCCGGGCCGCCGCCAGCAGGCACGCCGCGTCGGGGCGCAGGTCGCGCAGGTTCTCCGGCGCGATCAGCGCGCGCCCGCCCAGCGCCCGCCGGACGGCCCCGGCATGTACTTTCACCCCGTCTCCCACAAACGCCAGCCGCCGGCCCTCCGGCAGCCGCGCCAGGAATTCCTCCAGCGGCTGGGCCGCGTCCTCCAGCGCCCGCTCTGGCATGCCCCCGACCATGTCGAAGGCCGCGCAGTACACCTGGCCCCGCCGGGCGTCCAGTATCGGGCAGCACAGCCCGTCGAAGCCGTAGAAGTTCATGGCCAGCGCCTCCAGCGCGTGCACGGCGGCGCAGGGCCTGCCCACCGCGTGGGCAAGGCCCTTGGCCGCGCACACGCCGATGCGCACGCCGGTGAACGAGCCCGGGCCCGCCACCGCGGCGAACACGTCCACGTCTTCGCAGCGCAGGCCCGCCGCGCTGAGGGCGGCGTCCACCGCGGGCATGATCGTCTCGGAGTGGGTCAGCCCGTGGTTCATCACCGTCAGGTGGGCGATTTTGCCGTCCGTCAGCAGCGCGCAGCCCGCCACGGGGCCGGAGGTGTCTATCGCCAGCGCCGTGATCCGCGCGTCATTCGCCATCGTCCACACTCCATTCCGCCAGCCGCGTCGGGTCAAAGCCGCCGACGCCGTCGTTTTCGATCCGTATGCGGCGCGCCAGATCGCCCGCGCCCCGCTCCAGGTGCACTCTGAGCGCGGGCCTTGGGTCAAGCTCGGCCATGCCGGGCCACTCGATCACCGCCACGCCGTCGCCGCCCACGAACTCGTCCAGCCCCGCGGCGTAATACTCGTCCGGGTCGCTGAGGCGGTACAGGTCGAAGTGATACAGCTTCCCGCCGGCGGCCTCATAGGGGATCATCAGCGTGAAGGTGGGGCTCGGCATGGGGCCCTCGACGCCCATGCCCCGGGCGATGCCCCGGGCGAACACCGACTTTCCCGCGCCCAGATCGCCCTCGAGCAGCACCGCGTCCCCCGCCGCCAGCATCGGCGCGACGCGCGCCGCCAGCGCCATCGTATCCGCTTCGGATTCGGTTCTATAAGTCATGATGCGCTCACCTGAGGCTCACGACGCCCTCGGGCCGTATGGCCAGCACCGTCGTGGCGCCCTCGCCGAACACGCCGTCCATCATGGCGCGGTAGGTTTCCAGCAGGTCGAAGGGCACGAAGGCCAGTATCGTCCCCGCGAACCCGCCGCCGTGGTTGCGCCACGCGCCGCGGCCGGCCAGCATCCGGCGGCTCATCTCCAGCGCCAGCGGGATCTCCTGGTTGTCGCTGGTGGCCACGTGCAGGTTCTGCAGCAGCTCCCAGCTGCTGTCGCCGGCGCGGATCACCGTGTCAAAGAAGGCGTTCAGGTCGTCCCGCTTCAGGGCCTCGGCGGCCTCAGCGGCGCGCCTCGTGTCGTCCACGAAGTGGAACGCGCGCAGTATCGCGCGGTCGCTGACCCTGTTCTTCAGCTTCGGCAGCGCCTCGAACAGCCGCTCCGGGGTCACGTTCTGAAGCAGCTTCTCGCCCAGGGCCGCGGCCACCTGCTTCATCTCGGCGGGGATCGCCGCGTACTCCGAGGTCAGATTGCCGTGCTCGCCGCCGGCGCTGACCACGCACACGGCGCAGCCCTTCGCCCCGAAGTCGTAGGCGATGGCCTCCACGCCCGTGGGATCGGCGCCGAAGTCCTGCAGCGACAGCCCGCCCACGGCGCTGGCCATCTGGTCCATCAGGCCGCTGGGCTTGCCGAAGTACACGTTCTCGGCGTACTGGGAGATGCGCGCGTTCTCCTGGGCCTGCACCACGCCGCCGTTGTACAGCGCGTCGAACACGCCCACCAGCATGACCTCGAAGGCCGCCGACGAGGACAGGCCGCTGCCCTTGAACACGGTGCTGGTGACGCTGGCGTCGAAGCCGCCCACCTTGTAGTTCAGCTGCTTCATGCGGGCCGCGATGCCGCGGATCAGCGACAGCGTGGTCTCCTTCTCGGCCTCGCGGGGGCTGTCGTCGCTGATGTCCACGTCGAAGGCCGTCGGGAAGCCCTCGGAGTACAGCACCACGCGGCTGTCCGAACGCGGCGCGACGGCGGCCACGGTATCCAGGTTCACGGCGGCGGCCAGCACCCTGCCGTTCTGGTGGTCGGTGTGGTTGCCCACCACCTCGGTGCGGCCCGGCGCGGAGACGAACAGCTCCGGCTCGCGGCCGAACTGCGCCCGGAAGGTCCCGGCCAGGCGGTCGTAGCGCTCAAACTGGTCCACCCCGCCGTACAGGCGGTTCAGCCTCTCCCGGTTCTGATCGAACAATGCTCTGACATCCATATCTCTGCCCTCCTGTGCCCCGCGCCGATTCTCGTGCGGCGCGCATGGCATAATCATCTATAATATATTGTAAACCATTCGCCCTGTTTCTGCAAGTAAAAAATCGACCCGAAGCGCGTCGGGTCGATGATTGCGGCGCAGGCGCGCCGCGTCAGGTCTCGGTGGAGACCGGTATGGCGCTGGTGGGCGGATTGCAGTAGGGGCAGGCCTTGTACTCCCAGTCCAGCGCGTACAGCAGCGACACCTTGTCGCCGCCGGAGAAATCGGCCTTGGAGCACTTGGCGGACTTGTGGTAGTAGCTGTTGGCGCTGGCCAGGTCCACGTACACGCCGGTATCCGCCGGCGCGGCGTACAGCTCGATGGAGACCGGGGCGTTCTCGGCGCCGCCGTTGTCAAAGCTGCTGGCGCCCGCCGACAGCGTGGTACACACCGGGCAGGCGGTGAGGCCGACGGCCCTGGCCGCCGCCAGCGTGCCCGCCGTGGCGCCGGAGCCCGCGTGGGACTTGCTGTAGTGGTAGTGGGAGTCGCCCGACGCCGCGTAGACCTTCTGGTTGGCCGCGGACAGGCAAACCGGGCAGGCCTTCTTGCCGTAGTTCAGCGCCGTCTCCAGCGAGACCCGGCTTGCGCCGGTGAGGCCGGAGCAGGTGGCGTTGGCGTGGTAGTACTTGCTGCCGGTGGTGGCGTACACCTTGATGCCGGACGTGCCGGACTTGAAGGCCGTGGTGACCGGCTCCGCCTTGCCGGAGGACGCGCCCTGCACGCAGTTCGGGCACGGATCAAAGCCGTAGGCCAGCGCCGACGCCAGCGTGCCCTCCTTGGCGCCGGAGCCGGCGTCGCTCTTGCTGTAGTGGTAGTACTTGCCGCCCTTGGTGACGTACACCTTGCGCGTGGCCGACGCGGCGCACTTCGGGCAGGGCTTCTTGCCGTAGTTCAGCGCCGTCTCCAGCGTCACGCGGTTGGGCGTGCCGGACAGGTTCGAGCAGCTGCTGCGGGTGTGGTAGTATTTGCCGGACACCGAGGCGTACACCCGCACGCCGGAGGTTCCGGACTTGTAGGTCGAGTTGCCCCGCTGGGCCGCCAGGGCCACGGCCACCTTCTCCACGCTGCCGCTCTTGGCGGCGTCGGCCACGGCCACGGCCTCCGCGGCGGCCTGACGGCTGCCCAGGCAGTGCTGGCACGCGGTCTGGTTCATCAGCAGCGCCTCGGCCAGCGTGCGCTTGGTGCCGTTCTTCATGCCGGTCTCCACGCAGATGCTGGCCACGTGATAGTGCTTGCCGGTGGAGGTGGAGTACACGGTTTTATTGGCCGCGGAAGCGCAGATCGGGCAGGCTTTCTTGCCTGCCTTCGCTGCGGTCTTCAGGGATACGCGGCTGGCGTTGGTCATGCCGCCGCAGGTGCTGTTCAGGTGGTAGTAGCGGCTGGTGCGCGTCGCGTACACGTAGGTGTTGCTGGCCGTGGCCTTCGACGGGGCCGCCTGGGCGCGGGTCGAGGACACGGTGGTCACCGCCGCCGCCTGTTCCTTCTGGTTCGCGGCGGCCTTCGCCGTCTGCGTGTTGGCGGCCGCCGCCACGGTGGTGTCCGCCTTGGTGTTGGCGGCCGTGTTGCCCCAGCACTTCGGGCATCGCTTGAACCCCGCCGCCAGCGCCTCGGCCAGCGTGCCGGCATTGGCGTTGGTCATGCCCGAGCATGTGGCGTAGGAGTGGTAGTACTTGCCGCCCTTGCTGGCGTAGACCTGGGTGGTGGCGCTCTTGGCGCACACCGGGCAGGCCTTCTTGCCGGCCAGCAGCATGGACTTCAGCGTGTACAGCTGGGCGTCCTTCATGCCGCTGCAGGTGCTGTTGGTGTGGTAGTAGGTGCCGTTCTTGGTGGCGTACACCTTCACGTCGTCGCCGGTGGCGTTGCCCAGGTTCACCGTCTTGCCGCCGGTATCGGCCCCGGCAATCCCCGTGACGCTGCCCTTGATGCACACGTCGCACTTGGACTTGCCGAGCACCATTGCCTCCGCCAGCGTCACCTGCTTGGCCTTGGTCATGCCCTGGCAGTTCTTGTCCACGTGGTACGACTTGCCTCCGCTGGTGCAGTACACCAGCGTGCCCGCGGTGGCGCAGCAGGTCGGGCAGGCCTTCTTCCCCGCCAGCAGCGCGTTCTTCAGCGGGCCCTTGGTGGCGTTCTGCATGCCGCTGCAGTCGGACTTCACGTGGAAGTAGGTGCCGTTCTTGGTGGCGTACACCTGTATGCCGCTCTTGTCCACCGTCTGGTCGTTGATCAGCACGGCCACCACGTCGTCGCTCTCATCCAGCGAGCTCTGGGTCTTCAGGATGCACACCGGGCAGGGCAGCTTGCCCTCGTTCTCGGCCGCGGTCTTCGTGTACTCCAGCGGATTGCGCATCTTGCTGCACTTGGGATCGGAGTGGTAGTACTTGCCGCCCAGCGTGCCGTAGTACATCACCGTCGTGCCGCCGCCGATGCAGTCCGGGCAGGGCGACTGGTGGCGGCTGTTCTCGGCGATCTCCCGGGTGACGCGGGTGGACTTCACGCCGGCGTCGATCCTGGGGCAGGTGTCGGTGGAGTGGTAATACAGGCCGGTGGCCGGGCTCCACACGAAGGCCGCCGTGTCGGCGCTGACCACGCCCGCGCTGCTCAGCGCCGTCGGGGAGGGCGCGGGCTCCGTCTCGCCCGTGTCCGCACCGGCGTCCGCCTCCGCGGAGCCGTCGTCGGCGGCGGCAACGCCGCCGTCGCCGCCCAGATCGATGGCCGTCACGGGTTCGGCCTCCGGAGCCGCCGGGGCGTCCGTCGGCTCGGCGGTGACCTCCACCTCCGCCGGCGGTATGGTGATGTTGGGCTGTACGTTCCTGTCGCCGCTGCCGCCCAGCACGCCGCGCAGCAGCAATATCAGCGCCACGACGAACCAGATGGCCGAGGCCGCGGTGATCGCCCAGCGGATGGGCTTGTCAAAGCGCTGCCTGCGCCACAGCAGGTAGATGCCCAGCGGCGGGAACAGGAACAGCAGCAGATAGGTCACCCAGTCGTTCTCGTCCACATAGCGCGACAGCGCGCCCTGCTCGGAATAGTAGGCGTCGTCGCCGGCGTCCTCGTCCTGATAGCGGTCGTCGTAGCCGTCGCCATTTTCGTCATAGCCGTCGTCGTAGCCGTCGTCATCGCCGCCGTCGCCGTCGTAGCCGTCGTCGTCGTAGCGGCCATCGCCGTCGTAGCGGTCGTCATCGGCGTAGCCGTCGTCGTAGCGGCCGTCGTCGGCGTAGCGATCGTCGTCGGCGTAGCGATCGTCGTCGGCGTAGCGACCGTTGTCATCGTAGCCGTCGTCGTCGTATCGGTCATCGTCGGCGTAGCGGTCGTCATCGGCGTAGCGGTCGTCGTCATCGTAGCGGTCGTCGTCATCGTAGCGGTCGCCGCCGTTGTCGTCATAGCCCTCGTCCGCGCCATCATAGCCGTCGTCGGCGTAGCCCTCGTCCCGGGCATCATAATCGTCCTGATAGCCGTCCTCGGCCTCAGGCGCGTCTTCCATTATAAAATCATCGTCGCCGGACTGCTTGTCCTTCCCCTGGAACAGGCGATGCACCTCGCCGTCTCCCCAGCGGAACGCCAGGCCCTGCTTCGAGAGGTTGTATTTCAGTTTTCCGATCGCATGTGTCGCCATATTCTCTCCCACCTTAAACACACATCCAAAGGCATCCCGGGCGCGGGGCTAACGCGCACCCCACCCGAAATAACTATTCAAAGCCATTACAAGCATACATCATGCATTACGTTCTGTCAATCAGTTTGGAATAAAAAATTGAAATTTTGTCACAATCTTAATTAACAGAAATTCACATATAGAAATATTATTGCAAAATTTATACTTCAAAATCACATTTGCGCATTGCCTGCCGCCGCCATGTATGTTATAATAGTAAAGGCGGTCTATCCGTTTGGAAGCACAGTCGTTCCATGGAGGTAAGCAATATGTCCAATAAACCGGTAAAAGGACTTCGAGTCGGTCACTATCGCATCACGCCGCTTGGCCTTGCCGTGCTGGCGGTGCTGCTGCTCGTCATCATCGGCGTCGTGGTCGTCACGGTGTTCCATCCCTTCGGGAGTGAAGACAATGCCGTGGAGGTGATCCCCACCGTCGCGCCGGAAGCGGAGGTCGTCGACGCCACGCCGACGCCCACGCCCGTGCCCACCCCCACCCCCACGCCCGAGCCCAGGAGCGCCACGATCCGTTCGCTGGGTGAGATCGCCATGCAGCAAAACCTGCTGCGCTGCGCGGTCAACGGAAATACCTTCAACTTTGACAGCATGTTCGTGGACATCGCCGACATCATCGGAAACGCCGACTACACCGTGGCCGACGTGGAGGGCACGCTGGGCGGCACCACGGAATACTCGGGCAGCGCCCGCATGGTCACCCCGCCCTCGCTGATCGGCACGCTGAAAAACTGCGGCGTCGACATGCTGATGCTGGCCAACGACCACGCGCTGGACGGCGGCTTCAACGAGCTGCAGGCCACCATCAACAACTGCGCCACCGAGGGCATGGCCTACGTGGGCGCGGCTGCCTCCGCCGAGGAGCGGCAGACCCCGGTCATCAAAGAAATCAACGGCATCAAGGTCGCGTTCCTGGCCTACACCGAAACCCTGAACGACAACGAAAAGAACGCCGACGCGGCGGCCATACAGTACGGCGTCAACCTGATCTCCAAGTCCAACGCCAAGAAGGACATCGAGGACGCCCGCGCCGCCGGCGCCGATATCATCGTCTGCTACTGCAGCTGGGGCGAGATGTTCAAAACCACGCCCACCGACACCCAGAAGGTCATCGCCCAGAAGCTGAACGACTGGGGCGTGGACGTGATCATCGGCTACAACCCCCACGTGGTGCAGCCCGCCGCCTGGTTGGAATCGAAGGACGCCGACGGCAACGTGCACCGCACGCTGTGCCTGGGCGCGACGGGCAACCTGCTGTCCGACCAGTACGGCCAGTACGACAACGGCATCATATTCCAGTTCACCATTCAGGAGACCGAGTACGGCCACTTCGCCGTCACCAACCCCGTCTACGTGCCCACCTACGTGTGGCGCAACGAGACGGAGGACGGGCGCTACGACTACCGGGCGCTGGCCGTCGGCCAGTGGCTGGAGAGCGCGCCGGAGGGCATGGCCTACGCCGACGCCGCGCGGATGCGCCAGATCTGGGCGGACGTGCAGGCCACCATGGGCACAGAGGTGGCTGCCGTCGCCGCGGAATAGACCATTCAGTAAAAAACCAACCGGCGCCGCGTGATCCGCACGGCGCCGGTTGCTTGTGGGAGGCACATGCCATGTCCACGTCCTTTTCCGAAGATCTGCTGCGCTGGTACGACGAAAACGCCGCGGCCCGGGCGCTGCCCTGGCGGGGCGAGCGGGACCCCTACCGCATCTGGCTGTCGGAGGTCATGCTGCAGCAGACCCAGGCCCAGACCGTGAAGGGCTACTACGCCCGCTTCCTCTCGGCCTTCCCCACCGTGTTCGCGCTGGCACAGGCCGACGAGCAGGCGGTGCTGAAGCTGTGGGAGGGGCTGGGCTACTACTCCCGGGCGCGCAACCTCCACGCCGCGGCCAAGCTGGTGGCCGGCGACATGGGCGGCGCGTTCCCCGGCGACGCCGCCGGGCTGCGCCGCCTGCCGGGCGTCGGCCCCTACGCCGCAAATGCCATCGCCTCCATTGCCTACGGCGAGCCGGCCCCGGCGCTGGACGGCAACCAGGCCCGGGTGCTGGGCCGGGTGCTGGCGTGGGAGGACGTGCTGAAGACGCCCTTCGACCTGCTGGAGCCCGCCCTCGAGCGCATCGACCGGCGGCGCCCCGGCGACTACAACCAGGCGCTGATGGACCTGGGCGCTTCGATCTGCACGCCGAAGTCGCCGCGCTGCGGCGACTGCCCCGTGGCGGGGCACTGCCGGGCGCTGGAGGAGGACGCCGCACTGGAATACCCGAAAAAAGCGCCGCCCGCGCCCAAAAAGGAGCAGGACCTGACGATCCTGCTTCTGTATCGGAACGGTCGGCTGCTGGTGCGCCGCCGGCCGAAGGGGCTTCTGGGCGGGCTGTACGAATTCGTGTGCGTCGAGGGCCACCCGGACGAACCGGCGCTCGCGGACGCGCTTGCGGCTATGGGCTTTACCGGGGTTCAGATCGAGCGCCCCCTGCCCGACGCGAAGCACGTGTTCACCCATCGGGTGTGGCACATGCAGGGCCGGCTCGGAAGCTGCGAGACTTCACCGGAGGGCTATACCCCTGTCGATCGCGAGCAGCTCCAGGCCCTTCCCTTCCCGTCAGCTTTAAAGCGATACAGGGAAATCGCGCTCAATGAGAAAACAGACACAAAACAACTTGACAAGCGCCTTTGGACCGTATTATAATATAGACGAAGGGCAAACCACGCACGCGGTTGCTCCTCAAGTTTCAACTTTTTCTATGTAGTCAAACGACTACAAAAACAGCCGTCACTTGGCAGAGTGGCGGTTGCTTTTTTTGCGCTCGTACACGATGATCGTGACGGTATACTTTCCGATGTGAAAAGTAAGTCGCATGGTCCTCACCTCCTCTCGGAGATGTAGGAGCAACCGCCTTGCGCTTGTGTTCACCCTTCGGCCCTTGCGGGCAGATTCATTGTAAGCGAATCAGCCCGCAATGTCAAGTAGTTACCTTATCTGAAATAATCCACCGCCCCCCGGAACATGCCGTTGTCGTAGTTTCCGGGGACGTTTTTGTACAGGTCCACGTTGAAGCCCACGCGCTCGCTGTGGGCCATCTTGCCGAACACCCGGCCATCCGGGCTGGTGATGCCCTCGATGGCGGCGCAGGAGCCGTTGGGGTTGCAGAGGATGTCCATCGTGGGCTCGCCCTGCGCGTCGCAGTACTGGGTGGCCACCTGGCCGTTTGCCATCAGGCGCGCGATCACCTCGTCCGAGGCCACGAACCGGCCCTCGCCGTGGGACACCGGCGCCACGTGCACGTCGCCGGGGCGGGTGTGCATCAGCCACGGGCTCTTGTTGCTGGCCACGCGGGTGCGCACCAGGCGGGACTGGTGGCGGCCGATGTCGTTGAACGTCAGCGTGGCCTCCACGCATTCATTGGCCTCGCGGATCTCGCCGTAGGGCACCAGGCCCAGCTTGATCAGCGCCTGGAAGCCGTTGCAGATGCCGCCCATCAGGCCGTCGCGCCCGTTCAGCAGCGCGTGCACCCTGTCCCTAAGCAGCGGGTTGCGGAAGAAGGCCGTGATGAACTTGCCGGAGCCGTCCGGCTCGTCGCCGCCGGAGAAGCCGCCGGGGATGAACAGGATCTGGCTCTCGTCGATGGCCTTCGCGAAGGCCTCCACCGACTCGGCCACCGCCCGGGCGCTCAGGTTGCGGATCACCATGACCTTCGGCACCGCGCCGGCCTTCAGGAAGGCCCGGGCCGTGTCGTATTCGCAGTTGGTGCCGGGGAACACCGGGATCAGTACCCGGGGCTTCGCGATGGCCGCGGCGGGCCGCACGCGGCCCTTCGCCTCGAAGCAGGCCGCGACCGGCGGCGCGTATGTCTTTTTCACCGTGGCCGGGAACACCTCGTTCAGCCGTCCCTCGTACAGCGCCTCCAATTCGCCGGCGGCCACGGCCTCGCCGCCGCGGGCGAAGGCGCGCGCCTTTGTGGTATGGCCGATGACGCCCTCGGCGCAGTCCGCTTCCGCGAACTCCACTAAGAAGCTGCCGTACAGCGGCGCAAACAGGTCGGCGCCTTCTTCAAAGGTCACGCCGAAGCCGTTGCCCATGGCCATGCGGAAGGCCGCGGAGGCCGCGCCGCCCATGCCCACCGCGTAGACGGCCAGGGCCTTGCCGGACTTGATCAGGCCGTCCACCTTCTCAAACAGCGCCTTCTGGCTGTCCGGGTCGGGGGTGCCGTTATCGCGGTAGTCGGGCTTCAGCCAACCGACGGGGCTGCCCGCCCGCTTGAACTCGCCGGTGGCGATGTCCGCCGCCGGGCACACGCCCACCGCGAAGGAGACCAGCGTGGGCGGCACGTGGATGTCCTCGAAGGAGCCGGACATGCTGTCCTTGCCGCCGATGGCCGCCGCGCCGAAGTCCAGCTGGGCCTCCAGCGCGCCCAACAGCGCGGACAGGGGCTTGCCCCAGGCCGATTCGCCGGTCATGCGCTCGAAGTACTCCTGGAAGGTCAGGTGCACGTTCTTCGTGCCGCAGCCCGCGGCCACCAGCTTCGCGATGGAATCCACCACCGCTAAGTACGCGCCGCGCCAGGGGCTCTTCTCGCTGACGAAGGGGTCGAAGCCGTAGGCCATCACGCTGGCCGTGTCGCTCTCGCCGCCCTCCACCGGTATGCGGGAGGCCATGACCTGCGCCGGCGTCAGCTGGCGGACGCCGCCGAAGGGCATCAGCAGGCTGGACGCGCCGTTGGTGCTGTCGAAGCGCTCGCAGAGGCCGCGCCGGGAGCACAGGTTCAGGTCGGAGGCCATGGCGCGCATGCCCTCGGCAAAGCCGGCCTGCGCGGGGGCGTCGGACTTGTCCTGGGCCGCCACGCGCACGTCGGTGCGCTTGGGCGCGCCGTTGGAATTCAGGAATTCGCGGGACACGTTCACGATCTCCACGCCGTTCCAGCGCATCGTCAGCCGCGGCTGACCTACGACCTTCGCCACCAGCGTGGATTCCAGGTTCTCCGCGTCGGCCAGCGCCCGGAAGGCGTCCATGTCCCCGGCGGCCAGCACCACGGCCATGCGCTCCTGGGATTCGGATATGGCCAGCTCCGTGCCGTCCAGGCCCTCGTACTTGCGGGGCACGGCGTTCAGGTCGATGTCCAGGCCGTCGGCCAGCTCGCCGATGGCCACGGAAACGCCGCCCGCGCCGAAGTCGTTGCAGCGCTTGATCATGCGCACGGCGTCCGGGTTGCGGAACAGCCGCTGCAGCTTGCGCTCCTCGGGCGCGTTGCCCTTCTGGACCTCCGCGCCGCAGGTTTCCAGCGACTCGAGGGTGTGGGCCTTGGAGGAGCCGGTCGCGCCGCCGCAGCCGTCGCGGCCCGTGCGGCCGCCCAGCAGTATCACCACGTCGCCGGGGGCGGGCGCCTCGCGCCGGACCACGTCCGCCGGCACCGCGCCGACCACCGCGCCGATCTCCATGCGCTTGGCGGCGTAGCCGTCGTGGTAGATCTCCTCCACCAGGCCGGTGGCCAGGCCGATCTGGTTGCCGTAGGACGAATAGCCCGCCGCCGCGGTGGTCACCAGCTGGCGCTGGGGCAGCTTGCCGGGGATGGTCTCCTCCACGCTGCGGGTGGGGTCCGCCGCGCCGGTGACGCGCATGGCCTGGTACACGTAGCCGCGCCCGGACAGCGGGTCGCGGATCGCGCCGCCGATGCAGGTGGCCGCGCCGCCGAAGGGCTCGATCTCGGTGGGGTGGTTGTGGGTCTCGTTCTTGAACAGCAGCAGCCACTTCTGCTTTTCGCCGTGCACGTCCACGTCCATTTTGATGGTGCAGGCGTTGATCTCCTCGCTCTCGTCCAGGTCGGTGAGCAGGCCCCGCGCCTTCAGCACCTTCGCGCCGATGGTGGCGATATCCATCAGGCAGACGGGCTTAACCCGGTTCACCTCGTCGCGGGCGGCCAGGTAGCGCCGCCAGGCGGCCGCCACGTCGGCGTCCTCGAAGGTCACGTCCCCCAACTCCGTCAAGAAGGTCGTGTGGCGGCAGTGATCGGACCAGTAGGTGTCGATCATGCGGATCTCGGTGAGCGTCGGGTCGCGGCGCTCGCCCCGGAAATAGGTCTGGCAGAAGGCGATGTCCGCCGCGTCCATGGCCAGGCCGTACCGCTTGATGAAGTCCTGAAGCTGCGCCGGGGTGTAGTCGATGAAGCCCTCCATGGTCTGAACCGTGGTGGGGATGGCGTAGGCGGTCTTCAGCGTATCCACCGGCGCAAGCGACGCCTCGCGGCGCTCCACCGGGTTGATCACGTGCTTCTTCACGCGCTCGATGTCCCCGGCGGTGAGGTCCCCCGCCAGGATGAACACGGTGGCGGTGCGCACGTCGGGGCGCTCGCACTGGGCCAGCAGCTGCACGCACTGGGCCGCGGAGTCCGCCCGCTGGTCGAACTGGCCGGGCAGGTATTCCGCCGCGAAGATCGCGCCGGTGTACTCCGGCATTTCGCGATACACATTGTCCACCATCGGCTCGGAGAACACGTTGGACACGGCCTGCTCGAACAGAGCCGGGTCGATGTTCTCCACGTCGTAGCGGTTCAGTATGCGAACGCCCGTCAGACCCCCGATGCCCAGGAAGGATTTAAGCTCCTCGTAAAGCGCGGCGGCCTCGTGGTCGCAGCCGGGCTTCTTTTCAGCGTATACGCGATAGACCATCTCTATTTTGCTCCTTTCAGAATGCCCAGCGCCCGCGCGCCGATGTCCCGGCGGCAGATCATGCCGTCCCACTTCACCTGATCCGCGGCCCGGTATGCCCGGTCTATGGCGGTCTCCAGGTCGCCCGCGGTGCAGCACACGCCCAGCACGCGCCCGCCGGCGGTGACCAGCTCGCCATCGTCACTTAAGGCCGTACCGCTGTGGTAGAGCTCGGCCATCTCCGGCGCGTCGCCCAGGTCGATAACCTTGCCCTTCTCGTACTTTCCGGGGTAGCCGCCGGAGGCCAGCATCACGCAGCAGGCCGCGCCGTCTGAGAATTCCACCGGCGTGTCGGCGAGGGTGCCGTCCTCGCAGGCCCTCATGATCGTGAGCAGGTCGCTCTTTAGAAGCGGCAGCACCACCTGGGTCTCCGGGTCGCCGAAGCGGCAGTTGTACTCGATGACCTTCGGGCCGTCCTTCGTGACCATCAGGCCGAAGTACAGGCAGCCCTTGAACGGGCAGCCCTCGGCGTTCATGGCGGCGATGGTGGGCAGGAAGATTTCCTTCATGCAGCGCCCGGCCACCTCAGGCGTGTAGCAGGGGTTCGGCGCGATGGTGCCCATGCCGCCGGTGTTGGGGCCGGTGTCGCCGTCCCCCACCCGCTTGTGGTCCATGCTGGAGACCATGGGCTTCACGACCTTGCCGTCGGTGAAGGCCAGCACCGAGACCTCCGGGCCCTCCAAATATTCCTCGGCCACGATGCGGCTGCCGGACGCGCCGAAGGCCCCGTCCAGCATGCAGGCCTTCACCGCCGCGGCGGCCTCCTCCCGCGTCATGCAGATCGTGACGCCCTTGCCCAGCGCCAGGCCGTCGGCCTTGATGACCACCGGCAGCGCGCACAGCTTCACGTACGCCAGCGCCGCTTCGGCGTCTTTAAACACCTCATAGGCCGCGGTGGGAATGCCGTACTTTTTCATCAGGTTCTTGGCGAACACCTTGCTGGCCTCGATGCGGGCGGCCCTCGCGTCCGGGCCGAAGCACTTCACGTCCATTTCGTGCAGCCGGTCCACGCAGCCCAGGGCCAGCGGGTCGTCCGGCGCGACCACGGCGAAGTCCACCGGGTTGCGCTTCACGTATTGGGTGATGCCCTCGATGTCCGTGGCCTTGATGTTCACGCACTTCGCGTCCTGCGCGATGCCCGCGTTGCCGGGCAGGGCGACGATCTCCGTCACGTCCGGGTTCTGCTTCAGCTTTTTGATGATGGCGTGTTCGCGCCCGCCGCCGCCGACGACCAGTAGCTTCATGTTTCATCCTCCACAAGTTCAAAGTGTCTTTCCAGTATGGCCAGCGTCTGCTCCGGGGTACGGTCCTCGTCCCGCTTCAATACGAAAAAGCCGCTGTCCTCAAGCCTTCGATAGTTCTCCGGGCTGTTGATCCGCTCCAGTATGGCCCGGTAGTTCGCGAGGGCGGCGTCCGGGTCCGGCGCGTTGAGCAGCTGCTGATAGATGAACTGCTTTTCGGCGTCCGGCCGGTCGAAAAACCGATTGACGGACACCGCCGGGTCGCTGAGCATGACGGCGACCCGGTGATAACCGGATATTTCCCGCAGCGCGTCCACCGAGATGTTCGTATCGACGAACAACCTGCGCCCCTCTGCGGTGCGGCGAATCAGTTCGATGACCTCCAGCTGCGCGGCCTCCCGGGCCGTGCCCTCGATCCAGTCGGCGTAGGCCTCGGGCGTGCGGGATACGAACGCCTGCCAGCCGGACATCGTCTGGAAATACCCCAGGTTCGGCTGGCGTTCGGGGTCGATCAGGTCCATCAGCGCGTCGTGGTAGTTCTCGCCGCAGAACACGCCGCCGTACTTCTCCGCCAGCATCCGAACCATCGTGGACTTGCCCGCGTAGGCCGTGCCGGTGATGAAGTACACGTTCTCAAACAGCTTCTTCAGGATGTTTTCTTCGATATTCATGGGATCAATGGTGGAACAGCCTGATCCCCGTAAACGCCATGGCAATCCCGTACTCGTCGCACTTCTCGATCACCAGGTCGTCGCGGATGGAGCCGCCGGGCTGGGCGATGCAGGTGACGCCGCTGCGGTGGGCGCGCTCGATGTTGTCGCTGAACGGGAAGAAGGCGTCGCTGCCCAGAGCCACGTCGGTGACGGTGTCCAGGTAGGCCCGCTTCTCCTCGCGGGACAGCGGCTCGGGGCGCTTGGTGAACAGGCGCTCCCAGCGGCCCTCGCCCAGCACATCCTGCCAGTCCTCGGAGATGTACACGTCGATGGCGTTGTCCCGGTCGGGCCGGCCCACGTCCTCGCGGAAAGGCAGGTTCAGCACCTTCTCGTGCTGCCTGAGGTGCCAGTTGTCGGCCTTGCCGCCCGCCAGCCGCGTGCAGTGGATGCGGCTCTGCTGGCCCGCGCCCACGCCGATGGCCTGGCCGTCCTTCACGTAGCACACCGAGTTGGACTGCGTGTACTTCAGCGTGATCAGCGAGACCAGCAGGTCCCGCTTCTGGGCGGCGGTGAGGGCCTTGTTGGCGGTGACCACGTTTGAGATCATGGCCTCGTCGATCAGAAGGCTCTGGCGGCCCTGCTCAAAGGTGATGCCGAACACCTGCTTGCGCTCGATTTCCTCGGGCACGTAATCGGGGTCGATTTTGATGATGTTGTAGCCGCCCTTGCGCTTCTCCTTCAGGATCGAAAGCGCCTCGTCGGTGTAGCCGGGGGCGATGATGCCGTCGGACACCTCGTGGCGGATGAGCCGCGCCGTGGGCGCGTCGCACACGTCGGACAGCGCGATGAAGTCGCCGAAGGACGACATGCGGTCCGCGCCGCGGGCGCGGGCATAGGCGCAGGCCAGCGGGGAAAGCGCCATGTCCGCCGGCACGAAGTAGATCTGGCGCAGCACGTCCGTCAGCGGATTGCCCAGCGCCGCGCCGGCGGGGCTCACGTGCTTGAAGGAGGCCGCGGCGGGCATGCCGGTGGCCTTCTTCAGCTCACTGACCAGCTGCCAGCTGTTCAGCGCGTCCAGGAAGTTGATGTAGCCGGGGCGGCCGTTCACGACCTCCAGCGGCAGATCTCCATCCTCCATGAATATGCGGGAGGGCTTCTGGTTGGGGTTGCAGCCGTACTTCAGTTGGATTTCATGTGCCATAATATGCCCTCCGTTATGCGTTCGCGTTGATGATGGCGGTGTCGGTCCTGCCGGTGTTCAGGTCGCGGGTGCAGACCCACAGCGAGACCCGGTTGTCCGCGTTCAGGCCCTTCCAAAGCGCCTCGGCGATCTGGAAGGCCGAGCCGTCGTCCAGGGCCACGGTCTCCGGGTCTCCGGTGAAGCTGGGGATGGGGTTGCCGTCCTTCAAATAGGTGTGCAGGAAATAGCCCTTCCCCGCCGCCACGCGCTCGTACTTCCAGAACACCCGGTGGCAGCAGCCGCCCTCGGGGTCGCCGGCGCGCAGTATGGCCATGTCCAGGCTGAAATCGCCATCGGCGAAGGTGGCCATGGCGCTCACGCGGGGCGTGAAGTTCGGGGCGTCGGGCTCGAAGGTGCGCTCCATCAGCGCGGCCTCGAAGGTGCGGCCCTCGCCGACGAAGTCGTAGACGGTGTCGGTCTGGTCGCCGTTGGTGACGATCACCTTGTTGTCGATGGTCCTGACCGGGGAATAGATGATCAGGCTGGGGTCCACCATCTTCGACGGGTCGAAGGCCTCGGTGCGGATGCCGCCGGGCTGCTCCACGAACACCCGGTTGCGGCTGTTCACGCTGCGGCCCATGATGAAATAGGCCATCACGGCCCGCTCGCCGTCCGCGCTCTTGCCCATGATGATGCCGCGGCCCGGATAGGTGGTGGCGCCGACGGCCTGCTGTGCGCTAAACATACGCCTCACTCCTCTTTCTCAATTCCTTGGCCACCTGCTGGGCGGCCTGAGGCAGGAGCTTCCACTCCGCCTGCTCCATGACCCTGCGCTGCAGGGTCTCGGGGGTGTCCCCCGGTTTGATCTCGACGGCCTTCTGGCAGATGATCCTGCCGCCGTCGGGGATTTCGTTCACGTAGTGGACCGTCGCGCCGGTCACCTTCACGCCGTAGTCCAGCGCGGCCCGGTGCACGCGCAGGCCGTAGAAGCCCTCGCCGCAGAAGGACGGTATCAGCGACGGGTGCACGTTGATGATGGCGTCCGGGTAGCGGGCCACAAAACCGGCGGAGAGTATCGCCATGAACCCGGCCAGCACCAGCATCTGTATGTGGTTGGCCTCGAGGATTTCCAGCAGCCGGGCCTCGAAGGCCTCCCGGCCCTCGCCCTTGCCGCGCAGGCACACCGCCGCGGGGATGCCCGCGGCCTCCGCGCGCCTGAGCGCGTAGGCTTCGGCGTTGTTGGACACCACCAGCGCCAGCTCCCCGTCGGGAAGCTCGCCCCGGTCCCGGGCGTCGATCAGCGCCTGCAGATTGGTGCCCCCGCCGGACACCAGCACCGCGATGCGCGTTCTCATACCAGCGCCACCCTTTCGTCGCCGGGCACGACCTCGCCGATGATGCGCGCGACCTCGCCGCAGTCGCCGAGCACCTCCACGGCCACGTCCGCCTGGTCGGCGGGCACGATCAGGCACATGCCGATGCCCATGTTGAAGGTGTTGTACATGTCCCGGATCGGTATGTGGCCCGCGCTGGCGATGCGGTCAAACAGCGGCGTCGGGCCGATCCTGTTCAGGTCGATGCAGGCCGTCAGCCCCGCGGGCAGGCTGCGCGGTATGTTCTCGTAGAAGCCGCCGCCGGTGATGTGGGAGGCCGCCTTCACCTGCACCGTCTCCGCCAGCTTCAAAACCGGCTTCACATAGATGCGGGTGGGCTCCAGCAGCGCCTCGCCCAGCGTGCGGCCCAGGTCGTCGCAGTAGAAGTCCAGGCCGCCGTTTTCCACGTCGAACACCTTGCGCACCAGCGAAAAGCCGTTGGAGTGCACGCCGGAGGAGGGCAGGCCGATCAGCGCGTCCCCCGCCTTCACCGCGGTGGAATCGAAGATTTTGCTCTTCTCCACCACGCCCACGGAGAAGCCCGCCAGGTCGTACTCGTTAACCGGATAGAAGCCGGGCATCTCGGCGGTCTCGCCGCCGACCAGCGCGCAGCCCGCCTGCACGCAGCCCTCGGCCACGCCGGACACGATCTGCGCGATCTTCTCCGGCACGTTCTTGCCGCAGGCGATGTAGTCCAGGAAGATCAGGGGCTTCGCGCCGCAGCACACGATGTCGTTGACACACATGGCCACGCAGTCGATGCCCACGGTGTCGTGCCGGTCCATCAGGAAGGCCAGCTTCAGCTTGGTGCCCACGCCGTCGGTGCCGCTCACCAGCACCGGGCGGGTCAGCCCCGTCATGTCCAGCTCAAACAGCCCGCCGAAGCCGCCGATGCCCGACGCCACGCCGGGGATGTTCGTGCGGGCGATGTGTGCTTTCATCAGTTCAACGGCCTTATAGCCGGCGGTGATGTCCACGCCCGCGGCCGCGTAGCTCTCAGAGCGCGAGTGACTGTTCTGCATACAAAAACTCCTTTATTCCTCGACGCCCCGCTCGAACCGGGTCCTGTCCGGCTTCTTGGGCGGGGTGCAGGGGTACTTGCCGTCAAAGCAGGCGGTGCAGAAGCCGGTGGTGTTCTCCGCCAGCTTGTGGGCGTTCTCGCAGGACAGGTAGCCCAGCGAATCCACGCCGATGATCTTCGCGATCTCGTCCACGGTGTGCTTGTAGGCGATCAGGTTCTCCTGGCTGTCCACGTCGGTACCGAAGTAGCAGGGGTACAGAAACGGCGGCGCGCTGGAGCGCATGTGCACCTCGGTCGCCCCGGCGTCGCGCAGCAGCTGCACGATGCGGGCGCAGGTGGTGCCCCGAACGATGCTGTCGTCCACCAGCACCACGCGCTTGCCCTTCACCGTGGCGGAGACCGGGTTCAGCTTGATGCGCACCTTGTTCTCCCGGTCCGACTGGGTGGGCTGTATGAACGTCCTGCCGATGTACTTGTTCTTGATGAAGCCGATGCCGTAGGGGATGCCGGAGGTCTTGGCAAAGCCCAGCGCGGCGTCGAGGCCGCTGTCCGGCACGCCGATGACCACGTCCGCGTTGCAGGGGTGCTCCAGCGCCAGGAAGCTGCCCGCGCGCTGGCGCGCCATGTGCACGCTGGAGCCGTCCACCACCGAATCCGGGCGGGCGAAGTAGATGTACTCAAACACGCACAGCGACTTCTTGCACTTGCCCACGTGGCTGTCGTCGCTGCGCATGCCCTTCTTGTCCACGATCACGACCTCGCCGGGCTCCACGTCCCGCAGGAAGGTGGCCCCCACCGCGTCCAGCGCGCAGGTCTCGGAGGCGAATATCACGCTGCCGTCCGGCCGCGTGCCGATGCACAGCGGGTGAAAGCCGTGGGGGTCGCGGGCCGCGATCAGCTTCTTGGAGGACATCAGCACGAACGAATACGCGCCCTCCAGCCGGTCCATGGCCTTGCTGACCGCCGCCTCGATCGACGCGCACTTCAGGCGCTCGTGGATGATGATGTGGGCGATGATCTCCGAGTCGCTGGTCATGTGGAATATGGAGCCGTTCAGTTCCAGCTCCTCCCGCAGCTCGCTGGCGTTGGTCAGGCTGCCGTTGTGGGCCAGCGACATCAGGCCCTTGACGTGGTTGACCACGATGGGCTGGGCGTTCTGCACCGGGTTGATGCCCGCGGTGCCGTAGCGCACGTGGCCCACGGCGATGTTGCCGTTGCCCAGGTAGTCCATCACGTCCTTGGTGAACACGTCCTCCACCAGGCCGGAATCCTTGTGGGTGCGCAGGCGGCCCTTCTCATTGACGGTGATGCCGGCGCTCTCCTGGCCGCGGTGCTGCAGCGCGAACAGCGCGTAGTAGCAGTCGGAGGCCAGCTCGCAGACGTTGTTGTTGAATATGCCGAATACGCCGCATTCCTCGTGTAATTTGCTCATTTGCCGTTATTCTCCCCCGTCAGTCTGCGCATGACCTCGTTGTAGGCGTCTTCCACGCCGCCCAGATCGCGGCGGAAGCGGTCCTTGTCCAGCTTTTCGCCGGTGTCCTTGTCCCAGAAGCGGCAGGTGTCCGGGCTGATCTCGTCGGCCAGCACGATGGTGCCGTCCGGCAGGCGGCCGAACTCCAGCTTGAAGTCCACCAGCGTGATGTTCAGCTTCAGGAAGTAGTCCTTCAGCACCTCGTTCACCCTGAAGGCGTACCGGGTGATCAGGTCGATCTCCTCCTCGGTGGCCAGCTTCAGCGCCAGCGCGTGGTAGCGGTTCAGCAGCGGGTCGCCCAGTTCGTCGTTCTTATAGGAAAACTCGATGGTGGGCGCGTCGAACACGATGCCCTCCTCCACGCCGTAATGCTTGGCGAAGCTGCCCGCGGAGATGTTGCGGATGATGACCTCCAGCGGCACGATGGACACCTTCTTCACCAGCGTGTCCCGGTCGCTCAGCTCCCGGACGAAGTGGGTGGGCACGCCGCGGGTCTCCAGCATCTGCATGAGCATGTTGCTCATGCGGTTGTTGATGACGCCCTTGCCGGCGATGGTGCCCTTCTTCAGGCCGTTGAAGGCGGTGGCGTCGTCCTTGTAGGAGACGATGTACAGGTTCTCGTCGGCGGTCGCGTAGACCTTCTTGGCCTTGCCCTCGTAGAGCTGCTTCAGCTTTTCCATGGTGATGCTCCTCCCGGTTCATGCGTTGATGGTGTTCATTAGAGGTTGCTGTATGCTTCAGAGATCTGTCTGTCCTTCTCCGCGACCTTCGCCCGCTGGGCGGCGCGGTAGTCCGCCAGGCGGCGGGTCAGCGCCCCGTCGGACAGGGCGAGGATCTGCGCGGCCAGCAGCGCCGCGTTCACCGCGCCGTCGATGGCCACGGTGGCCACCGGCATGCCCGAGGGCATCTGCACGGTGCTGAGCAGCGCGTCCAGCCCGTCCAGCGTGGACGACTTCATCGGTATGCCCACCACCGGCAGCAGCGTGTTTGCCGCGAAGGCCCCGGCCAGGTGGGCCGCCTTGCCCGCCGCGGCGATGATCACGCCGTAGCCCTCGCCCGCCGCGGCTTTGGCAAATTCCGCCGCCGCCTCCGGCGTCCTGTGGGCGGAGATCACGCGCACCGCGTAGGGGACCTCCAGCGCCTTCAGCGTGTCCATCGCGCCGGTGAGGGCCTTCAGGTCGCTGTCGCTGCCCATGATGATCGCAACTTTTTTCATCCTCTGCCGCACCCCTTCGCGCCTGCCGTCGGCCGTTTTGCGCGGCGCCCGGACAGGCGGTTTTATCACCATCAGTATAGCTTTCGCGCCGTTTCAAGTCAATAGAAATTCCGAATATTTAACCTGTATCAAATTCCGAACGTTCGTGTTTTTAAGTAAATTATTACACTTTTTGGCACTCTTGCCTTAACAAATGCCGTAATATGCGAACATTTATGTTGCGCGCATGCAATCAACCCATCATCCGCACAACAAACATTTAAAGCGCGGCCCGGGCCGCTTCACAGCGGAATATGGAACATTCCGTAAACATTGGCGGCGTTCGGGTTGACAGCCCCGGACGACAGGAGTACAATACACGCGAAAGAGAGGCGCCTATGCATACCATTGATCGCCGCCGAGCGGCCTGGCTTTTCCTGCTGGTTCTGGCACTGGAGCTGGCGGTTGTTTGCTGCGCCTCCGCACACCTTTCGGATCACGTCTGCCGCGGCCACGAGGCCGAGACCTGCGCCGTGTGCGCCTGCCTGCGCACCGGTCTGCGCCGCGCCGCGCTGGCCGCGCTGCTCGCGCCGGCGGCGCTGCTGGGCGCACCGGCGCTGCGCTTTGAGGCGCCTTCGCGCACGGGCCGCGCACGGGATTCCCTCGTCGCCCGCAAGATACGCCTGAACGATTAAAATTCCATCCCGCTTTGCCACGCCCGCGTTCTGTCGCGAGGCGCGGTTTTGATGTGCTTACATCAGGCATTAGGCAATGGGCATTAGGCAGCAGGCGCGGTTGCGCCGCTGCCGTGGCGCCTGTACCCGGGAGGAATATATATGATACAGACCAAAGACCTTTACGTCCGTTTTTCCGACGGCTCGGGCATACGGTATGACGACCTGTGCTTTGAGAACGGGCAGTCGTGCGCCATGATCGGCGCGTCCGGCTGCGGCAAATCCACCTTTTTAAATCTGTTGGCCGGCGTGCTCAGCCCCACCGAAGGCTGCGTGGAGATCGACGGCGAGAACGCCAGCGCCTGGAGCCAGCGGCGCAGGGACGCCTACCGCATCCGGCACATCGGCTTCATATTCCAGGACTTCAAGCTGCTGGAGGCCATGACCGTGGCCGACAACATCAACCTGCTGCGGCTGGAGGGCGTGGACACCTCCGGCATGGACGACCTGCTGGACCGGCTGGGCATACTGCGCCTGAAGAAGCGCCGGGTGCAGCGGCTGTCCGGCGGCGAGAAGCAGCGCGTGGCCATCGCCCGCGCGCTGATCAAGCGCCCGTCCGTCATACTGGCGGACGAGCCCACCGGCAACCTGAACTTCGAGACCGGCGAGGCCGTGGTCCGGCAGCTGATCGAGAACGCGGGCGGCGGCACGCTGATCGCCGTCACCCACGACGACCGGCTGGTGCCCCGCTTCGACCGGGCGATCGACATGAACGCCGTCGCCCACTTCTGTGAAGCAGAGGAGGTGAAGCGCCATGCTTAGGTTTGCGCTGAAGCACATGGCCACGCGCCGCGCCAAGCTGATGATGACGGCGCTGTCGGTGGTGATCACCGCGGCGGTGGCGCTGCTGGCCTACAACATCTCCACCCAGGTGTCCGAGGGCATCGTGAACACCGCGGCGAAGTTCGACATCATCATCGGGCCCTCCGGCAGCGCCACCCAGCTGGCCATGAACACCATGTTCTTCACCGACAAGCCGCTGGGCACCATCCCCTACGACCTGGTGGAAGAGCTGAACGCCAGCGGACTGGTCAGCGCCGCCATCCCCTTCAGCATGGGCGATAGCTACAACGCCGCGCCGGTGGTCGGCACCGACGCGCGGCTGCTGGAGGGCAAGGCGCTGAAGCGCGGAGAGATGTTCGACGCCCCGATGGAGGCCGTGGTGGGCTGGGCCGTGGCCAGCCAGTACGGCCTGCAGCCCGGTGACAGCCTGGTCACCACCCACGGCCTGAGCTCGGACGGCGCGGCCCACGCGGAATCGCCGCTGACCGTCACCGGCGTGCTCGCGCGCACCGACACCGCCTACGACAACGCCGTGTTCACCCCCGTATCGACGATCTGGGCGCTGCACGAACACGGCCACGAACACGGGGAGGACGGG
This sequence comes from uncultured Eubacteriales bacterium, assembly GCA_902777335.1. Lineage (GTDB taxonomy): Bacteria > Bacillota > Clostridia > Christensenellales > Aristaeellaceae > UBA2862. The sequence goes on from CACYTF010000001.1 coordinate 49,479, forward strand.
CACGACGAACACGACGATCACGACGATCACGAAGCGGATGAACACGACGAGCACGGCCACGCCGGTGAGGGCTCGATCTGCGCGGTGCTGGTCCGCTCCACGGGCTTTGACGCCTACTCGAAGCTGATGAGCGCCTACGGGAGCCGCTCCGAATACCTCATCATCAACCCGAACACGGTGCTGCGCGAGGTCATGGACAACGTGGACCTCAGCCGCCGCATCGTGTACCTGCTGTGCGGGGTCATACTGGTGATGAACCTGTTCGTGGTGTCGGTGATCGCGCTGCTGAGCCTGTACGACGCCCGGCGCGAGATCGCGCTGATGCGGCTGATCGGCATCAGCATGGGCCGCATCAACCGCCTGTATCTGATCCAGAACGCGCTGACCGGCGCCATCGCCATGGCCCTGGCGCTGGGGCTTTCCCGGCTGTGCCTGCTGGCCATGCGCGGCTTTGTGGCCGGCATGGGCATCGTGCTGAACGCGTGGCGCGTGTATCCGAAGGAATGGCTGATCCTGCTGGCGGTGTTCCTGCTGAGCGTCGCCCCCACGCTGATCGCCACCGCCCGCATGGCGGGCCGGGACAGCGTGGACGGGCGCTCCTGACGCAACGCGCCATTTCCACTGCGACGAAACGGGGAGAGAATTATGAAGAAGCTGATTTCGCTGATCCTGCTTGCCGCGCTGGCGGTGCTGGGCCTGTCCGGCTGCGGCGGCGGCGAGGCCGAGGCCCAGAAGCTGAGCTTTGCCGAGTCCGCGAGCCTGGACGCGATCCGGGCGCTGGACGGCAAGCGCGTCACGCTGACCGGCTACATGGCCACGCTTTCGCCCCTCAGCGGCGCGTACATCTACCTGATGAATCTGCCGTACCAGAGCTGCCCGTTCTGCGTGCCCAACACCCAGCAGCTGGCCAACACGATGGCCGTGTACGCCCCGGAGGGCTCGAAGTTCGAGTACACCGACCGGCCCGTGCGCGTCACCGGCCGCATGGAGCTGGGGGACTTCACCGACGAGTACGGCTACGGCTACAACTACAGGATCGTGGACGCCCAATGCGAGGCGGTGGACCTGTCCAAGCTGTCCGAGGACTACGCCCTGTACCAGTCGCTGGCCGAGGACGGCGTGATCTCGGACGTGAACGCCATGTTCGACTACCTGCTGTTCGTGTGCCAGTGGCCGGAGTACCAGGGCAGCATGACCGACGAGAGCGGCAACGTCACCCGCTACTACCTGTACGCCGGCGACGCCGAGAACATACTGAAGGACGACGGCCCCTACGGCTACGCGAAGCAGGCCGCCGAGGACTACTTCCCCGGGCTGATCGCGCGGGTGAAGGCGGTGGGCGGCGACGCGCTTTCGGAGCTGACGGGTATCCTGGAGGACGCCCAGGCGCTGGAGCAGTACGCGCGGGCCCAGCTTAACGAGGGACAGTACGCCTACGACGAGGCCGCCGACCGGTTCACGCTGAACGCCTCCGAGGAACTGACGAACCGCTTCTACGAGGTCTACGGCCGCTTCTCCCAGTGGCTGACGCGGGTGGAGTTGTAAACAAAGAGAACACGGCTCCCGCGGCGCTGTGCGCGCCGCGGGAGCCGCGTTATGTGTATGGCTATTTTTTTATTCGCCGATGAAGTCGCCGGAATCGGGCTCCTCCACGTCCGCCGCTTCCTCCACGGCGTCCTGGGCGGCCTCGACCTTCTCCTCCACGGCGTCCGCGGCCGCCTCGGCCTTCTCCGCCACGGCGTCCACGGCCTCGGCCGCGGCGTCCTGGACCTCGCCGGCCTTGGCCTCCAGCTCCGCCCTGGCGCTCTCCATCGCCTCGGTCGCGGCGCCCTTGGCCTGTTCAAACACGCCCTGGACCTTCTCCGCCACGCCCTTGAAGCTGTCGCTCACGCTTTTGAACACATCCTGGGCGGCGGCGTCCGCCTTCTGGGCGGCGCCCCTGGCCTCCTCGGCGGCGGCCTTCATCGCCTCGATGGACGCGTTCTCGCTGGCCTCGGCCTTCTCCTCGACCTTGGCGATGTTCTTCTGAATATAGTCGTGGATGGCGTCGGTGCCGGTGGCGGCATGCTCGCGCATCCGGGCCACCTGCTCGTCCACCTCGTCCCTGATCTCGGCCTTCAGGTCCTTCTTCGGCTCGAGGGAGGCCTTGGTCTTCTCCGCCAGGCTCTTGGCGCCGTCGCCCACCTTGTCCAGGGCGTCGGCCACCATGGGCTTGGCCTTTTCGGCCAGGCTCTTCGCGCCGTCGGTCACCTTGTCCAGCGTCTCCTCCACGCCGGGCTTCGCCTTTTCAAACAGGTCCTTCGCGCCGTCCACGGCCTTCTCGCCCAGGTCCTGAATCTTGGAAACCGCCTTGCCCAATCCGTCCAGAATACTTGCCATGTCAAATGCCTCCTTGTGCGTCTTCGCGTCGTCCGTGAAGGGAGGGTCGCGGTCCGCAAGACCGGCGGCCCTGAAAACATTTCGCTAACGTTACCATTATAGCATAATCCTGCCCATATTGCAACCGTTGCAATCGCTTCTTGTCTATGATATACTATGGAAAACAGTTGCGTTCAAGGATGGTGACTGTGCATGATCTCCCTGAGGCCGTTGGACCAGGCCTACATCAAGCGCCACAACATAGAGAGCCTGCTGTCGATGCTGGAGCGGTGCCAGCCCGTGTCCCGCACCAAGCTGGCCCAGCTGACGGAGATGTCCTCCGCCAGCGTGACGCGCTTCATCGGCGCGCTGACCGCGCTGGGGCTGGTGAATGAGACCGCCGCTTCCGATGCCGCGGGCCGGGGCCGCAGGGCCGTCAACCTGCGCACCGCGCCGGACGGCATGTTCACGCTGGGCTGCCACTTCGACACCCACAGCCTGCGCCTGTGCCTGATGGACTTCAGCAACCGGATCCGCGGCGTGCGCGAGATCGTGCTGTCCCCTCCGACCTGAAGCCCGAAAGGCTGGCCGAAATCGCCGCGGAACAGGCGGCGCACCTGAAGCCCGCCGCCGCCGGGCGGCTGCGGGGCGCGGGCGTCAGCGTGTCCGGGCGCATCGACAACCGCACCAACCGGGTCAGCGAGTCCCGCGCCTTCGAGTGGGTCAACATGGACCTGGCCACGCCCTTCTCCGAAGCCCTGGACCTGCCCGTGCTGGTGGAGAACGACGTGCGGGCCTGCCTGACCTGGGAGGGCATGCGCATGGGCATGCTGGACAAGGACCAGGACTGCGCCTACCTGTACCTGGGCCGGGCGGGCATCGGCTTCTCCAACAGCGTGGGCGGCCGCATCGTGCGGGGGCTGAACAACTCCGCCGGCGAGATCGAAGAGGTGTTCATGAACATGAACGACCGCCTGGACGATCACCTGCGGGAGGTCAGCCTGGTCACCAAGGCGCGCAGGTTCTCGCCCTCGGTGAACAGCATCAGCGACATACTGAAGGCCCACCGCATGGGGCTGACCTGGGCAAAGCTGCTGATGGACGACTTCATCGGCCACCTGAACATACTGCTGCAGCTGATCCGCGCCATGCTGGACCCCCACTGCCTGATCCTGGGCGGCGACATCACCGACGCGCTGCGCACCGCGCCGGGGCTGCTGCCCGAGGGGCAGTTCTCCTTCGGCGAGCTGTTCGAGGACTCCTGCGCCCGCGGCGCGGCCGTCATCGCCATGCGCAGCGCGCTGCACACCCGCCTCGAGGCGGCCATGGAGCCCACCGAGGCCCCGCCGGCGGACGGCGAGGACGGGCAGTGACACATCGGCTTCGCAGGCTTCACCCCATCCATCCAGGACTACATAAGCAGGAGGTAACGCGATGGACCGCATCACCCTGAACCCCGGCCGCAGCGCCGGCGTCATCAACAGGAACATCTACGGCCACTTCTCCGAGCACCTGGGCCGCTGCATCTACGGCGGCATCTACGTGGGAGAGGGCTCCCCCATTCCCAATGTCAACGGCATGCGCGCCGACGTGGTGGACGCCCTGCGGGCCATCCAGATCCCCGTGCTGCGCTGGCCGGGCGGCTGCTTTGCCGACGAGTACCACTGGCAGGACGGCATCGGTCCCAAGGCCGACCGCAGGCGCATGGTGAACACCAACTGGGGCCATGTGGTGGAGGACAACAGCTTCGGCACCCACGAGTTCATGGAGCTGTGCCGCCAGCTGGGCTGCGCGCCCTACATCAACGCCAACGTGGGCTCCGGCACCGTGCGCGAGATGGCCGAGTGGGTGGAATACCTGAACAGCCCCGGCGACTCCACGGTGGTCCGCCGGCGCTGGGCCAACGGCCAAAAGGAGCCCTGGGGCGTGCGGTACTGGGGCGTCGGCAACGAGAGCTGGGGCTGCGGCGGCAACATGCGGCCCGAGTACTACGCCGACGAATACCTGCGCTACCAGACCTTCTGCCGGGATTATCCGGGCAGCAAGCTGTACCGCATCGCCTGCGGGCCGGGCGGCGGCGGCGACAGCTGGCTGCGGTGGACCGAGGTGCTGATGGAGCGCGCGGGCCGGAACATGGACGCGCTGACCCTGCACCACTACAGCCTCACCGGGCCGGACTGGGAGCACAAGGGCAGGGCCCTGACCTTCGACAAGGGCGAATACTACGAGCTGCTGGAGCACGCCGCCTGGATGGACAATCTGATCCAGCGCCACGGCGCCATCATGGACCGCTTCGACCCCCAGCGCCGCGTGGGCCTGATCGTGGACGAGTGGGGCACCTGGCACCAGGTGGAGGACGGCACCAACCCGGGCTTTTTGTACCAGCAGAACGCCATGCGCGACGCCCTGGTGGCCGCGATCACGCTGAACATATTCAACCGCCACTGCGACCGGGTGGTGATGGCCAATTTGGCCCAGACGGTGAACGTGCTGCAATCGGTGGTGCTCACCGACGGCGACAGGATGCTGCTCACCCCCACCTGGCACGTGTTCGACCTGTACAAGGCCCACCAAGGCGCGAAGCAGGTGGACTGCTTCGTGGAGACCGACCGCATCGGCGAGGGCGAGCGGCGCGTCGACCGCATCAGCGCCTCCGCCTCCGAAAAGGACGGCGTTCTCACGCTGACCGTGGCCAACTGCGCCATGGACGAGGCCGCCGAGGTGCAGGTATCGCTGCCCCGCTGCGGCCAGGCGAACGGGCGCATACTGACCGCCCCCGCCCACGCCTTCAACGACTTCGACAACAGCCCCGTGCGCGCCGTGGCCTTCGACGGCGTTCGCGCCGCGGACGGCGGGCTCCGGCTGGAGCTGCCGCCCTGCAGCGTCGCGGCGATCACCATTTCATGACCGCACCGGACGCGCCCGTCCCCTGCCCGCGGTGCCTGTCGTCGGAAGTGCCCGGCGGGGAGGCGCTCTCCGCGCTGCTGCGCCAGTGGACAGAGGCCATACCGGATGAGCGCCGCGCGGACGGGGCCCTGCGCCGCGCCCGCCTGGACGTCTGCCGGGCCTGCCCCCATCTGAGCGCGGGCACCTGCGCCCTGTGCGGTTGCTACGTGGAGTACCGCGCCGCCCACGCCGCCCAGCGCTGCCCCGACGCGCCGGGGCGCTGGCCGGCATGAGCCGCCCGCAAGCCATAGCCAGACCGTCTGAGAGGTTGTATGTTATGCAGAAAATCGGAATCGTAACCGACACCAATTCCGGCATGACCGCGCAGGAGGCCCGGGAGGCCGGCGTCGCGCTGATGCCCATGCCCTTCACCGTGAACGGCCGGGACTACGTGGAAAACGTCAACATGACCTACCAGGAGTTCTTCGAGCGCCTGGCGGGCGGCGCGAACGTGGCCACGTCCCAGCCCGCGCCGGAGAGCGTCGCCCAATGCTGGGACGCGGCGCTTGCGCAGTGGGATCAGATCATCTACATACCGATGTCCAGCGCGCTGAGCAGCAGCTGCCAGAGCGCCGCGCTGTTCGCTCAGGATTACGGCGGCCGCGTGCTGGTGGCGGACAACCGCCGCATCTCCATCAGCCAGAAGCAGTCGGTGTACGACGCGCTGAAGTGGCGGGACGCGGGCCTGAGCGCCGAGGAGATCTTGAAAAACCTGATGGACACCGCCCTCGACACCAGCATCTACCTGACGGTGGACGATCTGAAGTACCTGAAGCGCGGCGGGCGCATCACGCCCTCGGTGGCCGCCATCGGCACGGTGCTGAACATCAAGCCCGTGCTGCAGATCCAGGGCGGCATGCTGGACACCTACAAGAAGGTGCGCGGCCTGCACGCGGCCCAGAGCACGATGCTGGACGCCGTCCTCAAGGACCTGGACACCCGCTTCGCGGACATGCCCATGGTGCTGCGCACCGCCTACACCGGCGACGCGGACGTGGGACGGCTGTGGAACAGCCAGGTGCAGGCGCGCTTTCCGGAGTACCAGGTCACCGGCGATCCCCTGCCCATCAGCATCGCCTGCCACGTGGGCCCCGGCGTGCTGGCCCTCGGATTGATGCGGAAGATCTGAACACCGCCCGATTCACGGAGAAGGCCCCTTCCGAAAGGAAGGGGCCTTCTCCGTGAATCGAGACTTACCAGCGGTTGCTCTCCATGCGCTGCTTCTCGAAGCAGGCGCGGCAATACACCGGGCGATCTCCCCGGGGCTGGAAGGGAACCTGAGTGGGCTGGCCGCACTCGGCGCAAACGACGTCGTACATGGGGCGGTCGCTACGGTTGAAGCCACCGTTGGCAGCCTTGCGCTTGTCGCGGCAGGCCTTGCAGCGGCCGGGCTCGTTCTGGAAGCCCTTGTCGGCGTAGAACTGCTGCTCGGAAGCGGTGAACACGAACTCATTGCCACACTCACGGCACACCAAAGTCTTGTCTTCGAACATGAAATATACCCTCCTCGTAGTGTCTGCCCATGCGATGTATAGTCTCTGTTGCCGATTCCTGTCATCGGTAGGGTTCCACCGGAGGGATACGGTTACGAAGCGCTCTAATCGGGGCTGGAAATATTATAACACAGTGGAGCATTTTTGTACAGCCCTTTCCGAACATTTTCCGCCATATATTTTAATTTTCCTGTGACTTTTCATCGCTTCCCCGGGCGCTTTCGGCGGGCGCGCCCTCAGGCGCGGGGGTCTGGGCGCGCCGGGTATCGTCCGCGGCGGACTCGCGTCTTTCCTCGGCGGCCTTTGGGCCGCGGCCGCGCCTGCGCCGGTGCTCCTTGGCGGGGGCCGGGGCCTGCGCCGCCGGGTCATCGTCCTTCATCATCTCCAGGAACTGATCGGTGCTCAGGTTCTTGGGGGCCTTCTGGCGGGGATAGCGCTTCTTCCTGTCCTTGTCGTCCTTGTCGTCCTCGCCCGCTTCCGCCTCGGCGGCCTCGGCCTGGGGGCGGCCCCTGCGCGGCTTTTTGTCCGCCCGCGGCTGCTCGCGCACGGCGGCGGCGTCATCCGGGCCGGGGCGGCGCACCTCGTCGATGGCGTATTCGCGCACGTCGAAGGTGTCGTCGTCCACGCGGATGCGCACCTTGACGCGCTCCTTGATGCAGTTGATCTCGGTGATCACGCCCACGCCGTCCGGCGTGACGATGTCCTTGCCCACCCGGGGCAGGCGCTTGAGCACCTGCTCGTAGTTGTCCTGCTCGTACTTCAGGCAGCACATCAGCCGCCCGCACTGGCCCGAGATCTTGGTGGGGTTCAGCGACAGGTTCTGCTCCTTGGCCATCTTGATGGACACGGGCTGGAATTCGCCCAGGAACGCGCCGCAGCAGATCTGCCTGCCGCAGGCGCCCAGGCCGCCCAGCATCTTCGCCTCGTCGCGCACGCCGATCTGCCGAAGCTCGATGCGGATCTTGAACACCGAGGCCAGGTCCTTCACCAGGTCTCTGAAGTCCACGCGCCCGTTGGCAGTGAAGTAGAATATGATCTTGTTGTTGTCGAAGGTGAACTCCACGCTCACCAGCTTCATGTCCAGCTTGTGCTTGGCGATCCGCTCCTGGCAGATGGCGAACGCCTCCCGCTCGCGCTGCTCGTTGGCCTCGGCGCGGCGCACGTCCTCCTCGTTGGCGATGCGGACCACCTTCTTCAGGGGCGTCACGATCTGCGCATCGTTGACCGAGCGGGACCCGGTGACCACCTCGCCGATCTCCACGCCCCGCGCGGTCTCGACGATGACGTTGTCGCCCGGCCTGGGCCATATGCCGTCCGGGTCAAAGTAGTAGACCTTGCCCGCCTTCTTGAATCGAACACCGATTACCGTTGCCATGAAAGTACCGTCCTTCCGCTGTTACCAGCCTCTGTCAATCCAAAATACAACTGCTCGAGCGCGCCCGACCAGGCCACGTTGCTGTCCAGCTGCTTTCGGGCGCGCACCACGCCCCGCAGAAGCAGCCCGCCGTCCACGCGGCATGCGCCCAGCCGCTCCTTTTCCGCGGCCTGATAGGGCGCGCCGCCGCTCTGCACGGCCATCAGATCCCGCGCCCAGAGCTCCATGATGTCCAGTATATCGCCCTCGCCGCCCTTCCTGTCCTCCAGCGGCACCGCCGCGGCGGCCACGGTGGCGGGGCCCTTCAGCGACTCGATCGACCGGATCACCTGTTCGCGCAGCGAGAACCATTCCTCGTCGCCGTCGATCTCCAGCGCCCTGCCCACCGAGCCCTGGGCCGCCCCGGCCAGCAGCGCCGCCCGCCCGGGCTCCATGCCGCGCCGCATGAGCACCGCGGCGCAATCCTGCACGCTCAGGTCCGAAAAGCGCACCGTCTGGCACCTGGACACGATGGTGCCCAGCAGGCCGCCGGGCGCGTCGCTGATCAGAAAGAACATGGCGTCGCCCACGGGGCTCTCCAGCGTCTTCAGCATCGCGTTCTGGGCGCTGGGGGTCATGCGGTCCGCCTGCTCGATCAGCGCCACGTGCCGCCCGCCCTCGTAGGGGCGCAGGGCCAGCGCGTCGATCAGCGCACGCACCTCGTCCACGCCGATGCTCTTCTTCTCCGGGCGCAGCACGTGCACGTCCGGGTGGGTGCCGTTCAAAAAACGCTTGCAGGCGGGGCAGACGCCGCAGGGCCTGTCATGGCCCGTGCACACCAGCGACTGGGCGAACAGCCGCGCCACCGTGCGCTTGCCGGAGCCGTGGGGCCCGGTGAACAGAAGGGCATGAACAATGCGCCCGGCCTGTACCGAACGCATCAGCTGTTCCATTTTATCGCCGTAGCCCGCAAACTCGGATAGCTTCAAACCAAACCTCAGATCTTCCTGAACTGCTCGACATCCAGCACGAAAATGGTGGCCCCGCCCACGGTGACCTCCACCGGATAGGGCACGTACACGCCCGTCGTGCCGGAGATCGGCGACGGCGTCGTGGCGATCTGCTTGCGACTCTTGCAGACCTTTTCGATGACGCCCATCGCGTTGTCCAGCTTGTCGTCTTCAACGCCCACCAGCAGCGTGGTGTTGCCGGCGCGCAGGAAGCCGCCCGTGGTGGCCAGCTTCGTCACGCGATAGCCCTCGGTCATCAGGTTGTTGATCAGCCGCGAGGCGTCCTCATCCTGCACAATGGCGACAATCAGCTTCATAGGGAGCCCCCCTTGTTACCTTTTCGCATTTGTATTATACACGCTTTTTCCCGATTATGCAACCTTTTCCTACCGAAATAATCGTCGATGGCCCGCCCGGGGGCGTTTCGCTTGACAACCGGCGGCATTGGCGATACAATAGGGCGTGTTGGAACGACATAAGCAACCGCGGCGAAGGAGCGGATCACCATGAAGAAGTTACTGTCGATACTGTTGTGCGCGCTGCTGGCGATGCTCCCCGCGCTGGCCGAGGCGCCGGGCGGCGTCCCGGACATGGGCGGCGACACCTATTCCGACGGGCAGCCCCCGCGCGACGGCCTCTCCGCCGGAGACGGGCTCACGATCGAGGTCAACGGGGAAACCGTCAAGCTGCAGTTTGACGACTCACCGCTGTATTCCTCGGTGCAGAACGGCCTGGTGCAGGCCTCCTACTCCGCCTACGGCAGCGACGGCGACACCCTGTACGTGCTGTACCTGCTCTTCCCGGACACCGCGCAGGCCGGCATGGTGATCACCCCCGAGTACGCCGTCACCGCCGGCGAGGAGGCCTCCGTGGTGCTCATCGTATCCTCCCGCGAGCGGGAGCTGTACTACTTCTGCAGCGCGGCGGCGGGCACGATCTACCCCGCCGAATCCACGTTCTCCATCGCCCTGGACAGCGTGGGCCCCGCCCCGGGCGGCACCGCCTACGCCGGCAGGCTGTCGGCCACGCTGATCGCGCTGGACCCGTCTTCCCAATCCGAAGTCGCCCGGCTGGCGATCCCGGAGACCGCCTTCAGCTTCACCATCGCGGGCTACACCGGCCCGTCGGCCGCGCCCGGCGCGACGCCCGTGCCGGAGGACATGCGAAAAGTATAATTGACAGAGGATCAGCCCATGAAACGAACGCCCCTGCGCGAAAGAAAAATGCCGGACTACACCCGCGGCGAAGAGATCACCAACATGGTCACCCACATCGTCGGCGGCGCGCTGGGGGTACTGGCGCTGGTGCTGTGCCCGGTAGTGGGCGTGCGGCATCACAGCGCCTGGAGCGTGGTCAGCGGCGCGGTGTTCGGCTTCAGCCTGCTGGTGCTGTACACGATCTCCAGCGTCTATCACGGCCTGAGCCCGCGGCTGTTCGGCAAGCGGGTGATGCAGGTGCTGGACCACTGCAGCATATTCCTGCTGATCGCGGGCACCTACACCCCCATCACGCTGTGTACGCTTCGCGCCCATGACCCGGTGCTGGGCTGGGCGCTGTTCGGCGCGATATGGGCGCTGGCCGCGGTGGGAATCACCTTCAACGCCATTGACCTGAAAAAGTACGACAAGTTCTCGATGGCCTGCTACCTGCTGATGGGCTGGGCCATCGTGATGCGCATCGGCCTGGTCCGACATCTGATCGGCCCGGGCGGTTTCTGGCTGCTGCTGAGCGGCGGGCTGGCCTACACCGCCGGCGCCGTGCTCTACGTGATCGGCCGGAAGCGGCGCTATGCCCACTCCGCGTTTCACGTGTTCGTGGTCATCGGAAGCCTTCTGCACTTTCTGTGCATCCTTCTGTACGTGATCTGAGGCCTCACCGCCAGACCGCCCGCCGGATCGACCGGGCGAGCAGGCTCGCGGCGATGATCTTCACGGCGTCCCCGGCCAGAAACGGCACCACGCACAGCATCAGCGCGGCGGCCAGGCCGTTCTTCGTCTGGAGCATGAACCAGGCCGTGCCGACGGCGTACAGCGCCGCCGTGCCGACGACCATGAACGCGGGCAGCTTCCAGCCCGGCGTCGGTTCGGCCCCGTCGCCCCTCACCGCCAGGCCGGTGATCCACGCGCAGGCCAGATAGCCGATCAGATAGCCGCCGGTGACTCCGACGAGCTTTTGGAATCCCCCCGTGAAGCCGGAAAACACCGGCACGCCCACCATGCCCACCAACAGATACACCGCCACGGCCAGCGCGCCGCGCTTCGCGCCCAGCACCGCGCCGGCCAGGTACACCACAAAGGTGGCCAGCGACAGCGGTATCGGGCCCACGGCGATCGACAGGGGCCCCGCGACGCACAGCAGCGCCGCCATCACGGCGATGATCGCCATTTCCCGGGTCTTCGTATTCATAGCGTTCTCCCTCATCTGAGCTTCAGGCTGATCTCTCCGGAGCCCACGCGCCTCAGGCCCGCGGGCGTCTGTATCACCAGCCTGCCCTGGTCGTCGATGTCCACGGCGCGGGCCTCGAAGCGCTCGTCCCCGCGCAGCACCAGCACGTCGCGCCCGATCACGTTGGAGCGCGCCCGGCTCTCCGCCATGAACGCGCAGGTGTCCAGCTGCCCGTACAGCGCCTCGAGCTGGTTGGAGATCTCCGCGATCAGTCGGCTCCGGCTGACCTCGCAGCCGCATTCGTTCCCGATGGACGTGGCGATCGGTTCCAGCTCCGGCGGAAAGCGCATGGCCGCCACGTTCACGCCGATGCCCAGCACCGCGTAGTCCAGCATGCCGCTTTCAAAGTCCATGCCGGCCTCGCACAGTATGCCGCAGACCTTCTTGCCCGCGATGTACAGGTCGTTGACCCACTTGATCTGAACCGCCACGTCGGCCACCGACTCGATGGCGCGGGCCACGGCCACCGCGGCCATCGACGTGATCATCACCGCCCGCTCGGCCAGCAGCTTCGGCCTGAGCACATAGGTGATGTACACGCCCGAATGCGCCGGCGAGAAGAACGAGCGCCCCATGCGCCCCTTTCCCCCGCTCTGGGATTCGGCGATCACCAGGTACCCGTGGGGCGCGCCGGTGGCCGCCAGGGCCTTGGCGCGGGTGTTCGTGGAGTCCAGCGCCGGGTGGAGCTCCATCCGCGCGCCGATGGTTTCGGCCTTCAGCCAGCGCTCGATCTCAGGTACGCAGATCCGGTCGGGCGCGCCGGCCAGCTTGTAGCCCCGGTTGGTGGCCGCCTCAATGGCGTAGCCCTCCCGCCGCAGCTGCTCGATGGCCTTCCACACGGCGTTGCGGCTCACGCCGATCTTGCGCGCGATGCGCTCGCCGGACAGGGGCTCGCTCTGCGCCGTCAAAAGCCGTATGACTTCCTGTTTGGTCGTGGACATGATAAAACCTCCGCATGCGATGCAAACAACATAGCACGCGGAGGTCTTATTGTCAACTGCAAATTGTTAATAGGGTGACAATTATGAATTCGCGGCCACCCGTTCGTCCCGCTCCCGCCTGGAGAACACGCAGCCGCAGTAGTCCTGCCGGTACAGTCCGTATTCGGCGGACAGCTCGCAGGAGCGCTTGTAGCCGTTGCGCTTCTTGAAGTCGGAGGGGAGCCACCGCACGCCCTCCCGCGCGCCCAGCTCCATGCCGATGGCGTTCAGGAGCCGCGCGTCCTTCAGGGGGCTGATGGTCAGCGTGGTGGTGAACCAGTCGCTGCCCAGCCGCGCCGCCAGCTTCGCCGTCGCGCCCAGGCGCATGCGAAAGCACCGCTCGCAGCGGGCGCCGCCCTCCCGGTCCAGCTCGTGGCCGCGGCACATGGCCATGAAGGCCGCGTTGTCGTAGTCGCCGCGGATGATCCGTATGTCGTTCTCGTGGGGCAGGCGCTCCACCAGGCGTTCAAGCTCGGCGACGCGGTGCTCGAACTCCTCCAGCGGCGCGATGTTGGGGTTGTAGTAGAACAGGTCGATGTCAAAATGCGGGGTCAGCGCCTCCAGCACGTAGCTGCTGCAGGGCGCGCAGCAGCTGTGCAGCAAAAGGCGCGGCCTGCGCGCCGAACCGGCGATCCGCGCGAGCGCGCGCTCCATTTCGATCTGATAGTTCGTGTTCACAGCTCCGCTTCTTCGTCTGTGTATTCAAAGGGCACAGACTGCCCGTCCTTCGGCACGATGATGCGCACGGCGCTGTGCAGGTTCTCCAGCAGCACGTGGTCCGTCTCCGGCTCGCGCTCGCCGTCCAGCGTCCACTCCACGGCCTCGGCGCACTCCACCCTGACCTTCCGCCCGGAAAAGAAGTGGATCATGTCGTTGGGCACGTTCATGGTGGTCAGGCCCGCGAATATGCTGCCCAGCTGGGCCGGGTTCGTGGGGTTTCTGACCAGCGTGACCTCGAACTTGCCATCGTTCAGCGCCACCAGCTGGGTGTCCAGCTTCAGTATGCCGCCCACCGAGGTGGAGTTGGTGATGGAGCAAAATATGAAGTCGTCCTCCAGCATCAAATCGCCCGCCGTCACGCGCATGTGAACGGGCTTGATGGCGGTCAGATCGCGCATGCCCTCTAAGATGTACGCCACGTGGCCCAGCACGTTCTTGGCCGCCTGAGGCGTGGTGTACGAGGTCTTCGCGAACGCGCCGCAGGTGGCGGTGTAGACGAAGTACCTGCCGTTGAAGCTGCCCACGTCCAGCGTCTGCGGCCGGCCCTCGACGATGTCCCGGGCCGCCCGCAGCACGTCGGAGGACAGGCCGATGCTGGAGGCGTAGTCGTTGGTGGTGCCGCAGGGAATGTAGCCCAGCGGGCAGGTCATGCCCGCGGCCAGCATGCCGGCGATGGTCTCGTTCAGGGTGCCGTCGCCGCCGGCGCAGACCACCAGGTCGAACTTCCGGCGGGTCTTGGCCAGCACCGAGGTGGCCTCGCCGCTGTAGCCGGTCACGTAGGTGTCGCACGAGTATCCGTGCTCGATAAACAGCCGGATGATCTCCGCGAGGAAGCGGTTCACCCGGCGCTGTCCGGCATTCGGATTGACCACAAAAAACAGTTTCTTCATAGCACAGCTTCTCCGTCAGTCGTAGAGCCTGTACAGCCTGAACCCGAGCCCGTCGCAGGACACCTGGTGGTAGCGCACGCCGTCGCGCTCGCCCCGCACCGCGCCGTAGAGCGCGGCCCCGTGCAGGTGCCCGTACACGCAGTCGGTGACGCCGTAGGCCTTCAGCAGGTCCGAAAAGCCCGCCTCGCCCTCCGCCAGCGGCGGGTAGTGCATCAGCGCCGTGATCGGCGCCGCGGCGTCCAGGCGCCGGGCGCACTTCAGCGACATCTCCAGCCGCAGGCGCTCCCGGTTGTAGATGCGCGCGTCGTCCTCGGAGCACTCCGGCCCGGGCAGCGTCCAGCCCCGGCTGCCGGCGTACAGCCGGCCGTCCAGGAAAAGGCTGTCGTTCTGCAGCGCGAACATACCCTCGGGCAGCGCCCGGCGCACGCGGCCCACGGAGCTCCACCAATAGTCGTGGTTGCCCCGCAGCAAAAGCTTCCTGCCGGGGAGCCTGCCGATGCTCTGCAGGTCCTCCAGCGCCTCCTCAAGCCGCATGGCCCAGGAGATGTCTCCGGGCAACAGCACCAGGTCCTCCGGCGTCACGCGGCTGATCCAATCGGCGCTGATGCGCAGAAAGTGATCCTTCCAGTGCTCGCCGAATACGTCCATCGGCTTCTGGCGCGCCGGCAGGTGCAGATCGGCAATCGCATAGACGGCCAAGGCTATTCTTCCCCGTTCTCGTCGTCCCCGTCGATGTCCGCGTCCTCGTCGTCCTCGTCGTCTTCCTCGTCCTCGTCGTCAAAATCCGCGTCGTCGGCGAATTCCGCGTCGTTCAGGTCGCCGCCGATGTCCAGCTCGATCTCATCCATCGTGGACACGGAATCGATCTCGATGCTCGCGGGCTCGTGCTCGATCTCCTCGTCGCTGTCGATGGCGTCCCGGCGGGCCTGCTCCTTCAGGCAGTAGGCGCACAGCTCCTGGCCCGGAACCACCGGATTCTCGCCGCACTCGGAGCACAGCTCGATCATCTCAAACTGCTCGCTCTCCCCGCGAACCTCCCTGCGGCACACGGAGCACATGGTATCCGTGTCGTTCATGTAATTCAACTCGCAGCGCGGGCACTTGACTAAACCCATGATCATTCCCCCCCAACATGGTTCAGGCGTTGGCCGCATTCAAGCGGCGTCCTCCACCGCATTATCTCCAATCACATGAAGATATTATACACAAAAAGGGCAAAAGCACAAGCCCTATTTGACACTTTGGTCAATCTTTTTGCAGGATGCGGGCAAAACGGGCCACATCCTGGCTGTAGACGTCCTTCAGCGACGGGTTGTAGATCACCGAGGCGGGGTGGTACAGCGGGTACAGCCCGCGCCCCTCCCAGTCGATCAGGCGGCCGTGCATCTCGCCGATCACGTGCCCCGGGCCAAGCAGCGCCTTCAGCGGCACGTTGCCCAGGGTGACCACGTACCTTGGATTCACAAGGCCGATCTCCCGCAGAAGCCAGGGCAGGAATATGCGCACCTCCTCCTGCGTGGGCGGCCGGTTCACCGTGCGCCCGGCCTTTGAGCGCTTGGTGGGCCGGAACTTTACGGCGTTGGTCACGTACAGGTCGCTGCGCGCGAGGCCCGCGGCCTCGAGAAAGGCGTCCAGGTTCCTGCCGGCCTTGCCCACAAAGGGCCGCCCCTGCAGCGATTCCTGTTCGCCGGGGGCCTCGCCGATCAGCATCACCCGCGCGCCCATACGGCCCTCGCCGCAGACCAGCACCTTGCGCTCGCCCTCGTACAGCTTCTGTATGAAGTCGGTGAGCTCGCGCTGAAACCGTTCCATCATCGATCGTCCCCTTCGGGCTGACTCAGCTCGTTCAGCTTGTCGCGTATCTTCTGAAAGTCTTCCCAGGCGTCGCGCTTTTTAGCCGGGTCCCGCAGCAGCGCCGAGGGGTGGAAGGTGGGCATGAACCACACGCCCTTCTGCTCGTACCACCTGCCGTGGTCCCGGGTGATGAACACCTGGTCGCGGATCGTGTACTGGCAGGCGACCTTGCCCAGCAGCACCACCACCCGCGGCCGCACCAGCGCCACCTGCGCGCGCAGGTAGCCCAGGCAGGCGGCGGCCTCGTCCGGCTCCGGGTTCCGGTTCTGGGGCGGGCGGCACTTCACCACGTTGCAGATGTACACCTCGGAGCGCTCCAGGCCGATGGCGTGGAGCATGCGGGTCAGAAGCTCGCCCGACCGCCCGACGAAGGGGCGGCCCTGCCGGTCCTCCTCCTGGCCGGGGCCCTCGCCGATGAACATCAGCCGCGCGCTCGGGCTCCCCTCTCCCGGCACCACGTTGCTCCGGGTCTGGCAGAGCCGGCATTTGTCGCACTTTCCGATTTCCTCAAGCAGCTGCGCCCACGACACGCGCATCGCGCATCACTCCCCCCGCGTCCTTTGTAACGGCAAGCGCCTCGCGGCACGGGAATCTCCCGCCGCGGGGCGCTGATTCGGTCATTTCGGTACGATGATGGCATCCTGGAAGATCTTCCAGAGGGATTTGAAGGATTCCTGCCCGTCGCGGGCCACCCATGATACGAGCGCCGCCAGCAAAAACGCGCAGGCGACGATCACCACGATGCCCGCCACGGCGCCGAGAAAATCGTAGATGCCGGCGAATATCTGAAAATTCAGTCTGCGCCGCTTGACCTCCTGGCGCGTATAGATCTTGGCCACGCTCTCACCTCCCGCGATGCGCTCCCATTATAGCACGTTGTCGCCGCAAATGCAAATCCCGCCGCACTCACACGCCGTACTGTATGACCTCGTCCTTCATTTTATAGGAGCTCTTGAACAGCAGCTCCCGGCTGATCTGGTTGCCGTCGGCGTCCCAGCGGACCTTGTAGGCGTCCGCCTTGTAGCCGTTGCGGCCGTTCTGGGCGGTGTATATCTCCCCGTGGGGCAGCAGCGGCGTGGGCTCGTAGCGCGTCTCGTACTTGATGACCTCGGTGGTGACGGCGTCCAGCGTGATCGACTCGCCGTTGGGCAGGAGCCTGCCAAATATGCCGAAGCGCACGCGCTTGTCGTCGGTCAGGTAGCAGCAGATGTAGATGTCGTCCGGCGACGTGTTCTTGAAGCGCAGGTCCTGGCTGCCCCAGTTGACGGTGGCGTCCTTGCCCTTGTCAACATATGCGACGGTCAGCGAATGGTTGTGGCGCTCCACGATTTCCATGTCCGCCTTCACCGCGGCGTTGAACAGCGTGGTGGACACCTGGCACACGCCGCCGCCCACCTGCTCGGTGACGTCGCCGCCGGAATAGGCCGTGGCCTTCCTGAAGCCCCTGGCCGTGGTGCGCTCGCCAACCGCCTCGTTGAAGGAGAAGACCTCGCCCGGGGCCACCCGGGTGCCGTTGAGCAGCGACATGGCCAGCTTGATGTTGTTCAGGCGGGCCTTGCTGGAAGCCGAGGCGTTGGTGACGGCGTAGTCGATCAGCCCGTAGTGGCTGGACACGTCCGCGGTGGTCACCTGAGGCTGGACCTCCTCCAGGTTCATCGCCACGCTGCCGCCGCCCGACGCGATGGCCTGCTCGATGTCCCGGGTCAGCGCCTGGGTGTCCAGCCTGACGCCGGTGGCGGATTCCTTGAACACGAAGGCGTAGGATTCCACGTCGAAGCTGTCGATGGCGGCGTCCACGGCGGGCCTGTCCACGGTGCTGGCGATCATTCGGGCGTAGTCTTCCACCTGCCCGGGGCTGTAATCGCTTCGGTTGACGCTGTAGGCCACCGGGTTCGCGCTTCGGTAGGTGACCATCTGGTAGCGCTTCTCCAGCGAGCCGCTGCGCCCCGCGCTCCACGCGGCGGTCAGCACCGCCTCGTAGTCGCTGGCGTAGCCCAGCTGCCCGGCGGTCACCGACGCGCCGTTGTCCAGCGTGACCGTGCGGTCCGCGTAGCGCGGCTCCACCCGCTCCCGCCAGTAGTCCAGCGCGTTGGAGAGCGTCATTTTGGACACGTCCACGCCCTCCACCGTGGTGCCGTCGTAGAAGGTCTGGCGGTCCACGGCTTCCCGCATCACAAGGAAATTCTTATAGTCGTTCTGCTGCTTGACGCCCAGCGCCACGATCAGCGCGATGCAGATGGCCAGGCACGCGTTCACCGCGCCGAACACGCCCTTCAGGCGCTTTGAGCGCTTCTTCCCGGAGGGCTTTTTCGGCGCGGGCACCGACTCCATGAACAGGTCGGCCCCCGTGCCCCCGCGGGCCTTGCGCGCCGGCCGCTTCTTCGCCTGGTCGGCTGAAGGGCGCTTTTTCGCCTGTTCGGCCGCGGGGCGCTTTATCGCCCGTTCCGCCGAAGGCCGCTTTTTCGCCCGTTCCGCCGCAGGGCGCTTCTTCGCCTCTTCGGTTGAGGGGCGTTTCTTCGCCCGTTCCGCCGGGAGGCGCTTCTTCGCCTCTTCGGTTGAGGAGCGCTCCTTCGCCTGTTCCGCGGCGGGCTTTTTGCCCGTCGCATGTCTGGCTTTGGTCGGCTTTTCTTTTATCGTATCCGGCATCTGTCGCTGATCTCCATCGTCTGGGTTCCTGTCTTCCCTGGACTCATTCTGCCCCTTCGGCGGCCCGGCGATACCCCGGGGCACGCCACTGAAAAAGGAACGCTGTAAACAACGTTCCCTTCCCATTTTGCTTTAGTGACCTTTACGCCTGAGCTTTGGCAAGGCGCTTCGCCAGGCGAGCCTTCTTGCGGTTCGCAGCGTTCTTATGGATAACGCCCTTTGCGGCAGCCTTGTCAACCGCGCCCTGAGTCGCGCTGAGCAGCTTGACATCGGCCTCGTTCGCGGAAACGGCGGTTTCGAACTTCTTGATCTGAGTCTTCATAGCGGACTTGATCATCCGGTTGCGCAGGTTCTTTTTTTCGGTCACCTTCACGCGCTTGATGGCAGACTTGATATTCGGCAAATTATTCACCTCCCTACGCAAATTCGCAAAGACGATTATACCACGGGCAGTGCCAAAATGCAACCCGTTCCCCATACATTTTGATGATAAACTTGGGTAAACTACTTTAAAAATCATTGAAATGAGGGAGATTTCATGCCTTATACGAGAACCGACCTGGCCATGGAGGCCTTTGAAAACACCGAGGGCGGCGCGGTGCCCGGCGTCAGCGTCAGCCACTGGGAGACCGACTGCGTGCAGATCACCGAGGTGCTGGTCACCGACAACGAGGCCGCCCGGGAGCTGGGCAAGCCCAAGGGCAGCTACCTGACGCTGGAGTGCCCGCGGCTCTTGGAGCGGGACCCGGAGGCCCGGCTGGCCACGGCCTCGCTTCTGACCGAGGAGCTGGACCGCCTGCTGCCCCGCCGGGAGGGCGGCGCGCCGGTGCTGGTGGTGGGGCTGGGCAACCGGAACATCACCCCGGACTCCCTCGGCCCGGGGGTGGTGGACCGCACGCTGACCACCCGCCACATACTGGGCGCGCCCTGCGCCGCGGGCCGCATGAACAGCGTGTGCGCCATCGCGCCGGGGGTGCTGGGGGTGACCGGCATTGAGAGCATGGAGCTGGTGGAGGCGCTGGTCAAGGCGCTGCAGCCCAGCGCCATACTGTGCGTGGACAGCCTGGCCGCCCGGGATTCCCGCCGCATCGGCTGCACCATACAGCTGACCGACACCGGCATACAGCCCGGGGCCGGCGTCGGCAACCACCGCAAGCCCCTGACCCGGGAGAGCGTGGGCACGCCGGTGATCTCGGTGGGCATGCCCACCGTGGTCTACGCGGCCACCCTGGCCAGGGACGCCTTCGCCTGGCTGTCCAGCCAGAGCGGCGACGAGTCGCCCCACGAGGAGGCGCTGGCCGACATGGAGCACACGCTGCTCAGCGCCGACATCGGCGAGATGATCGTCACCCCCCGCGAGATCGACGCCATCGTGCAGGACGCCGCGGGCATCATCGCCTCGGGCATCAACCGGGCGCTGCAGCCCGAATTGAGCGACGAGGAGATCGCCGCCATGATGGACTGACCCGCCCGCGCCGCCCTTTCCTACTATGTCCCGTAAAACGATGGGGAACATTGTTTTTTATCACAAATGGGCCTGTTCCTTAACCGGGCGTTCATGAGTTGTTCATAAATTACACCTATAATGATCATGTCGGCAGAAATGCCGGCGAAAAGGACACCCAACCTTCTTCTTCCCCCCTTGACGCAGAGAAGCCCTTGAGCAAGGCCGATCTGCGTCATCTCTTTTGGTTCGGGGACGATGGCATTTTTAATCCGAATGTAATGCACCGCGTGTGAAGAATTTGGTATAATAGCACTTGTATGGTGATCATCCACTTCACACACGCGGAGGGTATGGCCATGAAGAAGATCGGTTTCGACAGTCAGAAGTACATCCAGCTGCAGTCCGCGCGGATCCGCGAGCGCATCGACTCCTTCGGCGGCAAGCTGTATCTGGAATTCGGCGGCAAGCTCTTTGACGACTACCACGCCGCGCGCGTGCTGCCCGGCTTCGCCCCCGACAACAAGATCCGCATGCTGTCGGAGCTGAAGGACCAGGCGGAGATCGTGATCGCCATTAACGCCAACGACATCGAAAAGAACAAGGTGCGCGGCGACCTGGGCATCACCTACGATTCCGACGTGATCCGGCTGGTGGACGTGTTCCGGGAGTTCGGGCTGTACGTGGGCAGCGTCGCCGTGACCCAGTACACCGGCCAGAAGGCGGCGGACCAGTTCCAGCGCCGCCTGGAGGGCATGGGGTTGAAGGTGTACAAGCTGTACCGCATACCGGACTACCCCTCCAACGTCTCCGGCATCGTCAGCGACGAGGGCTACGGCAAGAATGACTACATCGAGACCACCCGCTCGCTGGTGGTGGTCACCGCCCCCGGCCCGGGCAGCGGCAAGATGGCCACCTGCCTTTCCCAACTGTACCACGAGCACCGGCGGGGCATACAGGCGGGCTACGCCAAGTTCGAGACCTTCCCGATCTGGAATTTGCCGCTGAAGCACCCGGTGAACCTGGCCTACGAGGCCGCCACCGCCGACCTCAACGACGTGAACATGATCGACCCCTTCCACCTGGAGGCCTACGGCGAGACCACGGTGAACTACAACCGCGACATCGAGATCTTCCCGGTGCTGAAGGCGATATTCGAGCGCATCTACGGCGAGTGCCCGTACAAGAGCCCCACGGACATGGGCGTGAAC
This sequence comes from uncultured Eubacteriales bacterium, assembly GCA_902777335.1. Lineage (GTDB taxonomy): Bacteria > Bacillota > Clostridia > Christensenellales > Aristaeellaceae > UBA2862. Next base: position 70,830 of record CACYTF010000001.1, read on the forward strand.
ATGGCGGGCAAGAGCATCGTCGACGATCAGGTGTGCCGGGAGGCCTCCTGCCAGGAGATCATCCGCCGCTACTACAAGACCGCCTGCGCCGTGAAGCAGGGCCGCGCGCTGCCCGCCGAGGTACAGAAGATCGAGCTTTTGATGCGCCAGCTGAACCTGGACGCCGGCTGCCGCAGCGTGGTGCAGCCCGCGCTGGCGCTGGCGGAGCAGACCGGCGAGCCCGCCGTCTCCATCGAGCTGAACGACGGCAGGATCGTCACCGGCAAGACCAGCAATCTGCTGGGGGCGGCCGCCGCCGCGCTCCTGAACGCGCTGAAGGAGCTGGCCGGCATCCCGGACGAGATCAAGCTGATCTCCCCCACCGTCATCGAGCCCATACAGCACCTGAAGGTGGCACACATGGGCAACAGGAACCCGCGGCTGCACACCGACGAGATCCTGATCGCGCTGACCATCTGCGCCGTCACCGACGACAACGCCGAGCAGGCCATGGAGCAGCTCTCCAGGCTCAGCGACTGCGAGGCCCATTCCTCGGTGATCCTCTCCCCGGTGGACGAGAGCATGTTTGGCAAGCTGGGCATGAACCTGACCTGCGAGCCCGCGTACCAGACGAACCGGCTGTACCACAAGTGAGCGCCGCGCGGCGCGTATAGCCAGCCTCCGCAAGGGCAATACTGCCCCTGTGGAGGTTGTTTTTATGACGGGCAACAAGGTTGAGATCTGCGGCGTGGATACCGCCACGCTGCCGACGCTGACCCACGAACACATGAAGGAGCTGCTGGAGCGCGCCCACGGGGGCGACGAGGCGGCCCGGCGGGAACTGATCTACGGCAACCTGCGACTGGTGCTCAGCGTGGTCCAGCGCTTCTACAAGCGGGGCGAAAACATGGACGACCTGTTCCAGGTGGGCTGCATCGGCCTGATGAAGGGGCTGGACAACTTCGATCTCAGCCTGAACGTGCGGCTGAGCACCTACTGCGTGCCGATGATCATCGGCGAGATCCGGCGCTACCTGCGGGACAACAACGCCATACGCGTGTCCCGCTCCATGCGGGACACGGCCTATCGGGCGCTGAAGGCCCGGGACGCGCTGTCCACCGGCGAGGGCCGGGAGCCGACCACCGCCGAGATCGCCCGGGCCATGGACGTGCCGGAGGAGGACGTGGTGATGGCGCTGGAGGCCATACAGGACCCGGTGTCGCTGTTCGACCCGGTGTATCAGAACGGCGGAGACGCCATCTACGTGATGGACCAGGTCCAGGACAAACGGGTCAGCGAGGACGACTGGGTGCGCCGGCTGTCCATCGACCAGGCGATGAACCGCCTGCAGGACCGGGAGCGCAGCATCATCCGCCAGCGCTACTTTCAGGGCCGCACGCAGATGGAGGTCGCCCAGGAGATCGGCATCTCCCAGGCCCAGGTCTCGCGCCTGGAAAAGGCCGCGCTGCAGACCATGCGAAAGTATATATAGCCATGCCAAAGGCGCGGGCCGGCGGGCCCGCGCCTTTCACAATGCATGGGATTAAACGGTTTCCGAGCGCACCTTCAGGGCGCGGTCCGGGTAGTTGCTGATCACCGTGTCCGCCCCGGCCAGCAGGGAATCGCGGATCTCCCGCTCGGTGTTGGCTGTCCACACGTTCACCTTCAGCCCCAGCGCGTGGCTCCGGGCCGCCTCCTCCGGGATCTGAAGCTCGGAGAAGTGGGGGTGTATGGCGTCCATGCCCAGCGCGTGGGCGTAGCGCCAGGGCTCGATCATCGTGGCCTCGTACAGCAGGCCGCAGCGCAGCGCCGGGTCGATCTGCTTCATATGGCGCATGCTGTGGTGGTTGAAGCTGGAATAGAACACCCGCTCGGCCATGCCCGTCTCGTAGACGAGCTTCACGCACTTCTCCTCCAGGTTCTCGTAGAAGATGCGGCTGTTCTTCAGCTCGATGTTGATCCACAGCCCCGTGGGCCTGAGCAGCTCGCACACCTCCCGCAGGGTGGGAATGGTGGCGTGTTCATATTCCGGGTGGGTTTTGTTGAAGCGCAGCCGCTTCATCTCAGACGTGGTCAGCTCGCAGATCAGCCCCTCGCCGTCCGATACCCGGTCGATGGTCTCGTCGTGGGCCACCACCAGCTCGCCGTCCTTCGCGATCTGCACGTCCAGCTCCACGCCGTCGGCCCCCAGCTTCGCCGCCAGCTCAAACGCCTCCAGCGTGTTCTCCGGCGCGTAGCCCGACGCGCCGCGGTGTCCGAATACCATTTGCATAGGCCGTCCTCCCCCTCGTTTCATATTGTCGCGTGTTCAAAGGCGCGAGCCGACGGGCCCGCGCCTCATATGTCTGTCGTTCAGTCCGCGCTCTTCTTACCCGATGTTCATGCTGACATACAGGGTGCCGCCCGTCGCCTTGTTCCTCAGGTCGATGCTGATATGGTAGCCGTTGCCCTTGATCATCTTGGGCACGTTCAGCGCGCAGGAGGAAACGCCCCTGTAGTTAAAGTAATAGTGTTCGCAGTCTTCGGCCTGATCGCGCCAGGACACCGAGGTAATCACCCAGCCGCTGGCGGCCTTGGCCTTCAGCTTGCCCGCGCCGGCATTCTTGGTCAGCGAAAGGGGGTCGGCGATACCGTGCTGGTCAAACCTGGACTTCAGGTTCTTGCTGCTGATGCCGGTGAGCACCAGGCTGCTGATCGGGTTGGAGTAAGCCTTGACGGCGTACTTCTGGGACACGGGCTCGCCGTCCTTCTTGTAGGTCACGGTGGCCGTGCCGAGCTTCTTCAGGTTGACGGTGATCGACGCGCCGTAGCTCGTCTCGGTCTTCCCGGTATCCAGGCTCTTGTAGGTGCTGGTCGATTTGTGCAGGGCGAGCACCTTCATCACGTTCTTGTTGCTGCTCTTGATATTGGTGATCTTGGTATTCTTGGTGACGTTCTGCACGTCCAGGGACTGATAAAAGTTCGTGCCGTTGTCCTTGCCCTGCATGTAAAGCGTGACGGTCTCGGCCATGGCGGTCATCATCACGGTGGCGATCAGCGCGACGGCCAGGGCGGTGCAGAGAATCTTGCGGAACATCTTCATGGTGAAATCCTCCTGAATGGTGTGGTTTGGTGCGGCTGGCGGGGCTTGAACCCGCCAAGCTCCGTTCCCCTTATATTATATATCAAAGCATCCGCATTGTCAAAGGTTTCATGTTTTGGGACGCGGTGGAACAGGCGCGCACAGCCGCCCTGTCAGAATGCTAATCCGCATCCGGAACGGTAAACCGAATGCCTTCCATATCCGCGTAACCGTCTGAACATGAATTCATGTGGTTCATCGCGAACACGGCCACCTTGAAGCCCGTCCACGTTCCCTCCGCCACCGGCAGCCATTCACCGATTTCAACGCATTCCCCGGACTGAGACCGATAGACAAAGCGAACGCGATTGCCGGCGCGCACCTTCATGCGCAGCTGAATCCGATGCGATTCCAGGGGAGCGCACGCCACCTCACGCTCTTCAACGGTACCGGGCTTCATGCCCGTCATCGCGTCGCGGATCACCTGACCTTGCACCAGTCTTGCAACCGGCACTCCGCTTCGCGTTGCCAAGGCCAGATAGGCGTATTGGTGCCCCACGACGCCAAGGCCCGCCATATCGCCTTCAACAGACGGGCAGAGCGACATATCCAGCGTCACATCGAAGTCCGGCGCCTGGGGAATCTGGGTCAGGGCATTCCCGGCAAACCACAGCGGGTTGTCCGCCCGGTCGGGATTGTGCGCCATGAAAAGCCTCAGCGCGTCCGGTCGAGCCTTGCAGTCATACCATTCGGGATTCGGATTGCACTGAAACTGCCATTGAAGCCCAAGCCTGTCCCCCGAGAAATCATCGTCCTGAACTATTTCCAAGCCTTCACCCGCGTTCTCGGGAAAGGGCAACCGCCACAGGGAAACCGGCTCACCGATGCCGTCACCGTTCTGTTCGACACCGATGAAGGGCCAGTCATTCTGCCAGCACATGGGCTGGAGGTGAACGATGCGTCCCATCGGCCCCACGTCCTGGAAATGCAGGAAAAAGCAGCGCTCATCCTCCAACGCCACATAGCCGCCCTGGTGGGGGCCGTTGACGGCCGTGTTCCCCTGGTGCAGCACGATTCTCGCCTCATAGGGGCCATAGACGCTTCGGCTGCGCAAAGCGATTTGCCAACCGTTAGTCACGCCGCCCGCCGGCGCGAAGATATAGTACCAGCCGTTGCGCTTGTACAGCTTCGGTCCTTCCACCGTGGGCGCGCTGAGCGTGCCGTCGAATACCAGCACGGGGTCGCCGGTCACATCACAGGTCACGGGATCCATTTCCACCATGCTCAGCCGGTGCTTGATGCCGCAGCGGCTGTTGGCATAGGCGAAGGCCATGTAGGCCCTGCCATCGTCATCCCACAGCGGGCAGGGGTCGATCCACCCGCGGGCTTCCTTGATGCAGCGAAGCGGGGTCCACGCTCCCGCGGGGTCGGAGGCCGTGGTCACGAAGATGCCCTCGTCCGGCATGGGAATGAAGGCATAGAAGCATTCGTTGTGATAGCGCAGACTCGGCGCCCAGGTGCCACAGCCGTGGGCAGGGCTGTCGTAGCGGTCAAAGGGCAGCCGACGGACGCAGTAATTGATCAGCTCCCAGTGCACCAGATCGACCGAGTGCAATACCGGCACGCCGGGAACACAGGTAAAGCTGGAAGCGATCATGTAGAAATCGCCGCCGACGCGAATGATGTCCGGATCGCTGTAGTCCGCATAGAGTATGGGGTTGCGGTATTCGCCGGTCCCCAGGTCCGCCGTATAAACAGGCGCGTGATTCATTTTTGCTCCCTCCATATGCGCTTTCCCGGCCCTGGACAATTTGTTTTTCGCACCTCAATGAACCTGTCGGCGATGGTCTTTTTCACGACGTCCATGCCGTAGTTGAACTCGTGGTTGCCGACGGCCCACACATCGTAGCCGATGGCGTTGATCGCCGCCACCATTGGGTGAGGGCTTTCGTCGTGGATAAAGATGTCCGCTGCGTTGTCCTGTATGGTGTCGCCCGCGTCTACGAGCAGCATGTTCTCCGTCCGACAGGCCTTGACGGCAGCGGCGAGCTGCGTCATGCAATGACGAGCGCCAGGAACAGCGGCGAAGCTTTTTTCACGGTCATCCCTCCCGTGCGTTCGCGGGTTCAGTGATCCTGTCCAGATAGCGATCGAAATAGCCGGCGGCGTCGACCTCGGATACCAGCGTGACGTTGTAATCAAAATCCGATGACATCATGTCGTAGGTAAAGCCTTCCCTGTAGAATATGACCTGCCCGTAGGTCTCGCTGGGGTCCGTCTGGCAGCTGCCGTGGCACTGCAGGGTGGCGCTGACGAAGTCCGGGCACACGGCGCACATCATCGCCACGCTGTCGCAGTTGGAAACAAAGCCCTCGGACCCGTTGTTGGCATAATACTTTCGGATGCTCCCAAAGGAATCGGCCACGAAGCTTCCGATATCGCCCGAGGCCGCCAGCGTTTCAAATTGAGCGTCGCTCCACATGGCGTCGCCCCCGCACATGTCCAGCCCCACGACCGTGATGGGCGCGTCGAAATCCAGCATTCGGCGATAGGCGGGCGCGTCGAGGTACACGTTGAATTCCGACACCGGCGAGGCATTGCCCGGTCCGAGGCCGGCCGTGCCCATCGACCAGATCATCTTGACCTGCTTCATGGTTTCCGGGTCCGCGTCCATGGCCTTGGCGATGTTGGTGGCCGGGCCCAGCATGACGATCTCCACCTCGCCCGGGTTGGCGCGCACGGTTTCCAGTATGAAGTCGACGGCGTTCTGCGCCTGCGCCTGGCCCTGCGGGTGGATGAGGTCGCAGTCGCCCATGCCGTCCTGTCCGAATACGCTGAAGGCGTCGATAGCCTGACCGTCGTAGCGCTCCTTGGAGCCCATGTACACGGGCGCGTCGCTGCCCGCGAGCTCCAACGCGGCCAGGGCGTTCTTCGCGCCCTGCTCCAGTTCCACATTGCCCGCCAGCACCGTCACCCCCAGGATCTCGATTTCCGGGCTGCGGACTGCGAGAATCAGAGCCGAGGCGTCGTCCGCGCCAGTGTCCGTGTCGATGATGACCTTCCGAACGGATGCCTCTGCTCCCGCCGCGGGCAGCCCAGCACCAAGGCACAGCGTCAGCGCCAGCAGGAGCGCGCCCGCAAGGGCAATCATGTGTCGTCTCATAACAGTATTCCTCCTTTGAATAGTATCCGGTTCACCATACAGATTCGCTTATCCCGCGATCAGTTTCTCCAGCGTGTCGAACAGGGCCTCGGGCTGCACGGGCTTGGACAGGTGCGCGTTCAGACCGGCCTGCATGCTGCGCTGGACGTCCTCGTCAAAGGCGTTCGCCGTCAGCGCGATGATCGGGATCGTCCTTGCGTCCTCGCGGTCCATGGCGCGTATGGTTCGCGTGGCCTCGAGGCCGTCCATCTCCGGCATGCGCATGTCCATCAGGATCGCGTCGTAGTATCCGGCGGGATGCGCCGCGAACTTCTCCACGGCGATCCTGCCGTTTTCCGCCACGTCCACGTCGATCTCGCGCATGCTGAGCACCATGACCATGATCTCCGTGTTCACCGCGACGTCCTCCGCCAGCAGCACATGGCGGCCCTTCAGATCGGCGCGGTTGACGACGAGCGCCGCGTTCTTGCGCCGGAAGGCGTCGCGGAACTGGTCCAGCACGCTCCCGGCAAACAGCGGCTTCGGCACAAAGGTATCGACCCCGGCGCTGCGCGCCTCGTCCGCCACCTCGTCCCAGTTGTAGGAGGTCAGTATGATGATCGGCGTATCGTGGCCCACCACGGACCGAATCTGCCGCGTCGTCTCCACGCCGTCCATCCCGGGCATCATCCAGTCGATCAGCAGGAGGTCGTAGCCCTCCCTGCGCGCGTGGCGCAGCTTCACCATCTCCAGGCCCTGCTCGCCCGATTCCGCCACGTCGCAGCTGATCCCGACCTGCCCCAGTATGATCTGGGCGTGCTCCAGCGCGATCGGGTCGTCGTCGATCACCAGCACGCTCATCTCGTGGGGGTTGAGGTCGCCCTCCTTCATGATGCCGTTCATGTGATCCGATTCTCCCAGCGTCACCGTCACGGTGAAGGTCGTGCCGACGCCCTTTTCGCTCTGAACGTCGATGCGCCCGTTCATCAGCTCGACGATGCTCTTGGTGATCGGCATACCCAGCCCCGTGCTGCCGTAGCGGTTCGTGGAGGAGGTGTCCTCCTGGCTGAACGCGTCGAACAGGTGCGGCAGGTATTCCTCGCTCATGCCGATGCCGGTGTCCCGGAAGGTGAGCTTGAGCGTCACCTTCCCGTCGTACCGCTGCTTTTCCTCGATCAGGAAGGTCACCGTGCCGCCCTCCGGCGTGAACTTGACGGCGTTGCCCAGTATGTTGATCATGACCTGCTTGAGCTTCATCTCGTCGCCGGTGTAATAGTCGTCCACCTTCCCGACGGTGCGGCAGTCGTAGCGCAGCCCCTTCTCCCGGCACTGGCCGCTGATGATCGTGTTGATCTGCTCCAGCGTCTTGGCGAAGGAAAACTCGTCGTTCTTGATGATCATTCGGCCCGACTCGATGCGCGACATGTCCAGTATCTCGTTGATGATGCCCAGCAGGTGTTCCGCGGACGTATTGCTCTTTTTCAGATATTCCTTCACCTTTTCCGACGCCGTGGGATCGTTCATGGCGATGCTGTTCAGGCCGATGATCGCGTTCATGGGCGTGCGGATCTCGTGGCTCATGTTCGACAGGAACGCCGTCTTGGCCCGGCTGGCCTGCTCCGCGGCGGCCAGCGCGTCGCTGAGGGCGTGCTGCTGTTCGATCTCCCGGTGGGTCTCCGCGTCCACATTCGCGAAGCCCGCGCTGACGGTGTGGACGATGTGGTCGTCCCGGTCCTCGGGATGGCGCACGCCCGCGAAGCGCAGCGCCTCATAGGAGACGTTCCCGTTCACGTTGATCATGTAGCGGTAGGAAATGACCCGGCTCTCCTTCAAGCCCTCCCGTATGGCGTCGGGCTGGATGAACTGCATGAACTCCTCCCGGTACTCCGGCAACACGTAGCGGTCGCAGTAGGCGGTGAAGGCCTCCATATAGCCGAAGCGATCGCCCGCGTTAAAGCCGTCGATGTCCGAGCGCGACTGATAGCACACGCCGCTGTCGTGATCCAGCTCCAGATAGTATACGCTGCGGAAGTCGGAGGCCAGCGCGGTGATCATCCGCGCCTGCTCCTCCTGCTGCGCCCGCTGCTCGAGCAGCTGCTCCTGCAGCGCCAGCCGCTGTTCCATTTCCTGGTGTTTGACGCGATTGGCCGCCTCCGAGGTCTCCTTCTCGATCCTGAGCCTCGCGTTCCTGCGGTTCTGGGCGATGATGAAGGCGAACATGGCGCCCAACACGAGCGTCGTCAGCAGGGACTGTATGACCGTGCGGCGGACGATGCTGCTCGACACCGCGCTGATGCGCCGGCTGATCACGCTCTCCTGGACCAGATAGGTGAGCAGCCAGTTCGTGCCCGTCACCGGGACGTAGCTGAGCGTCTCCTGGGTTCCGCCGTAGGTGAAGGCCACGGTTCCCCGGTTGCCCTCGCGGAAATCGGCGGCGACCTCTTCGGCCGAATAATCCTCTTCAAACTCCGCGTGGGCGAGGGCTTCCAGCAGGTTGTTCTCCACGGCGAGGCCGCCGAGCACCTTGTTGCTCAGCGCGATACCGTCGGCGGTGTAGATGTTGCAGAAGGTCGCCTCCGTGTTCTGGGATTTCATGGAGACGCCCTGCAGCATGACGTCCATGTCGATCTCCATGAAGCAGACGATCAGCTGCTTTCCGCCCATGTAGAGGCCGCGATCCCGGATCGGCACCGCGATGACGACCTTCTTCTCCTCGGCTTCGGGGTTCTTGACGGAGATTTCCGGCCCCGTGATGGCCTGTGGGTCAAAAGGATACTCGCCGACGTCGTTTTGGATGCCCTCGTCCGCCGTGTAGACCAGCCCGTCCGAGTCGACGAACGCGAAGCGCTTGAGGTTGAACAGCTGCTTCACATACCGCTGGTAGGCGCGCATGTGTTCCAGGTCGCTCAGATCCTCGTCGGTGATCAGGTTGATGGCGATATTGATGACATTGATGTTGTCCTTGAGGTTGTCCTCGACGACCTGCTCCCGGCGCGCCGCCAGCTCGTCCAGGTACAGCAGGCTCACGGAGCGCACGGCATTGTCCGTGTCCCTATGGGCGCTTCGGCTCATCCAGACCGTCCCGCCGATCAGTACGATCGCCAGGATGATGCACCCGACGGCGACGATCAGTGTGGTGTGCGTTCTTCTGGTTTCCATGCTGCAACATCTCCTGTGGTTCGGGGATTCTTCACGCTTCGCTTTCGCCGCCCTGCGCGCCGCGCTCGACAAGGAAGCGCTCAAATTCGGGCGCGGGGACGGGCTTGGAGAAGTAGTAGCCCTGCACGTAGTCGCACCCGAGCTCCTTCAGGGCAATGAGCTGCTCCTCAGTCTCCACGCCCTCGGCCACCACGGGCACATGCAGGTATTCGGCGATGTCGATGATCAATTCGATCATGCGCACGTCGCGGGTCTCGCCAAAGGCGCTGCGCACGAAGGACATGTCCAGCTTGAGCGCATCGATGGGCAGCTTGCGCAGCATGCCCAGGGAGGAATACCCCGTGCCGAAGTCGTCCATTTCGATCCGGAAGCCCATGCCCATGCCGCGCAGCTCGCGGGCGGTGGACAGCACCTGCTCGGATTCTCCGGTGTAGGCGGATTCGGTGATTTCCAGCATGATGTCCCTGGTGCTCAGGTCGAACTCGGCCAGTATCTCGTTGAAAATGCCCTTGAGGTTGGGGTTCAGCATATCGATGCGGGAGACGTTCACCGACACCGGCACGGAGAAGCCGAATTTGTCCTTCCACTGACGGATGCGCTTCGCCGTCTCATGCCAGACGAACTGGTCCAGCTCCAGGATCAGGCCGCTGTCCTCCAGCAGCGGGATGAACTGGGCGGGGCTGATCATGCCCAGCTCGGGATGATCCCAGCGCACGAGCGCCTCGGCGCTGGCCAGCACCGGCGCTTCGGGCCGTATGTCATACTTGGGCTGGAAGTAGACCTTGAAGCGGCCGTTCTTGACGGAGGTCCGGAAATCCTCCAGCAGCCGGTCGCGGTACAGCGCCGCCTTGTGCATCTCGTCGTTGTAGATGCCGATGGCCCGGGCGTTCCCGCCCTTGACGGCGTCGGCGGCCATCTTGGCCCGGTCGAAGCGCCGCTCGATGTCCAGCTCCTTGTCCACCTGCTGGTAGACGCCCATGCGCAGCCGCACGCGGTTGGCGACGACCTCGTCCTCGGCGAGGTCCTCCGACAGACGGTTCATCAGCGGCGTGTGATCCTCCGCATAGGGGCAGTACAGCAGGAACGTGTCCGCGCCCTGGCGGCAGCCCACGCCGCCCACCTTTCGGGCGGCGGTGCGGATGCGCTCGCCGACCTTTCGGAGGATCTCGTCCGCGTAGACCTTGCCGTAGCGCTCGTTGATCATGTGGAACTGGTTGATGTCCACCACCACGCAGTCCATGGCCATATCCGGGTAGTGCGTGTCGTACATGCCCACAAAGCGCAGGAAGTAGTCGATGTTGTACAGCTTCGTCAGGCTGTCGCGCTCGGTGGACTTGATGGTCTCCCGGCTCTCCGAAAGCTCGATGCAGCGGTCCACGCGGGCCTTGACGATCTCCCAGGCGGGATAGGGCTTGGGGATGAAGTCCACGGCCCCGATCTTCAGACATTCCAGCTCCGCCTGCTGGTCGGCGGTCAGCACGATGATGGGGATGTGCCTCAGGGCGGCGTCCTCCTTGATGGCCCGGAGCACCTCCATGCCGTTCATGCGCGGCATTTGCAGATCCAGCAGCATCAGCGCCAGCTCGGACTGGTGCTGGTCGGCCAGCTGCATCGCCTCGATGCCGTCGGCGGCATAGAGGATCTCATAATCTGCCTCCAGCGCGTTGCCGAGCATCAGGCGGTTGACCTCCTCGTCCTCCACCACCATGATCTTCTTCTGCACGTTCAGTATGGAGGCCTGGTCGACGGGCTTTTCCTCCTCCTCGGGCGCTTTGTCGCGCGTGATGGAGCCCAGCCCCTTGAGAAGCTGCTTTTCCTCGTACATCAGCGCGTCGGCGCGCTCGAACACGTGGTGGAAGCTGGCGTCCTCGCCCGGCGTGAAATCCGAGAGGCCGCCGGACACCACCACGTCGCCGGTGGAGATGTGGGACACCGACCGGTCGTGCAGCACCTTCATCAGCTCCCTGCGGACGGCGTAATCCCGGTCCGTGAGGATGACCACGAACTCGTCGCCGCCGGTGCGGTAGACCGGGCTGTGCTGGAAGATGTCGCAGATCATCTCCGACGCCTTGCAGATGTACTCGTCGCCGGCCTTGTGGCCGAGGGTGTCGTTGATCTTCTTGAGGCCGTTCACGTCGCATACCGCGATGGCGAAATCCCGGCCGTTGCCGCCGGAGATGCCCGCGTTGATCTCGCGCTCCTTCGTCATGTAGGCGTGCTTGCTCTTCACACCGGTCATCGGGTCGATGTTCGCGGCCAGCTCGCTCTCCTTGGCGCGCTTGCTCAGGTAGGCGTGGTTGGAGAACATCATGCCCACGGCGATGGCGAACATGATGATGGCCATCAAAAGCGTATGGGTGTTCTCGCGATCCAGCCAGTTGGCCTGTCCCTCGATGTAGGCCTCGTCCGCCATGCGCGAGGCGTCGCCGATCTCGGCGTAGTAGGCCTTGATGTTGCCGAGCATCTTGTCGTTGGAGAGTATCATGGACTGCTTCATCCAGATCAGGCTGATCAGCAGCACCAGGGACAGCAGCGCGATCCACACCACGATCGACCTGCCGAAGCGCTTTTCCTTATCGTGGCGAAGGATGGTCCGGAAGAACAGGAAGCCCAGTATGCTCCACACCACGAACAGGAAGTACGTCTCGCGCTCCATGGAGCCGGTGGAGATCAGGTTGGGCAGCAGCACGTACAGCCCGAAGCCGACCATCAGCCACAGGCCGACGCGTCCCGTCCACTTTTCGACGCCGTCGCGGCGCTGCTTCGCCGTCTTGAGGGCCGCGGCGGAGACGAAGCCGTACACCAGCGTCGCGCCGATGGTGGTCACGTCCACGATCCAGCCGATGGCCGTGCGGCCCACGAAGGGAACGAGCACCGACACCGCGCCGATGAGCTTCATGGCGTTGGCCGGCACGCCCTTGTCGTTCAGCTCGGAAATCTTCTTGGGCAGTATGCCGTCCAGGCTCTGGGCGTACAGCAGGCGGCTCAGGCAGGTGATATTGCCGATGAGGCTGGTGATAATCAGCGCCATCAGCGAGGCCATCAGCACCCACACGCCCGCGTCGCCCATGTAGTGATGCGCGGCGTAGAAGCCGGGCAGCGCCTCCAGGCCGGAGAGGTTGCCCCGGTCGCGGAGGTACTCCAGCCAGGAGCCGTAGCGCTCCGGATAGGCCGTGACCGACAGCAGCGTCACGAATATGTACAACAGCGCCGTGGCGACGGTCGCCGCCACGAGCACGCGGAATATCTTCGACCTTGAAAAGCTGAACTCCTCCGCGCGATGGGAGATGCTCTCAAAGCCGATGAACGCCCATGGGGTGATGACCGCGATCTTGACGATCTGGGAGATCGCCCCGGAATCGGGCAGGTAATGGGGCTGCATGGTGATCTTGAGTCCCAGCATCGAAACGGCGAACACCGCCGCGATACCGGCGAAGAACACGCACACCAGCACCTCCATCAGCTTCACCGTCAGCTTGTGGCTGCGCGTGCACAGCAGCACCGTCAGCACGATGGCCGCGATGGTCACCACCGTCTCGCCGAAATACACGTCGTAGCCGAAGATCGTGTACATCTTCCCGATCTGCAATACGCTGCCCAGGAAGTAGCGCGTGAACAGCGGGATCGACGTGGCGTTGGCCCAGAGCACGGACAGGTACGTCAGCATCAGAAACCAGCCGGTCAGAAAGCCGTGGTCGTAGCCGAACACCTCCCGGCTGTAGGTGTAGGCGCCGCCCGCGTCGGGGTAGATCTGCATCAGATACGAATAGTTGCGGGCGACGACCAGCATGATCAGCGCGCCGACCACCATGCCCAGCCCGCTGCCCCACGGGCCCGCCTGCCCCAGATAGCTGTTGGCCGTCACCACCAGCGAGCCCCAGCCTACCGCCGTGCCCAGCGCGAACGCCCACGCGCCGAAGGGGGAGAGCCGCGCGCCCAGCTTCGTATGCGCATTGGAATCCATGTACATCCCTCACATTTCCTGTGGTCGCTTCGAGGAATTATTACAGCTTAAGCGCCTTCTCCCGCTGCGCCATGATCTCGGTAAGCAGCGCGCCGCCGCCGTCCGGAAGCGCGTCCGCGCCGCGCAGCAGCTCCGTCAGCGCGCAGGCCGGCTGGTAGATCGGCGTCAGCGCCACATTGCCGATGGAACCCTTCAGCGCGTGCGCGGCCTCAAAGGCGGCGCGGGCGTCCCCGGCGTCCATGGCTTGCTTCAATCCGTCAAAGTTCTTGTCCGCCAGCGCGAGGTTCACCATCCTCAGGTAAAACGCCTCGTTGTTCAGGCATCGGGCCAGGCCTTCCTCCGTGTTCGCGCCGTAGGCCTTCAGGTCTTCAAGGGTCATTCAATGCCACCTCCAAATCGTGCTTTCATGCGTTGTGTTTATCTGCGACCGCTCTAATACATCTCGCAGCGGCTTTGCCTTTCTTTTTTTGCCCGGTTCAGCGCGATATCCGCGTCGTGGAAGATATCCCCGCTCGGATTCTCCCGATCCCCGAAGGCGACGCCGACGCTCAGCGACACCGCGGGCACGCCGTCCTTTTCCGCGCGCAGCCCGTCGCAGGCCGAGCGAATCTTCTCGAAGATCGTGTCCCACTGGGCGCTGTCCACCCGGCTGAGGATCACGGCAAACTCGTCCTCGCAGATGCGGCAGATGCAGTCGGACGACCGGAAGCTCTCCTTCAGGGCCTCCGCGGCGCGCCGGACGATCTGCTCGCCCGTCGCTCGCCCGCTCTTCGCGACCACGTCGCCAAAGCCGTTGATATCGGCCAGCACCAGCGCCGTGTGCTCCAGGTCGGCACCCTGCAGGTACAGGTCGAAGCCGCTGTGGTTGTAGAGCCCGGTCAGCGGATCGTGCATGGCCTCGTAGGTAAAGCGGTCGTGGGAGAGACTTCGCAGCTTGCGCGTTCGTACGGGGGCGGCGACGCTCGCGGTCTTCTTCTTTTCGAGCAGGAACGCCTCGAATTTGTCCGGCGGCACGGGCTTGGAGAAGTAGTAGCCCTGCACGATGTCGCAGCCCATGGCCTTGAGGGTGAAGAGTTGCTCCGCCGTCTCCACACCCTCGGCGATGACCGGCACGGACAGGGACGCCGCGATCTCGATCACGATGGCCAGCATCTTGGTGTTCTTGCCGTTCTTGAAGGCGTTGCGAATGAACTGCATGTCCAGCTTGAGGGCGTCGATAGGCAGCGTGGACAGCATGTTCAGCGAGGAATAGCCCGAGCCGAAGTCGTCCATTTCGATGAAGAAGCCGACGTTCCGAAAGCCCTCCACGGTCTGGATGATGTAGTTGGAGTCCTCCGTATAGGCGGATTCCGTCACCTCCAGCATCAGCTCCTTTTGCGCCAGCCCGTGCTCGCGCACCAGGGCCTGCATGGTCTGGACCAGATTCGGGTCGTACATGTCCACGCGGGACACGTTCACGGACACGGGAACGAAGACGCCCAGCCGGTCGCGCCAGTCCCGCATCTGGGCGGCCGCGGCGCGCCAGACGTAGCTGTCCAGCTGCTGGATCAGGCCGTTCTGCTCGAACAGCGGTATGAACAGGCCGGGGCTGATCATGCCAAACTCCGGGTGCTGCCAGCGCACGAGGGCCTCCGCGCTGTTGAGCACGGGCTGATCGCCGCGAATGTCATACTTGGGCTGGTAGTGGACGAGGAACTGCCCCTCCTCGATGGCCTTCGGGAAGTCGATCAGCAGCTGCTCGGCGAATATGACCGACTCGTGCAGCGCGCTGTCGTAGATGGCCACCGCCTTGGTGAACGTGCTGCGCACCGTGTCCGACGCCAGCTTGGCCCGGTCAAACCGGCGCTCGATGTCCAGGCTCCTGTCGGCCCTGGGATAGACGCCCATCCGCAGGCGCACGACGTTCTCCGCCTTGCCCTCGCCGGCCGCGCCGTCGGAGATGGCGTCCAGCATGTCAGTATAATCGGAGCGGTGCGGGCAGTAGATCAAAAAGGTGTCCGCCTCCCGGCGGCACGCCAGCCCGCCCTCGTCGTGAACGAGGGCGCGCGCCTTCTCCGCGATGCGCCGGAGCACCTCGTCGCCATAGGGGCGTCCGTAGCGCTCGTTGATCAGGTGGAAGTGGTTGATGTTGACCACGATGGCGTCCATGACCTGATCCGGGCGGCGCGCGTCATACTGCTCCGCGTAGCGATAGAAGAACTCCCGGTTGTAAAGGCCGGTCAGCGGGTCGCGTTCGGTCTGCCCGATGATGAAGCGCCCCTCGGAGAGCTCGATGGTGCGCTTCACGCGCGCCAGGATCACCTCCGGCCTCGGGTACGGCTTGGGAATGAAGTCGCTCGCGCCGATGGTCAGGCTCTCGACCTCCGCCTCCTTGTCCGCGGTCAGCACGATCACGGGCAGCTGGTCCAGACGGCCCTCCTGCTTCAGCCGGCGCAGAATGTCCAGACCGTGCAGGTCGGGAAGGTTCAGATCGAGCAGCACCAGGCTCAGCGGGCGCTCCTGCGCGCAAATGATGTTGATCGCCGTTTCTCCTGTCTCGGCGCACAGCAGCTCATACTGATCCTGCAGGATGAAGCCCAGCATTTCACGATTGACGACTTCATCCTCGACCAGCAGAACGAGCTTCTTGTCGGCGGCGGGACCCGCGTTGCTTTCGGACATGACACATCCTCCCAATACACATATTAATGTACTGATTATAACACCAAACAGACCAGGGAATCAATAGGCAGTTATTAAACATGTGCGTTGTTATGGCAGATCAAAAGGAAAGGTTTGAATTTGACTTTATGCCCATTGGTCAAGCGATCAAAAAGGCCCGAGAAGCAAAGGGGATGACCCGCGAGCAGCTTGCCGGGATAATCGGTTATGCGCCGCGACATATTCAAGCCATCGAAAACGAAGGGCAGTATCCCAGCTTTGAATTGTTGATTCAACTCGCAACGATATTCGATATTTCCCTGGATCAATTTATCTTCTCTGACAGCGGAAATCGTCACAGCGCTGTTCGTCGGCGCGTAAACCTTGTACTGGACCCATTGAGCGACAACGATCTGTCCGTTATTGAAGCAACCGCAAATGGCCTGAGGGATGCTCACGATCATTGCTGATGAACCGCATAAAACCGCGTTCAAATTCGCTGTCACATGAGTAATCGGTATGCCATAATGCCAAGCCAGACCCGATCAAACAAAGCGATCACGAGTATGAAAGCGAGGGACTGAGCATCCTTCGCCTTCGTGCCATTATGGGAAATGCAAAACAAACCCGAACCCATCGCCGATCGGCAAAAGGTTCGGATTATATTGGTTTGGTGCGGTAGGCGGGACTTGAACCCGCACACCCATAGGGTATCAGATTTTAAGTCTGAGGCGTCTGCCGATTCCGCCACTACCGCGCACGCATACAGTATAGCACATTTTTGAGCGGCGCACAAGCCCGTCTTTGGCGGCGGTCATTCCCCGATCATCTCAAATTCCGGATCGATCAGCGACCGCAGCTCCCGGCAGCTCTCCTTCAGGCGCGCCCAGGTGCTCTTGTCCATGCCCTCGGGCGGCGCTTCCAGGTAGTTGCAGGACGCCACCGCGCGGATCGCGTCCTTCGAGCGCCAGCAGAAAATGGGTACAAAGCGCACGTCCACCGCCTCGAAGCCGCCGTCCTGGCGCTCGCGCAGCGTGAAATCCAGCAGCAGCCCGGAATCGGTGTAGCGCACGGTCATGTTGCTGATGAAGTTGCCCAGGCTGTAGGCCACCAGGCCCCGGCGCGTGCGGCCGTCCGGCCCCTGGGCCTCGACATAGCGCACCGGCTGCACCATGTGGGGGTGGCTGCCCAGTATCACGTCCACCCCGGCGGCGATCATGAGCTTCGCCAGCGACACGGTGTTGGCCTCCGGCTGGCGGCGGTACTCCTCGCCCCAGTGGGGCATGGCGATGACCACCTCGGCCCCGGCGTTATGCAGCTTCTGAACGTCGGCGGCAAAGTCCGCCTTGCGCAGGTAGTTCACGCCGTACGCCTTCACGTCCGGGCTGCAGTAGGCCTCCATGCCGTTGGTCATCTGGGTGTAGCACAGCATGCCGATGCGCACGCCGTTCACGTCCACCACCACCGGCGCGTCCCGCTCTGCCTCCGTCCGGTTGGCCCCGCCGTGGTCGAAGCCCCAGCGCTCCACATGGTCCACGGTGGCCACCATGCCCTCGAAGTAGCGGTCCAGCATGTGGTTGTTGGCCAGGGTCAGAAAGTCCACCCCCGCGTCCTTCACCGCGTCCAGCAGCGCCTCGGGGGTGTTGAACAGCGGAAAGCCGGAGTAGTCCATGCTCCCGTACTTGCCGATGGTGGTCTCCAGGTTGGCGATGGTGTAGTCCGCGTTGGAAAGGGCGTCTGCGATCATCGCGTACTGGGGGTGAAAGTCGTAGCTGCCGTCCGGCTGCCGGGCCAGCTCCAGCTGCCGCTTGTGCACCATCAGGTCTCCCGCGGCCCGCAGCCGCACGGTGCGCAGGGGTTGGGCGGGCGGCAGCGTCGGCGCGGCGTCGAAGGCCTCGGCCAGCGCCCCTGCCAGTGCTGCCAGCACCGCCAGCGCCATTGCCAGAGCGAGCGCGCGTCTCATGGCCTTTGTATGCATTTTATCCTCCCCGGCGCGGCGGGCGCCGTCCTTCGTAGATCAGAGCGGTCCGAAGCCTCGCCCATTCTTCATTCAGTATAGTGAAACGGCGGCGCAAAGTCAATATGTCCGGGCAAACGTAAAAATAATGCTTGCCATTTCCGCCCATTTACGTTACAATATTAGTCAGTCAATAATGGCGTGAATCGCGCAATAACAGCGGGAGGTAGACAGCATGTACAAGGAGATCATCAAAAACGCCGGCGACCGGATGGACAAGACCATCGCCACCATACAGAGCGACCTGGGCAGCCTGCGCGCGGGCCGGGCCAACCCGAAGATCCTGGACAAGA
Source organism: uncultured Eubacteriales bacterium (assembly GCA_902777335.1). GTDB lineage: Bacteria > Bacillota > Clostridia > Christensenellales > Aristaeellaceae > UBA2862. The sequence continues at coordinate 89,085 of CACYTF010000001.1, forward strand.
TCACCGTGGATTATTACGGCACTCCCACCGCCCTCAATCAGGTGGGCAACATCTCCTCTCCGGAGCCCAGGCTGCTGGTCATCGCGCCCTGGGAGCCGAAGATGATCGGCCCCATCGAAAAGGCCATCCAGAAGTCCGACCTGGGCATCAACCCCTCCAACGACGGCAAGGTCGTGCGCCTGCTGGTGCCGGAGCTGACCGGCGAGCGCCGCAAGGAGCTGTGCAAGCAGGTCAAGAAGATGGTGGACGAGGGCAAGGTCGCCGTGCGCAACATCCGCCGCGACGCGATGGAGGGCATCAAGAAGCTGAAGAAGGATTCCGCCATCACCGAGGACGACCAGAAGATCGCCGAGAAGGACCTGCAGAAGGTCACCGACAGCCACATCGAGGAGCTGGACAAGATCGGCGCGGACAAGGAAAAGGAGATCATGTCCGTCTGATTTCCGCCCGGAATTAAAAGCACAGCCAACAGGGAACAGGGTCCGCCACCGGCCCCCTGCTCCCTGTTCCCTGTTCCCTGTCCCCTGTCCCCTGTCCCCTGTTCCCTGTTCCCTGTTCCCTGTTCCCTGTTCCCTGTTCCCTGTTCCCTCCTCCCTCCTCCCTACTCCCTACTCCCTACCGCGAAGGAAGGTGCGCCCATGTTCTTCGAAAAGCTGTCCCGCATGCTCAGCGAGGCGTTCCGGCCCCGCCCGAAGTACATCACCGTGACGCCGGTCACCGATTCGGCCCCGGCGCAGGCGCTGCCGCCGAGCACGCTGCCCCGGCACGTGGCCATCATCATGGACGGCAACGGCCGCTGGGCCAACGCCCGCAACCTGCCCCGCTCCGCCGGACACGCGGCGGGCACCGAGGCGCTGCGCGACATCATCCGCGCCAGCGACGACTGGGGCATCGAGGCGCTGAGCCTGTACGCGTTCTCCACCGAAAACTGGTCCCGCTCGAAGGAAGAGGTCGGCGCGCTGATGGGGCTGCTGCTGAAGTACTTCAACTCCGAGATCGACGAGCTGGACGAAAAGCACGTGAAGATCACGATACTCGGCGATGTGGACGGCATGCCCGAGCCCCAGCGCACGGCGCTGAGAAACGCCGTTTCCCGCACGCAAAACAACACCGGGCTGAAGCTGAACATCGCCCTGAACTACGGCGGCCGGGCCGAGCTGACCCGCGCCGCGCGGCTGCTGGCCGAACAGGTGCAGGCGGGCGCGCTGCGGCCCGAGGACATCGACGAGGACGCCTTCGCCGCCCGGCTGTACACCGCCGGCCTTCCGGACGTGGACCTGCTGATCCGCACCAGCGGCGAGATGCGCACCTCCAACTTCCTGCCCTGGCAGCTGACCTACGCCGAGATGGTGTTCGACACCTGCTTCTGGCCAGACTTTGACCGGGCCCACTACCTGAAGTGTCTGCGCGTCTACGCCGATCGGGACCGCCGCTTCGGCGGCGTCAAGGCGCCCGCTTCCGCGGCGCCCCAGGCGGAGGCAGTGCCTCAGGAAGAGGCCGCGCCCAAGGCGGAGGCAGTGCCTAATACAGAGGCCGCGCCCGCAGAGGCCCAGGGCGAACCCGAGCCCCAGGCTCAGACCGCGCCCGATGCGCCCGTCGAAGCCGCGCCCGATCCGAACGACGCGCCTGAAAGCGACGGCGGCCCCGTCGAGGAGGTTGACGCTTGATTAAACGCATTATCACTGCCGCGGCGCTGATCATCATCATGTCGCTGGCCATATGGTTTCAGGGCTGGCCGCTGCGCCTGCTGCTGCTCTGGGGCATGCTGATGAGCACCAGCGAGATGTACCGCGCCTTCCGCCGGATCGGCTACGACCCGGTGCGCTGGTCGGGCTACGCCTACTGCGTGCTGGCGGTGCTGGCCCAGGCCTACTACGCGCGGCTGACCGGCGGCGTGTTCGAGTCCATCAGCCCGTCCATGTTCGCGCTGATCATCGGGCTGCTGCTGGCCATGACGGTGATCATACTGAAGGGCAAGGTGGCCTTCGACAGCCTGATGAGCACCGTGTTCCCGATGCTGTACCCGGGGCTGTTCTTCTCGCTGATCATCACGCTGCAGGACCTGGGCACCCGGCTGACCTCAACGCTTGCGCTGGTGCTGACCTTCTTCATCGCCTCGGTGAACGACACCTTCGCGCTGTTTGTCGGCATGCGCTTCGGCAGGCACAAGCTGTCGCCTCAGATCAGCCCGCACAAGAGCGTGGAGGGCGCCGTCGCCGGGCTTATCGCCAGCGTGCTGTTCGCGATGCTGGTGCCCTGGCTCGCCACCCGCCTCGCGCCCGGCTGGCCCGCCCTGAGCGCCCAGCTAAAGGCGTCGCCGCTGCCCCCGCTGTGGGCCTTCGGCGTGCTGGGCCTGTTCGCCGGCGCGCTGTCGCAGATCGGCGATCTGGTGGCGTCGCTGGTGAAGCGCCACTGCGGCATCAAGGACTTCGGCACCATATTCCCCGGCCACGGCGGCATGCTGGACCGCATGGACGGCATACTGTTCTGCGGCGTGGCCTGCTACGTATTCTTTAAAATCTACGGACTATAATAGAGGTTGAAAATGAGGACAATCGCCATACTGGGCGCGACCGGCTCCATCGGCACGCAGGCGCTGGACATCGTGCGCCGCTACCCGGACCGCTTTCGCGCCGACTGCCTGACCGCCAACACCAACGCCGAAAAGCTGTTTGAGCTGGTGCGCGAATTCCAACCCACCGCGGCGGCGCTGAACGTGGTGCCCGATTACATCCCCGAGGACATACGCCCGGTGCAATGGTTCTTCGGGCCCGACGCCACCGTCCGGGCCCTGGCGGCGACCCAGCCGGACGACGCGCTGTGCGCCATCGTGGGCATCGCCGGGCTGGACGCGGTGATGCGCGCGCTGGACGTGTGCGAGCGGGTGCTGCTGGCCAACAAGGAGGCCCTGGTGACCGGCGGCGACCTGGTGACGGCCAAGGCCGCCGAGCGCAGCGTTCCGCTCTTGCCGGTGGACAGCGAGCACTCCGCCATATTCCAGTGCCTGCAGGCGCGGCACGACAACCCGGTCCGCCGCCTGCTGCTGACCTGCTCCGGCGGCGCGCTGCGCGACTGGAAGAAGCGGGACATGTACGCCGCCACCGTGCGGGACGTGCTGGCCCACCCCACCTGGAACATGGGCGGCAAGATCACCGTGGACTGCGCCACGATGGTCAACAAGGGCCTGGAGGTCATCGAGGCGCACCACCTGTTCGCCATGCCGGCGGAGAAGATCGACGTGGTGATCCACCCCCAGAGCGTCGTGCACAGCATGGTGGAGTTCGAGGACGGCGCGGTGCTGGCCCAGATGGGCATGCCCGACATGCGCGGCCCCATCGGCTACGCGATGGGCTATCCCCGGCGCCTGCCCTACGACGCGAAGCCCCTGGACTTCGCCGCGCTGGGGCACCTGGACTTTGCCGCCCCGGACCACGACCGCTTCCCCTGCCTGGGCATGGCCATAGAGGCCCTGAAGACGGGCGGCAGCGCGCCGGTGATCCTGAACGGGGCCAACGAGGCCGCCGTCGGCGCGTTCCTGAGGGGGCAGATCCCCTTCGGCCGCATCGCCGAGGTCATCGACGCCACGCTGCAGGCCCTCCCCGTGCGCCCCATCGCGTCCATCGCGGACGTGCACGCCGCGGACGAGGAGGCGCGGGAACGCGCTTTTATGGAATTAGGAATGAGGAATTAGGAATTAGGAATTAGGAATTAGGAATTAGGAATTAGGAATTAGGAATTGGGAAAAACGTTATGTTCAGCAATATTCTGTATGTTATACTGGCCATCGTGATGCTGGGGATCATCGTCACGGTGCATGAATTCGGTCACTACACGGTGGGGCGTCTGTGCGGCATCGGCATCGTGGAGTTTTCGGTGGGCTTTGGCCCGCGGCTCGTGGGCTGGAAGCGCAAGGGCATCCAGTACTCCCTGCGGGCCATACCGCTGGGGGGCTACTGCGCCTTTGTCGGCGAGGACCAGCGCAGCGACGACCCCCGCGCCATGAACAACCAGCCGGTGTGGAAGCGTTTCCTGACCGTGCTGTCCGGGCCGTTGATGAACTTCGTGCTGGCCTTCGTGGTGTGCGCCGCCATGCTGAACGCCTACTTCATCGCCGAGACCTACCCCATCGTGGACCAGGTGGTCGCCGACATGCCCGCCGGGCAGGCGGGGCTTCTGCCCGGGGACAAAATCCTTCAGGTCAACGGCGTCGAACTGACCAACGACAGCGCCGGCGTCAGCCTGATGCTGTCCACGATGCAATCCGGCGACATGACCCAGCCCATCGACCTTGTGATCGAGCGGGACGGGCAGACCATGCACTACGCCGTCACCGCCGCGCCGGTGACGGACGAGAGCGGCAAGGCCACCCGCTACCAGATCGGCATCGTGTTCTCCAGCCGCACCTACAACTTCTTCGAGTCGCTGGGCGAGGCGGGCAGCTACATGGTGGAGACCACCGGCATGATGCTGAACAGCCTGAAGAACCTGATCTTCAAGGGCGAGGGCCTGGAGGACACCGCGGGCACCGTGGGCATCATCGCCGTGGTGGCCCAGCAGGCGCGTCAGGGCATGTACATGGTGCTTTGGCTGATGTACATCATCAGCCTGAACCTGGGCATCATGAACCTTTTGCCCATCCCCGCGCTGGACGGCGGGCGGCTGCTGTTTCTGATCGTGGAGGCCATCCGCCGCAAGCCCATCCCCCCGGAGAAGGAGGGCCTGGTGCACGGCATCGGCATGGTGCTGCTGCTGGGCCTGTTCATCGTGCTCACCTACCACGACATCGTGAAGCTGATCTCCGGCGGATTCAAAATGTAAAGGAGGCTTTCCCATGCCCACCCGCAAGGTATGCGTCGGCCCCGTGGCAATCGGCGGCGGCGCGCCCGTATCGGTCCAGACCATGACCAACACCGACACCCGCGACGTGGAGGCCACCCTGGCCCAGATCCGCGCCATGGCGGCGGCGGGGGCGGACATCGTGCGCGTTTCGGTGTACGACGAGGTCTGCGCCGAGGCGGTGCGCGCGCTGGTGGACGGCAGCCCGGTGCCGCTGGTGGCGGACATCCACTTCAACCACCGCCTGGCGATACGCTCCGTCGAAAACGGCATCGCCAAGGTGCGCATCAACCCCGGCAACATCGGCGGCGAGGCCCACGTGCGCGAGCTGGCGGACTGCCTGAAGGTGCACCGGGTGCCGGTGCGCATCGGCGTGAACTCCGGCAGCATCGAGAAGGACATCCTCGCGAAGTACGGCGGCGTCACCCCCGAGGGCATGGTGGAGAGCGGCCTCAACCACGCCCGGATGCTGGAGCGCGTGGGCTTTGACGACATCGTGCTGTCCTTCAAGGCCACGGACGTGCAGAAGATGGTGGCGGCCTGCCGGCTGGCCGCGAAGGCCTGCGACTACCCGCAGCACATCGGCGTCACCGAGTCCGGCACCGCCGACGTGGGCATCGTCAAATCCGCGGTGGGCATCGGCGCGCTGCTGCTGGAGGGCATCGGCGACACGATCCGCGTGTCCCTGTCCGGCGACCCGGTGCAGGAGGTGCCCGCGGGCCTGGCCATACTGCGGGCCTGCGGCCTGCGCCGGGACGGCGTGGAGATCATCTCCTGCCCCACCTGCGGGCGCACCGGCATCGACGTGGAGGGCATCGCCCGCCGCGTGCGGGCCGAGACCGCGGACATCCGCGTGCCCATGAAGGTGGCCGTGATGGGCTGCGTGGTCAACGGCCCCGGCGAGGCGCGGGAGGCGGACCTGGGCGTCGCCGGCGGCAAGGACGGCGCGGGCGTGCTGTTCGTGAAGGACATGCCCCCGAAATCCATACATGGCGGCGATCTGGCGGCGGTATTGATCGCCGAGATCCGCAGGCTGGCGGCGGAAAAATGACGGGCATCACCGAACTGTCGCCCTACACCCACCCGGTGCGCCTGGAGACGCCGCGCCTGGTGCTTCGGGAGCACTGCCCGGAGGACCTGGAGCCGCTGCACGCCATACTCTCCGACCCCGCCGTCACCTGGTATTTGCCGGGCATGTTCAAGCGCGAGCCCGTCGAAACCGAGGCCTATCTGCGCTCGGTGATGCGGGACGCCGAGAGCCACCACCGGCTGCGCTACAACCTGGCGGTGACGGACGCCGCCACCGGTGGGCTTCTGGGCAGCGTGGGCCTGCACGTGATCGAGAGCACCCCCCGGGGCGCCCACTACGGCCTGGGCTACTTCCTGTGCCGGTCCGTCTGGAACCAGGGCTACGCCACCGAGGCCGCCCGGGCGGCGCTGGACTTCATATTCGGGGGCAACGCCTGCCGCGTGTCGGCCTCGTGCCTGGCGGAGAACATCGGCTCCCGCCGGGTGGCCCAGAAGTGCGGCATGACCCAGGAGGGCCTGCTGAAGGCCCACACCTGGCACGACGGCCAGTGGAAGGACTGCGCGGTGTACGCGATACTGAGGGACGAATACACAGATAAGCTATGGCGGAGCTCTGGAAAAACCTGATCGCCCAGGAGGACCCGGCGCTGGCGGAAGCGCTGACGCTGTCCCGGGTGAGCATATCGAAGAAGACCGGCCAGATGCGGGTCCGGCTTTGCTGTGCCCAGCTGCTGAACGACGCGCAGTTCGAGTGCGCCAGCCGGCGCATCGCCGCGGCGTTCCCGGACGTGGGCGTGAAGGTGCAGCTGGAGTACCCGACCCTGCGGGAGAAGGTGCTGGAGGACGTGACCATCGCGGGGCCCGTGATGAAGTCGCTGGTGCGGCACGAGAGCCCGGGGTGCATGCCCTTCATCGACTGGAGCGGCGACGGCTGGACGCTGGCGGACGGCGTGCTGACGGTGCGCGTGCTGAGCGCCGAGGGCGCCGCGTTTCTGAAGGCCCGGAAGGTGGACGCCATACTGGGCCGGAAGCTGAACGACCTGTTCGGCATCCGCGCCGCCGTGCGCATCGAGATCAGCGGCGACGAGGAAAAGCGCATCCGCGAGATCTCCGAGGCCCGGGAGCGGGAGGCCGAACGCCTCGCCGCCGCGATGGCCGTCTCCGCGCCGGAGGGCAAAAGGAAGGCCGCGCCCAGCGAGGCCCTGTACGGCAGAATGATCAACGACCCGGAGATCCCGATGCGCGAGGTCACCGAGGACGTGGGCCGCTGCACGCTGAAGGGCGAGGTCGTCAGCCTGGACATTAGAGACGCCAAGAACGGCGAAACCAAGATCGTCACCTTCTCGATGACCGACTACACCGGCTCGGTGAACTGCAAGCTGTTCCTCAGCTCCCGCAGGAGCCGGGACAACGCCGTGGGCGTGCAGGCGCTGGCCGACACGCTGTCGACGGGGCTGAAGCCCGGCAGCTGGGCGCGGGTGCGGGGCAAGTACAGCTTCGACAGCTACTCCAGCCAGATGGTGCTGATGGTGGACGACATCGTGGCCACGGAGAAGCCCGTGCGCCTGGACAACGCGCCCGAAAAGCGCGTGGAGCTGCACCTGCACACCAACTACAGCACGATGGACGCCTGCGCCTCGGCCTCCGACCTGATCAAGCAGGCCGCGGCCTGGGGCCACAAGGCCATCGCCGTCACCGACCACGGCGTGGTGCAGGCCTTCCCAGAGGCCTTCGGCGCGGCCAAAAAGTACGGCCTGAAGCTGATCCCCGGCTGCGAGGGTTACCTGATCGACGACGACGCCGGCATCGTGGAAAACGCCGGCGACATTCGGCTGGACGGCGCGGCCTACGTGGTGCTGGATGTGGAGACCACGGGGCTGAACACCCGCGCCGACGAGATCATCGAGATCGGCGCGGTGCGCATCGAAAACGGCGTGGAGGTGGCCGAGTTCAGCGAGCTGATCAACCCGGGCCGGCCCGTGCCGGAGCGGGTGGTGGAGATCACCGGCATCACTTCGGCCATGCTGCGGGACAAGCGCGCCCTGATGGACGTGATGCCCGAGTTCGCCAAATTCTGCGAGGGCGCGGTGCTGGTGGCCCACAACGCCGGCTTCGACATGGCCTTCTTCCGCCGCGCCTTCCGGCAGGCGGGATTGCCCTTTGAATTCGCCGTCCTGGACACGCTGGCCCTGGTGCGCAGCCAGTATCCCCAGCTGAAGAACCACAAGCTGGGCAACATGTGCAAGCAGCTGGGCATATCGCTGGTCAACGCCCACCGCGCCGTGCACGACGCCCGGGCCACCGGGCTGATGCTCACGAAGGTGCTGGCGGAGGTCGCCGCCCAGAAGAAGATCACCCAGCTGGGCCAGCTGAACACCTGCTTCCCCACCGACGCCACCAAGCAGTCCTGGCACATCATACTGCTGGCGGCGTCCCAGCAGGGCATGACCAATCTGTACCGGCTGGTCAGCGAGGGGCACCTGAACTACTTCTACCGCCGGCCCCGCATCCCCCGCAGCCTGATCACAAAGTACCGCGAGGGGCTGATCGTGGGCAGCGCCTGCGCCGCGGGCGAGCTTTTCCAGGCGCTATTGGACGACCGGGACGAGGCGGACCTGAAGCGCATCGCCGGCTTCTACGACTATCTGGAGATCCAGCCCATCGGCAACAACGACTTTTTGAAGCGGGACGGCACCGTCGCGGATGACGAGGCCCTGCGGGAGCTGAACCGGCGCATCGTGCGGCTGGGCCAGGCCCTGGGCAAGCCCGTCTGTGCCACCGGCGACGTGCACTTTCTGAACCCCAACGACGGCGTGTACCGGGCGATCCTGCTGACCAAAGAGGGCTACAAGGACGCCGACGAACAACCGCCGCTGTACTTCCACACCACCGACGAGATGCTGGCCGAGTTCAGCTACCTGGGCCGGGACGTGGCCCGGCAGGTGGTGGTGGAGAACCCGAACGCCATCGCGGACAGGATCGGCGACGTGCGCATATTCATCCCCCACCCCGAGGGCAAGGAGACCTTCCAGCCCTTCTGGCCGGAGGCTGAGAATGAGCTTCGGCAGCTGGTGAACGACAAGGCCCACGCCCTGTACGGCGACCCGCTGCCCGAGATCGTTCAGAAGCGCATCGACAAGGAGCTGGGGGCCATCATCGGCTACGGCTTCTCCACGCTGTACATGATCGCGGTGAAGCTGGTGGCCAAGAGCCTTTCCGACGGCTACATCGTGGGCAGCCGCGGCTCGGTGGGCTCGTCGCTGGTGGCGTTCCTCTCGGGCATCACCGAGGTCAACGCGCTGCCGCCCTACTACGCCTGCCCGAGCTGCAAGCACACCGAGTTCGACCCGGACCCGAACTACACCACCGGCCTGGACCTGCCGCCCAAGGCCTGCCCGGTGTGCGGCGCGCAGATGGACAAGGACGGCTTCAACATACCCTTCGAGGTGTTCCTGGGCTTCAAGGGCGACAAGGTGCCGGACATCGACCTGAACTTCTCCGGCGAGTACCAGCCCCGGGCCCACAGCTACATCCAGGAGCTGTTCGGCAAGGAATACTGCTTCCGCGCCGGCACCATCGGCACCATCGCCGAGAAGACCGCCTACGGCTACGTGCTGAAGTACTGCGAGGAGAAGGGCATCACGCTGCCCAGGGCCGAGATGGAGCGCCTGGCCCGGGGCATCACCGGCGTGAAGCGCACCACCGGCCAGCACCCGGCGGGCATGGTGGTGCTGCCGAAGGAGTACGAGATCTACCAGTTCACGCCGATCCAGCACCCCGCCGACGACATGACCACGCCCACCATCACCACCCACTTCGACTTCAACAGCATGCACGACGTGCTGGTGAAGCTGGACGTGCTGGGCCACGACGACCCGACCATGCTGCGCAAGCTCCAGGACATCACCGGCATCGCGCCCCAGGCCGTGCCGCTGCACGACCCGGAGGTGTTCAAGAGCATCATCAGCCTGTTCACAAGCCCGGAGGCGCTGGGCCTGACGGCGGAGCAGCTGGGCGTGGCCGAGAGCGGCACGCTGGGCGTGCCGGAGTTCGGCACCTCCTTCGTGCGGGGCATGCTGAAGGAGACCAGGCCCAGCACCATGGAGGAGCTGGTGCGCATCTCCGGCCTGTCCCACGGCACGGACGTGTGGCTGGGCAACGCCCAGGACCTGGTGCGCCAGGGCATACCGCTGCGGGAGTGCTTCTGCACCCGCGACGACATCATGAACGCGCTGATCGCGGCCGGCGTGGAGGCCTCCATGGCCTTCAAGACGATGGAGACCGTGCGCAAGGGCCGTGGCCTGAAGCCGGAGATGGAGGAAGCCATGCGCGCCGCCGACTGCCCGGAGTGGTACATCGACACCTGCAAGAAGATCAAGTACATGTTCCCGAAGGGCCACGCCGTGGCCTACGTGACCATGGCGCTGCGCATCGCCTACTTCAAGATCTTCTACCCGGCGGCCTACTACTGCTGCTACCTGGCCCGCAACGCCGAAAGCTTCGACGCCACCCGCATGACCACCCGCGACGTGGACGCGCTGCGGGGCATGATCGACGACATCAAGGCGCTGGACAAGTCCGAGCGCACGGCCACCAAGGACGACGAGGTCACGATCCTCGAGATCCTGATCGAGATGAATTTGCGGGGCATCCACATAAAGCCCATCGACATCTACAAGTCCAGGGCCGCCGAGTTCTTCATCGATGAGGACGGCGAGATCGTGCCCCCCATCAATTCCCTGCCCGGCATCGGCCAGGCGGCGGCGGAGGGCTTCGTGACCGCCCGCCAGGCCGGTCCCTTCATCAGCCAGGACGACATGGTGCGCCGCAAGGTGGCCAGGTCCATGGTCGAACAGCTGAAGCTGGCCGGCTGCCTGAACGACATCCCCGAGACCAGCCAGGTGACGCTGTTCGAGTTCACAAACTGAGGGGCCAGAGGCCATTCCCAATTCCTCATTCCTCATTCCTAATTCCTCATTCTCCCCCCCGCCCCCTCCCGCCCGAAAAGGAGCGCTTTATGCAGAAGCAGGCCCAGGACAAGTACGTCCTCATGACCACCGCGCCGATCCCCGCCCTGGTGACCCGGCTGGCGGTGCCCACGATCATCAGCATGCTGGTGACCGCCTTCTACAACATGGCGGACACCTTCTTCGTGGGCCGCATCGGCACCAGCGCCTCCGCGGCGGTGGGCGTGGTGTTCTCGGTGATGGCCATCATACAGGCCTGCGGCTTCTTCTTCGGCCACGGCTCCGGAAACTACATCTCCCGGGCGCTGGGCGCGAACCGGGGCGAGGACGCCGCCCGCATGGCCGCCACCGGCTTCTTCTGCGCGATGTTCACCGGGGCCGCCCTGGGCGCGCTGGGCATGGTGTTCCTGCGCCCGCTGGCGCGGATGCTGGGCTCCACCGACACGATACTCCCCTACGCCGTGGACTACCTGCGCTTCATACTGATCGGCGCGCCGTGGATGATGGCCTCGCTGGTGCTGAACAACCAGCTCCGCTTCCAGGGCAGCGCCTTCTACGGCATGATCGGCATCGCCTTCGGCGCGGTACTGAACATCGGCCTGGACCCGCTGCTGATCTTCACGTTCAAAATGGGCATCGGCGGAGCGGCGCTGGCCACCATCATCAGCCAGTTCGTCAGCTTCTGCCTGCTGCTGTACGGCACCCGCCGGGGCGGCAACCTGCGCGTGCGCTGGAAGAACTTCACCCCCAGCTTTAAGTTCCTGAAGGCCATCGCCAACGGCGGCATGCCGTCGCTGTGCCGCCAGGGCCTGAACAGCGTCAGCACGATCTGCCTGAACCTGGGCGCGGGCGCCTACGGCGACGCCGCCATCGCGGCCATGAGCATCGTGGGCCGCATCGTGATGTTCGCCAACAGCTGCGTGATCGGCTTCGGCCAGGGCTTCCAGCCCGTGTGCGGCTTCTGCTACGGCGCGAAGAAGTACGACCGGGTCAGGGCGGCCTTCCGCTTTTGCGTGAAGGCCGCCACCGCGTTCCTGTGCGCCGCGGCGGTCATCGCCTTCGCCTTCGCGCCCCAGCTGGTGGCCGTGTTCCGCAAGGGCGACGCCGACGTACTGGCCATCGGCCAGGTGGCGCTGCGGGCCCAGTGCTTCACCTTCCCGCTGTCGGCGTGGATCGTGCTGTGCAACATGATGATGCAGACCATCGGCAAGTCCGTGCGCGCCTCGTTCCTGGCCATGGCGCGTCAGGGCCTGTTCTTCATCCCCGCGGTGCTGATCCTCCCCCGCCTGTTCGGCCTGTTCGGCCTTCAGATCAGCCAGGCGGTGGCCGACGTGATCACCTTCGCCCTGTCGATCCCGCTGCAGCTGAGCGTGCTGCGCGAGATGGACGCCGAAATGCCCGCGCCCCCCACCCAATGAAATTTTACATTGCGAACTATTGCTTTTTATCCCCTCCCATGGTATAATACCATTTGTTCGATGTGATGAACATCGCGTCTTGGGGCATTAGCACAGTTGGCTAGCGCGCTACATTCGCATTGTAGAGGTCACCGGTTCGAATCCGGTATGCTCCACCAAACCCAGAAAAACGTCTGAAAACATCTGTTTTCGGGCGTTTTTCCGTATATTTGGAATGGATTTGAATGAATTGTTCGGAAAACTGGGGCGGTAGGATGGTTCGCCTGCCGGAAACGATTCGTCAACTGATACCCCAATTCAAGATCGTTCTGCGATTATCCATTGACAATAGTACTCCCGCAGGAGTATAATTGGATTGCGGAGGTGGTCGCATGAAGCGGACGATTTACCATGGCTCCAATCACATCATCCAGAAGCCGATTTATGGCGGTGGGAAACGGTACAACGATTATGGTCAGGGTTTTTATTGCACCGACAGTCTGGACATGGCCAAGGAGTGGGGCGTCGGAAAGGGCGTCAATGGCTTTGCCAACAGGTATTCCATTGAGTGCGACGGCCTGGAAATCCTCGACTTGAACGATCCGCGGTTCTGCATCCTGAACTGGCTGGCTGTGCTGCTGGAGAACCGTGAATTTGACGCCGGGTCGCCGCTGGCATACCAGGCGAAGGAGTATCTGCTTGAGACCTTTCGCGTCGATTATCACGACTGTGACTGCATGATCGGCTATCGTGCCGACGACAGCTACTTCTCATTCGCGCAGGATTTCATCAACGGCACGATTTCCTATCGGCAGCTGAATCGGGCGATGCATCTGGGCAAGCTGGGACAGCAATTTGTTCTCAAAAGTGAGAAGGCATTTGATCGCATCACCTTTGAAGGATACGAGATCGCTGAGAGCACGGAGTGGTACATCAAAAAGATGGCGCGTGACCAAGCGGCCCGGCGGGAATACTTCGACGTGGAGCGCAATCGCATCGAGCGGAATGACTTGTTTGTCACGCAGATTTTGAGCGAGGAGATGAAGCCGAATGATCCACGCTTACGATAAGCTGTATTTGGAAAAGGCACGTGCAGCGCTGGCGCGCATGCTCGACTTTGCCGCGTATGATCTGCACTATGATATCGCGGTGTTCTTCGACCTCTTCATCTCTTCCGGCGTTGCGACGCTGTTTGAGCAGGGCGATGTCAATACGCTGGTTGGGAAATCGGGCGTCGAATTGGCTTATGAAGTGGTCGAGCGCAGCGGCTTGACGGTAGAAAGGGTAAAGCCCCGATATGCTATGGATCGCAGTGAGGAATACTGGACGGGCTGGGCACTGGCATGGTATCAATGGGAAACGGGGATGCCCTTCGCAATGATCGTGCGCTATGTGCCGATCAAGGAGATTCGTCAGATGTACCATCCCTACCATGAGATGGACATTCGGCAATTCGCCGATCACATGGATGAGCTGATTCGGACGGCGAAGCCGGAAACCAATCTCAAGCTTATTCGTCAGCAGAACGGTTTGAGTCAGCGACAGCTTGCCGAGCTGAGCGGCGTGCCGCTGAGGACGATCCAGCAGTATGAACAGCGGCAGAAGAACATCAATCGCGCACAGGTGGAGCATCTGGCTATGATGGCGCAGGTGTTGAAATGTAATGCAACTCAATTGTACGAGAGCATATAGACAAAGGGAGTGCGATACTGTGAACGAAAAGATGAAAAGCATTAACTCAATAATTCAAATATGTGAGAAGCTGGAACGGTATATAAAAGCCCACGGGAACGTATATACAGGCGATAGCCTGTATGAGAGTTACAAATCCGCAATTGATGCTTTTGATACTGCTTATAGATTGAAAGATATTGATTCACCCGAGATAGATTATTTGCGTACCCGATTAAGACAATTATATTGGCAGAGCGGGTATTCAATTAGTTATGAGGAGGCTCATGATATTAAGCATGTTGTTATTCAACTCAAACATGTCCTGTTTTCTGATTGCTTTGAGAAGATATTTATTAGCCACCGAGAGATAGATAAAGAGCAGGTTCATGCATTCATTGAATTATTATATGCCATAGGAATCCCTCGCCCAATACAAGGCGAAGAGAATCCGATTTTCTGTAGTTCCCATCCTGCGGCCTACATTGAGAACGGTGATTCTATTCCATCAGAGATAAAGAAGCAGTTTTATTCGCACAAGCACACTTTCTATATACTTTGGTATACGGGTAACTATTTTAGAAGTCAAGCTTGTTTGAATGAAGCAGGAGCAATATGGATTATGGATAAGCAGTATCAAGAAATACTATATCCTCATCTTGATAGGAGTAGAATTCAAGGATTAATGGATAAACAAAAAGTATCGTTCTATTCAAATGATATCATGCGTTTGAATACTTTTAAAGAACAAATTGAGAAAATGTTTGGGCTCATTCCGGTAAAACAAAACTATTGGGAAACTGTGCGTACGTCTTATGTTAATAAGATCAATGAGATATACGAGAAAGAACAGCGTGGATAAACAATAATCGAAGCCAGGCATGAGGAGAGCAAGTTTGAAACCACCACATGACAAAAAGACATAGCAAAGCAAGCCACCCCCAGCAGGAGGAAGCAGCAGATCTGAGAGGGTAGTCAGCTGGATGGGGC
>CACYTF010000002.1 GCA_902777335.1 uncultured Eubacteriales bacterium
CATGCACTACGAATTGCTGGCTGTGAGGTCGCGTTACTTCAAGGAGGACCCAAAGGGGGTAAGTGAAATGTGCAAGGCGATGGAAGATATGCGCAACGAAGCGTTGGAGAGGGGACGTACCGAAGGGCATCTGAATACTTTGATTGAATCTGTGCGCAGTCTGAAAGCCAAGCTGGGACTTTCAGATCAGCAGGTGAAGGATGCCCTCAACATTACCAATGAGGATTGGGAACAGATTGCCCTCAGGGTATAGTACTGAAGGCGAGAAACAGCCAGTAGTCAGTGGAATCAGGAAAAGGGACACCGGGGACAGACACAGAAGAACCGTCCCCAGTGGGCCAAGAATTGATCAACAAAAGGCGAATCTGCCGCAGGGGCAGATTCGCCCTTTCTTGATTTTATTGCTTTGCCATCCAGCTTCTCACCGCCTCGACCGCCTGGTCCAGGTGGTGGGTGTAGCAGTGGTCGTCGCCGGGGATCAGCACCAGGTCGCAGTGCTTGTAGGCCTTGGCGGCCTCGATGCCGTACTGCACCGGCACGGCGTCGTCGGCGTCGCCGTGGACGATCAGCACCGGGCCGTCGTAGCGGGCGATGGCCTCCTCCACGTGGATGGTCTGGGCCACCCGGGCATAGTTGCCGTCCAGCTTGCGGCCGTCCCAGGCGTCCAGCGTGTCCGGGATGCGGTCCGGGTCAAACTGCAGGCCCAGCAGCTCGCCCTTGCGGGCCAGCTCCGGGATCATGCAGGCCGGGGACAGCGGGATCAGGCCCTTGATCACGTCGTGCTTCAGGCCGCCGGCCAGCATCACCGTCAGGCCGCCCTGGGAGTGGCCGCACAGGTACAGGTCGGTGACGAAGTCCAGGCTCCGGGCGTAGTCGATCACCGTCAGGGCGTTGGTCAGCCACTTGTACAGCGTGTGCTTGCGGAACTCGCCGTCGCTGTGGCCGTGGCCGTACATGTCCACCCGCAGCGTGGCGTAGCCGATTTCGTTCAGCGCCCGGGACACGGCCACGATGTGGTCCTCCTCCTTGTAGCCGGTGAAGCCGTGGATCACGATCACCAGCGGGCACTTCTCCCCCGCCATCGCGGCGGGCATGTCCAGCACCGCGTCCAGCTTCAGGCCGTCATCGATAATATACATAGCATCTCTCCCATTCCTGTATGCGCATCGAGGCAATCAGATGTCCAGCAGGTCGCTGTAAGCCTTCAGCGCGCCGTCGGTGTCGTGGGCGAGCACGCGCTTGGCGAGCACCTTGCCCAGCTGCACGCCCTCCTGGTCGAAGCTGTTCACGTTCCAGCAGAAGCCCTGGAACATGACCTTGTTCTCGAAGTGGCTGAGCAGCGCGCCCAGGCTCTCCGGGGTCAGCCGATCGCCGATGATGATGCTGGAGGGGCGGCCGCCGGCGAAGGCCTTGTTGGGGTTGGCGTCGTCCTTGCCGCAGGCGAAGGCCATGATCTGGGCGGCCACGTTGGCGCAGAGCTTCTGCTGGCTGGTGCTGCCCTGAATGTCCACGTCCATGCCCGCCTGGTTGCGACGGAAGCCCACGAACTGCAGCGGCACGATGTCGGTGCCCTGATGCAAGAGCTGGTAGAACGAGTGCTGGCCATTGGTGCCGGGCTCGCCGAAGATCACCGGGCCGGTGGGATAGCCCACGGGCTCGCCGAAGCGGTTCACGGACTTGCCGTTGGACTCCATGTCCAGCTGCTGCAGGTGCGCCGGGAAGCGGCTGAGCGCCTGGGAGTACGGCAGCACCGCCGTGGCCGGGAAGCCCAGCACATTGCGCTCGTACACGCCGATCAGCGCGTCCAGCATGGCGGGGTTCTTCAGCGGGTCGGTATTCTTCGCCAGCGCGTCCGCCTGGGCGGCGCCGTCCAGGAAGCGCTGGAACACCTCGGGCCCGAAGGCCAGCGACAGCACCGCGCCGCCCACGCAGGACGTGGAGGAGTAGCGCCCGCCGATGAAGTCGTCCATGAAGAAGGCGGCCAGGTAGTCGCTGCTCTTGGCCAGCGGCGAGGTCTCGCTGGTGACGGCCACCATGTGGCGGGAGGCGTCCAGCCCCGCGGCCTTCAGCGCGTCCTTCACGAAGGCCTCGTTGGTCAGCGTCTCCAGCGTGGTGCCGGACTTGGACACCAGCACGAACAGCGAGCGGGACACGTCGATGCTCTTCAGCACGCTGGCCGCGTCGTCCGGGTCCACGTTGCTGATGAAGCGGGCCTCCATTTTGAAGGCGCCGTTCTGCCTGGCCCACTGCTCCAGCGCCAGATACATGGCCCGGGGGCCCAGGTCGCTGCCGCCGATGCCGATCTGCACCACGGTGGTGAACCTCTCGCCCGCGGCGTTGGTGATCTCGCCGGCGTGCACCTTCCGGGCGAACTCCGCCGCCTTGCGCTGCTGCTCGGCGTAGAACGCGCGCTTGTCCACGCCGTCCACCGTCACCGCGCCGGCCTGCTGGCCGCGGGTCAGCTGATGCAGCACCCGGCGCTTTTCGCCGGTGTTGATGATCTCGCCGCCCAGCAGGGCCTCGTACTTCTCCGCCAGCTGGGCCTCGCCCGCCAGTTCGGCCAGCGCGGCGAGTATGTCGTCGTCCACGGCCTTGGCCGCGTAGTTGTAGGTCAGGCCCGCCGCCATCGGCACGCTGTACTTGGCCACGCGCGCCGCGCCCGCCGCGCCGGCCATGGCCCGGGGCAGGTCCACGCGCCCGAGGGCACACAGCTTTTCAAAGCCCTTCAACGCATCCAGATTCTTCCAGGAGATCATAAGCAAACACCCTTTCCTAAACGGTATTTCAACAGTGCTATTATAGCGCAAAACCCCCGCGCTTGTCCAGTGATCGCGCGGGGGTTTGCCTGCGGTTTGCTATTTCACGCGCCTCAGGTATATGGCGTACACCCAGCCGGTATAGCCGTTGTACTTGATCTTCACCCAGCTGCCGCTCTGCTTTTCGATGGTGACCAGCTTGCCGGGCTTCAGCTTGCCGTAGCACCAGCTGTCGTTGCTGGGCTTGGTGTGCACCCAGAGGTTGTCCACCGAGGTGTACTTGCACTTGCTGGTGGAATAGTCCACCGACCACAGGTAGCGCCGGTCCACATAGCCGGAGCCGCCGCGGTACCTCACGTACCACCAGCCGTTCTTGTCGGAGCGGTAGACCACGATGTCGCCCCGCTTCAGGTAGTCCTTGACATATCCGCCCGCGCTGGCGCGCACGCGAAGCCGGTTGTACTTGTTGCTGGTGGCCACCACATAGGCCCCGTGGGGGTTCTTGGCGCTCGCGGCCAGCGCGGGCGCGGCGGTGAGCGTCAGCAAAACCGCTATCATCGCAACGCAGAGCGCGCGCTTGATCACACCGGAAAACTTCATCGAAACAACCTCCTTGGCGCCGGTTCAGCCCCGCCTACCGAGCCATCTGTGTTGGTTGTATTATAGCTTATTTCGACACACATTGTCAATATTCTTTGTATTTTTTGTCGCAATTTTAGTCGCTTTTGGAGAATTCCCCTCTCAGGCGCTTCGCGTCAGCTCTCCCCGTCACCGGGGCGAGCCAAGGCTGCCGCGCGGGTGTACTAAACTCTAACTTCGCGCTATTCCGTCACTGGGGCACGTCAAGGCTGCCGCGCGGGTACGCTGACCTCGAATCCCGCACTTATCTCCTTGCCTCGCCCCCGTGAGGGGGAGAGGTGCCCGCAGGGCGGAGAGGGGGCTCCCCGCCTGCCGCCCAATATAAACCAGAAGGCCCCGACAGAGCCTTTGCTCCGTCGGGGCCTTGTCGCATATTAGGTGAAACCCTTACTTCTTCTTCATGAAGCTGGGCACGTCGGGCGCGAAGCCGCGGCGCGCGGGGCGGCTCTCCTGGCCGTCCTCGGGGTTCATGCGGGGGCGGCGGGTCTGCTGGCGCTCGGCCCGGCGCTGCTCGCGCTGCTCATAGCCGGTGTCGGTGCCCTCCCGGCGGAGCGGGCGCTCGCCGCGGGAGCGGCGCTCGAAGATCGGGGAGACCTCCTCTTCCTCGTAGCGGGAGGCGCGGGGCGCCCGCGGGGGCTCCTCGGAAGCGCCGTCGCGGTCCTCGGTCAGCGGGGAGGACTTCAGGCTGTCGGTGAAGGCGGGCTTCTCGAAGCCGGTGGCGATCACGGTGATCTTGACCTCGTCCTGCATGGCCTCGTCGATGCCCGCGCCGAAGATGATGTTGGCCTCGGGATCGGCCGCGGCGGTGATCAGCTGGGCCGCCTCGTTGATGTCGATGATGGAGGTGTCCGGGCCGCCGGTGATGTTGATCAGCACCGCGCGCGCGCCGTCGATGCTGGTCTCCAGCATCGGGCTGGAGATGGCCTGCTTGGCGGCGTCCACCATGCGGCTCTCGCCCTTGCCGATGCCGATGCCCATGTGGGCCAGGCCGCGGCTCTGCATGACCGTGCGCACGTCGGCGAAGTCCAGGTTGATCAGCGAAGGCACGGCGATCAGGTCGGAAATGCCCTGAATGCCCTGGCGCAGCGTGTCGTCGGCGATCTTGAAGGCGTCGGTCATCGTGGTGCCCTTGGTGACCACGGACAGCAGGCGGTCGTTGGGAACCACCACCAGGGTGTCCACGTTCGCCTTCAGCTTTTCGATGCCGGCCTCGGCGTTCTTCATGCGCTGGCGTCCCTCGAACAGGAAGGGCTTGGAGACCACGCCGATGGTCAGTATGCCCAGCTCGCGGGCGGTCTCGGCGATGATCGGGGCCGCGCCGGTGCCGGTGCCGCCGCCCATGCCGCAGGTGACAAAGACCAGGTCGGAGCCCTTGATGGTGTTGGCGATCTCGTCGCGGCTCTCCTCGGCGGCCTTCTGGCCGATCTCCGGGTTCGCGCCCGCGCCCAGGCCCTTGGTCAGCTTCTCGCCGATCTGGATCTGGATGGGGGCCTTGGACAGCGCCAGGGCCTGCTTATCGGTGTTCACCGCGATGAAATCCACGCCGCGCAGGCCGGAATCCACCATGCGGTTGACGGCGTTCGTTCCCGCGCCGCCCACGCCGATGACCTTTATCGCGGCGAAATTGGTCTCTTCTTCGTTATTGACGGTCTTGTCTTCCATTTCAAATTCCAACACAAGGCATCCCCCTCGTCAGTGTAATGTGGTCGGTAATGTATCTATGATCAACCGCGCCCGCCGAAGAGATTCTTCAGGCGGCTGCTCAGACGTTCATCCTGGCCGTCCTGGCGCTCTATGGAGTCGAACACCAGATCCGCCAAACCCAGCGACGCCGAGAACACAGGGCTGTTCAGCTTGGACGACTTGGCGGCGGAAACCTTGATGGGCCGGTCCAGCCGCGCCGCCAGGGCCTCCCGCGCGCCGCGCATCAGCGCGATGCCGCCGCCGGTGAGGAACACCTGCGAGCGCTTGCTCAAAAAGGGCTCCGCGTCGTTGCGCACGGTCATGTCGATCATGTCCGCCAGCTCGCCGAAGCTCTCCTCCACGATCTTGCTGACCTGATCCCGCGGGAAGGTCATGCGCCGCCCGGCGTCGTCGAACACCTCGGAGAAGGAGTTCTGGTCGAACTCGTCCGGGTTGAAAACGTAGTTGCGCTTAATCTGCTCCGCGGCGCGCATCGGTATGCGCAGCTTGGTGGCCAGATCGGCGGTGATGTGTCCGCCGCCCCGGGGCAGCACCGCGTGATAGATGATGGCGTCGCCCTCCACCACGCTCAGCTCTGTGTTCAGATAGCCCACGTCGATCAGCACCGCGGCGCGGTCGCGGTCGTCCAGCGACAGCACCAGCAGGCTCTCGCCCAGCGTACAGGAGAGGAAGCCGAGTATCGTGATGTTCTGGCGGCCGATCATCTCCGAGACGTCCTCGATGAACTGGGGATCGGCGACGATGAACGTGGTCATCGCCCGCAGCCTGGAGCCGCGGCCCCCCGGCGTCATGGTCTTCTTGCCGTCGTCCACGATGAACCACGAGGGCGTGCGGTGCATCACCAGGCCGCCTTCATCGACGATGCGCAGCTTGTCGGCGGCGGCGTCCTGCACGGCGTTGATCGCCGCCTCGTCCACCATGCCGTCCGGCAGCTCCACCTCGGATTCGCAGGCGCGCACATGGATGTATTCCCCGGGCACGCCCACGTAGATCTCCTTGATCTTGGAATTGGCCTCCAGCTCCGCCGCGGCGATGGAATCGCGCACGCGCTGGATCATCTGGCCCGGCGTATTCCAATCGCCGTCGGAATAGCCGTCATAGGGCACCGTGCCCGAGCCGATGATGTCCAGGCGGTCCATGCCGCCGCTCTGCGCGATCACCGTGACGATCTTGGAGGTTCCGAATTCTATGGCCGCGATTTGCGTCTTCATAACCGTTGTTGACCCACCCTATTCCTGTGTTTCACTGCTATACATAGTCCAACATACCCGTATTATACATGGATTTGTTTAGATATGCAAACACGAAAGGCCCCATTTTCCCGATTTTCGGCAGTTTTCAAAATAGTTTCAAATTTGCGGCACGGGTTTGTCACGATACCGGAATCAGCTCGCCGGGGCGGTTTCGGGGGCCGTTTCGGCGGCTTCCTCCCCCTCCTGGGCCGCCTCGGCGTCCTCCGGCTCGACCGCCGGCGGACGGTAGTCGGCCTTGGTGCCGCTGGAGACGTCCAGCAGCCCCGAGGTCTCGCCCCGGGTCTCCAGGTCGGAAAGCGCCCCCGCCATCCAGGCGATCTTGGCGTCCATGCTCTGGGCGTTGCCCAGCGTCACCGTCATGCCCGTGCGGGTGATGACGCGCATATCCTCGGTGTCGGCCACGCTGAGCTCGGCCACGTAGCGCGTCGCGCCCTGCTTTTTCAGCGCCTCCACCACCGCCTTCATGGCGGCGCAGCGCCCGTCCCCCGTGTCCAGCTGGCGGCCCAGCGTGTAGTAGGCGGCCTTGATGCCGGTCACGTAGATCACGTCCCCCTCCGGCAGCCGGTCCGTCACCCGCACCACGTAGGCGTCCGAATCCAGCACCAGTATCTTGCCCGCCTGCAAAATCAGCGCGTCCAGCGTGCGGGGCCGCACGGTGAGCACCAGCGTGTCGGGCAGCCGCTTCTCCAGGCTCACGAAGGCCAGCTGGCCGCTGCTCTCCACGTCCAGATGCACCCGCGCCTCGTCCACGGCACTCATGCGCCCGCCCAGGCATATGCCGGACAGGTGGACCACCTCGGCGTCCGAAAGGTCCCCCGCGCCGACGACGCGCACGTTGCGCACCACGAACACGACGTTCGCCAGCAATATCCACAGCGCCGCGATCAGCACCGCGATCGCCGCGATCCACGGGCCCATGGGCTGTCTCTTCCGTCTTTTGCGCATAGCTTCCTCCGTCCCGGCCCGGGCCTTGCCCCTCACTTTTCCGCGGCCGATATGTTCATCAATACCGCCACGGCGGCCATCAGTATCGATATGGACGTGCCGCCCGCGCTGAAGAACGGCAGCGGCAGGCCCGTGGTGGGCATCATGCCGATGACCACGGCCACGTTCAGCACGCACTGCACGCCGATCATGCAGGTGATGCCCCCGGCCAGCAGGCTGCCGAACCGGTCCTCGCAGCGCATGGCCACCCGAAGGCCGAAGAACAGGAACGCCCCGAACAGCGCCAGCACCGCCATGCAGCCCACCCAGCCCGTGTCCTCCCCCACCACGGCGAATATGAAGTCGGACTCCGGATAGGGCAGGAAGGCAAACTTCTGGCGGCCCATGCCCGGCCCCATGCCGAACAGGCCGCCGGAACCGAAGGCCAGCAGCGATTGGGAGAGCTGGTAGCCCTCGTTGGTCATGAAGTCGAAGGGGTGGCGGAAGGACATCAGCCGCGCGCGGCGATAGTCCTCGGACAGCGCGTAGAAGACGCCAAGCGCCGTGCCCGCCGCGCCGATCAGGCCCAGGTGGCCCCAGCGCGCGCCGGCGAGCATCGCCATGACGGCGGTGACGATCAGTATGCTGCCGGCGGTGGACAGGTTCGGCTGAAGCAGTATCAGCATGAACACCAGCCCCGGCAGTATGAACAGCGGCACAAGGCCCCGGAAGAGCCGGGTGACGTCCCGGTTCTTCTGGCTGAGCGCCCGCGCCAGGTAGAGTATGATGGCGTACTTCGCCAGCTCCGAGGGCTGAAAGCTGACCGGCCCCAGCCGCAGCCAGCGCCGGGAGCCGTTCAGCATCTTGCCGATGCCGGGCACGGCCACCAGCGCCAGCATGGCGACGCTCACCGCCAGCAGGCCCCCGCACAGCGCGGGGCGGGCCAGCGTCCGGTAGTCGACGCGCAGCACGGCGGCCATCGCAACCGCCCCGACGCCGATGCCCAGCAGCTGGGCCGTGACCTCCGAGAGCGCGCCGCCGTTGTCCTGGGCGTTGTAGTAGCTGGCGGCGTACAGCGTCATCAGCCCCACCGCCATGAGCAGCGCGAAGGTCACGGCCAGCCCCCGGTCCACGTTTTTCAGCCTGATATGGTTTGTACTTCTCGGCGCCGCGCCGGGCAGCGCCTCATTGGCCCCGCGGACGGGCCGCAGCATCAAGCCCGCGCACCCTCCATGCCGGCCACGATGTCCTTGAATATGCGGCCCCGCTCCTCGTAGTCCTTGAACATGTCGAAGGAGGCGCAGCTGGGCGAGAGCAGCACGTTGCCGCCCGGGTTGGCCTGTTCAAAGGCCATCGCCACCGCGCGCTTGAACTCGTAGCCCGCATGGGTCCAGGCGTGGTAGCCCACCTTCTCCAGCGTCTTTTCGATCTGGTTCGCCGTCTCGCCGATCAGTACGATCCGGGAGATCGGGCACTTCAGTATCTCCTCGCACAGGGGCGTAAAATCGGTGTGCTTGTCGTAGCCGCCCAGGATCAGCACCGTAGGCCGGTTCATGGCCCGCACGGCCTGGATCGTGGAATCCACGTTGGTGCCCTTGGAGTCGTTGATGAAGCGCACGCCGTCGATCTCCCGCACGAACTCGATGCGGTGCTCCACGCCCTTGAAGGTGCGCAGCGTGTGGCGGATCACCGGCGCGGGAATGCCCGCGGCCATGGCCATCGCCGTGGCGGCCAGCGCGTTTTTCAGGTTGTGCTCGCCGGGTATGTAAATCTCCTCCGGCGCGCACACCGGCTTGTTGTCCGCCGGGGTGCCGAAGACGATCATGCCGTCCTGTACAAACGCCCCGAAGGGCACCGGGTTCCGGGAGGAAAACCAGGCCACGCGGCACTTGACCCTTTGGGCCATGTCCCGGGTGACGGGGTCGTCCCAGTTCAGCACCACGCAGTCGTCCCCGGCGCAGTTTTCAAAGACGCGCTCCTTCAGGGCCACGTACTTCTCCATGGTGCCATGGCGGTTCAGGTGATCCTCGGAGATGTTCAGCACCGCGCAGATGGACGGGTGGAACTGGGACGAGGTCTCCATCATGAACGAGGAAATCTCGCACACGGTCACGTCCCCGGGCTTCATCTGGGGCACCGCGCCGGAATAGGGCGTGCCGATGTTGCCCACCACGAAGGTGCGCCGGCCCGCGTTTTTGAATATCTCGCCCAGCAGCGTGGTGGTGGTGGTCTTGCCGTTGGTGCCGGTGATGGCCAGCAGCAGGCCCGTGGCCTCCCGGTAGGCGTACTCCACCTCGCCCATGACCTCGACGCCCAGCGCCTTCGCCCGGACCACGGCGGGGTGCTCCACCGGTATGCCGGGGCTGATGACCATGGCGTCCATGCCCTCCAGCAGGCGCTCCGGGTGCTGCTCGCCCAGGCACAGCGTCGCGCCGGCGTCCTTCAGATCGTCCAGCGCGCCGTCGAAGTCGGCCTCGGCCTTGGCGTCGCAGACCCACACCTGCGCCCCGCGCAGCAGCAGCAGCTTCGCCGCCGCGATGCCGCTGCGCGCCATGCCGAACACGAGCACCTTCTTATCCTTCATCATAACGCAGACCTCCTTACGATCGACGGGGAATGAGAAATGGCATGGATACCCTCCGCAAAGCGGTTCCCGGTCTCCCATTTCTCATTCCCCGCCCAATATCATGCTACAAACCCCAGCAGCGCCAGCAGGCACAGTATCGCGGTGGCGATATAGTACATGGTGACGATGCTGGTCTCGGGCATGCCGCTGAGCTCAAAGTGGTGGTGCAGCGGCGCCATCTTGAAGAACCGCTTGCCGTGGGTGGCCCGGAAATAGGCGAACTGGATCAGGTCGGACAGGCTGGACACCATCATGGCCAGCGCGATGACCGGCAACAGCAGCGACAGCCGGGTCACCAGCGCCATGCCCACCAGCGCGCCGCCGATGAAGAACGACCCCACGTCGCCCATGAACACCCGGGCCGGGTGGGCGTTGTAGCGCAGAAAGCCCAGCAGCGCGCCCACCATGGCGCCGGCGAATATGGCCACGTTCAGCAGGTTGTCCGCCTGGGCGGGGTCGGCCGCCGCCATGGCCAGGCAGATCAGCGTCATGGCCGCGAAGTCCAGCAGGCCGCAGCCGCCCAGCAGGCCGTCCAGGCCGTCCAGCAAATTGGCCGAGTTCACCGTGCCCACCAGCACGAACACCATCACCGGAATGTAGAGCCAGCCCAGGTACCATTCACCGCCGAAGAAGGGCACCGTCAGCGCCGGCCCGATTTTCGGGTTCAGGTAGCCCCACACGGCCAGGCCGACGGACAGCACGATCTGCGGCGCCAGCTTCTGCTTGGGCGTCAGGCCCTCGGAGCTGTGCCGCCTGATCTTCAGAAAGTCGTCGATGAAGCCGATCAGGCCGAAGCCCAACGCGCTGACCGCGACGATCAGCATGAAATCCCATCGGGCGTCCCCATAGGAAAACGCCAGCGCGGCGATCAGCGCCGGCACGGCGAATATCACGCCCCCCATCTGGGGCGTGCCCTGTTTCTTTTTATGGGTCTGGGGGCCGAGCGCGTAGATCTCCTTGCCGAACTTCATCTTCTTCAGCCAAGGTATGACGATCGGGCCCAGCACGATCGCCATCGCGAACGCGGCCACCACGGTCCAGATGATTCTCTGCATCTTCTGTTATCCCTCGATTCGCAAGCTATTCCGTCATTTCCTCCAGCAGCTCCCGCACGACCACCTTTTCGTCGAAGGGGTGCTTCACGCCCTTGATCTCCTGGTAGGTCTCGTGCCCCTTGCCGGCCAGCACCACCACGTCCCCCGCGCCGGCGAAGTTCAGCGCGTAGCGGATGGCCTCGCGGCGGTTCTCGATCACCGTGTAGGCGCAGCCGGTGGGCTTGATGCCCGCCTCGATGGCGTCCAGTATGGCCATCGGGTCTTCGTTGCGCGGGTTGTCGCTGGTGAGTATGCAGTAGTCCGCCAGCTCGCCGGCGATCTCGCCCATCACCGGGCGCTTGGCCTTGTCCCGGTCGCCGCCGCAGCCGAACAGCGCGATCATGCGGCCCTTGGCCGTCTCGCGCACCGCCTTCAGCACGTTCTCCAGGCTGTCCGGGGAATGGGCATAGTCCAGGATCACGCGGTAGGCCGTGCCGGTGTCCAGCAGCTCGATGCGGCCCGGCACCGCGTACACGCTCTCCAGGCCCTGGCGGATGCTCTCGGGCCCCGCCCCGGCGCAGATGCAGATGCCCGCCGCCATCAGGGCGTTGTAGACGTTGAATATGCCGGCCAGGTGCAGCGATATCGTCGTGCGGAAGCGCTTGTGCCAGGTCATCAGGAAGCTGCAGCCCCGCTCGCCGATCTCGATGTCGTTGGCGTACACGTCGCTGCTCTCCCGGATGCCGATGCGCATGGCCGTGCGGCCCAGGGCCCGTATGCCGGCGCTGACCCGCTCGTCGTCAACGTTGTAGACCAGGTTCTCGCAGATGCCCGGCGCCATCAGCCGCATCTTGGCCGCGAAATAGGCGTCCATGTCGGCAAAGTAGTCCAGGTGGTCCTGGGAGAAGTTGGAGAAGGCGCCCACCTTGAACTTCATGCCCGCCAGGCGGTGCATGTCCAGCGCGTGGGCGGAGACCTCCATCACCACGCACTGCATGCCGGCGTCCACCATCCGGCGCAAGAGCGTCTGGGTCTCGATGGGGTCCGGCGTGGTCAGGCGGTTGGGCACCGTCTCCTCGCCAATCATCGAGCACACCGTGCCGATCAGGCCGGTTTTGACCCCGGAGGCCTCCATGATCGCCTTGACCAGGAAGCTGGTGGTGGTCTTGCCCTTGGTGCCGGTGATGCCCAGCATCATCAGTTTCTCCGCGGGGTTGCCGAAGTATTCGGCGGCGATGTAGGACAGCGCCACGCGCACGTCCTCCACCAGCACCTGGGGCACCTCAAGCGGCAGCCGGCGCTGCACCACCAGCGCCACCGCGCCCTTCTCCAGGGCCTGGGGCGCGAAGTCGTGGGCGTCCACCTGCAGGCCGGGCGTGCAAAAGAACAGCGCGCCGGGCATCGCCTTTCTGGAATCCACGCACAGCGACGCGATCTCCAGGTCCGTATCGCCGAAGGTTCGAACCTCTCCGGGAATCTTCCCGAGCAAAGCATTCAGTTTCATCTGGCAGCCTCCCAGAACATCTTAGGATAAAACCGGCGGCGTCACGGCGGCTCAAAGCGCACCCGGACCACCGATGTGGGGTTGACGTTTTCTCCGGCCTCGGGCGACTGGCTGACCGCCAGCCCGCTGCCCTCGACCTCCATCTCCAGCCCGTAGGCGCGCAGCAGCCGGTTCGCCTGGGTGACCGGCAGGCCGGTCACGTCCGGCACCGACACCGGCGCGTCGTTCGGGGCGACGCCCTCCTCGACGTACAGCATCACCAGCGCGCCCTCGTTCATGCCGGCCCCCGGCGCGGGCAGTTGGCCCGTCACCAGGCCGCCCGTGCCGTCCAGCACGCTGTCAAGGCCCGCCTCCGAAAGCGCCCGCCGGGCGGCGTCCACGTCCAGGCCGGTCACGTCCGGCACCGTCACGGCCCTGGCCGGCGGCGCGTCGGTGTCCGGGGCGACGCCCATGTAGATCAGAGAGCGCTCTAAAATCTGCCGGGCGTAGGGCGCGGCGGTGACCGAGCCGAAATCCACCGGCACGTCCGCCTCGTCCACGATCAGTATGACCGCGATGCGCGGGTCGCCCGCCGGGGCGAAGCCCACGAAGGAGCCGATGTGCTTCTCCCTGGACACCACGCCGTCCACGTAGACCTGGGCCGTGCCCGTCTTGCCGCCCACATGGTAGCCGGCGATGTAGGCGTTCTTGCCGCCGCCCTGGGTCACCACGTCCTCCAGCAGCGCGCGCATGGTGGCGGAGGTCTTCTCCGAGACCGGCCGGCCGACGACCTGCGCCTCGCCCAGCTGCAGGGCGTTGCCCTGGGCGTCGTCGATCCGCTTGACCACGTAGGGCCGAAGCAGCCTGCCGCCGTTGATGGCGGCGCACACCGCCGTCAAGAGCTGCAGCGGCGTCACCGCCACGGACTGGCCGAAGCCGATGCGGGCGATGTCCACCCGCTTCACCGCGCGCTTTGAGATCACGATGCCGCCCGATTCGCCGGGGATGTCCACCCCGGTCTTGCGCCCGATGCCGAAGGCGTCCAGGTAGCGGTAGAAGCGCTCCGCGCCCAGGCGCAGGCCCATCTCCACGAACACGGGGTTGCAGGAGTTCTGCAGGGCCTGGGCGAAGGTCTCGGCGCCGTGGGGGCGGCCCCAGCAGCGTATCCTGCCGCCGTCCACCACCACGGAGCCGGAGCAGTAGAAGCCTTCGTTCACCGACACCAGCCCCGCGTCCAGCGCGGAGGCGGCGGTGATGATCTTGAAGGTGGATCCAGGCTCGTAGGCGTCGGTGATCGCCCGGTTGCGCAGCCGCGCCGTCAGCTCGGACACGTCGCCGCGGGGCGGGTCGTTCAGGTCGAAATCCGGCTTGTTGACCATGGCCAGTATCTCGCCGGTCTGCGGGTCCATCGCCAGCACCCGCACGGCCTTGGCCCGGTTCACCTCCAGCGCCTCCCGGGCCGCCTGCTCTGCGAAGCTCTGTATGGAGGCGTCTATGGTCAGCGTCACCGAGCCGCCGTTCACCGCGGCGATGTATTCGCTCTGGCCGTAGCCCAGGGCCCGGCCCTTGCCGTCGATCTGGGACAGCACCCGCCCGGCCTTGCCGGACAGATAGCGGTCAAGCGCCTGCTCCAGGCCCGCCTGGCCCACGCCGTCTATGGTGGTCAGGCCGATCAGCTGGCTGGCGAAGGC
The DNA here is from genome assembly GCA_902777335.1 of uncultured Eubacteriales bacterium. Classification (GTDB taxonomy): domain Bacteria; phylum Bacillota; class Clostridia; order Christensenellales; family Aristaeellaceae; genus UBA2862. The sequence continues at coordinate 14,111 of CACYTF010000002.1, forward strand.
GCCCATCGGATAATAGCGCTTGCTCTCCTCCTCCAGGTACAGGCCGTTCAGCGCGTCCGAGCCGGCCATGGCGTGCTCGGCCTTCATGCGCTTGAGCTGCTGCGCCGTCTCCCGGGACAGCTGCCGCTTCAGCGTTACGCCGCCCTTGGAGGTGTCTGAGGCCCTCTCGCGTATGACCCGCGCCTCCATGTCCAGCACCGGCGAGAGCAGCGCGGCGAACCTGTCCGGGTCCGACACCTGCCGGGGGCTGACGGAGGCGGTGTAGGCGGTGGCGCTCTGGGCCAGCACCGCGCCGTTGCGGTCGCGGATCATGCCCCGGGTGGGGCGTATGGCGCTCTCGCTGGTCCACTGGGCCTGGGCCCTGCGCTGCAGCGCCTCGCCGGAAACCACCTGCAGGTAGAACAGACGGCCGCCCAGCGCGGAGAAGAGCAGAAAAAATACGGCCATGCAGAACGCAAGGCGGCGACGGATGACCGGCCCTGTCAGAACCAAGCACATCCCTCCCCGCCCAGGAAATTTTAGTCTCTGATTTCCTCAGCGCCGGACTTGTCGACGCTCTGCGTGGACGTACTGTCTATCAATGCGGGCAGATTCACCACCCGAAGCTGTGTCTCGTCGGGCTGTTCCATGCCCAGCTGCCGCGCTCTGAGCGCGATCCTCTCCAGATTGTGGTACTGATTCAGGCTCAGGTTCAGGTTGTCGGCGCTGGCGCTGAGCGCGCGAATCTCCTTCCGGGTCTCCACCACCCGCTTGTTCTGCCCGGACAGCCGCGCCATCATGGCGATCTGCGAGCACACACCGAGGGCCAGCACCACCGCGAAGGCGATCATCAATGCCCTGCTCAGCTTTCTTTCGCGCATACGGCGCGAGGTCCGCATCCTGTTCATATCTATTCCTCCGGCCAAGGGGGTAGAACTCAGCTCTGGGGGCTGAAGTAGCGGTCGTTGACGTAGTCGAGCAGCGCGCCGATGTCGGTCTCGCTCTGCGCGCAGGCCGCGGCGAAGCGATCCTCGTCCCAGATCTCCATCCACCGGCCCATGCCGGCGAAGCGTATGGCCTTGTCCATGCCCGCCTTCTGGCGCAGCACCGCGGGCAGCAGCACGCGGCCCTGGCTGTCCAGGCTCTGGTTGGTGAACGAGAAGGCCTTGATCAGGCGGACGTAGGCCATGCCCCGGGCGTCGCTGTCCGGAATGCGGTCCAGCCGCGCGCTCATGTCCTGCCACTTTTCGATCGGGTACAGCGCGATGGCGTTGAATTCGTTGTTCAGGCCGATGGTGAAGCCGTAGCCCAGCGCCTCGCGATACGCGGCGGGGATGGTCACCCTGCCCTTCGGATCAATATTATGCGTGTAGTTTCCGGAGAATTCAGCGCCCGGCATCGGTTTCACCTCCCCTCTATGCCACTCAGTATGACACATTATACCACATCAATACCCTTTCCGCCACTTTTTGACACTTATTTCATATATTTTTCGTTTTTTGTCACAATCCCCGCCACAGTCTGCCCGCTGAAGATTTAATAGAACATATGTTTGCATTTTAGGCGCAGGTGTGCTATACTGTGTGCAGTACGAGGATTGGAGGTCGGTGCCATGCGCGCTTCCCAGGAAAACCAACAAAAAATCCTCGATTTCATCAAGTCTGAAATCGAGGACAAGGGCTACCCGCCGTCGGTGCGCGAGATCTGCGCGGCGGTGGGCCTGCGCTCCACTTCCACGGTCCACGCCCACCTGAACCACCTGGAGGCCCAGGGGCTGATCCGGCGCGACCCCACCAAGCCCAGGGCACTGGAGGTGCTGGACGGCTCCCTCGCCCGGGGGCGCACCGTGCCGCTGGTGGGCCGGGTCACCGCGGGCCAGCCGATACTGGCCGTGGAGAACATCGAGGACTACCTGACCCTGCCCCAGAGCATGCTGGGCCGGGACGAGCTGTTCTGCCTGCGGGTGCAGGGCGACAGCATGATCGACATCGGCATACTGGACGGCGACATCGTGGTGCTGCGCCAGCAGGACACCGCCGGAAACGGCGATATCGTGGTGGCCATGACCCCGGACGACGAGGCCACGCTGAAGCGCATCTTCTACGAGGACGGCCGCGTGCGCCTGCAGCCGGAGAACCGCACCATGTCCCCCATCTACGCCGACAGCGTCACCGTGCTGGGCAAGCTGACCGCGCTGATCCGGCAGTTCTGATAATGGGGGCTGCCTCAAAATGCTCTCATTTTGAGGCAGCCCCCAATTCATTTGAGACACCCCCCTGGTTCACATGCTTCACTTCTTCACCGTGATGGTGATGGTGGCCTTTTTGCCGTTCTTGGTCTTTACGGTGATTTTGGCCGTGCCGGCTTTCCTTGCGGTGACCACGCCGCTGCCGGAAACAGTGGCCACCTTTTTGTTGTCGCTGCTCCACTTCAGCGTCGTGGTGGCTTGCACCGGCTTGAGCACAGCGATGAGCTTCAGCTTCTTGCCCACCTTGACCGTGGCGGTCTTTCCCTGACTGATGGACACGCCCTTGACGGTCAGCGCTTTGACGTCGCTCGAAACGTACTTGAGCCGGTTCGCCTTTGCGTATCTCTCTGCGGCGGAGCCGGAGGGCGCGTAAACGATCACCTTGGTCAGCGGCTTCATGACGTCATCCGAGAACCAGTAGTGCAGCACCGAATTGCCGAAGCTAGTCACGGAGGCAGGGATGTTGATTCTCTTCAGGACCATACAACCAGCGAAAGCCGCGTATGCTATCTCCTTTACGCCGGGAAGGACCGTCACCTCCTCCAAGAACTCACACTTCGCGAAAGCCCGGTCGCCGATCCTGACGACGCTTCCCGGTATTATCACGCTCTTGAAGCCGGTATAGACAAACGCGTCCACCCCAATCTCAGTCAGGCCGCCGGGAAGCGTCACCTTCTTCAGCTTTATATTATCGAGAAATGCAGCTGGTCCGATGGTCTTCAGACCGCGGCTGAGTGAGAGCTCCTCTATTTCACCACAGCCATAAAACGCTAATGTCCCGATGGTTTTAACGTCGTCCGACATCGAAACACGTTTCAGGGAAGAACACAAAGCGAACGCATCTTCGTCGATGCCCGCCACGCCCTCGCCGATGGTCACGCTCTGCAGTGTTCTGCAATTATAGAATTCCCTGTACGGTATTATGGATTTGCCGTCACCATAGATAGTCACTGTTTTTAGTTTGGCTATTTGTCCGATGCCTTCGAATCCATTGCGTTCGGAATTCTCTGTATTCATCAGACAGCATACGGGCACCTTCAGATTCGTAAGGGCCGGGGCTCCGTTCAAGACTTGTTTTCCACCTTTAGTGACGGTGGCGGGGATCGTCAGGGTCGTCAGAGAATTGCACCCTGAAATGAAATACTGTCCAACGGTGGTTACGCCTTCGGGCAGCACCAGTTTTTTCAGGGATGTGCAATCCTCAAAAGCGGATTCGCCAACGAAGGTCAGGCCTTTTCCCAGTGAAATACTCGAAAGATTCTTGCAACCGCTGAAGGCTGAAGCTCCCAGACGCGTAAGGCCGGCGGGCAGCGTGATGCTCTTCAATGCGCTGCATTCAGCAAACGCAAAATCGCCGATGGTTTTCACAGGGCCCTTGAAGTTCACCTCGGTCAGCTTCTTGCAGTAGGAAAAAGCGCTGTTGCCAATGGAGGATACATCCGTGAACGTTACGCTCGATAATGCGCTGCAATCAGAAAACGCAGAATCACCAACGGACTTCACTGCACTCTTGAAGGTCACCTTGGTCAGCTTCTTGCAGTTGGAAAAAGCGCTGTTGCCAATGGAGGATACATCCGTGAACACTGCGCTCGTCAACGCCTTGCATCCATCAAAGGCATGATCCGAAATGATTGCCTGTTTGCAATTGATAGTCAGGCTCTTCAGGGTTTTTAAGCCATGGAACGCGCCGCCTATTTTTGCCCCATCAGGGCCGGTGATCGTCACCGTCTGCAGCGCCTTACAGTGCGTAAACTGGCCCTCTCCCGTCATGCACGCGGGAACGGACACCTGTTTTAGCGACGAACAAGCAAAGAACACGCCGCCGCCACACTTCGACAGGGATGAGGGGACCGTCGCCTCCGTCAGCGCCGTGCAGTATGAGAACGCGTATTTCACAATGCTGGTCACGGTATTCGGAATCGTCACGCGCTTCACAGACTTGCAGCCGGAGAACGCAGAAGCCCCGATGGTGGTCACGCCCTCCGGGAGCGTCACACTGGCCAGTGCTTTACAATCTTCAAATACACGGGCTTCGATCACCGTCAAGCCCTTGGATATCTCCACGCTCTTCAACGCCTTGCACTGGCTAAAGGCTCTTTCCTCGATGCAGGACACACCGGTAAGCGTCACACGCTCCAGCGCATTGCAGTATAAAAACGCATTCTTCGCGATCGTCGCTTCCTGGGATATGATCGTCAGACTCTTCAGGGATTTGCAGCCCTGAAAGGCAGTGTCGATCCTGGAACCAGCCGGCCCGGTGATCGTCACGGTCTCCACTGCCGGGCATTCCTGAAACTGGCCCCATTCCGTCATGCACACCGGGATGGATACCTGCTTCAACGACGTACAGCCGAAGAACGTACCATCCCCGATACCGGTTAAGCCATCCGGGATCACGACGCTCTTCAACGACGTACAGCCGGAGAACGTACCATCCCCGATACCGGTTAAGCCATCCGGGATCACGACGCTCTTCAGCGCCGTGCAGCCGCGAAACACGTATTCTCCGATATGGGTCAAGGTGGCGGGCAGCGCGATTTCGGTCAGGCTTTTACATTCATAGAAGGCCCAATCGCCGATGCCGGTCACGCCCTCCGGGATCGTCACACGGGTCAGCGACGCGTGGTGCTGAAAGGCCTGGCTCCCGATCGCCGTCACCGGGATGCCCCGGATCACAGCGGGGATGTCGAAAGCCGTCGCCGTTTCGTCCACACCAATCAGCGTGAAGGCGCCGCCCTCGTAGCGGTATTTGCTGACGCCATCCGGGCCGAACACGGTATCGCCCTCGTTCAGAGGCGCTTCCTCCTCCCCGGGAGACACCGCCACGGGCAGCGCCTCCTCCTCCCCGGGAGACACCGCCACGGGCAGCGCCTCCTCCTCCCCGACCGGCAGGTATTCCGCCCCGGTTTCAGCTCCGCCCAGGGCGAATTCCGCCTCGTCCACGGGCAGATCCACGGGCTCGGAGAACACGTCCTCCTCCGCCAGCGCCGCCGCGGCGGGCAGCAGTAGCGCGATCAGCAGGGCAGCCAGCAGATATGACAGCTTTTTCATATAAGACTCTCCTTCCAAGAGGCCGACGGCCGGCAGAGCCGTCGGAGCCAGGCGATTCGACGCGGCATCCCCGTTCAGGGCAATGCCGTTGATCGTAGTATAAGAGCCGTCGCGCCGGCGTGGCGATGGGCGCGGCGCGGCGAAAGGGAAGGTCATCGGCCGCTATTCGACCACCATGATGACATCATCCAATACGTAGTGGAAGGTGGGCCAGGAGGTCTTTTCGTTCTCCTTGTAGCCCTGTTTGAGATCCACGGTGTCCGTTGGGTCCTCCGGGTCCACGCCGGTGTAGTCGCCCTTGAACACGTCGATCTTGTGCTTCCTGAAGGCCTCGATGGTCTTGTTCAGCTCGGCCTCGGTGCCGTAGGCGGCGATCTGGCGGTTCAGGTCGGTGACCACCACCCAGCCATGGTCAAAGCCGGCGCACATGTCGTGACCGAACACGCTGCCCGGCACGTCCTTTTCGATCTCCCGGCCCTCCAGCACCGCCTCCACGGCGCCCAGGACGTAGGGCGACCAGTTGATGCGGGTGCTGATCAGCGAGGTGCTCGGCGCCACGTCCGCCATGCTCTGGTTGTAGCCCACGTGGACCACGGCCCTGGAGGCGCTGGCGTCCTCGCAGGCGACGGCGGTGCCGATGGTGTCCGTGTGGTGGGAGATCACCACGCAGCCGTCGTCGATCAGCCGGAGCGCGGCCATGCGCTCCTTGTTGTAGCTGTTCCAGGCGTTGGTATAGCAAACGCGCATCGTCGCCTGGGGCACGACGGAGCGCACGCCCATCAAGAACGCCGTGTAGCCCGATATGACGTCGGAGATCGGGTACGCGCCCACGTACCCCACCAGCGCCTGGTCGGCGGTGATCAGGTGGTTGCCGATCATCTCCTTGATCTTCAGGCCCGCGGCGACGCCGGTGACGTAGCGGCCCTCGTAGATGGCCCCGGCGAAGCTGTGGTAGTTGTCCGGATCGCCGGAGTGGTCGTCCACGCTGTAGGCGCCCTGGCAGAACTGCACGTCCGGATACTCGCGGGCCGCGTCGATCATCTGGGTGCTGTTGTTGTTGGTGAATATGATCTGGCAGCCCTCGCGCACCAGCTCGCGGATGGGCTCGATCGTATCATCCTCGGGCACGTTCTTGCGGCTGACCACCTGCACGCGCCCCGGCAGGGCCTTGGTCAGCGCGTCCTCCGCCAGCATGAAATTATAGGTGTAAGGCGTGCTCTCGTCGTTCTTGTAGATGAAGCCGACCTTCAGCACGGCCACGCCGATGGGCCTGTTCCACACGGTATGGATTGCGCCGAAAACCGCGAGCACCAGCAGGGCCGCCACGACCGTCGTGATGTTTATGCGCTTCATGCTCGTCCTCCCCTGTCCGTTCATTCCTCCGTCTTGGCCGGATACAGCGCCTTCAGATCGATCTTGCCCTCGTCGATCAGGCGCAGCATGATGTCCACGACCTGCGGGTCAAACTGCGTGCCGCGCCCCTTGCGCATCTCGTTCAGCACGTAGTCAAAATCCATCTGCTTGCGGTACACGCGGTTGGCCGTCATGGCGTCGAAGGCGTCCGCCACGCCGATGATGCGCCCGTACTGCGGTATCTCCTCGCCCTTCAGGCCGTCGGGATAGCCGCGTCCGTCGTAGCGCTCGTGGTGGTACCGGGCGCCCTCCACCACGTTCTTGATCAGCGTGAAGTCCTTCAGTATCTCGGCGCCGCGGGTCACGTGGGACTTCATGACCGCGTACTCGTCGTCGGTCAGCCGCGCGGGCTTGTTCAGGATGCCGTCCGGGATGCCGATCTTGCCGATGTCGTGCATCAGAGCCGCGCGGCGCAGGTTTTCGCATTCCTCGTCGCTGAAGCCCAGCTCCTTCGCGATCATCACCGAATACTGGGACACGCGCTGGGAGTGCTGGCTGGTGCGCTCGTCCTTGGCGTCCACGGCCTTGGCGATGGCGATGATGGTCTCGTTGCCCATCTGAACCTGCTGCCTGGCCAGCTCCAGCTCGTGCTGCTGCTTTTCCATCATCCGCTGCATCCGGCGGGTCATCACGAACCAGGTCAGCCAGATGATGAACAGCACCGGCACCAGTATGATGTAGACGACGAACCACTGGTTGTCGTAGATCTCGCTGGCCTTGACCAGCGTGTAGTTGCGCTCGCTGAGGATGTTGCTCCGGTTGTTGTCGAACACAGCCAGGTGGAACGCGTAGCTGCCGGTGGGCAAATTGGTGTAGGTGATGGTGTTCAGCGCGCTCTGGGGCAGTATCGTCCAGCCGCCGTCAAAGCCCTCCAGCCAGTAGCCCACATACGGGTCCTGGATGGAGTAGTTGATGATCTCCGGGTACATCTCGATCTTGCTGACGCCGCGGCCGATCTCGATGGTGGCCAGGCGCCCCAGCGCCTGCACCGCGCCGTCCAGCCGCACGTTCTTGATCGACATGCGATAGGCGTTGATGCCCGAGGAGTAGCTTGCGGTGTCGATGACGAACACGCCCTTGTCGCAGGGCAGGAACAGATTGCCCTCCGGGTCGCACCAGTTCCAGGAGTTGGCCGTCAGCGCGCTGTTCAGGCCGCGCTTGGCGTCCAGCAGATCGTAGTTGATGCTCTCGCTGCCGGAGAGCAGCTCGTCCCGGTCCACGATGTAGATGCCCGCGCTGCTCATCACGAACAGCGTGTTTTCGTCCTTGGCCCAGATGTCGTAGTTGTTGTAATAGGGAAAGCCGTCCAGCCGGCGGATCGCGCCGTCCGGCTCCATGTAGCACAGGCCGTTGCTGGTCACCAGGAACACGCCCTCGGACTTGGTGTCCTTCACGGTGCGCAGTATGACGCCGGAGCTCAGCCCGTCGTCGCGGGTGATCATGCGCTTGACCTCTCGGCCCTCCAGCACGGCGATGCCGTCGCCGTCGGTGCCGGCGAGGATCGTGCCGTCCGACAGCTCGGTCACCGTCAATATCATCGAATTGATCAGGCCGTCGGTGTAGCCGATCGTGCCGGTGATCTGATGGCCGCGGATGAAGCTGATGCCCGTGTCGCCGCCGGCCATGATCGTGCCGTCCGACAGCTGCTTGACCACGCGGGCGCGGTTGCCGAAGCTGCCGTTGGCGGCGTTGTACAGGTGCTCGGTGCCGTCCGGCTCCACCTCCAGCAGGCCCTTGCCGTAGGTGCATACCCACAGGTGATCGTCGCTGTCCACCAGCATGCAGCGTATGCGAACGCCGCTGAGCTTTTCGGTCAGCGCGTTGTTCACCCGGCGGCGGCAGCTCTCGTCCACCACGTCCAGGCCCTTGTCGGTGCCGAAGTAGTAATCGCCCTGCCACTTCACCACCGTGTTGACCACGCGGTTGGGCATGCCCACGGTGCTGTACACGTCCTTGAACGCCGACGGCGCCATGCGCAGCAGGCCCAGGCGCGACGACGTGAACCACAGGTTGCCCTGGTAGTCCATCAGCATGTTGTCGATGGAATTGTTGAATTCGTTGGTGTTGACCGGCTCAAAGGCCTTGTCCCGGTTGATGTAGCCCACGCCGTTGTCGGCGGAGACGAACAGGTTGCCGTTCACGTAGTACAGGTCGTTCAGGTTGGACAGGCCCTCGCAGGTGCGCACGTCCTTCTGGTCGAACCAGCCCTCGCCGATCTCGTACACGTACAGGCGATTCGTGGAGGTGCCCGCCAGCAGCACGCCGTCCGGGTCGAAGCACACGCTGTTGAACAGCTCCTCGCCCCCGGGCAGGCGCAGCGAGCTGAGGATCTGGCCCTTCTGCATCAGAAACAGGCGGCCGTCGGAGGTGACCGCGGCCACGTGCCCGCTGGTGTCGGCGGCGATCTTGTCCGCGTAGTTGACCTCCTTCAGCGTGTTGATCCGCCGCAGGCCGTTCTTCAGCGTCAGGATCTGCATGCTGCCGGTGGTGCCGATGTAGTAGTAGCCATCGGAGCTCTGTATGATGGAGCGCACCGAGTTCGAGGGCAGGCCCCTGGACTGGTCCACCACGTTGGCGATTTTTTCATTGATGCAGATGGACAGGCCGTTGTCGTTGGTGCCGATCCACAGGCGGCCTTCCTCGTCCACGTACAGGCAGTTCACGTTGCGGACGGACTCATAGCCGTCCATCCAGCGGAATTCCCGGCCATTGTAGCGGTACAGGCCGGCGTAGGTGCCGATCCAGAGTATGCCGTCGTTGGTCTGGGCGATGTCGTTGGCCTCGCCGCAGGGCAGGCCGTTGTTACTGTTGTAGATGGTCTGCACGTAGTTGTTGTAATCGTTCTCCTCGACCGCTTCGGCCCGGGCGGGCAGGCTGGCCCCGGCGCAGCACAGCGCCAGCGCCAGCAGCGCCACCACGGCGGCCGCTTCGGGGCGCGGGCCGCCCTTGCGGGCGCGGCGGTCGCGGACCCAGTGCACCAGGCGCAGCAGGAAGTAGATCGACAGGAGCGTCAGTATCTTGTCAAAGAAATCCACATAGAACTGGCCGAGTATCTGGCAGAACAGCTGCGGCACGCCGCGCTCGCGCCAGAAGCCCATCGCGCCGTCGCCCCACAGGTTGCCGGTGCCCCCGCCGTAGAATATGGCGTTCAGCGGCACCGAGATGATGATGGAGGTCAAGGTGGTCATGGCCGCCACCGTCATGGCGCCCAGTATCGTGGACATGCGGCTCTTCCGGGCCGCGAAGCCCACGATCAGGCCCAGGCCGACGCTGGTCAGGCCGTAGACGGCGTCCGCGCCGGGGTAGATGCCCTGCATCAGGTTGCCCGCCAGGCCCACCACCGCGCCGGCGAAGGGCCCGGCCACATAGGCGCACAGCACCGTGCCGAACGCGTCCAGCCACAGGGGCAGGCTGAAATGCAGCGCCAGCATGCGCCCGTAATAGTTCATCAGGATGCATACGATGACAAACAGACCGATCAGAGGTGTCTTCCATTGCTTCACTTGTCTGATCCCTCCTGCCTTGGAACAAATACCGCCGGGTCTACATATCCAGCTCGTCCGCCAGGGCCGCGTACTGCTCCATCCAGGCGCGGTATTGGCCGGATTCCAGCAGCTCGTCGATCACGCCGTTGACGAAGGCGATCAGCTGGTTCTCGCCCTTCCTGGCCGCCACGCGGTCGCCGTCAAAGGCCTCCCCCTGCGTGAACCGGATGCCGGGAATCAGCGTCAGGCCGCACTCCGGATTGCCCTCGATGTAGGCGCTGCCGCTCTCGATGTCCACCATGGCCGCGTCCGCGGTGCCGCTCTTGAGGGTGTCGTACACATCCTGCATCACGGACACGCGCCGAAACTGGTGGTAGTTGTACACGTGCTCCGCCATCAGCGCCTCCTGCATCGAGCCGCTCTGGGCGATGATGTTCCGGTCCTCCAGGCTCCCGATGCCGGTGATGGCCTCGCTGTCGGCGGAGCGGATCATCAGCCCGCTGCCCGCGTTCTCGCCGCTGAAGTTGTAGCCCTTGGAGAGCGTCATGCGGGCCGCGCGCGCCGGCATGTACATGAGCCCGGAGATCGCCAGGTCGCAGCTGCCCTCGGCCACGGCGTCCAGCACCGCGCTGAACTCCATCGGCACGATCTCAAGCGCCACGCCCATGCGCTGCGCGATCAGGCGGGCCATCTCCATGTCCGCGCCCACGTAGCTGTCCTGGCCCTCAAGCCGCGGGTCGATGAACTCCTGGGGCGGGAAGTAGGGCTCGGTGGCCACCCGCAGCACGCCCGTCTCCCGGATGCGGCCGAGCACGCCCTCCGCGTCCTCGGGGATGCCGGCGGAGACGTCCATGGAGACGTCCACGTAATTCCACTCGTTTTCCATGTATATCCCGGCGTCCTCGACGTTCTCCGCCAGGGCGGCGATCCCCGCCGACGCCAGCGCCGCCAGCGCCACGATCAGCGCCAGGGCCCTTCGGCCGCGCCGTTTGCTGCGTGTCACATCCATCACCTCATGTCCAAAAGGCCGCGCCTTCGTACAAGCCATAATTTTCTTACTGTATTATAGCCGAACCTCCCGCGCGGGTCAATATCCCCGCGTTATTTTATTCAGGACATGCCGAAGGCCGCCCCCGACGGGGCGGCCTTCGACGCGCGGGCGTGCTAACAATCCGCCAGCGCTTCCAGCTCGTTCAGCTTGTCCTCGAACACCTTCAGGCCCGCGCGCCAGAAGCGCACGTCGGCCACGTCGATGCCCACGCCGGCGGCCACGTCCCGCACGTCGCCGCTGCCGGCCGAGCGCAGCAGCTGCTCGTACACCGGCAAGAAGGCCGCGCCCTGCTTCTCGTACAGCGCGTACACGCCCACCGCGAACAGCTGGCCGAAGGCATAGGGGAAGTTGTAGAAGTGCACGCCGGTGGAGTAGTAGTGGCTCTTGCAGGCCCACATGTAGGGGTGCATGTACTCCGGGTCCAGGCCGTCGCCGTAAGTCTTTTTCTGGGCGGAAAGCATGATGTCGCACAGCTCCCGGGGGCTCAGCGTGGTGTCGGCGCGGCGCTCCACCACCTCCTTCTCGAACAGGAAGCGGCTGAGGATGTCCACGATCACCTGGGCCGCGTCGCAGAGCTGCTGCTCCAGTATGGCGATGCGGGTTTCCCGGTCCGCCTGCCGGAGTATGCTCTGGGCCAGATAGGTCTCGTTGAATATGGACGCCGTCTCGGCCAGCGGCATCGGGTAGTCGCTCATCAGCACCGGCACGTCCCGCATGCACTCGTTGTGGTAGGCGTGGCCCAGCTCGTGGGCCAGCGTGCCGACGGAGCCGTAGCTGCCCTCGAAGTTGGTCAGCACGTAGCTGATGCCCAGCGGGTGCACGCCGCTGCAGAACGCGCCGCCGCTCTTGCCCTCCCGGGGGAACATGTCGATCCAGCGCTCGTCAAAGGCGCGGCCTATCATGTTCGCCATGCGGGGGCTGAACGCGCCGAACTCCCGGATCAGTATCTCCCGGGCGTCCTCGGGGGTGTACTCGGCGTTCATCTTCCCCACCGGGGCGAACAGGTCGTAGAACTTCAGGCCGCCCGTGTAGCCCAGCATCCGCGCCTTCAGCTTAAAGTAGCGGCGGAACATGGGCAGGCTCTCCTCCATGGCCTGAAGCAGCGCGTTCAGCGTGGCCCGGTCCATGTTGGACACGTCCAGCGCCATGTCCAGCACGCTGTCAAAGTGCTTCAGCTCGCACAGCGTCAACGCCTCGCCCTTGATGCCGTTCAGGCAGGCCGCCATCGGGATCTCCAGCTTCGGATAGGCGGCCAGCTCCGCCTCGTAGGCGCTCTTGCGCACCTTCGCGTCCGGGCTGTTGGCCATGCCGCGCACCGCGGACAGCGGCAGCGCCTTCTTCTCGCCGTCGATCTCGATGTCCACCGTGTGGTTCGCGTCCAGCTGGTCCCGCAGCCGCTCCCAGGCGGAGCCGCCGGTCATCTGCATCTTCAGCACCGTGGGCTCCAGCGCCGGGTCGATCACGTGCTTCGCGCTTCGCCGCAGCTTCTTCAGCATGAAGGCGTGGGCCTTCAGCAGCGCGCTCTTTTCGATCAGCGCGTCCAGGTCCTCCGCCTGGCCCAGCTTGGCGCTCAGGGCGCTGTTGGCCTCCTCCAGCCGCGTCATGTACGGCAGAAGCCGCCCGTAGGCCGCCGTGGCCGCCTCGCAGTTGGCATCCGCCGCCATCGTCAGATAGGTGAAGCTCATCACCTTGATGGTCAGCGTCATCAGCTTTTCGGAGGCGCGGATGACCGCCTCCAGCCCCGGCACGGAAACCTCCAGCGCGCGGGCCTGTTCCACCGCGGCGTCGGCGGAGCGCTTCAGCGCCTCCACATCGTTCAGAAACTCCGGCGCGTCAAAGCCGGCATACAGCTTGGAAAGATCCCAGGTCATGCGTTCGTTCCTCCGTCTGTTTTCTCCTGCCCGCCCGGCAGGTGCGTGATGGTCTCAGCAGATCCGCAGCAGCATCGTGTGTGCGTCGTCCATCTCGACGACCAGCAGGCCCCGCTTCTCCAGCGCCTTCATCACGTCGCTGAAGCGCTTGAAGCCGATCTGCTTCTCCTCGAAGCTGGGGTAGTCGGCCTGTATGGTGGCCTTTAGAATCGACGGGTTCACGCGGTCGAAGCCCTCGTCCTTGAAGTGCTCCAGGGCCTGCTCGAAGGCGGATACCCAGTTGTTCTTGTCCAGCTTGGGCTCCTGGTCCTCGTCCTCGGTGTCCAGGCCGATCATCAGGCTGGAGTTCTCCATCCAGCTGGTCAGCTTGTCGGAGCGCTTGGTGATGGCCGCCACCAGCTTTCCGAAGGTGGCGCAGCCGTAGCTCCTCTCCGAGAAGTCCGGGCGCAGGCGGTTCAGCGTGTCCTTCAGCTCGCTGGCGTACATCTGCTCCTCGGTCTGATCGCCCACGATGGTCTCCACCTGGCTGATCAGCTCGTTGATGTCGCCGTCCTCGCTGGCGCGCTCCTCCTTGGGCTTCTTCTTCGGCTGGCGCTTGGCCACCGACTCCAGAAACACGAACTCATTGCAGGCGTTCACGAATATGCTGCTGGCCGCCTCGGAGCGGGAGATGCCCAGCACGTGCTTGCCCATGCTCTTCAGCCGGCCCACCAGCGGCGTGTAGTCGCTGTCGCCGGACACGATGCAGAAGCTGTCGATCAGCGGGTTGGTGTAGGCCACCTCCATGGCGTCGATCACCAGCTGGATGTCCAGGTTGTTCTTCTGGACCTTGCCCCAGCGCAGCGACGGCACCACCGCGAAGGTGTTGGACAGCAGCACCGGCTTCAGGTCGGTGTAGCGGTCGGTATAGCCGTAGACCTTGCCCAGCAGTATGTCCCCCCGAATCTTGACCTTTTCAATGATGGAGAGCAGCAGCGACTCCTTCGCGCCCACGTTCTCCAGATCCACAAATACCGCAAAATTGGATGTACCCATAATCATTCCTTCCTGACAGTTTACAACACGTTCTTTCCGTAATCGAACTCGTCCTTCTCCTTGGTCTGCTCGTCGATGGTCAGCCGGCCGCGCTCCAGGGCCACGGTGCCGGTGCGCACCAGCTCCAGTATGCCGAACTCGGTCAGCAGGTTCTGGATGGCCTGGGTCTTGCTGTCCTCGCCGATCAGGGCGACGGTCAGCGATTCGGTGGCCACGTCGATGATGGACGCGCGGAAGATGTTGGCGATCTGTATGATCTCGTTCCGGGCCTCGTGGGTGGGCGCGGACACCTTGATCAGCACCAGCTCGCGCCGTATGGCCCGCTCGGCGGACAGGCGCTTGACCGAGTGCACGCAGATCAGCTTGCGCAGCTGGCTGCAGATCAGGCGCGCCTGCTTTTCGTCGGTGAGCAGCTCGATGGTCATGCGGGACACGGCGGGGTCGTCGGTGGTGCCCACGGCCAGCGAGTCGATGTTGTAGCCCTTGCCGGAGAACAGCCGCGCCACGCGGGAGAGCACGCCGGCCTCGTTGTCCACCAGCACGGCCAGGGTATGCCGCTTGATTTCGTTCATCGCCGCGCCCTCCTCAGTCCACCGCGAAGTGGGTGATGTCGCTGCCGCCGGTCACCATGGGCCGCACCATCTCGTCGATGCCGATGGCGCAGTCGATCACCATGGCCGCGCCGGTGGACAGCGCCGCCTTCAGCGCGTCCTCCAGCTCCGCCACATGGGTCACCCGGCGGCCCTCGATGCCGTAGGCCTGGGCCAGCTTCACGAAGTCCGGCCCCCGGTCCAGCGTGGTCTGGGAGTAGCGGCCGTCGCAGGACACCTTCTGCCACTGGCGCACCATGCCCAGCGCGCCGTTGTTGAAGACCACCGTGATGATGGGCAGGGCGTAGCGCTGCACCGTCGAAAGCTCGCACTGGTTCATCCGAAAGCTCCCGTCGCCGGTGATGTGCACCACCACCTTGTCCGGATTGCCCGTCTGGGCGCCGATGGCCGCGCCCAGGCCGAAGCCCATCGTGCCGAAGCCGCCGGAGGTGATCAGCTGGCCGGAGTACTCGAAGTGCAGGTGCTGTATCGCCCACATCTGGTGCTGGCCCACGTCGGTGGTGTACACGGTGTCCCGGGGCACGGCGCGGGCGATGGCGTCCAGCACCTGCACCGGGGTGAGCCGGTCTTCCGCCTCGTCGTACTCGGTTTGGGTCTTGAAGGCGAACACGTATTCCTTCCACTCGGCGTGGTCCAGCTGCTCCAGCCGCTCGTTCAGAAGCTGCAGCACCCGCTTGGCGTCGCCGACGATGTGGTGGGCGGTCTCCACGTTCTTGTTGATCTCGCTGCGGTCGATGTCGATCTGCACCACCTTGGCGTTGCGGGCAAAGCTGGAGGGCTTCAGCGCCACCCGGTCCGAGAACCGGCAGCCCACGGCGATCAGCAGGTCGCAGGCGTCCACGGCCATGTTGCTGGCCTGGCTGCCGTGCATGCCCACCAGGCCCGTGGCCAGCTTGTTCAGCCCGCGGAAGCCGCCCGCGCCCATCACGGTGATGCCCACCGGGGCGTCGATGCGGTTGGCGAACTCCTCGAACTCCCAGTCCGCCCGGCTGCGCACCACGCCGCCGCCGCAAATGATCAGCGGGCGCTTTGACGCGCGGATCATGTCCGCCAGGGCGTCGATATCGCGGTAGTCGGGCTCCGGCGCGCGGAAGTTCTGGCTGGAGCGCTTCATCAGCTGGCCCAGCCGGCCGCTCATGCCGTGCTCGGCGCGGCGCAGCGGGTCGTAGTCGCCCAGCTCCTGCGTCACGTTGTGGGGAATGTCGATCAGCACCGGGCCGGGCCGGCCGCTGCGGGCGATGGCGAAGGCCTCGCGCACGGTGTCCGCCAGGTCCTCCACCCGGCGCACCAGGTAGTTGCACTTGGTGATGGGCATGGTGACGCCGGTGATGTCCACCTCCTGGAACGAGTCCTTGCCCAGCAGCGGCAGGTCCACGTTGCAGGTGACGCACACCACGGGCGAGGAATCCATGTAGGCGGTGGCGATGCCGGTGACCAGGTTCGTGGCCCCGGGGCCCGAGGTGGCAAAGCACACGCCCACCCGCCCGGTGGCGCGGGCGTAGCCGTCCGCGGCGTGACAGGCCCCCTGCTCGTGGGAGGTCAGTATGTGGCGGATGGACGGGTAGTTCAGCAGCTCGTCGTACACGTTCAGTATGGTGCCCCCCGGAAAGCCGAACACGGTGTCCACGCCCTGTTCCGCCAGGCACTCCATCAGGATCTTCGCGCCGGTCATCAGCACAGGCATTCCTCCCCCGCGCCGGGCACGCGGGAAGCCGAGGCGGCTTTTTCGCCGCCCCGGCTTCCCGCGACAGCCCGCCGCGTCAGTCGATGATCTTCAGTTCCAGCATCATGTGCAGCTCCTCGTAGCCGCCGGTGACGTTGCCCTCCAGGTCGTAGCTGTAGCGGTAGACGGTCAGCTCCATCGGCTGGCCCTCGCCGCACTTGTCCACCGCGTTCACGATGTCCTGGGAGGACTTGATGCGCGCGCCGTTGGCCTCGAAGATCACGTCCTTCTCCTGCAGGCCGGCCTTGTCCGCGGGCGTGCCCGGCTCCACCGAGTAGACCTGCGCGCCGCAGGGCGGGTAGCGCCGCATGGGCTCGTCCGGGCCGTCCAGGGTGACCACGGTGACGCCCATGCGCGGGCGCACCACGCTGCCGTTGTCGATGATCTGGTCGATGAAGCCCTTCACCACGCTGATGGGGATGCAGAAGGTCAGCCCCTCGTAGAAGGTCATGTACTTCAGCGTGGGGATGCCCACCATCTCGCCCTTCGCGTTCAGAAGCGCGCCGCCGGAGTTGCCGCCGTTGATCGGCGCGTCCGTCTGGATGGTGGTGATGCTGTGGCTGAAGTTGTCGGCGTTCACGCCCTCGCGCTCCAGCCCCGATATGATGCCGGCGGTCACGCTGCCGAAGAACACCTCGGTGTAGGTGCCGGGGTTGCCGATGATGATGGCCAGCTCGCCGATCTGCAGCTTGTCCGAGTCGCCCAGCGGTATGGGCTGCGCGCCGCCGGGGGCCGCGCCGGTGAACTTCAGTATGGCGATGTCGGAGCCGTCGTCGTAGCCCACCAGCTCCAGGTCCGTCTCGCTGCCGTCCAGCCACAGGGCCGTGTAGGCGTCGCCGTCCTTGACCACGTGGTAGTTGGTCAGCATGTAGCCGCCCTCGCCGTTGCCGATCTCGCGGATGTAGCAGGCGGAGCCGCCGCCGATCTCCTTGACCTCGGCCACGCGGGTCACCGGGTCCCAGCTCTCGGCCTTGGTGTTCAGCTGCACGATGGCCGGGCGAACCCGCGCCGCGATGGCGGGGATCGGGTTGCTGGAGGAATAGATGATGTCATAGCCCGGCTGTCCCTCCGACGTTTCGACCGGTGCCGACGTTTCGGCCGGTGCCGACGTTTCGGCCGGTGCCGCCGGTTCGGCCAGAGCCAGCATGCCGGAGAGCATCGCCGCCGCCAGCAGCAGCGTCAGGCAGCGCATGAGCGCCGTGGAATGCTTCATAGTGTCACGCCTCGCTTTCTTGTCTCCCTCTCTGTTATACCATTATACCCAATAAAGGTATTTATGCCAACACGATAATGTTAACTTCATGCCTGTCTCTCCGCCGGCGGGTCGGCCGCGGGGAGTATAAATTCAAAGGCGGTCTCGCTGTCGTCGGAGCGCACGGTGATTTGAGAGCCGTGCTGCTGCATGATGCGCTGGCAGATGGACAGCCCCAACCCCGTGCCCTGGCCGGAGGTGTGGGCCTTGTCGGCCTTGTAGAACCGCTCGAAGATGCAGGGCAGGTCCGCCTCGGCGATGCGGGGGCCGTTGTTCGCGATGGTAAAGCGCACGCCCTCGCCCTCCCGCGCCGTGCGCACCGTCAGGCGGCTGTTCTCGCCGGTCATGAACTTCACGGCGTTGTCGATGATGTTGGACACCACCTGGTTGATCCGGTTCGCGTCCGCCATCACGTACAGCGGGCCGTCGGCCAGCGCCACGACCACCTCGATGTGCTTTTCATCGATGCGGGGCTCGAAGTTGACCAGGTTCCTGCGCACCAGCTCGTTGGCGTCAAAGGGGGCCGGCGTCAGCGGGAACTTGCCGGACTCCAGGCGCGAAAGGTCCAGCAGGTCCTTCACCAGGTCGGTCAGCCGGTCCGTCTCGTCCAGCACGATCTTCAGGTAGCGCGGCATGTCCTGAGGATCGATCACGCCGTCCAGCATGGCCTGCACATAGCCGCGCATGCAGGTCATCGGCGAGCGCAGCTCGTGAGACACGTTGGCCACGAAGCTGCGCCGGGAGTCCTCCAGGCGGCTCAGCTCCTCCGCCATGCGGTTGATGGAGTCGCCCAGCTCCTGCAGCTCGCCCCCGCAGTGCACGTCCACCCGGCGGGTCAAATCGCCCTTGGAGAATTCGCGCACGGCGCTGGACATCTCCTTCAGCGGGCGGATCTGGCTGCGGGCCAGGAAGAAGGCCAGTATCGTGCCCAGGGCCAGCGCCAGCACCGCCGGGGGCAATATCTGGCGCACGATACCGCCGAAGCTGATGCGCAGCGACTGCATCGGTATGTGCAGCAGCACCGCGCCCACCACCGTGTCGCCATAGCGCCAGGGCACGCCGATGGTGACGATCCGGTCGCCGTCCGCATCCAGCTCCGGGAACAGGTCCTCGGCGCGAATCTCGTTGCCCTCCTGGATCAGCGCCAGCTGCTCCTTCACCGCGTCGGTGGCCAGGCTGCGGGTGGTGTTCCAGGACTTGTCCAGGTACTGCACGTAGGCCATGCCGGAGTTGTAGCTGACGATCCAGATGTCGGCGTCGTAGCTGTCGTAGATCTCCGAGATCTTGTGCCGGACGATGTAGCGCATCGTGGCGTTGCTCTGGACGTAGCTGATCGCGCTGAGGTTGGACATGTAGTCCGCCACCTCCCGGGCCTGCAGGCGCACCTCGGCTTCGTAGCTCTCCTGGCGGGCCTGCCGCTGGGCCGCGGCCAGCACGCCGGTGAATATGGCGATGGCGGCCAGCAGCGCCGCCAGCAGCACGCTGTAGGTGCGCCAGAACAGGCTCCTCCTCATGGGCTACTTCACCTCGAATTTATAGCCGACGCCCCAGACCGTCTTGATCTGCCAGCCCATCTTCTCGCCCTCGGTGAGCTTTTCCCGCAGGCGCTTCACGTGCACGTCCACGGTGCGGGAATCGCCGAAGAAGTCGTAGCCCCACACCTGCTCCAACAGCTGCTCCCGGGTGAACACCTGGTTGGGATGGCTGGCCAGGAAGTTCAGAAGCTCCAGCTCCTTCGGGGGCATCTCCAGCTCCTTGCCCATGTAGGTGACCGAGTACTGGCTGATGTTCACCGTAAGCCCGGGGAACACCAGGTCCTTGCCCGCCTCGGCCGGCTCCGGGGCCTGGTAGCGCCGGATGACCGCCTTGATGCGGGCCACCAGCTCCTTCATGTCGAAGGGCTTGGAGATGTAGTCGTCCGCGCCCAGCTCCAGCCCCAGCACCTTGTCAAACACCTCGTCCTTGGCGGTGAGCATGATGATGGGGATGTTGGAGGTCTTGCGCGCCTCCCGGAGCACCTGCCAGCCGTCCATGCCCGGAAGCATCACGTCCAGCAGCATCAGGTTCGGCGGCGACGCGCGGAACTGCTTCAGCGCCTCGTCGCCCTGGTCCGCCATGTCGACCTCAAAGCCCTCCTTCACCAGGTACAGATTCACCAGCTGCCGTATGTTCGGATCGTCGTCCACCAGCAGGATCTTGGTCTTAGTCATTGTTACACCTCACTTCAGCGTCGCCACGGTCACGCCGTCCTCGCCTTCGCCGTACTTGCCCAGGCGGAAGCTCTTCACCGCCGGGTGGCGCTTCAGGCGCTGCTGGATGCCGCTTCTGAGCGTGCCGGTGCCCTTGCCGTGGATGATGTACACCTGGCCCAGCTTGTTCAATATCGCGCCGTCCAGGAACATGTCCACGGTCATCAGCGCCTCCTCCAGACTCATGCCGCGCACGTCGCACTCGGTCTGCACCGCGCGGGGCGACACCGACACGTGGGCGCCGGAGCCGCCGCCCTTCGCGGGCTGGCGTCCCTTGGGCTTCGCGGGCACCTCCGGCAGCGCGGTGCGCATGTCGGCCATGTTGGCCTTCAGCTTCAGCGCCCCCGCCTGCACGGTGCACTCGCCCCTGGCGTCCGGCTCGGTCAGCACCACGGCCTTGGCGTTCAGGTTCACCAGCAGCACGGTGTCCCCGACCTTCAGCTGCGTGGGCACGCTGCCGATGGGGTCGCCCTTGATCTTTTCGCCCGTGTCGTCGATGGCGTCCTGCAGCTGGGCGCGCAGATTATGCAGCTCGTGCTCCTTCACGCCCGAGGAGCGCTGCTTTTTCAGATCGGCGATGATCTGCTCGCTCTCCCGCTGGGCCTTCTGCAGCACCTTTCTGGCCTCGTCCTTGGCCTTGCGCAGCTCCGTCTCCCGGCGCGACTCCAGCTCCTTCTGCAGCTTTTCCGCCTCGTCGCGCAGCTTCTGGGTCTCGATGTGGGCCTGCTCCGCCAGCGCCCGCTCCTTCTCGGCGATCTGCCGGTGGTACTCGGCGTTGGCGATCACGTCCTCAAAGCGCACGGCGTCGCGGCTCAGCCGGGTGCCCGCGTCCTCGATCAGAAACTCCGGCAGGCCCAGCTTCCGGGAGATCTCAAAGGCGTTGCTCTTGCCGGGCACGCCGATGGACAGCCGGTAGGTGGGCTGCAGCGTCTGCACGTCGAACTCCACCGAGGCGTTCTCCACCCCCGGCGTGCCCAGGGCGAAGGCCTTCAGCTCGCTGTAGTGGGTGGTGGCCATCGTGGTCACCTTCATCTTCAGCAGGTGGCTGAGTATGGACATGGCCAGCGCCGCGCCCTCGGTGGGGTCGGTGCCCGCGCCCAGCTCGTCAAACAGCGCCAGCGACCTGGGCGTGACGCTCTGCAATATCTGCACGATGTTGGTCATGTGGGCGGAGAACGTGGACAGCGACTGCTCGATGCTCTGCTCGTCGCCGATGTCGGCGAACACCTCGTCGAATATCGCCAGCTCCGAGCCGTAGGCCGCCGGAATCTGCAGCCCCGCCTGGGCCATCAGCGACAACAGGCCCACCGTCTTCAGCGTCACCGTCTTGCCGCCGGTGTTGGGTCCGGTGATCACCAGCGTGGTGAACTCCTCGCCCAGCCACAGCGTGGAGGGCACCACCTTCTTCGGGTCGATCAGCGGGTGCCGCGCCTGGATCAGCCGCACGTGGCCTTCTTCGTTCAGCTTCGGCGGCACCGCGTGCATCTGCCGGGCCAGCGAGGCCTTGGCGAATATCACGTCCAGCGTCGAGAGCAGGTCCAGGTTGTTGGCGATCAGGTCCGCGTCCGGGGCGATGCGGTCGGAGAACGCGCCCAGTATGCGCTCGATCTCGTTCTTCTCCTTGACGGTCCACTGCTTCAGCTCGTTGCCCGCCTCCACCACCGCCATCGGCTCGATGAACAGCGTGGAGCCGGTGCCGGACTGGTCGTGCACGATGCCGGGCACGCTGGCGCGGCACTCGGCCTTCACCGGCACCACGTAGCGCCCGTTGCGCATGGTGACGATGGCGTCCATCAGGTATTTCTGCATCGAGGCGGAGCGGATGATGCCGTTCAGCCTGTCCCGCACCTTGTCGTTCAGCACCCGCATTTGGCGGCGGATGTCGTACAGGTCGGGGCTGGCGTGGTCGCTGATCTCGTCCTCGGAGATGATCGCGTCGAAGATCTCCTCCTCCAGCGCCCGGTTGGTGGCCAGCCGCGAGCCCATCTCAGTCAAAAGCGGCGTGTCCTCCCGGTCGGTGACCAGCGCGCCGCGCACCGTGCGGGCGGCCTTCAGCGCGTCCGCCACCTGCAAAAGCGCCTTCGGGCTCAGCACGCCCCCGGCCTTCGCCAGCTTCAAGAAGGGCCGCACGTCGGTGAACCAGGCCATCGGGTTCGAGCCGTTGTAGGCGATGACGGTCCCGGCCTCCTCGGTCTGGGCCTGCCAGGCGCGCACGGTGTCCGCGTCGCCGCTGGGCCGCAGCTCAAGCGCCGCCTGATGCCCCGGCTCGGTGACGGTCCGCTCGGCCAGCATCTCCAGTATCTTCGGGAACTCCAGGACCCGTATGTTGCGTTCGTTCAATTTCAATCCACCCCTCGGAAATAGTGCCCGGCGGTCGTCTCCATGGTTTCAAGGGCGCTCCACTCCGGCAGCGCCTTGAAGTCCTCGCCGTCCAGCGCGGCGCGGTAGACCTTTACCACGGCCGGCGCGTCGTCGCCGTCGTCCAGCAGCAGCCGCCAGGCCGCGGCCCTTGGCAGGCGCTCCAAATGCCGAAGCGGCATCAGCGGCACGCTGTTCAGAAGCTGTATGACGCACCCGCCCGGCTGGGCGACGCGCCGCAGCGGGAACGCGGCCCCGCGCCGGTCCACGAGCGCCTTGCCGTCCAGCCGCGCCCGGGGCGCGCAGGCGTCGCAGTGCCGGCAGTCGGCGTGGCGGCCCGCCATGCCCTCCGCCGCGCGCAGCGGGCAGTGGCGCAGGTGCATCAGCGGGATCCGGCCCCACACAATCAGTTGAATATCGCCGCGCAGGGCTCCGGCCTGGCGCGCGGTCAGCTCCACCGACGGCGTGACGGATTGCAGCCCCCAGTCCCGCAGCTGGGCCACGGCGGCGTCGCTTGCCGCGTTCAGCAGATAGTCGCCGACGCGGGCGCCGGGCCAGTCCATGCCCATCTGGCCGATGTTGGAAATGACGGTGGCCTCAAAGCGGTCCCGGTGCCCGAGCGCCCAGGCGTTCAGCCCGTCCAGCGCCGCGCCGCCCAGCACCGCGGGCAGCGCCAGCATCAGCGGGCCCTCCCGCCGCAGCGCGTTCAGGTCGATGGCCGATAGCGCCTCGGGCCGCACGTCCCGCGGGAAAAGCACCGCCGCGTCCGCGCCGTTGCGCAGCGCCGCGACGAGCTGTTCCGGGTGGGCGCTCTGGGCCAGCAGCAACGGCTTCCCGGCACCTGATTCCGGGATCTCCGGCACAGTCCAGGTCCGCTCCCGCCGCGCGACGTTTACGCGCGCCGCCTCCAGCGCCGCAAGCGCGTCCCGCCGCAGCGCGTTCAGCATGGACGCCGGGCAGAAGGCATTGTCGTCCGCGTCCAGTTCGATTTTGGTCATAACGTAGGGCGTGCCGCCGGTCTTGGCCAGCTGCGCCCGGACGCGTTCCGCGTCCAAACCCCGGCCCGTGGCAGCCTGCACAGCATCGCTCTCGGCTTCAGCCTCGTGTACGCCGTCCGAGACCCACAGCCGCCCGGGCCGGCCCACCCGCAACACGGCCCGGGCCGTGACGGGAACCTGGCGGCGCTCGCCGGAAAAGCTCTCCCGGGCCTCGCGCAGCTGCGCCGCGCTGACCAGGCGGTACAGCGCGGCCCCCTTTCGGGCCTGGGCGCAGCGGACCGTCTCCCCCGCCCCGCCGGACAGCCGGACGGGGGCGTCCTCGCACCCGGCCCGGCGCAGCGCCAGCGCGTCCCCGGCCTCCACGCGCTCGGTCAAACGCACCCGGCCCGCCTCGCGGCACGCGCCCACCGCCACGCCCATGTGGTTCGGGCGCTCGGGATACATCAAATCGCTCTCGGCCACCCCCAGGCCGTAGCCCCGGGTGAAGCCGCCGCGGTTGAACATCTGGGCCAGCCCGGCGCGCTCGGCGTCGGCGTCGAGCCCCCGGCCCGCGTACAGCGCGTCGATGGCCCGCCGGTAGGCCGCCGTCGTGACGGCCACGTACTCCGCCCGCTTCAGCCTGCCCTCGATCTTCAGGCTGCAAACGCCCGCGTCCCGCAGCCGCGCCAGGTCGTCGATGGCGCACAGGTCCCGCGTGGAAAGCAGGTATCCGGACTTCTCCGCCAGCTGCCAGGGCAGGCGGCAGGGCTGGGCGCACAGGCCCCGGTTGCCGCTGCGCCCGCCCACCAGGCTGGACATCAGGCACTGGCCGGAGCAGGCCACGCAAAGCGCGCCGTGGGCGAAGGTCTCGATCTCGATGCCCTCGGCGGCACACCCGGCGATCTCGTCAAAGGTCAGCTCCCGGGCCAGCACCGCGCGGTCAAAGCCCTGCTCCCGCAGAAAGCGCACGCCCTGCCGGTTGTGGACGGCCATCTGGGTGCTGGCATGCAGCTGCAGATCCGGCGCGATCTGCCGCACGGCCCGGGCGACGCCGAAGTCCTGCACGATCACGGCGTCCGCGCCGGAGCGGTTGATGGCCCGCACGGCTTCCGTCAGCGCGTCGAACTCATCCTCGCGCACCAGCGTGTTCAGCGTCACGTGCACCTTCACGCCCCGGGCGTGGCAGTAGCGCACCGCGGCGTCCAGCGCCTCGCCGTCGAAGTTCCCGGCGTTGCGCCGGGCGTTGAACGCGCCCGCGCCCAGGTACACGGCGTCCGCGCCGTTCTGGACCGCCGCCCTCAGCGCCGCCTCGTCCCCCGCGGGGGCCAGCAGCTCCAGCCGCGCGTCATTCATTGCCGTCGCGCTTCTCCAGCCGGTCGCGCAAATCGTCGATCTCGGCCTGCAGGCGGCGGATCTCGTCCCGGGACTTCATCATGTCGTCGGTGGCGTTCACCGCCGTCAGCACGGCCAGCTGCCCCGCGGGCAGCTTCGTCGCCGCGGCCAGCTCGTTCATCTTCCGGTCCACCCAGGTGGCCACCCGGTTCACGTGCGCCTCGCTGTCGTAGCTGGCGATGGTGTATTCCCGGCCCGCGATGCGGACGGTGGTTCTGATCTTTTCCATAGCATCCTCCAAGGTTGAATTCGCGCCGCACGGATCACCACATGTCGTAATACGCCGCGTAGCGCTCCAGCGTCCAGTCGCTCCGATCGCCCAGGCCGCTGCCGCCCACGTCCACCACCGCGCAGCCGACGGGGTTGACGCCCTCGATGGGATAGGCCTTCATGGCCTGCGACGGCGTGTAATAGCAGGCGTCGTTGTCCCAGCTCTCGCCCATGCCGTACACGCTGAACCACACGCGGTACCGGCGGCCCTCCAGCTTCTCCGCCCGGTCCAGGCAGGCGAAGCCCATGCTCACGTGTCCGCCGGTCTCCTGCCAGTAGTAGTACCCCTTTTTGTAGTCGGTGTAGCGCAGCTCATGGCTGGGCTTGATCTTCAGCCCGAAGTATTTCTCGACCACGGGCGCGATCTGATCCTCCGACAGGCGCACGTTGTTGTCGTTGAAGTATTCGCCCCACTCCACCCGGTTCTGGCGGTTGAACCAGCAGTGCTCCAGGGCGAAATTGGTCAGCTGCGCCGGATCGACCGCGTCGTAGCTGTAGCCGCCCTCCCACCGGCAGAAGTCCGCCTCGGTGAAGTTGGAGAGGAACAGGTTCAGGTTGTAGCGCTGGGCCTTCGTCAGCTCGACAGCGGACCCGCTCTCATCGATCGACTTCAGGTATTTCTCCAGCGCCCAGCCCATCTGGCCCTTCCAGGCCACGCGCACAAAGCCGTTCTGCCGGTCGATCAGCGACACCGCCTCGCACCCCAGCGGGATCCGGTCCAGCGCCGCCGCCTTCGTGTTCGGTTCCTCCCGCAGGGTGATGTACGCGTCGCAGTTCACGACCCGCAGCTTCGTCCCGATGCGCACGTCGACCTCCGCCAGCGCGGAACATCCCAACAGCGCCAACACCAACAGACAAATCAACACTCTCTTCACGATTCATCCCTCCTTTTTCCGTCTGACGGGCCACCACAGGAAATGGTTCCCTAATCCCAAAGTCTTTCCGGATACAGCCCCTCGGCCTTCATCCGGGCGATGGCGTCGCGGACCATGGCGGCGTCCTCGCGGTAGGTCATGCCGTACCAGCGCTCGTCGGTGTTCAGAAGCCGCACGCGGCCCCTGCCGGAGGCGATCAGCGCCTTGGGGATATTGGGCAGGTAGAACTCGGCCTTCAGCGGGTTGGCGGGCACGTCGTTTTCGAGGAACGCCCGGAACATCTTCGGGAACATGTCCAGCACGCCCGCGCGGAAGGCCCACAGGTTCATCGACACCGGCGTGCCGGCGGGGATGAAGGTCCAGGTGGCGCCGTCGTCCTCGGTGTAGGCCGCGCCGCCCTCCCGGGGCTCGATGCGGGTGCGCTCGGTGATGTCGGTGAGGTACCCGTCCTGCCCGGCGCACACGCCCCGGGACACCGAGCCGTTCTCGGTCAGCGTGTTCTCGATGCTGTAGCCCACCATGGCGTGCTCGTTGGCGTCGCCCGCCTCGGCCAGGAACGCGCCCGCGGCCCGGAACGCGCCCGCGCCGTAGAAGTCGTCGGCGTTGATGGCGGCGAAGGGCCCGTCCACCTGCTCCAGCGCGCACAGCACGGCGTGGCCCGTGCCCCAGGGCTTCTGCCGCCCCTCGGGGATCGAAAAGCCCGCCGGTATGTTGTCCAGGGTCTGGTAGGCGTAGCGCAGGTCCACGTGCCGGGCGATGTTGTCGCCGATGGCGCGGGCAAAGTCCGCCTCCATCTCCGGCTTGATCACGCACACGACCTTGCCGAAGCCGGCGCGTATGGCGTCGTAGATCGAGAAATCGATGATGATGTGCCCGGCGTCGTCCACCGGCGCGATCTGCTTGTTGCCGCCGAACCGGCTGCCCATGCCCGCGGCCATGATGATGAGGGTAGGCGTAGATGACATAGCTGTTTCCTCCGGCATCTGATTGTATTTAACACCATTTTACCCGAAATCGCATGAAAGTCAAGGCGGAAAAAAGGCATGTTTGCAACAAACGGCGCATATGTAATCCATATTGCCGTCCACAAACGGCGATCGCGCAAACCTTTAAAAACTTTTGACAATCGGTGGGACCAGTATATTCCCGGCACACGTCGCGCATACTCTGTATCATCAACGGTTTGGAGGCGAGCAAATGGATCAGGCAATCATACACGATGGAAGCGGCCGCATGGAATTGACGCACACGGGCAGGCGCTCGGGCTGGAGCGACACGGAGAATAAGCTGCTATGGGAAACCGCCGATGAAGCGCAGCAGCAGGGGCTGCCGCTGAAAGCCGTGTTTGAGCAGATCGCCCGCCAGACCGGGCGACGCCCCAACAGCATACGCAACTACTACTACGCCCAGGTGCGCCAGCACGACGGCGGCGAGGCCCGGCCGGCCCGGTTCGTGCCCTTTACACAGCAGGAGGTGGACTGGCTGATGGAGCAGGTGCTGGTGGCGCGCTCGGCGGGCCAGTCGGTGCGCTCCTGCCTGCAGAAGCTGGCCGGCGGCGACCACAGCCTGATGCTGCGCTATCAGAACAAGTACCGCGCCGTCATCAAGAGCCGCCCGGACTACGTGCGGAACATGGTGGACCGGCTGAACGAGCAGGGCGTGGAGTGCGACGCACCCCAGGTGAACCACCGCGTGCGGGCCGATTTGCAGGCCTCCGGCGATGCGCTGGTGACGGAGGCCAAGCGCTCCGGCGACGCGGAGCTGGCCCGGGCCTGCGACGTGCTGACCCAGTACCTGCGCCAGCGCCGCGCCCCGGACGGCGATTCGGACGTGGCCGAGGCCGCCCGGGCGCTGATCGGCCCGGTCAAGGAGTTCGTGGCCCTCGCCCCCGGCGCGCGGATGGAGGCCGCCCAGGCCTTCTGCGACGACATCGCCGAGCGCATCGGCGAACTGGAAGCCCGGCTGGAGGAAAACGAATAAAAAAGACAGGTTCATCACGTTTTCTTGTGGGATTCCCCTCTCAGGCGCTTCGCGCCAGCTCTCCCCGTTCCCGGGGCGAGCCAAGGCTGCCGCGCGTGTGCTAACCTCAAAAGATAGGAGTGAGGAGTGAGGCGTTAGGAACATGAGTCAGCCAATCAGTGCTCCTCACTCCTAACTCCTCACTCCTAACTCTTCACTCTCCACTCTCCACTCTTCACTCTACTCGTAGATCTTTCTCCCCCGCGCGTCGTCCGCGCCGCTGAGGCGGTGGAAGAACGTATTTACCACGTCCCGCCACTCGCGGGCGTTTTTGATTTGCCTTTCCATGCGCTCGGCGGCCTCGGATTTGTCGGGCTCGGGCAGGTCCAGCGTTTTCAGCGCTTCGCCCATGGCCTCGGCCCCGGCGCAGCCCTCGAAGTGGTCGTCGTACAGGCGCTGGATCAGCGTGCGGCCGTCGGCCATCACGTAGTCGTAGCGCAGCCGGTGGAAGAACAGCTTCAGGTTGTCCGGGCAGGCCTCGGGGGTGTCGTAGCGGGCGCGCATATCCTCCGGGTACTGCAGCACATAGCCGTTGCCGGACGCGGTGCGGTCGATGCCCACGGCATCGCGGCTGGCGCGGTGGTAGGTGCCCCACACGTCGAACTCATAGCCGCTGGGGCTGGGGCCGTAGTGGGTCTCGGGCCGCACCATCCAGCACAGGCCCAGCGACGCGGTGTACTTCTCGTAGACCGCGCGGCTGTTCATCAGCATGTCCGTCAGCGTGCTCTCCTGGGCGGCGGGCAAATGGTAGCTGAGCCGCGCCCAGCCGCGCAGCACGGCCTCGGGCGACGCGAACGGGTCCCAGGCGTAGCGGCCGAAGCCGTACAGGTTCGCCGCGGCGAAGGGGTGGCCGGTGAAGTTGTCGTCCCGGCCCAGGTTCGATACGGCGGCCACCGCGCACAGCGCCTCGGGCGGCAGGTCCTCCGTGAACTCGCGCCACATCGGGTTCATCGCGAACAGGTCGATCTGCTGGCCGGTGTACTCCTGGGCCAGCTGCAGCTCCATGGCCAGCCGCGTGCGCTTCATCGCGTACAGCGTGGGCGATATGGGCTCGCGCACCTGGAAGTCGTAGGGGCCGTACTTGACCTGCAGGATCACGTTGTCGTCGAACTGCCCGTCCAGCGGCGCGTAGGTGTCGAAGGCGGCCTTGGGCCGGTCGGTGGCGGCGTCCCGCCAGTCCTGCATGCAGTTGTAGACGAAGGCGCGCCACACCAGCACGCCGCCGTGGGGCGCGACGGCCCGGGCCAGCATGTTCGCCCCCTCGGCGTGGGTGCGCCCGTAGGTGAACGGGCCTGGCCGGTGCTCGCTGTCCGCCTTCACCAAAAAGCCCGCGAAGTCGGGGACGGCCCGCCAGATGGCGTCGGCGCGCTCCCGCCACCAGCGCTGCACGCCGGGGTCCAGCGGGTCGGCGGTGCCCACGCCGTGGGCCAGGGGCCTTGAAAAGTCGATGGAGGTCATCAGCCGCACGCCAAAGGGCCGGAACAGGTCCGCCAGCTTCGCCAGCTTCGGCAGGTAGTCCTCGATCAGAAGCTCCGCCTCGGCCTTTACGTTCACGTTGTTCACGCACAGCACGTTCAGCCCGACGGAGGCCAGCATCCGCCCCAGCTGGCGCAGGCGGCCCTCGTCGTAGCAAAAGTCGCCGCCCTCAAACCACAGGGAGCGCCCGGCGTAGCCCCGCTCGATGGAGCCGTCCGCGTTGTCCCAGCAGTTGATCATCCGAAGCGGCCAGTAGGGCTTTTGCAGGCTCTCGGGCGCGCGCTCCCCCGCCGCCGCGGCCATCAACCAGGCGTAAGCGCCGTAGAGCACGCCGGTATCGCCGCCGGTGATCGCGCCGCCTGAAATGGCATAGCCCTCGCCCAGCGCCGGGTCCAGCTTCAGCGCGGGCACGGGCAGCTTCAGCGCCGCGCAGCCCGCCTTCAGCTCAAAGGCCGCCACCTTTTCCGGCGTGTCGCAGTCCCGGGGCACGTCCACGTTCAAAAAGGGCAGCCAGGCACGCCGAATGGTTTTACTCATGTCGATCATCCTTTCCGAATCCGTTGTACCACGCCCGCGCCGCCACGGGCTGCTTCCTGGGCCGCTGCACAGACTCCGCCGCGACGCCCACCGGCAGCACGCACACCAGCTTGTATTCCTGCGGCACGCCCAGATGCCGGGCGAGCTTTCCGCCCAGGTCGTCCGCGTCGGTGACGTGGCCCTCGTACCAGCAGCTCTGATACCCCAGCGCCACGATCTCCAGCAGCATGTTCTCGATGGCCGCGCTGTAGTCCTGCACGTTGAACACCCGGTCGCGGTAGGCGATGATGGGCCGGGTCAGCACCAGTATCCACGCCGGGGCCGTCTCGCCGATGCGGGGCGTCACGATGGCCTTCAGTTCGTCCAGCAGCGCGGGGTCGTCCACCGCGATGAAGGACGTGGTCTGCTTGTTGCAGCCGGACGGCGCGGCGCACCCCGCGCGCAGTATGGCGTCCAGATGCGCCCGCGGCACCGGCACGTCTTTATATGTCCCCCGATAGCTCCCCCGCGATTCGATCAGATCCAGTATATCCATGCATACCTCCTGTTCCCAGCGGGCGCCGCATCGGCGCCCCTACTCGCTATCGTGCAGGGGACCGGATTGCCACGTCGCTTCGCTCCTCGCAATGACATACGCGGCGGTCCCAGGCTATTCCTGTTCCCTGTTCCCTGTTCCCTGTCCCCTGTTCCCTACTCCCTACTCCCTACTTCCTACTCCCTACTCCCTCGTAAACCCAAACCCCTTCATATGCACCGCGTCGCGCATCGCAAAGGCCACGGTCTGTTCGCCGACGAAGCGCTCCGGGAGCTTCCAGGTCTCGGCCTGGTAGGTGTTCCAAATGCTCTTCTTGTGGTAGTGCAGCCGGGCCACGCGGTGTCCGCCGTCGCGCGGGTCGCCCATCCACACGTCGACGTCCACCGGGTCACCGCCCAGCTCGAAGATCGGTATCGTGATCTCGTCCGAGCCCACGGGGCCGAAGTCCACCCGACGAAAGCCCACCATGCTCTCCCCGTCCCGGGCGAAGGCGACGCCCTTTTCGTTGCCGGAGGATACGCCGCCGGCGCTGAAGTCGTACAGGCCGCCGGCGATGAAGCCGTAGGGGTCCAGCTTCGGCGCGCCGAAGCCGGTCAGCGTCAGCTCGATCTGGGAGATCACCCGGGCGTGGGGATAGCCGTTGTTCGCCACGGCCCGCAGCCACACCTTTCCGTCGCCCAGGCCCCGGACGGTCACGCCGTCCGTTTCTGGCAGGACCTGCGCCGCGGGGCTGGGGACGCCCAGGGCGTTGACCGCGCTGTAGGCGATGGGCTGCGGGGCGGCGCAGGCCGGCAGCAGCCGGGCGGCAAACCGCGCTTCGGGGGCCTGGGGCGTCAGCGTCGCGCCGCCCGAAACGCGCCACAGGTCGACGCGCCGCGCGCAGACGGGCATAATCCGCGGCTGCGCCGGTTCCACGCCCTGGAGCGTGCTGTGGCCGGGCCGCCCCTCGGCGGGCCGCACGGTCAGCCTCAGTGCCGCGCCCTTCAGGCCCGGGGCCTCGGCGCGGACCACGGCCTCCCCCGCCGCGTCCGTCGCGCCCACCATCGCCAGCAGCCTGCCGTTAAACAGGCAGCGGGCGTCCGCCTTGTAGCCGTCCACGTCGGCGCTGTCGCCGTTGTCCAGGCCCAGCAGCCGGACGGGGCCCTCCACGCTCACCCGAACCCGGTCCGCGGCGTTTTGCACCGGGCGGCCCTGATCGTCCACGGCCCCGATGTCGATGAAGGCCACGTCCTCGCCGTCCGACAGCAGCCAGTCGCGCGCCTCCGCCGCCAGCGTCAGCGCGGCGCTGTCGCCGTGGCTGTACACCGCGTCCCGGGCGATCTCGCGGCCCTCCGCGTCCCAAACCACAGCCTCCAGCGCCCCCGGCGCGTAGGGCACGCGCCACCAGGCCACGCTCTTTTCGGGCGCGCGCAGGTCGATCTCCCGCGCGCCCAGCGATTCGCCGTTCAGAAGCAGCTCCGCCCGCGCGCCGTTGGCGTAGACCGGCACATCGATGATCTGGCCCTCGTTCCAGTCCCAGCTGACGCCGATGTGGGCCATGGGCTCCGGATTCCACAGGGCCTTGACCTGGTAGTACACGTCCTTGGGGAAGCCCGCGGTGTCGGCCATGCCGAAGTAGCTGCTGCGGGTCGTGTAGGGGGTCGGCTCGCCGATGTAGTCGATGCCGCTCCACAGGAACTGGCCCATGCTGTAGGGGGTGTTCAGATCGCCGATGATGCAACGGGCCATGTCCGGCGCGCCCCAGGCGGTGGTGCTGTTGCCCAGGGACGAGCACTGCATGTCTTCCTCGCAGATGATGTTCGCCGATGCCGGGAAGTGGTACACGCCGCGGCTGAACAGTATCGAGGAGGTCTCGCTGCCGTAGATCACCCAGTCCGGGTGGGCGGCGTGGTGAGCGGCGTAGCACTTTTCGCCGTAGTTGTAGCCCGCCAGCTTCAACACGTCCGCGCAGCGCTGCGCGCCTTCCCAGGGCATGTAGTTGTTGCCGTGGGTGGCCCGGGCGTTGCCCTCCGGGTCCCACCTCTCCACCTCGGCCTTCAGCGCCGCGGTGAGGGCCGGAGCGTCCGGAGAGGCGTGGGTGTCGTAGATCTCGTTGCCGATGGACCACAGGATCACGCAGGGGTGGTTCCGGTCCCGCCGCACCCAGGCGCGCACGTCGCCCTGCCAGCACTCGTCAAAGAAGCGGGCGTAGTCGAGCTCGGTCTTGGGGATTCGCCACATGTCGAAGCCCTCGTCGATCACCAGCACGCCCATCCGGTCGCACAGCTCCAGCGCCCGGGCGGCGGGCGGGTTGTGGGTGGTGCGCAGCGCGTTGGCGCCCATGCGCTTCATCAACCGAAGCTGCCGGGCGAACGCCGCCGCGTTGAAGGCCGCCCCCAGCGCGCCCAGGTCGTGGTGCAGGCACACGCCCTTCAGCTTCACGTGCTCCCCGTTCAAAAAGAAGCCCCGGTCCGGGTCGAAGCGGGTCTGGCGCAGGCCCACCGCCACCGCCTCGCGCTGGCCGCCGTACTCCGCCGTCAATGTGTAGAGATACGGCGAATCCGGGCTCCAAAGACAGGGTTCCTGAACGGTCAGCTCGGCCCGCGCCGCGTCGCCCTGGGCCCGCGCCACGGCTTCATCCACGGTCCTGCCCCCGGCGTCCGTCAGCGCGAGGCGCACCTCGCCGCCCGCGCCGGGGCCCGCCAACTCCACATCCACGCGCACGGCCCACGCGCCGCCCGCTGTGGGCGCGGTGCGCACGTACAGCCCGTCCGGCGCCATGTGCCGCGGGGGCAGCCTGTACAGCGTCACGTCCCGGAACAGGCCCGCGCCGGAGTACCACCGGGAGTTGGGGCTGCGGTGGCGCACCAGCACCCGAAGCTCGTTGTCTCCGGGACGCATGAGGCCCGTCAGATCCGCGTCGAAGGCCGTGTAGCCGTAGCGGTGGGTGACGACCTTTTCGCCGTTCAGCAGCACGTCGCAGTCCATGTACACGCCGTCGAAGCGCACGCGCCAGGCGTATTTTTCGCAGTCCTCCGGCGCGCTCAGCGCGCGGCGGTACCAGCCGTCGGCGTCGGCGTACAGGTCGCCGGCGTCCCAAATCAGAAAGTCGTGGGGAACGGCCACCGGCCGCCACGCGGCCCCTGCCGCGTCGCCGCCCGGGGCGAGCCTTGCAAATTCCCAGCCGTCGTTGATCAGGCGTTTCATAGGCGCACTCCTATAGCACGAGCCCCCGCAGTGAATACAGGGGCTCGATGAGGTCGATTGTCAAGCCGTGGCCAGCGCCGGGGCGGTTTTTTCCATCTCCTCCTCCAGCACGCGGTAGGCCACCTTGCCCACCAGGGTCTTGGGCAGATCGTCGCGGAACTCGATGTCGTAGGGCATGGCGTACTTCGCGATGTGCTTGCGACAGTAGTCCATCAGCATCTCGCGGGTGGTCTCGGACGGCTCGTAGCCCGGCTTGAGCACCACGAAGGCCTTGACCTTCTGCATCTTGTAGGGGTCGCGCACGCCGATCACGCAGCTCAGGTGCACGGCCTCGTGGGCGTCGAGTATGTTCTCGATCTGGGAGGGGTATACGTTGTAGCCGCTGGTGACGATCATGCGCTTGATGCGCTGGCGGAAGTAGATGAAGCCCTCGTCGTCCATGACGCCCAGGTCGCCGGTGTGGATCCAGGTCATGCCGTCGGCGTGCACGCGCCGGGTCTGGGCCGTCTCCTGGGGGTGCTTCACGTACTCCAGCATCACGGTGGGCCCGGCCAGGCAGATCTCGCCCTCCTCGCCGTAGGGGACCTCCTCCTCGGTGCCCACCTTCACGATCTTGTAGTAGGTGTCCGGGAAGGGGATGCCGATGGAGCCCTCCTTGGCCTTGGTCAGCGGGGTCAGGCACGAGGCGGTGACGCACTCGGTGGTGCCGTAGCCCTCGCGGACCTCGATCTTCGCGCCGTGGTCCTTCAGGAATTTGTCGAAGCGCTTCTTGAGCTCGGGCGGCAGGCTGTCGCCGCCGGAGAACACGCCCTTCAGGCAGCTGAGGTCCAGGTCGTCCAGGTTCGGGATGCGCAGCAGCGCCTCGTACAGCGTGGGCACGCCCGCGATGAAGTTGGGCTTGTACTTGCGCAGCAGCTGGGCGTAGGTCTGGGGCGTGAACCGGGGCACCAGTATGCAGCAGCCGCCGTTGGCCAGCATCGAATGGATGGACACGCCCAGGCCGAAGCCGTGGAACATGGGCATGATGGCCAGCATCTTGTCGCCCTCGTTGTAGATCGGGTTCGTCGCCACGATCTGCGCCGCCAGGGCGTTGAAGTTCAGGTTGGACAGCAGTATGCCCTTGGTGATGCCGGTGGTGCCGCCGCTGTACAGGACCACCGCCGGGTCGTTCGCGCCGCGGGGCACGGTGGGGTCGCCGGAAAAGGCCTTGCCGCCGGCGATGAAGTCCTTCCACAGCACCACGTCTGCGCCCTTGGGCACCTTCGGGATCTTGCGGCCCGAGGTCAGCGCGTAGCCGATCTTCATCAGCGGCTTCAGCGCGTCCTTCACGTTGGCGATGATCAGGTGCTTCAGGCACGGGGTGTTCTTGCGGATGCTGGCGAACTTGCCGTAGAACTGGTCCAGCGTCAGCGCCGCCACGGACTCGGAGTCGTTCAGGTAGAACTCAATCTCGCCCTCGGCGGACAGCGGATGCACCATGTTGGCGATGGCGCCGACCATGTTCACCGCGTAGAACATCACCACGGTCTGGGGCGCGTTGGGCATGCAGATGGTCACCTTGTCGCCCTCGCGGATGCCCAGCGCCCGAAGCGCCCGGGCGCACGCCTTGATCATGGCCTGCAGCCTGGGGTAGCTGATGTGGCTGCCCATGAACTCACAGGCCTCGGCGTCCGGGTATTTTTCCGCTATGCGGGCGACGGCCTGGGCCATCGTGCCCTGGAAGTAATCAAGGTGCATGGGCACGGTGCCCATCCAGGGCGCCCACGGCGTCTTTACAGCTTGCATCAGAAGTCAACCTCCTCATTGGCCGGGCGATCCAGCAGCTCGGGATTCTCGATCAGCCGCTTCACCAGCCGGATGGTCTTGGCGTAGTAGTATCCGTCGGCGATGCGCTCGTCCAGCGTGATGCCGATGGGCAGGATCTCGCGCATCTCAAACGTGCCGTCCTCGTGGAACAGCGGCTTGCGGGTCATCTCGCCGATGATCACGAACACCGACGTGGTGCCCCAGTTGCTCAGGTGATGGTACCCGGCGTTCAGCTTGATGCTGCCCAGATTCGTCAGGAACACCGACGCGTAGTTCGGGTCGGCCTTGATCAGGTCGAAGGGCACGTGGCCGTAGAAGTCCAGCCGGTGCAGGCCCCACATCACGATGCGCATCAGCCAGCGGGGCAGATGGGTGAACATCTCCATGCCCTTGGTGGAGTTGTCCATCACGTCGTCCCGGCGGCACTCGAAGATCTCCTTCATGATGCGCGCGTGCAGGCTGTCGATGGTGGTCTCCGGCGGGAATTTGATGAAGGCCAGGCCCTCTTCGCCGTTGTCCTTGAACTGCTTCTTCACCACAAAGCCCAGGCTCAGCTCGTCGCGCTGGTACAGCCGGCAGCCCTTGATGAAGCGGTTCATCTTGGGCCGAAGGGTCAAGGCCTTGACCACCGCCGCACACACCGCGTGGAACACGGTATAGCGGTGGGCCTTGTCCAGGCCCTCGTTCTTCTTCTCCAAAAAGGCGTTCAGGTTGGTCAGGTCGAATTCCTCCTGAATAAACGCCTCGTTGTCCGCCCGGTTGGGATAGATATACGGTAAAAACCAATGCAGCGGGTCGATATCGCGAACCAGCGTCGCGTCGAATCGGTCTCCCCTGCGCTTTTTGATTTCTGTCATGCGATGCGCCCCTTTCAGCGTGCACATATATCGCCAATCGCTTCATACTATCACAGAAATGTTGAATAATCCAGCACGCATCCCTGAAAATGAACGGTTTTGCCCAAAAAAATCCATAAAATAACCGATATTTAAAGTAGCCCGGCTGTGGTAATATAATTATACAGGAAAAGGAAGGGAGCGATACCCGTCATGAAGCTGATGATCGCGTCGGACATCCACGGCTCCGCGAAGTGGTGCGCGCGCCTGCTGGACGCCTGGCGCGCCGAGGGCCAGCCCCGGCTTGTGCTGCTGGGCGATCTGCTGTACCACGGCCCGCGCAACGACCTGCCCGAGGACTACGCGCCCAGGCGGGTGATCGAAATGCTGAACGCCATAGCCATGCACCTTCTGTGCGTGCGGGGCAACTGCGAGGCGGAGGTGGACCAGATGGTGCTTGATTTCCCGGTGATGGCCGACTACTGCGCGCTGCTCACAGACAACCATCTGATCTACGCCACCCACGGCCACGTGTACAATCCCGACAACCCGCCGCCGCTGCGCGAGAGCGACGCGCTGCTGTTCGGCCACACCCACGTGCCCCTCTTTCGCCGCGACCGGGGCCTCACCTTCATAAACCCCGGCTCCGTGTCCATCCCCAAACAAAACAGCCCCCACAGCTATGTCACGCTGGAGGGCGGGGTGGCGACGTGGAAGGAACTCGAGGGCGGAGTGTTTGATGTGAAGGCGCTGTGGGAACAGTGAGCATGCGTTATCAAGCGCAATCAATGCTCTTAACAACCAGAACGTCTATCTCTCTCGCAGATTTGATACAATAAAACGACGAACCCCTTTGAACCCTCCCCCAACGTGTGATTGTTAGGGAAGATTCAAAGAGGTTCTTGTTTGATTCTGCCGGTGACTCAGTGAGAGGCGACATGTTCCTTCGTACTGATTGGCACGAGGAAATGAAATAGATAGTCATTCTCCGCGCCTGTTCGCAAAATCGCAGGCAGGAACATATCCACGTTTTTGCCTGTTCGCACTTTTGGCTCCAGGAACATATCTACGGTTTTTAGGTTCGCAAGGAACATATCCACCGTCTTTTGCCCATGGTGGAGCGTAGGGGGATCGAATTTGCAAGCTATCGCTGAACACGTTGAAATGAAAGGAGGACAGCACGCCATCTTTTTCCATCCAACCACTCATCCAATCACAATTTCACATAGGGTCAAATAATTGCTGCAATAACTGCGATAACAATAGCAGGCAGCATGTTGGATACTCTTATTTTTTTGTCCCACACCAGATTCAGGCCTATGCAGAAGATGAGTATTGATCCTACCAGAGAAAGATAGTCCTGTACCTGGGCAGTTATGAACGGCCGTATCAAAGCCGCACAGGCTGTCATCGAGCCCTCGAAAACAAATACTGGTATCGCTGAAAACATGCATCCCTTTCCCAGCGAGCAGGTCATTACAAGGATTATTACAAAATCAAGCACTGATTTAGCCGCAAGGATCGACCAGTCTCCGCTGATACCATCCTGTATAGCGCCAACTATGGCCATTGCCCCTATCGAAACGGTCAGAGATGCAGTGACGAATCCATCGACAAAAAGCTTATCCTTTGCGTTGCCGGTTTTTCTTTTCAGCCATTCGCCAAACCTCTCAAATGCGGCCTCTATATTCAGCAGCTCTCCGATAAGTGAACCGAGAGCCATACTTATCACTATCATCAGAGACTGTGTGCCTACCAGCCTGCCATCACTTATGCTGAGCATTTTTTCCATTGCTCCGCCTATTCCAAGAAACAGGATGCTGACCCCGCAAGCCATATTAAGCGTCTCCTGATATCGTTCCTTTACTGCATTGCCGGCAAGCATTCCCGCAGCTCCACCGGCGGTTATCGCAGCTGCATTTATTATTGTTCCAAGACCGCTCATAATGCTTTTCTCCTAAATCAACTTAACGTCATGCCGGATGTAAAACTCATAATCAATATAGTCAGTATTGCGACCGGAGCTACATACTTGATCAGTATTTTATATATCCCGGCAAGTTTGAATGCAGCGCCGCAGGATTTGACTTCTTCTATCGCCTTTTCAGGTTTCCAGACCCACCCGACAAATATGCAGCAGCCAAGAGCACATACAGGTATCATTATCCTGTCTGTAAGATACTCCATAAAGTCGCAGAAGGCAGGATATGTCACACCATTAGTTCCGTCAAGCCATATTCCGTGAAGCGGGACCGCCGCCTGTGAGCACGTATAAAGACAGCCTATTGCAAATAGTATAAGGCACAGCCATACAGTAGCTGTTTTACGCTGAAGGCTGAATTTCTCTGTAAGAAAAGCCACTATGCTTTCTATCAGAGATATGCATGAAGTCAGAGCCGCAAACAGAAGGAGCAGGTAAAATAAAACTCCGAAGAACCTTCCTCCCGGCATGCTTTCGAACATTTTGGCAAGAGAAACGAATGCAA
Organism: uncultured Eubacteriales bacterium; assembly: GCA_902777335.1. Classification (GTDB taxonomy): domain Bacteria; phylum Bacillota; class Clostridia; order Christensenellales; family Aristaeellaceae; genus UBA2862. Next base: position 52,832 of record CACYTF010000002.1, read on the forward strand.
ATCCTCCGCCCTTTCCGATTTCTTCCTCTCCCAGGGTAGCAAATACTCCCGGGACAATGATGAATCCCGCAAGCACAGCAACAAGAGTATCCATTATACATATCAGCGTGGTGTTTTTAGCTATATTCTCATTCTTCGGAAGATATGACCCATATGTTATCATTATTGCCATTCCTATCGACAGAGAATAGAACGCCTGTCCCAGGGCTGCAAGTATTGTGCTGAATGACACTTTGCTCCAGTCAAAAGACAGCATGTACTTCAGTCCCTGCATCGATCCCGGAAGAGTCACCGTTCTGGCCAGCAGTATAAGAAGCAGAATAAACAACGCGGGCATACCGATCTTATTGAACCTCTCTATGCCGCCGACAACGCCTTTCAGTATGATCACTGCATTCAATGCTGTGAAAGCTGCAGCAAATCCGATCGCTGTCCATGGCACAGACGTGGTCCCATCAGCATGAGCACCCAGCATTTCATAGAAATATCCCAATGAGTCTTCATATATTGCCGGTGCTTCAAGTGCATATCCGAACACATAGCGGAGCACCCAGCCGCCAACATGGCAATAATAACAAGTGATAACGAAAGCTCCGCACACTCCGATCCAGCCTACCCATGAGTACCCTTTATGCCCAAGTCTCTGAAATGTACTTACTATGTTGGACTGGCTTGCCCTTCCGACAGAAAGCTCTGTTATCATGAGCGGTGCACCGAGGAAGATAACTATCAGCAAATATATCAGAAGGAACGAACCGCCTCCTCCTTCATATGCTCTTCCCGGAAACTTCCATATGTTTCCAAGGCCAACCGCAGATCCTGCTGCCGCAAGTATAAAGCCTACTCTGCTTCCCCACTGTGAACGCTTATTATCCATTTGTAACCTCCTGATAGTTATTAATAAAATCATATCTGAAGGACCCGAAGAGTGTCAAAAAAAGAACGTTTTGACCCTAAGACTTTGTTTTTGTCTTCAAATCAAAACGTTTTTGTCAATATGCAGATATTATTGCTTGCTTACCAGGAACCGATAATATCCGTCATTCCATAAATATCTCTTTCTATCTGCTTTTGTGCCGTATCGCTGAATCCGAGTCTGACCGCATTCTTTACCGACTGATGATGTCTGACCGAAAGTATCATTATCGGCTCAAGTGTATCGCGCCCGCTCTTCCGAAAGAGATAATAACGATAATGCAGGACCCTCGGCGATATCTGCCTGTATATATCCTTTAATATCGGGTTATCTGACGAGTCTACGATCAGCTGATGAAAGCCGTGGTCGCTTTCTATGATTGAGTCAACATCCCAAACATCACAGGCTTTACTATACTCCTCGCTGAGCTCATCAAGCTTACGGAGTTGTTTGTCTGTGATGCGCTCAGCTGCTCTCATTGCTGCCTGACCCTCTATAGCAAGCCTTACTTCCATGAGATAGCGGCACTCATCTTCCTTAAGAGGCGCGATCCTGAATCCCTGACCTGAGCTTTTGATGATCAGGCCGTCATCCTGCAGGCGTATAAGCGCATTATGAACCGGAGTCCTGCTGATATTAAGCTCTTTAGCCAAAGCAGTGTCTGAAATGAGCTCATCATCAGGGATATCCATTCTTATTATGCTTTTATAAAGCAGCGAATAGACCGCATCACCAAGGTGGGTGAATGGGTTTTCACTCATTGCCTTATCAAATGTATCTTTAAGCCTTCCTTTACTCATATACAAGCGCCTCCCAAGGTGTATTTTAACACAAAAAGGACTCGTTGAACAATCCAACGGGTCCTATGGTGGAGCGTAGTGGGATCGAATTTGCAAGCTATCGCTGGACACGTTGAAATGAAAGGAGGACAGCACGCCATCTTCTTTCATCCAACCACTCATCCAATCACCCTCCAGTCATCGACAAACTGGAATTTTTCAGATTGACCACGGAAGATAAGCGAAAAGCACAGCGAATATGACTGCCGGAAGCATATTTGCCACGCGTACTTTTTTCCCCCATACAAGATTCAGCCCAACGCAGAAAATTAAAACAGCGCCAATAAGTGAAAGATATGCAATGGCTGTCTCTGTCATGATCGGAGATATTATACGGGCAAGCACTGTAATGACTCCTTCAAAAAGGAAAACAGGAATTGCTGAGAATATGCATCCTTTACCAAGCGAAGATGTCATTACAGCGACGATGATAAAGTCCAGAACTGCTTTTACGGCAAGTGTGGAATAATCCCCTGAAATCCCATCCTGTATCGCGCCAACAATCGCCATTGCGCCAATGTATACTGTCAGAGAAGCTGTGACAAATGCATTCACAAACTGTTTGTCGCCACTATTACCGGATTTTACTTTCAGCCATTCTCCAAAATGTTCGAATCCCCTCTCAATCCCAATGATTTCACCAATGATCGTGCCCAGCGCGAGACAAAGCACAACTAACATAGATTTTCCACTGAGGATTTTTCCATTGTCTATGTGCAGCATTCCTTGCATCGCTCCGGCAATTGCAATGAACAGAACGCTGATTCCACATGCCTTGTTAACCGCATCTTGCTGATCCTGACGAAACAGTTTACCGGTAAAATGTCCGATTAACCCTCCGGCCACAATTGCCGTGCTGTTGATTATTGTTCCAAGTCCTATCATATAGCATCACCCCATAGAATCCCGATTTGTCGCAGCCTCAGTCAGCTGCCTTTTTCTTATATGTCAGCTCCACATCATAGCCGAGCTCATCCATCATCTTTACAAAAGTCTTATTGACAATCTGCTCCCGGCCCTTGGTGATGCGGTTTACATAGGAAAGGGACACACCGAGCTTCTCCGCAACCTCCGTCTGGGTGGTGCCGCTCTCGATCAGGCGCATCTTTAAATTCATCTCCACGTTATTCTGAAGCATCTGACTTCCTCTCTCAAAAATCAACCTATGACTGGATAAGTATAGCACGGCCTGCTGCGAATTTCTACCTTTTCTTTATCCTACTCCCGTATAAACCGCCTGTCGCCTTCGTTTTCCCCAATCCCCACAAACCGTTCCACGGTCATGTGCAGGTCGTACTTTTCGCGCAGGGCAGCGATGACGGCCATCATCGGCGAGGCGTGATGGGCGTCGATGGCCGCCTGGTCCCGCCAGCTGTCGATCAAAAGCACCGTCTCCGGGTCCTCGATGGACTGATAATATTCGTACCGGATATTGCCCGGCTCGGCCCGGATCGCCGCCACCGTGCCGGTATCGGTCATCTCGCAAACAAACGCCCGGGCGCTGCCGTTTGCGCCCGTATACCTCAGATTGACCGTCAGCATAGGCCATACCCTCCCATTGTTACAGTGCGGTTTGGATGATTCATCTATCTCTGTTTCAACTGTTCCTTCGCGTTCGCAATCGCGATTGCCAGTTTTTCCTCCAACAGCTTCTTCGGCGGCATCTTGGTCAGGTATTGCGCCACATGAATGCTCCCCTGGTCCAGTTCCATCAATTCGACCGTCTCCCGGGATTTTTCAGCGCACAGAATCAGCGCGACGGGGTCCTCTTCTCCGTCCCGGGTTTCATTTTTCTTCAGCCACCGCAGGTATAGTTCGACCTGGCCCTTGTGCTCCGGTTCAAAGGCTCCGAGTTTCAGCTCTATGATAACGAGCCTGCGCAAGGACCTGTGGTAGAACAAAAGATCAATATAATAGTCCTTCCCGTCGAGGACAAAGTGTTTTTGCCTTGCCATGAACGCGAAATCCGAGCCCATTTCAAGGATAAACCGCTCCAATTCGGCCAATATGGCATTCTCCAGATCCTTTTCACTGTAGGTATCCCGAAGGCCAAGGAAATCCAACACATAGGGATCCCGATAGAACAGGTCCAGGGTCATTTTATCCTGTTCCATCAACTGCATGGTCTCTTGTCTGATCAGTTCCTCCGGCTTTCTTGAAATTGCGGTGCGTTCATAGAGCATGGAGTTTTTCCGATTGCGTAAAGTACGAACCGTCCATCCTTCATTTCGACACATGGCCGCATAGAAATCTCTCTTTAGTTCATCCTCGATAGACAGCAATTCCACAAAATGTGACCAAGACAATTGTCGCGACAGCGTCGCGACTTTTTCCCTGTCCGGGAATTCCTGATAGAACTGTATCATGCGAAATACCGAAGCCCGAATAAATCCCTTTCCATATTCCATCGAAAGCTTCTGTGAAACCTCATTGACGATTCTTTTCCCGTATTCTGCTTTTGTCTCATTCAGGAGATCGCGACAAATTGTCTCTCCGATCTCCCAATACAAGAAAAGCATGGCAGCGTTCACTGCCTGCGAGGCGATCCTCTTTCTTGTGGTGATCAGATGTACAATTTTGGAATATAGCTTATCTGTGTCTTCATGATTCATCATGTCGTCAGACAATGCTGTCATCCCCTTAGTCTTATTTCACGACAAATTCCGTCCAGTCGACGTGATTGTACTGCATCACGTCCCCGGCCCTTTCCATGCCCAGCTTTTCATAGAAGGGCACGGCGTTTTCGTTGGCGATGAGGTACACGGCGATGTCCTTTTCGCCGCCCGCGGCCTCCAGGGCCGCCTTCATGAGGGCCCTGCCGATGCCCTGGCGCTGGCAGGCCCGGTCCACGCCCAGGTCGGTGACGTACAGCCAATAGGCAAAGTCCGTCAGCCCCAGCAGCACGCCCACGAGCCGCCCCGCCTCATCCCTGGCAGCCAGGCTGATGGAGGCGTTTTTCAGCAGCCTTTCGATGCGCTGCTCAAAGCGCTCCCGGGGGTACTGCGACCCCAGGTCGGTGCGCTTCAGAAAGTCGATGTATTCCTCCGCCGTCAGGCGCTCGCTGCTTATACCGTACATATAGCCCTCCCTGCCCGTTCGCCTCCGCCAGATACGAATTGCCGCCCTTGCCTCTGTCCGGCAGGCGCGACAGCACAACCTTCACTGCTCCGGAAGCCTCTCCCGCAGCCACATGACGGAGCGCTTCAGCGCCTCGATGGTCTTGGTCTCCAGCACGCACCGCGCGCCCAGGTCGCGGGCCAGGTTCAGCCGGTCCATAAGTTCGATCCCGCCGTCCCCCAGCGCCAGATGGTTCCTGGGCGGCGTTTCGGACCCGTCGTGGATGTGAAAGTGGATGAGCCGGTCCTCGTGCGCCCGTATGAACGGAACGTCCCTCTCGCCGGTGGCCTTGGAGTGGCCGATGTCCCAGGTCAGGCCGAACACGGGGCTCTCCAGCAGATACTCGATGGCCCGCTTTTCGTAATCGCGGAAGCCGTCGGTGTTCTCGATGGCGATCCGCACGTCGCTGTCGCCGATCCACGCCTCGCACAGCGACCGGAACGCGGCGAACGATTCCATGTAGGTGTCGAAGTCGCGGTCATACATCTGCACCTTCCGGTCCGGCAGGGTGATGAAGATGCCATGGTGCATGTGCATGTTCAGCGTGAGCGGCCTGTCGCCGCCGCCGTACCGGTCCCGCAGGCAAATAAGCTGCTTTGCCACGGCGACACACCGGCGCACCGTCTCCAGATAGGCCTGACGCACCAGCTGGTTGAAATCCGCGATATTCAGGCTTTCATCCAGGTGGATGGTGTAATAGACGCCGTATTCCCCGGCCACGCGCAAGAGGGCCTCCGTCTGCTCCAGGCGGTCCACCTGGTACTCCGGGAAGTTCATGTTCAGCTCGATGAACCCGAGCCCGAGCTGCCGGCACAGCGCCGCGTTGTCCGCCAGGGTCCGGTTCTCGATCAGCGTCGGCATTCCAAATTGCATCGCCATTTCCCCCTACGCCAGCAGCATCCGGTCGTTGTCCAGCTTCCGGCCGCTGGCCTCGCGGAACTTCTCCAGCAGATCCTCCACGGTCAGCTTCGCGCGGGCCTCGCCCTCGGTGTCGAACACGATGCGCCCCCGGTCCATCATGATGGTGCGGTTGCCCAGGTCCAGCGCGGACTGCATGTTGTGGGTGATCATCAGGCAGGTCAGCTTGTTCTCCGCCACGATGCGGGTGGTCAGCTCCAGCACCTTTTCGGCGGTGCCCGGGTCCAGGGCCGCGGTGTGCTCGTCCAGCAGCAGTATCTTCGGCATGCTCAGCGTGGCCATCATCAGCGTCAGCGCCTGGCGCTGGCCGCCGGAGAGCAGGCCCACCGGCTGCTTCATGCGGTCCTCCAGGCCCATGTCCAGAAGCGCCAGCCGCTCGCGGAGCGCCTGCTTTTCCCGCTTGCCCGCGGTGCTGAGCCAGCCGCCCTGCCCCGCCGCCAGCACCAGGTTTTCCTCGATGCTCATGGCCGGGGCGCTGCCGCGCATCGGGTCCTGAAACAGCCGTCCGATCACCTTCGCGCGCCTGTGCTCCGGCGCCATGGTCACGTCCTGGCCGTCCAGCAACACGCTGCCCTCGTCCACGAAGAAGCTGCCGCAGACGGCGTTGAACAGCGTGGACTTGCCCGCGCCGTTGGCCCCGATGATGGAGATGAAGTCGCCCTTGCGCACGTGCAGCGTCACGTCGTCCAGGGCCACCCGGGCGTCGGAGGTGCCGGGGTGGAAGGTCTTCTTCACGTGGTTCAGCTTCAGCATCGCTTCATCCCCGCCTTTCCGAGCTTCGCGGCCAGCTTCCGCCGCATCAGCGGCGCCTGGCCCTTCAGGTAGGGTCCGGAGATGGCGATCACCACGATGATCGAGGAGATCAGCTTCAGCATGAACGCCGGCAGGTTGAACCGCAGCGCCACGGTGTACACCATGCGGAACACGAAGGCGCCGATCACCGCGCCCACCGCCCGCAGCGGTATGCTCCGGCGGCCCATGAACACGCCGCCGATCAACAGCGATGCCAGCGCCACGGTGACCATGCCCTGGCCGATGTTGATGTCCACCGACTTCTGGCTCTGGGCCAGCAGGCAGCCGCTGAGGGCCGTGAAGCTGTTGGAGATGCACAGGCCCACGGTGGTGGTGAACACCGGGTTGATGGACGAGGAGCGCACCATGTCCGGGTTGTCGCCGGTGGCGCGGATCGCCAGGCCCAGCCGCGTGCGCAGAAAGAGCGCCAGGAACACGATGACCGCCGTCACCGCGATCAGGCCGATGATCAGCGAATACTGCGCGCCCAGCGGCGAGCCCTTCAGCGCCCCCTTCAGCAGCGTGAACACGGTCTGGGTCTTGTTCATGTTCAACAGCGACGAGCCGCCCATGATCCATATGTTCACCGAGTACAGGCCGGTGTTCACGATGATGCCGGCCAGCAGGCTGTTGACGCCCATGCGGGTCTGCAGCACGGCGGTGACCAGGCCGGACAGCATGCCCGCCCCCATCGCCGCCGGCAGCGACAACCAGGGATGGCCCGCGATGGCCGTCACCGCGCCGACCACCGCGCCCAGGGTGAAGCAGCCGTCGGTGGACAGGTCGCACACGTTCAGCATCGAGTAGCTCAAAAACAGCGCAAGGACCGTCAGCGCGTTGAACAGCGCCAATTCCAGCGCCGTCTGGCCGAGGCCCAGTATTGTGGCAAAGGTCATGCTCGGATTCCTCTCCTATGGATTCCTTCGGCAGATTTATGATAAAGTCATAAATCTGCCGAAGGAGAGATATCAGTTATTCAAAGCTCTCCGCCGTGGTGATGCTCTGGATGCTGGTGCAGTAGGGCGCGAAGGCCTCGCAGACAGCGTCAAAGTCCAGCCCGATGGCTTCGCAGGTCTCGGTGTTGACGGTGGCGGTGCCGTTGTCGAAGGTCATGACCGGGGTCTCGGCCGGGGACGCGCCGTCCACCAGGATGTGGGCGATCATGTTGGCCGTCTCCACGCCCAGGTTCGCGTAGTCCACGCCGTAGCCCAGGAACGCGCCGTTCAGGGCGAAGGAATCCGCGCCGGTGTAGTGCGGGATGCCCGCCTCGGCCAGCGCCTCGTAGATCGACAGCTCCGCGGTCATCACGGTGTTGTCCTGGGGCGTGAACAGCGCGTCCACCTGGTCGGCCACCGCGGCGTTCGCGGCCAGCTGCACCTCGGACACGTTGGTGCCGGTGTACTCCTTATAGGCGACGCCCTTCGCGTCCAGGTACGCCTTGGCCGCGGCGATCGGCGTGGCGGAGGCATCCTGGCCCACGTCGTACAGCAGGCCCACGGTCTGCGCGTCGGGATTGGCCGCGAAGATCAGGTTCATCACGGCGTCGGTATCCAGGTAGTCGGAGGTGCCGGTGATGTTACCGCCGGGGGCGTCCAGCGAAGCCACCAGCTCCGCGCCCACGGGGTCGGTGACCGCCGCGAACACCACGGGGATCTGGTTGTCCTCGGTCATGCCCTGCATGTTCATGGCCACCGGGGTGGCGATGCCCACCATCAGGTCCACGTTGTCGGCGATGAAGTTGGCGATGATCTGCTGCATCACGCTGTTGTCGGCGTTGCAGTTGTCGTAGTTGATCTCAAAGGTCACGCCCTTCTCGGCGCCGATGGCTTCCAGCTGCGCCTGGATGTTGTCCACGATCTGGTTCAGGGACGCGTCGTCCACGTAGTTGCAGATGCCCACCTTGAAGGCGGTGCCCTCGGCCATGGCGGCCATGCTCAGCAGCATGCAGAGCGCGACGATGGTGCAGATGATCTTCTTCATTGGGATTACCTCCTGAATAATGTATTCCTTCACATTGCCGTGGGGAAAATGAAACGCCCCATATCCCTTGCAGGATATGAGGCGGAACAGACATTTCCGTGGTGCCACTCACATTGATCTTTCGATCCACTCAGCCCGTACTGACATACGGCGCGGATTGATAACGGGCCCGCATTCCCGTTCCCCCATACTTGCTTTAGCGTTCCGGAGGACCCTGAAAAGTCCATTCAGCGAATCCGTCATGCCGCATTCCCACTGTCGGCGGCTCTCTGGGATGACCGCAAAGACGCTTACTACTCTTTTCTTCCCGGTTTCTGTGAAGTTGGTGACATTATAATGCACGCTTCAGCGGTTGTCAAGCCCTTTCCCGAAATAAATTTTGGGGAAGCGAGGAGAATGTTCGGGGTTTATTGACTATACAGCATTCCATCCGGTATTGCGAACCCATTCCCTTTTTGATATAATGCCTATGGTAAAGGAGATGACCCAACATGGCAACGCGCGCGCAGGAAGGCGCCTTTGAGCGGATGCTGTCAGAGATGAAGCCGCTCTTTTGGGATACCCGCGTCGAGGCGCTGGACAAAGAGCGCAACGCGCCCTACATCATCTCCCGCCTTCTGAACATGGGCGGCATGCGCGGCTACATTTGGGTAGTGGATTTGTTTTCGGAACAGCAGATCGTGGACACGATATGTCACCGCCGGGACCTGCGGCCAATCGTTCGCAACTTCATGGCGCAGCGGTATCATGTGCCAAAGGAGCAACTGATCCAGCCTGAAAACTGGAGGTAAGCATGTTTGAAAACATACTGGATGTCAAGCGCCTGTCTCTTCTGAAAACCCTGACTGCACTGGATGAACTGGACGGCTTTTACCTCGCGGGCGGCACCGCGCTCTCGCTGCAGCTGGGCTTGCGCGTTTCGGTAGATTTCGATTTCTTTACACCCCATCATTTCAATGCCGATGTGCTCTACAATGCATTGAAAGCACATTTTAATGACGTTCGGGCAATCGACATCGTGCCGGATACCTGTAATCTGTTGATCGAGGACGTGCGGGTCAGCTTCTTTGGCTACCCCTATCCGATGGTTGAATCGCTCGTCCAAGGCTCCGACGCCCTGTCCAGGCTCCGCATGGCCAGCCCTTCAGACATTGCCGCAATGAAGCTGTCCGCCATAGGCAGCAGAGGTTCGCGCAAGGATTTCTATGATCTGTATCAGATCTATCACCGTGTTCCCGGTTTTGACGGAAAGAAGCTGCTGTGCGCAGCCAGGGCCAAATTCGGACAGGAGAAGGATTTGACCTATATGCTGATGGGGCTGAGCTATTTTGACGACGCGGAACAGGAAGAACTCACCCAAATCTTCGTCAAGGCGGATTGGAACGAGATTAAACAATTCTTCATCGAGGAGCAAGCCAGGCTGTTCGACAGTCAGGAAGCGCAGGCCAGAGAAGGCATGATATGATGCGCTGAGGTGTTTCATATTTGCGGTGCATTCAACAACCATATACACTGTAATCTCGGTTTATCAAGCTCGGCATAGGACGATATTCCAGCAATATTCTATAAGCACTTTCCCGCATATCAGGCAGGGCATATGAACGTCAGTGAGTTTGCCAGCATATGCGATCTATCCCTCACAAATGTACATAAGGATCTGATACTACTGGAACAGCAGCTTCAATCTTTGCTTTTCATTGCTTCGATCATGCTCTTCACATCTTCGATGCTGTAAACGCCATTCTTCTTACTGTGGATGATTCTGTGGCAATTTGAACAAACGCAAACCAGATCTATTTCTGGATTAATAGTTGTTTCTTCGCCTACATCTGAAAGAGGTCTGATGTGGTGAACGTCAATGATATTCTGTCCAGCTTTTCCATAGACTGCCTCAAAATCAAATCCACATGCCATACAGCGGGTTCCATGCAGCTTTATAGCATTCCTTCGATTTTCAGGATTCCGCTCATATTTTGAGATATAGTATTCTTTTTTCTTTCCTTCCTTTTGTGGAATGACCACAGTTTCAAATGGATCATATCTCGAAAGCATTGGATCATCTGGATGTGGAAACCCGATTGTCAATCCAAGATAATCTTCCAGCCGATACCACTCTTGGCATTCACGAATTGCTTTGCGTTCAGCATAATACAATTCTTCTTCTGTTTTTCCTCCTGTCGGAATGCCCAGCGTCTCATAAAGCGCATAATAGCCAACACCAGCAGTGGCAGTGGTTTTGTTTATAACTTTCGCAGACAAGAGGGGAAGATCTAATTCATGGCAGAGAATTGAAACCTGCCCTATGTTTTTTCCCACATTGCGGGGATTGATGGGCGGAGTTATTCTGGAAGCTAACTCACTATAAGTGACGAACATTTCCCTATTATAAACTGATAATAGCATCTGTTCAGCCAATTTCACCTGAAGCTCAGTCAACTCTGTCATTCTATAGTCATCTCCATTATCCTTCTTCTATTCAAGCAGTTTGACAATAAGTTTTCAAAACAAAAGCGGTGTATTGTTCATAAGGTAATTACAACGAATAATCATCTAGTACATCTTTCTGAATGTTTTTCTCCCAAGTAATCAATCCGCACTTCTATAATTCCATTCTTGCTCTCTTAATGTACACGAACAATTCCTCGTATATCGATTGGATTGCAGACCGAGCAACATTGACATTGTTATCTGGAAAAAATAGTTCCATACACTTCATGCATTGTAGAAAAGTTCGCGTGCACCATTTCGTTTTAGAGCATTTTTGAGGGGCTATATCAATCCCCCCTTAAAAGAACATCAACATATACAGCGGCAGCGTGATCTTCTTTCCCGCGACGCCTGAGTTCTGGTCCGCGAACTTGTAACCTCTCACGATGTTCCCGTCCTGCAGGATCGTGTTCAGCGAACGCGCCTTGTTGTTGCCCGCCTTGACCTCCACCGGGATGACGCCGTCCGCGCCCTCCAGCAGGAATTCGATCTCCACGGTGCCGGGGGTATTGCGGTAGAAGTGGAGATCCTCCATGCCGCGCTTCCACAGCATTTCGGCGGCGAGGGCCTCGTAGATGCCGCCCTTCGCCGTCTTCAGGACGATGGATTCCGTCTGGGTCATATCGCCGTTTTCGGCGAGCAGCGCCCGCTTCAGGCTGAAATCATAGGTGCAGATCAACAGGCCGATATCGGTCGGATACAGCCTGAACTGGTCCTCGAGCTCAAAGGCCTTCAGCGGATACTCGACCTTTGAGACGTTGACCAGCTTTCCGGCCATCTCGGCGCCCAGCAGCCAATCCACGGACGAGCCGAACTTCTTCGCCGTCCCCCGGTGCTCAACGGTGGCGTACTGGAATTTATGGTTCTCCTTCGTCAGCTGCAGCGGTATCGACTGCCAGCATTTCTGAGCCTTCAGCCGTATCTCCGGCTCCGCGTAATGCGCGATATCCGCCACGTAATCGCGATAGATGCGGCGCTGGACCGCGTCCGCGGCCACGTAGTCGCGCTCCGGGAAAAAGGCGTTCAGCACATCCGGCATGCCGCCGATCACCAGATACTGGCGCAGGTATTTCATCATGGCCTCGTGGATCGCCCACGGGATCTGCGCTTCACCCATCCGATAGGCGCGCACCGTATCGATGATCTCCCCGTCGACGCCCGCGGCCCACAGGAATTCCTCAAAATCCAGCGCGTGCATGTGCAGGTATTCCACCTGCCCGACCGGCCACGAGCTGACCTGTCCGTGCAGCATGCCCAGCGCGGAACCGGAGGCGATCACATCAAAGCGCGCGTCGCCCGCCAGAAACTTGAGCGCGGTCACCGCCTGCGGGCAGGCCTGCACCTCGTCCAGGAAGATCAGCGTGTTTCCGGGCCGATACGCGGTTTCCGGGAAGTTCAGCCGGATTCCGGCCAACACGTCGTTCGCGCTGAGGCTCCCTTCAAAAATATGCCTCAATCCCGCGTTTTCAAGAAAGTTCAGCTCATAGACCGAGGCATACGCATCCACGGCAAACGCGCGGACCGCAAACGTCTTGCCCACCTGGCGGGCGCCCTCCACGATCAGCGGCTTTCGGTCGTCTCTCGCCTTCCATTGCGAAAGCAGGTCAATGGCCTTGCGCTTCAGCATATAGCTTCCCCCCTTCTTTTCTTCGCGTTCAGTTCAATTTTATCGAAAAAATACGCCTCTGTCAATATTATTTGTCTAAAAAATACTTCCGTCCGTGACATCCCTATTTTCCTCCGCGCCCGTCTGTGATAAAATGACCCCGGAAGCAAAAACGCGCTCCGGCATGCCGCGGAGCGCGCATCATCACAGGGAGGGAACGCATATGAAAAAGCTGTTATTGATCCTGATCGCAGCGGCGATGCTGGCCTCCACAGCCGCCTTGGCCGAGGAAGGCGTGAGCGCGGAGGCGACGGTTGTCACCGCTGGCATCGGGGACATTTCGTTCGAGTTTACGAACGAACAGGCGTATTTTGACGTGACCTACAGCTTTTCCTCGGACTATCCGGCGGATTTCGACTATGCCGATTTCGCCCGGACCTTCGTGCAGCAAGTGGCGCTGCAATAGAGCGGGACCTCATAAAACCCCATCCTTTCGGGCAGAATAGCACCGCAGCGCTATTCGCTACCGAAAGGATGGTTTTTTATGGACAGACAGCAGCTGCCGCCGATGGCGGCGGAACCGGATATTTCAGCGCGCGCCACGGAGGTCCGCACGCCCGCGCGGCGCGAGGGAATTGGCCTGCGCAACGGGCGGGAGGCGCGGTCATGAGCCGGCAGCCGTTTACGCCGGACCAGTATCACGAGCTGGTATCGAAGCTGACGCCGTCCTCGCGGATGCTGCGGGGGTACTGGCGGGCGTTCTGGGTGGGCGGGCTGATCTGCGCCGTCGGGCAGGCGCTGACGCTGTGGGCCGACACGCTGCACCTGGGCGAGGTCACCTCCCCGATGTTCACCACCAGCGTGCTGGTGTTCTTCGGCACCACGCTGACGGGGCTGGGCGTGTACGACCGCATCGGCCAGTACGCCGGGGCGGGCTCGGCCATACCGGTGACCGGCTTTGCCAACAGCGTGGCGGCCCCGGCCATCGAATTCCAGCGGGAGGGCGCGATCATGGGCGTCGGCGCGCGGCTGTTCACGCTGGCCGGGCCGGTGCTGGCCTACGGCATCGCTTCGTCGGTGCTGGTGGGCGTCGCCTACTGGCTGATCAGGGGGTGGGTGATGTGAGCCGCGCCGGACAGCAGACCTTCCTCTACGACCGGCCGCCCGCCGTCCTCGCCCACACCAGCGTCGCCGGCCCCAAGGAGGGCGACGGCCCGCTCTCCGAGTGGTTCGACACGGTGCTGGAGGACGACCTGCTGAGCCAGAAGAGCTGGGAGCTGGCGGAGATGGAGATGGTGCGCCGCTGCGTGCTGGACGCGCTGAACCGGGCGCAGCTGCCCTCCGACGCGGTGCAGGCCATGCTGGGCGGCGATCTGAACAACCAGATCATCGCCTCGTCCTTCGCGGCCCGCACGCTGGGCATGCCCTTCATCGGGCTGTACGGGGCCTGCTCCACCTTCGTACAGGCGCTGGTGATCGGCGCGGCGCTGATCTCCGGCGGCTACCTTGAAAACGCCGTCTGCACGGCCTCCAGCCACTTCTGCACGGCGGAGCGCCAGTTCCGCTTCCCGCTGGAGCTGGGCACCCAGCGCCCGCCCCAGGCCTCGCGCACGGCCACGGCCTGCGGCTGCGCGCTGCTGGCGGCCCAGGGGGACGCGCCGCTGCGCGTCACCGCCGGCACGGTGGGCCGGATCATCGACCTGAACATCACCGACGCCAACCACATGGGCGCGGCCATGGCCCCGGCGGTGTTCGACTGCCTGTCGGCCCACCTTTCGGACACGGGCCGCACGGCGGAGGACTTCGACCTGATCGCCACCGGCGATTTGGGCTGGATCGGGCGCGACCTGCTGCTGGAGCTGTGCGCCGCCGCGGGCGTCGCGATGCCGCCGGACAAGCTGATCGACTGCGGCGCCAGCCTGTTCTACCAGGAGCAGGACACCCACGCCGGGGGCAGCGGCTGCGGCTGCGTGGCGTCAGTGTCCTGCGGGTGGCTGATGAAGCGGCTGGAGCGGGGCGAGCTGAACCGGGTGCTGATCGTGGGCAGCGGGGCGATGTTCTCCCCCACCTCCAGCCAGCAGGCCCAGAGCGTGCCGGGCATCGCCTACGCGGCCTGCGTCGAAAGGAAGGATTGACATGGATACCGTCTGGATATTCCTAAAGGCATTCGTGGTGGGCGGCCTGATCTGCGACGTGGGCCAGCTGCTGATCATGAACACGAAGCTGACGAACGCCCGGATACTGGTGCTGTTCGTGGTTTCCGGGGCGGTGCTGACCGCGCTGGGCGTGTACAAGCCGCTGGTGGACTTCGCCGGGGCCGGGGCCACCGTGCCACTGACGGGCTTCGGCTACTCGCTGGCCATGGGGGCCATCGAGGCGGTGAACCGCTACGGCCTGATCGGCGCGTTCGTGGGCGGCATCACCCGCACCGCCGCCGGCATCACCGCCGCCGTCGTGTTCGGCCTGATCAACGCGCTGGCCTTCAAGCCCCACGCGAAACCGTAAAAATACGCATAGCCTGTCCCGTTTCGGGGCATGCTGTTTTCAGGAGGTGAGGAGCATGAGCCCCAAGGAGCTGCAGTATATCGAAGACGCGCTGGGTCACGAGAAATTCCTGACCAGCCAGTGTCAGCAGGCCGTGAGCCAGCTGTCCGACCCGGAGCTGAAGAACACCGTCAACCAGATGCTGGCCAAGCATCGTGAGATCTTCAACCGGTTCTACCGTTTGGTGTAAAGGAGGGAATGGCGATGAACGATCAGATGATCATGGAGAACATCCTGCTGACCACGAAGGGCGCGTGCGATCTGTATATGCACGGCACCATCGAATCCGCCACCCAGAACGTGCAGCAGGCCTTCGATTCCGCGCTGAGCGACAGCCTGTGCATGCAGGGCGACGTGTACCAGAAGATGGCCCAGAAGGGCTGGTATCCCGCCCAGCAGGCCGATCAGCAGCAGATCAATCAGGTTCGCCAGAAGTATTCCGGCGAAGCATGAGCGGCGCGTAACGCGAACAGGGGGACTGCCCAAATCCGGGCAGTCCCCCCATGTTTGAACTTTATTATTTGCTCAGCACCTCGTACACCTGCCGGTACGCGTCCTTGATGGCGTACTTCTCGGTGAACAGGCCGCCCCAGGGGCTGTTCAGGCGATAGACGTAGTTGTCCGTGGGCAGGCCGGGGTTGTCCGTCAGGCCCCAGATGGACACCGCCACCAGCGGGTTTTTGCCGTCCTGGTACAGCTCGGTGAACATCCGGAAGAGGTCGGCGTAGAACGCCGCGTGGCGCTCGGCCTGTTCCGGGTCGAAGTTGCGCACGGCCATCTCGGTGATCTGCACCTCCAGGCCCGCGCCCGCATAGCCCAGTATGGCGTCGCGGATCATGCCGATGTGGCTCTGCTCCAGGCAGCCCTGCTGCACGCCGTAGCCGCCGATGTAGCCCTGCATGCCGATGCCGTCCAGCAGCTTGCGCGGCGCGCCGTCGGCGTCTGTGGCGTAGTGGTTCACGCTGTCCGCCATGGCCAGCATGGCGGCGGCCTTGTCGGGGAAGTAAGCGTTGTAGTCGTTGTAGTACAGCTTCAGATCGGAGCCGAGGCGCTCCACGCTGTCGCGGGCGCACAGGAACGCGAACTCCACATAGTCGTCGCCCAGGCACTCCCGGAACAGGTTCGGGCTGCCGCCGCGGGTGGTGCGCAGGTGGCGGGGATCGCCGGCGACGTATTCGCCCGCGCTGTCGCCCACGGCCTCGTTGACCACGTCCCAGCAGTAGATCAGGCCGGGGAACGCCGTCTCGAAGTGGGTCAGCACCGCGTCGATGTAATAGCGCGTGCGCTCGCGGACGGTGTCGCTGTCGGCGTAGGGCTTGGAGGGGTCGTAGCCCTCCCGGAAGAACCAGTCGCACATGTAGGCGTCCCACACCAGCACGTGGCCGCGCACGGCGATGCCGTGGGCCTGGGCCCAGGTCAGCATGGCGTCGGCCGCGGTGTAGTTCATCACGGGCATGCCGTCCGCCGCGGCGCGGGAGGCCCGCTCGTCCAGCAGGGAATAGGCCTTCAGCTCGTTGGTGGGGGTGATGCTGTTGAAGTTGCCGGACACCATGTTCAGCATCGGCGGGTTGCGCAGGTCATAGAAGGACAGCGCCGCGCCCAGCTTAAAGCCGTAGTTCTCCGTCAGCGTATACATCGGTGCGTATTCCTCCTCGGCCAGCGCGGCCGGAATCCCCGCCAGCAGCAGCGCCAGCAGCAGCGCAAGTACCCTCTTCAGCTTCATTGTGATCTCCTCCCCGTTATTGTTGCTTTATTTGAGCGTCGTCGACGCGGCCTTCTTGATGGCCGCCTGGTGCAGCGAGCACACCTTGTTGGTGCCGTGGGTGCGGCTGTTGGTGAAGTGGATGCAGTGATGGCCGTTGAAGTTGTTGTCCTTGATGGAGCCGCTGCCGTGGGGCATGCCGTTGATGGACGCGGCGTAGTTCGTGCCATTGATGGTCACAAACACCGCCCGGCGGTTCCAGGACCAGCTGCCGCCGTAGGCCTGCTTCATCGCGGCGGTGTCGGCGGCGGTCAGCGGCTGGCAGTCGGCGTGGTTCGTGCCGCCGTTGCGCCGCTCGCGCCAGGTCAGGCCGGTCTCCACGTCGGTGATCTGGGCCGTGACGCCCCGGGCGAATATCTTCTGGATGTCGCTGGTCCACCAGTCCATCTCCCTGGCGATGCCCTTCGCGGGCCTCAACCCGGAGCCGGAGGAGGCTGCCGCCGTCACCGCCGGCTCGGTCGACGTCTTGCTTTCGGACAGGTCGGAGCGGTTGACATAGCCGGTCTTTGAGCCGATGGTCACCCGGCAGGCCTTGCCCTTCGTGGCGGTGACGGTCACCGCGTCGTTCAGAGCCAGCGTAGCGATCACCTTGCCGGCGGCGCTGTAGACCTTCACGCCCTCGTGGTTGGCGTAGGCGGCGGACGATTTGCTCTGGGCCGGCGTGGCCGTCGGCGCGGGCGTGGCCACCGGAGAAGCGCTCAGGTCGGTCTTGCGCATGTAGCCGGTCCGGCCGTCGAAGGTTACCTGGCAGACCTTGCCCTTCTTCGCGGTGACGGTCACCGCGTCGTTCAGCTTCAGCTTGGCGATGGCCGTTCCGCCGGCGTCGTACAGCTTCGCGCCGTCCCGCTTGACATAGGACGTCACCGTCTTGGCCGGGGCCGGCGTCGCCGACGGCGTGGCGGCGGGCGCGGCCGCCTGGGTGAGATCGGACTTCATCATGTAGACCGTCCTGCCGTCGCGCTCCACCCGGCAGACCTTGCCCTTCACGCCGGTGAGGGTCAGCTTCGTGTCCGCGGGCAGCGTGCCGACGACTTTGCCCTGGGCGTCGTACACCTTCGCGCCGTTTTTGGCGGTATATACGGTCCTCTGCTCGGCCAGCGCCCCGGCGGTCAGCGCCAACGCCAGCGCGGCAAATATCAGCAGCAGCATGATGCATCGTTGAGATCGGGTCAACATAGAGATACCCTCCGAATCCTCAAAGTTATCCGTATTATATTACATAATTATGTCAAAATCAAGTGCCAAGCGCATATTTCTGCCAATATTCCGTATAAATCCATCCATTATTAACATATTGTGGTCACAAATGAGGCCAAAGAAACGCCGCGGCACGCTTTTGAGCCGCGGGCATAGGATGCAATGTGGGCCGGGCACGAACCCGCGCCCAAACCCGCAAGGAGGAATGAGCCATGTCTTTCTACAGCTACAAGAACGCCAATTCGGAATGCTGCCCCGGCGTCGTCAGCGGCAACATACTGACCGGCCTGAACCAGCGCGTGTGCGTGCAGGTCAAGAACATCTACGACAGCTGCATGCAGCAGGAACAGCTGGACGACAAGCGCATCGTCATCGAGAACATCGTGCCGGTGCTGCCGGGCAACGACTGCCTGGGCAACAGCGGGCGGCCCTGTGCCTGTGAATGCGAGGGCAACCGCTGCAACTGCGAGTGCCCGCCGGCCAGCATCCCCATCACCCACGACGAGGCCGTTCAGAACGCCGAGAACAGCCCGAACCCCCTGCCCCGCCCCTACGGCGCGTGGACCTTTGAGAGCTGCCGCAGCTCCACCACGGCAGGCCGCATCAGCAACCTGAGCGTGGAGCGCATGACCGACCGGCCCCAGTTCGCCCGGGTGCGCTGCACCGTGGACGTGCCCCTGGACGTGCTGTTCCTGGACCAGCGCTGCCAGGAGTGGATGGGCCAGACCGTCGTGAAGGTGGACAAGGACATACTGCTGTGCATCCCCGACGATTCCATCATCCCCTTCACCCTCGAGAGCCTCGTGAGCGCGATTTGCGTGTCCGGCACTTACATCGGCAACTGCTCCTTTGACATCACCGTCTGCGTCACCGTCGTGCTGAAGGTGCTGGCGGAGGTGGACATACTGATCCCCACCTACGGCTTCTGCCAGGTGCCCCCCTGCGAGGAGTTCGCGGAAAACGTCTGCGACGAATTCTTCAGTTTGCCTTTGTTCCCCCAGTCCTCCTGCGCGCTGGAGACCGTGGGCGACGCCACCGGTTGTGGCGGCACCACCGGCAACGGCACCACCACCAGCGCCACCGGCGGCTGCTACAGCTGCGGCCCGGTGAACCCGGTGCGGCCCGCCCGGGTCAGCCAGTGCAGCAACTGCGGCACCACCTGCGCCGGCGGCGGCAGCCTGTGCCCCCGCTGCGGCAGCACGATGACCAGCATGAACTGACAGGACCGACAGAACCGACAGAACTGCGGCCCATGCCGAACCGGCATGGGCCAAATATCTCAGTTGACAAACACTATTATATGTGTTATACTGAAGTCGTCAGAAGGGTGTGCTGCGCATGAAACAATGGTCCGGCAGAGAGGTCATAGCGGAGCTGTTGAAGGACGGCTGGTTTGAGGTGGGCTGCGCGGGCAGTCATCACCAATTCAAGCATCCGGTCAAGAAGGGCCGCGTGACCGTCAAAGCGCCATGCAAAAGCCTGCCAAGAAAAACGATCGACAGCATAGAACGGCAATCCGGCCTGAAATTCAGATAGGCACCATCCAATCGAAAGAGGCAGAACATGAAAAAGACAGATCGCTATTTCTATCCCGCGGTATTCAGCTATGATCCGGATGAAGAAATCGCCGTCGTTTTTCCCGATCTGGACGTGGCCACCAGCGGTGAGAACGACGACGAAGCGCTGATCTCCGCCCGGGAGTTGCTGGGCCTCACGATGGCCGGGCTGGAGGAAGACGGGGAACCGATCCCCGAGCCGACCCGCCTGAAGGATATCGCTTTGGCGGACAACGAGCGCGCCGTGCTGGTGGACGTGTATATGCCCTCCGTTCGCCTGGCCCACGTCAACCGCTCGGTCAACCGCACGGTGACGCTGCCCGCATGGCTGAATGCCGCCGCGCTGGAACGCGGCATCAACTTCTCGCAGGTGTTGCAGGAAGCCCTGCGGTCGCAGATCGGCGTATGAGATCAAACGGTTGAGGCCCATGCCAACTCGGCATGGGCCTCTGCTGTTTGGTCATTGTCATTGCTTCTTCAGCACCCACACATATCTGCCAGTATCCTCGCGGCTGCCGCGGTAGTCGCCGAAGATATCCAGCACCTGATAGCCGCACAGCTCGGTGAGGTACAGCATCTCCTGCCGGTAGGTCTGGCGCATCTTCAGCGGCCGGACGCGCTCGGCGACGATCTGGCCGTCCGGGCCGAGGGTCTCGAACTTCCAGTTCCCGTGCATGATCTGCGTGGCGGGGTCGTAGGTGATGGCGTTGTAGATCTTCTCCCGCTGACCCTCGCTATTGGTGTACTCCAGCCGGAAGGTATAGTCGTCGGTCGAAGTTTTCATCTGCTGTGCCTGGAAGACCGGGTGCGGCGCGAAGGTGTTCAGCGTCAGTATGCCGCCGTCGGTCAGGCAGCTTCGAATGTTCATGAGCGCCTTGCGCTGGTCCTCGGGCGTCAGCAGGTGCATGAAGCCGCTGCGGGCGATGATCGCCAGCGAGTATTTGCGGTTGCTGTGAAAGTCGGTCATATTGGCCGGGAAGATGCGCGGATGCAGGCCCATTGCCGCCGCCTTGCGGCGGGCGACATCGCACATGGCCTCCGAGATATCCGTACCTTCCGCGTCCAGACCCGCCTGGAGCAGGTACAGCAGCACCGCGCCGGTGCCGCAGGCGATGTCGATGGTCCCAGTCCCGCCGAAGCGCCTGGCCAGGTCCAGGTAGAATTCCCGGAAGCCCTCGTAGTTGTCGTGCTCGCGGTACATCACGTCCAGATACGCGTCGTAATTTTCCGCCACATCCCGATAATCATGCAGATCCATAGGTCACCCCTACCCCTTGTTCCCTCTCATACGGGGAACCGGATTGCCACGTCGCTTCGCTCCTCGCAATGACATACGCGGCGGTCCAGGGCTATTCCTGTTCCCTGTCCCCTGTTCCCTGTTCCCTGTTCCCTGTTCCCTGTCCCCTGTCCCCTGTTCCCTGTTCCCTGTCCCCTGTTCCCTGTTCCCTGTTCCCTGTTCCCTGTTCCCTGTTCCCTGTTCCCTGTTCCCTGTTCCCTGTTCCCTACTCCCTATTCCTCACGTCAACTCACTCTTCCCCGTATACAGCTCGTAGTACCTGCCCTTCATGGCCAGCAGGTCGTCGTGGTCGCCGCGCTCGATGATCTCGCCGTTTTCCAGCACCATGATGGCGTCGGCGTTGCGCACGGTGGACAGGCGGTGGGCGATGACGAAGGTGGTGCGGTCCTTCATCAGCGTGTCCATGCCCTTTTCGATGTGGCGCTCGGTGCGGGTATCGACGGAGCTGGTGGCCTCGTCCAGCACCAGTATCGGCGCCTTGCTGAGGGCCGCGCGGGCGATGTTGAGCAGCTGGCGCTGGCCCTGGGACAGGTTCGCGCCGTCGCCCTCGATCATCGTGTCGTAGCCGTCGGCCAGGCGGCGGATGAAGCTGTCGGCGCTGGCGGTCTTCGCGGCGGCGATGACCTCCTCGTCGGTAGCGTCCAGCCGGCCATAGCGGATGTTCTCCATCACCGTGCCGGTGAACAGGTGGGTGTCCTGCAGCACCATGGCGATGTTCTTGCGCAGGTAGTCCTTCGGCAGGTCCATGATGTCGATGCCGTCGATGGTGATCCTGCCGGAGTCGATGTCGTAGAAGCGGTTCAGCAGGTTCGTGATGGTGGTCTTGCCCGCGCCGGTGGAGCCCACGAAGGCGATCTTCTGGCCCGGCCTGGCGTACAGGCTGATGTGCTTCAGCACCGTCTTCTCCGGCACGTAGCCGAAGCTCACGTCGTCCATGATCACGTAGCCGTCCAGCTTCTCCGGCACCCTGGCCTGGGCCGCGGCGTCGGCCTCCGGCTCCTTGTCCATCAGCGAGAACACGCGCTCCGCGCCGGCCAGGGCCGAGAAGATCGTGGCCATCTGCTGGCTGATCTCGTTGATCGGGCGGGAGAACTGGCGGGCGTAGTTCACGAATATGGCCAGGCCGCCCACGTCGAAGCGCCCCAGCGCGCACAGCACGCCGCCGATGCCCGCGGTGAGGGCGTAGCTGATCTGGGTGGTGTTGCCCATCACCGGGCCCATGATGCCGCCGTAGAACATGGCCTTCTGCTGCTTGTGGCGCAAATCGTCGTTCAGCTGCTCGAACTCCTGCACGCACTCCGCCTCGTGGTTGAACACCTTGACCACCTTCTGGCCGGCCACCGATTCCTCGATGTAGCCGTTTGCCGCGCCCAGGGCCGCCTGCTGGGCGGCGTAGTACTTGCGGCTCCTGCGGATCAGCACCTGGCCGCCGAAGGCGAACACCGGTATGAACGCCAGCGTGATCAGCGTGAGCCAAATGTTGGTGTAGATCATCATCGCCAGCGTGCCCACCAGGTTGATCACGCCGGAGACCATGCTCATCAGCGCCTGGTCCAGCATCAGGCCGATGTTGTCCACGTCGTTGGTGAAGCGGCTCATCAGCTCGCCGGTGGTCTCGTTGTCGTGGAATCTGAGGGGCAGCCGCTCAATGCGGGTGAACAGGTCGTCCCGGATGGCCTGTATGGCGTTTCGGGACACGCCGATCATCAGCCGGCTCTGCAGCCAGCTGGACACGACGCCCACGATGTAGATGCCCGCCAGCAAGCCCAGCATGGCCGCCAGGTAGCTGAGCCGGTCGGCCGCGGGCGTGGCGGCGTCGGCGATGCGGTTGATCACCGGGCGCAGCACGTAGCCGCCGGCCAGGCTCGCGCCGGTGCTCAGCAGCATGCACAGCGCCACCAGCACCAGCCGGTGTTTGTACTTGCCCACGTAGGACAGTATGCGGCCGACCGTCGCCCGGGAGTGCTTGGGCTTGCCCTTGAAGTTGTTCGTGGCCGCCATGGGCCCCCGGCCGGAGGGCGCGACGGCGCGGCTGTACTGCTTCTGCAGCTTTTCAAGCGATCTGGCCATCAGGCTCCCTCCCTTCCGTTGGGCGCGCCTGCGCTGTCGCCGGCCGCCGGTTCCGTGGCCTCGCGCACCTGGGAGTGGTAGATCTCCTGGTACTCGCGGTTGGAGGCCAGCAGCTCGTCGTGGGTGCCGACGCCGGTGACCGCGCCGTCGTCCATCACGATGATCTTGTCCGCCTCCTGCACCGAGGAGATGCGCTGGGCGATGATCAGCTTGGTGGCGTCCCTCAGCTCGTCCCTGAAGGCTTTGCGGATGGAGGCCTCGGTGGCGGTGTCCACGGCGCTGGTGGAGTCGTCCAGTATCAGTATCTTCGGGTGCTTCAGCAGCGCGCGGGCGATGCACAGGCGCTGCTTCTGGCCGCCGGACACGTTTACGCCGCCCTGCTCCAGCTCCGTGTCGTAGCCCTGGGCGAAGCCGCGGATGAAGCCGTCGGCCTGAGCGCTCTTCGCCGCCTCGACCATCTGGTCGTCGGTGGCCTGGTGATCGCCCCAGCGCAAATTGTCGGCGATGGTGCCGGAGAACAGCACGTTCTTCTGCAGCACCATGCCCACGCCCTCGCGCAGGTGGAACAGGCTATAGTCCTTCACGTCGATGCCATCCACCAGCACCTGGCCCTCGTCCACGTCGTACAGCCGCGGGATCATCGACACCAGCGTGGTCTTGCCGCAGCCGGTGGAGCCGATGATGCCCACCGTCTCCCCCGCGGCGATCTTCAGGCTCACGCCGTTCAGCACCTTGTTCTCGGAATTCTTGTAGTAGCGGAAGGACACGTTCCTGAACTCGATGTCGCCGCGCTCCACCCGGGCGTCGGGCCGGGCGGCGTTCTCATCGGACAGGTCGATCTGCTCGTTCATGACCTCCTTGACGCGGCGGGACGACGCCAGCGCGCGGGAGCTGTTCATGAACAGCATGCCCAGCATCATCAGCGACATCAATATCTGGGTGATGTAGGTCAAAAAGGCCGAGAAGTCGCCCACCAGCATGCCCCCGGCGATGACCCGCTTGCCGCCGAACCACACCACGGCCATCGAGGTGAAGTTCATCATCAGCATCATCACGGGCATCATGAAGATCACCACGCCCAGCGCGCGCATCGCGGCGTCCTTCAGTTCGCCGTTGGACTTGCGAAACTTCTGGTCCTCGCGGTCCTCGCGCACGAAGGACTTGACCACGCGGATGTTGGTCAGGCTCTCCTGTATGGTGGAGTTCAGCTTGTCGATCTTCTCCTGCATGACGGTAAAGCGCGGAAAGCCGTAGCGTATGATCAGAAACTGGGTCAGCAGCAGTATCGGGATCGTGACGGCCAGCACCCGCGCCAGCTCGGCGTTCATGATGATGGCCATGATCAGGGCCCCGATCAGCATGCCGGGGGCGCGCAGGAACATGCGCAGCATCATGTTCACGAAGTTCTGAAGCTGCGTGATGTCGTTGGTCAGCCGTGTGACCAGCGAGCCGGTGGCGTACTTGTCGATGTTGGCGAAGGAGAACTGCTGCACCTTCGCAAACACGTCCCGGCGCAGGTCGGAGGCGAAGTTCACCGCGGCCTTCGCGCCGAAGTACGCGCCGCCCACGCCGCCGCCCATCATCAGCACCGCCGTGAGGATCATCAGCAGGCAGGTGACGACGATGTAGCCCACGTTGTGGGTCTCCACGCCCACGTTCAGGATCTGGGAGTACAGCTTGGGCATCACGATTTCGCCCAGCACCTCCACGATCATGCACAGCGGGCCGAGGACGAAGTACTTCCAATAGGGCTTGACATATTTGGACCATTTCATCGGGCTCTACACGCTCCCTTCGCCGCGGCCGTCGCCGCCGGATTCACACTTGTCCATGTTGACCAGGTTCTCCTGCACCCGCTTCAGCACACCGCCGAGCATGGCCAGCTCCTCGCCGGAGAGGCCCTCGAACATCTCGTCGTCGATCCGGCGAAACTCCGCCAGCGAATCCTCCACCAGCTTCCTGCCCGTCGGGGACAGGCTGATCTCGTTGCGCCTGGCGTCGGCGCCGTCGCTCTTTTCGACCAGCCCCGCGGCGTTCAGCGGCTTCAGCGTGCGCGCCACGCAGGCCGGGCTCACATCCAGCGCGTCGGCAATGTCCTTCTGGGACGCGCTCTTGCCCATGCGCGACAGCTTCATCAGCATGCGGTGCTGGCTGTGGTGCACGCCGAAGCGCTCCATGCGCTTCTCCACCACCCGGTGATGCAGCCGCATCGCGTGCATCAGCAGGTCGATCAGCTCCCGCAGGCGCGCCGCGCGCTCGCGATCCTGTACCTCCAAGGCTTCATCCTCCCATCGATTAACATGTTGATCGTTAACACGATAACTATTATAGCACCGTTCATGGCCGCGGTCAAGGGCGTATCAGGCGCGGCGGAGGTTAAAAACACGTGCCTTGAAAAGGGCGAAGCCCCCTGCGCCGGTATGGCGCAGGGGGCTTCGCGCGCAAACGCGCGGGGAAAGATCAATCGTCGTCCTCTTCCTCGGCCTTGTAGGCTTCGATGACCTTCTTGGCCTCGTTGGCGGGGACCTCCTCGTAGCGCTCAAAGCGCATCGTGAAGGAGCCGCGGCCCTGGGTCATGGACCTCAGGTCGGTGGCGTACTTGAACATCTCGGACAGCGGCGCTTCGCCGATGACGCGCTGCAGGTCGCCGACCTTCTCAGAGCCCAGTATGCGGCCGCGACGCTTGCTGATGTCGCCGTAGATGTCGCCCACGTTGGCGTCGGGCACATCCACCTCCACGTGGTAGATGGGCTCCAGCAGCACGGGGCTGGCCGTGGTCAGCTGCTTGAAGGCCAGGCGCGCGGCGGTCTTGAACGCCATTTCGGAGGAGTCCACCGGATGGTAGCCGCCGTCGTACAGCTCGGCGGTCAGGCCCACCACGGGGAAGCCCGCCAGCACGCCGTGCTTGATGTTGTCGATCAGGCCCTTTTCAACGGCCGGGATGTACTGGCGCGGGACGGTGCCGCCCACGACGCTGTCTACAAAGTGGAACTCGGTATCGTTCGGGTCCTCATTGGGACGGAAGCGGATCTTGACGTCGCCGAACTGGCCGTGACCGCCGGACTGCTTCTTGTGGCGGCCCTGCACGTCGATGGGCTTGCGGATGGACTCGCGATACGGAATCTTGGGGTCGCGCAGGTCGCACTCGACCTTGAACTTGCTGGCCAGCTTCGCGGCGACCACGTCGATGGCCGTCTCGCCCAGGCCGCTGAGCACGGACTCGGCGGTCTCCACGTTCTTCTCGACGCGGATGGTGGGATCCTCCTCCATCAGGCGGTTCAGGCCGGAGAAGATCTTGTCTTCCTCGCCCGCCTTCTTGGCGTACACGGCCTTGGAGATGCAGGGGGCCGGGAAGTCCATGTCGGCGAACCGCACCGGGTTGGCGGCGTCGCACAGGGTGTTGCCGGTGGCCAGCGACTGCAGCTTGGCCAGCGCGCACAGGTCGCCCGCGCACACCTTCTGGGTGGTGGACTGCTGCTTGCCCTTAAGGATGTAGATGGTGCCGGGCTTCTCGGCCTTTTCGGCGTTCACGTTGTACAGCGCGGTGCTGCTGTCCAGCGTGCCGGAGGTGATCTTCAGCAGGCTCAGCTTGCCCACGAACGGGTCGGCCATGGTCTTGAACACGCGGGCGGAGAAGGGCTGATCGTCGGCGCACACGCGCTCGACGGCCTCGCCGGTCTTCGGGTTGGTTCCCTCCAGCACCCGTCCGGCGGGAGAGGGCATCAGGTCGATGATGTTGTCCAGCAGCTTGGCCATGCCCACGCGGCTCACGCTGGAGCAGCACACCACGGGCACGACGGTGCCGTCCAGGATGCCCTGGCGCAGGCCGTGCATCATCTCTTCGGGGGACAGCTCGCCCTCCTCGAAGTACTTCTCCATCAGCTCGTCCTCGGCGCCGGCGGCGGCCTCCATGATGGCCTCGCGGGCCTTCTCCACGTCGCCCGCCATGCTCGCGGGAATGTCGATGGTCTTCAGCGACTTGCCCTCGCCGGTGAAGGCCTTGTTCTCCAGCACGCAGACCACGCCGGCGAACTTGCCGTTCTCGATGATGGGCAGCTCAATGGGCGCGATGTGGCTGCCGTACTTGTCGGTGATGCTGGCCAGCGCCTTGGTGAAGTTGGCGTTTTCCTGGTCCATCTTGTTGACGACGATCATGCGGGCGGAGTGGGCCTTGTCGCACATCGCCCAGGCCTTCTCGGCGCCCACGTCCAGGCCGGACACGGCGCCCACGACGATCAGCGCGCCTTCGCACACGGTCATCGGGCCCACCTGCTCGCCGGCGAAATCAAAGTAGCCGGGAATATCCACCAGGTTCACCTTGCGGTCCTTCCACTCCAGCGGCGCCATGGCGGCGGAGATGGATATGGTGCGCTTGATCTCCTCCGGGTCGTAGTCCATGGTCGCCTGGCCGTCCTCGACGCGGCCCTGGCGGTCGATGGCGCCGGCGGTGAACAGCAGCGCTTCGGCCAGCGTGGTCTTGCCGACGCTGCCGTGACCGATGATGGTCAGGTTACGGATATTCTTGGCCTGATAGTCTTTCATGTGGAATTCCCCCTGTATGATATTTTACTGCGCGCACAAGCGCAACGGATGGTTTACCCTCTACGCGCTTATATGCCATAGTGCTTACATTTTAACAGAAAAATGGCGGTTTGAAAAGCCCTTTTTGAAGGATTTTTTCATTTCACAGGGAATTTTCAATTAAACCGCGTCCCGAAGCCCGAAATCCCGGGCTTCAGGACGCCACGATGGAGGAGAAACGCCCGGTGATTCGAACGCTGTCGCTGATGCTCGCCCTGGCGCTGGCCGCCTGCGCGCCCGCCCTCGCCCACACGCGGGACGAGGTGCGCGCCGCCTGCCCGGCCCTTCAGCACGGCGAGGCCGATTCGCCCTACGCCGAGCCGCCCCGCGTCGAAGCGCCCTACGAAGCCGGCGCGCTGACGGAGGAGGCCCGCGCCCGGGCGCTGGACTACCTGAACTTCGCCCGGTGGCTGGCGGGGCTCGAGCCGGTCGTCGAGAGCCAGATCTACGACTATCAGTGCCAGCACGGCGCGGTGCTGCTGGCGGCGCTGGACTACGTGGACCACAACGCCCCCCGGCCCGCGGACATGGACCGCAACTTCTACGACTCGGCCCACATCGCCACCACCTCCGGCTGCATCGCCAAGTTCAACTGGATGCGCGGCACCATACTGCGCGAGGGGGTGGAGTACTTCCTGCGGGACGACGGCGAGGTCAACCTGCCCGTCCTAGGCCACCGGCGCTGGGCGCTGAACCCGATGATGGCGGCCACCGGCTTCGGCCTGGCCAATTCCGCCTCGGGTATGAGCTACGTGACCATGTACGCCCACGACCTGGGCAACCCGAGCGCCGCGTGGGACAGCGTGCCCTGGCCCGCCCCCGGCGCGTTCCCGGCGGAGCTGATGCACGACCACCTGGCCTGGTCCGTCACGCTGAACCCCGACGTGTACGACCTGAGCGCGCCGGATATCGAAGTGACGCTCAGCGAAGCAGGCGGCCTGTGCTTCACCTTCCGGCCCGCGGAGGGCATTGGCGACGGCTTCTGCGCCCTGAGCCTCGAGGGCTACGGCGCGGGGCCCTGCCTGATCTTCCGGCCCGACTTCACCGGCACGGGCTTTACCGACTACCTGCAGAACCAGCGCTGGACGGTGCGCGTCGACGGCTTGACGGGCCGCGACGGCGCACAAAGGCCCATGGAATACGCGGTGGATATGGTGTCGCTGACGCCCCAGGACGCCGTCAATGTGGAGATCACGCCGCTTTCCGCGCGGCTTGCCCCCGGCGAGGCGCTGGCGCTTCGGGCGGACGTGGTGCCCGCCTGGGCCGACGACCTTCATGTCACCTGGAGCAGCACCGACGCGGCGGTGGCCACGGTCAACGAAAACGGCCTGGCGACGGCCGTCGGCCCCGGTGTGTGCGAGATCGTAGCCCGCACCGCCAACGGCTGCGAGGACCGGTGCGCGCTGACCGTGGCGCCCGTCGATTCCGATTGACAAAGCCCCCTGGTTCTGTTAAAATTTCTATCAGAAAACAAAACACACAAACGAGGTGTTTCCGCAATGAAAAACACGGCTTATAAGATGAACATCGCGGGGCTGGACCGCGCGCTGCCGCTGTGCCCCATCTCCGACAAGCTGATGATCGGCGCCTTCGTCATATTCGGCGACATGGAGCTGACCACCGCCTGCGCGAAGGCGCTGCTGGCGCGCTGCCCCGAGCACGACGTGCTGATCACTGCCGAGAGCAAGGGCATACCGCTGATCTGCGAGATGGCGCGCATGAGCGGCAACGAGCGCTACGTGCTGGCCCGCAAGTCCCCGAAGCTGTACATGAAGGACGTGCTGACGGTCGAGGTGCGCTCCATCACCACCGACCACAAACAGACGCTGTGCCTGGACGGCAGCGACGCCGAGTACATGAAGGGCAAGCGCGTGGTGATCGTGGACGACGTGATCTCCACCGGCGAGTCGCTGCGCGCGCTGGAGGCGCTGGTCGAGCGCGCCGGCGGCAACATCGTGGGCCGCATGGCGATCCTCGCCGAGGGCGACGCCACCAGGCGCGACGACCTCATTTACCTGGAAAAGCTGCCCCTGTTCGACAGCGAGGGCAGGCCGATCGAGTGAGAAAGGCAGATGTTTTATGCGACAGGGGCGCCGAACGGCGCCCCTGTTGTTGCTTTGGAAATCATGTGATCAGAATAGGGTGCCCTATCCCTCGCCGCGACGGGGAAGCTATTTAGCCTCCCCATCCGCAGATGGGTTCGAACGCCCGGAGAACAGTCCGGTGGACTGTTCTCAGTGAGAACGGGCCGGCAGGCCCCTGGAGAGGGGGACCGCTTGCGGGGGTGGGGGCCTGAACGTTCCGTCGTGCGCGGCGGTTCGTCGGGGGGCCCTATCCCCCGCTTCGCGGGTACTTCCCCATCGGCGGATGGGGAAGCTATTGGCGCGCCTATCCATGATTTTCCCTCCTCCGGCACTGCTCAAATATGTCATTGACGACAATGTCAAACTGCCTGTTGACATCGGCGTTGCTGTACCTCATGACATGAAGGCCCAGGGATTTCAGATACGCGTCTCTCGCTTCGTCATAGCTCTTGCCATGCTCAAGGAAGTGCTGTGTTCCATCCACTTCAACCACGACGCCGAGCTGCGGACAGTAGAAATCCACGATATAACTGCCAAAAACAGCCTGTCGCCTGAACTTCCACGGCAAGCGCTTCAAGCCGTCATAGTAGAGGTGCTTTTCCTCGCGCGTCATATTCTTCCGCAATTCGCGGCTGCGCGTCAACATGGTATGCTGATCCGCCGGCATATTCGCTCACCCTTTCGGGATGGTTTGTCTGGAGTGCCCCCGCTTCGCGGGTACTTCCCCGTTGCGACGGGGAAGCTAATTATGCCTCCCCGCCCGCAGGCGGGGAGGGGGACCGCTTGCGGGGGTGGGGGTCCTGAACGCTCCGTCGTGCGCGGCGATTCGTTTGGGGGCCCTATCCCCCGCTTCGCGGGTACTTCCCCATCTGCGGATGGGGAAGCTAATGAGCCTCCCCATCCGCAGATGGGGAGGGGGACCGCTTGCGGGGGTGGGGGTCCTGTACGTTTCGTCGTGCGCGGCGATTCGTCGGGTGGCCCTATCCCCCGCTTCGCGGGTACTTCCCCATCTGCGGATGGGGAAGCTATGGGTTGCGATATCTCTGGCCGTCCTGCCGGCCCTTTTATCGAACAAATCCCGTCAGGGATTTGAATGTCCAGAACTCCACTCTCCACTCTCCACTCTTCACTCTCCCTACACCTCCACCGTCCCCCCGCCATGCAGCAGGCACAGCGTTCTCTGCTTCACCTTCATGCCCGTGATAATCTCCAGCGCCAGGGCGTAGACGTTCAGCTGTTTTTCGTAGTGGGCGCGCAGGGCGTCCATGTCGTCGGTACGGTCGGTCTTGTAGTCCAGCAGCACCCACTGGCCGTCCTCGACGAAGCAGCAGTCGATGGTGCCCTGAACCAGCAGCTCCTCTCCGGCGAAGCGGCCGGCCTCGGCGGGGGTCAGGGCGTCGGCGGCCTTCAGCATCACGTTGAAGGGCCACTCGCGGCGCACCTGCTCCGAGCGGCGCAGCCGCTTTCCGATGTCGCTCTCCAGGAAGCGGACCAGGCGCGCGGGCTCCACGGCGTCGCGCTGGGGCTCCTCGAGGAGCCGCCGCTCGGTGAAGTCGTCCAGCTGGCGGACCACCTCGGCCTCCAGCGCCCTGCCGGTCAGGCCGGTGAGGGCGTCCAGGGCCAGCAGCTGCATGCAGCGGTGATAGGCGGTGCCCCGCTCGGCCCCGGTCATGCGGCGGGCGTCCTCCGAGAGGAAGGCGGGGCGCTCCGCCAGCACCGGCAGCACCTCCGGGCCCTCGATCTCCCGCAGCAGCCCCGACGCGGTCAGCTTCAGCGGCTTGTCCGCGGCCAGGGGGTCGGGATACCGCCAGGCCATCTGCGCCTCCAGCTCCGGGTTGGCATAGGTCTGCGGATCGGCCATCACCCGGTCGAACAGCGCCTTCGCGTCCGCCGCGCCGTCGGGGGACTCGGGCCGGATCGACGCGCCGGGCACGATCTCAAGCGCGGAGCACAGCGGCGCGCCCTGCGCCTCGGCCCCGCAGCGGGCCGCCATGACCAGGTCCAGGTGGCTCGCGGCGGCGAACGGCGCGGCGGACAGCGCCTGCCAGCGCTTCATGGCCCTTTCGGCGCCCTTCACCGTGCCCACCAGCACCAGTTTGTCCATGGCGCGGGTCAGCAGCACGTAGAGTATGCGCATCTCCTCGGCGGCGTCCTCCCGCTGGCGGCGGGCCATGATGGCCGCCTGGGGCAGCGTCACCCGCCGGGTGCGCAGCTCGGGGTCGAACCAGCTCATGCCCGCGCCCAGATCCCGGTGGGTCAGCAGCGGCGCGCTGGTCTTTTCCGCGTGGTACTTCCGCGCCAGCTGCGCCCCAAAGACCACCCGGAACTCCAAGCCCTTGCTCTTGTGCACCGACATCAGCCGCACCACGTTGTCGTTCTCGCCCAGCAGGTGGGCGGCGTCCCCGTCCCCCTTCTGGCGCAGGTGCTCGGTGTAGGCCAGGAAGCGGGTCAGGGAGCCGGAATACTGGTCGTCAAAGCCGCAGGCCTCCACCACGAAGCGGTCCAGATTGGCCTGCCGCTGGGCGCCGCCGGGCAGCGCGCCCACGTAGGTGTAGAAGCCGCTCTCGTCCAGCACCGTCCGCACGAACTCGCCCAGGCCCACCCCGTCCAGCCGCAGCCGCCAGCCGGCCATCTGCTCGAAGAAGGCCTTCAGCCGCCGGGCGATGCCGTCGTCCGCCGCATTTGCGTAGGCCGCGGCGGCGTCCACATAGGCGGCGGTCCTGTGGGCCACGCGGATCTGCGCCAGGTCGTCCGAGGTCAGGCCCACCGCCGGGGAGCGCAGCACCGCGATCAGCTCCACGTCGCTGCGAGCGTTGTCGATCAACCGAAGCATCGACGTGAGCCAGATGATCTCCATCGATTCGTAGTACCCCGCCTGGCCGTCGGCGTAGGCGGGTATGCCGTGGGCCAACAGCACCGGCATCATCGCCGAGAACGCCTCCGCCTTGCTGCGGGTCAGTATGGCGAAGTCCCGGAACCTCAGAGACGGGTCCTCGGCCATCATCTGCCGGATGGTCCGGGCGATCAGCACGCCCTCGCGCTCCATGGCAGTGATCAGCTCTGCGGCGTCATCCGCGTCCGGCGCGTCCTCCGGCTCGGGCTCGGCGTCGGCGTCGATCAAGAGGATCGACACGTCCCGCCCGCCGTCCTCCCCTTGGGGCAGGCCCGGGTTCAGCCGCGCCAGCGCGTCGTATTCGATCTCGGCGTCGCCGCCGGTCATCACCCGCTCGAACACCATGTTCACAAAGTCGAGTATGCCCTTGCGGGAGCGGAAGTTGCGCGTCAGCGGCAAGAGCGTTCCGCCCTCGCCCCGGGCGTAGGCCGCGTACTTCTCCATGAACAGCCGGGGCTCCGCCAGCCGGAAGCGGTAGATGGACTGCTTCACGTCCCCCACCATGAACAGGTTGTCCGAAGCGCAGACGGCGCGCACCAGCGCCTCCTGAATATCGGAGGTGTCCTGGTATTCGTCCACGAAGACGTAGTCGTAGCGCTCCCGCACGGTCCGGGCCAGGGCCGGGTCCTTCAGCGCGTCCAGCGTCCGGTGCTCCAGGTCGGCGTAGGTCAGGCCGGACTGCTCGGCCTTGGCCGCCCCGTACAGCTCGGCCGCCCGCCGGGCGATGTCGGCCAGCGCGGCCATCTGCCCGGACAGCGCCTTCGCGTCCGCCCGGGCCTGCAGAAGGGGCAGCCCGGTCAGCTTTGCCGCCGCCAGGGCCTTCTTCGCCGCGTCCCGCAGGCGGCCGACCGTCTCCGCGGTCTCCGGGTCCGCGCCCTCGCCCCGCCGGCCCCGGGCCGGGGTAAACTCAAAGCCGGTCAGCGCCCGGTACAGGCCGTCGTAGTCGTCGATGGCCGTCAGCTCCGAAAGCGCCTCCAGGTCCGCCCGCATGGCGGCCTCGTAGTTCTGGGGGCAGCCGGGCAGCGACAGCGCGTGGGCCAGGTGCACCCGGGCGGCGCGCAGGCAGCGGCGGGCGTCGTCCTTCAGCTCGTCCTGCCAGGCCCGCAGCCTGTCCTGATCGCACCGGGCGACCTCCGCAAGCCACGCCTCGGGGTCGGGCCGGTCCTCCATGCGCCGCATCAGCACCTCCGCCGCCGCCCGCACCCCGGCGGGGCCCCGGCCATAGTCCAGCGACAGCAGCGCGTCGCCGCCCGCTTCATAGGCTTCCTCCAGCGCCGCGTCCAGCGCCTCGTCCCGAAGCCGGGCGTCCAGGGCGCTGTCCAGCACGCGGAAGGCCGGGTCGACCCCGGCGGATTCGAAGTGGGTGCGCAGGAAGTCGGCGCAGAAGGCGTGCAGCGTGGAAATGCTGGCGCTCTCCAGCTTTAAAAGCTGATCGCGGCAGCGGGCATCCCCCACTGCCGCGCGCGCGCCGAGCCCCGACGCCAGCTTGGCCCGCATGTCCGAGGCCGCCGCCCGGGTGAAGGTGACCACCAGCATGCGCTCCAGGTCCGCGCCGTCACAGGTGATCAGGCGCAGCACCCGCTCCACCAGCACGGTGGTCTTGCCCGACCCCGCCGCGGCGCTGAGCAATATGTTGCCGCCCCGCGCCTCGATGGCGCGCAGCTGTTCATCGGTCCAGTTGGGCATTCCGGCCACCTCCCCCTGGCAGATCCTCCGTCATC
The DNA here is from genome assembly GCA_902777335.1 of uncultured Eubacteriales bacterium. Lineage (GTDB taxonomy): Bacteria > Bacillota > Clostridia > Christensenellales > Aristaeellaceae > UBA2862. Next base: position 87,192 of record CACYTF010000002.1, read on the forward strand.
CCCGCGCGCGCAGCGTGAAGTAGGCCAGCACGACCGCGCCCAGCGCGATGCGGTACCAGCCGAAGACCTTGAAGTCGTGCTTTTTGATGTAGTCGATCAGGCGGCGGATCACCGCCACGGACACGGCGTAGGCCGTCAGCATGCCCACGGCCAGCAGCGCGAACTCCGCCGGGGAGATGGCGGCGTCGAACTTGATGAGCTTGATCAAACTCGCGCCGAACATCACCGGTATGGCCAGGAAGAACGTGAACTCCACGGCCACGGCCCGGGACACGCCCAGCATCAGCGCCCCGAGTATGGTCGCGCCGGAGCGGGAGGTGCCCGGGAACACGGCGGCCAGCAGCTGGAACACGCCGATCAGCGCCACGGTGCGCCAGTCCAGCGCCTCCAGGCTGCGGATGTGGGGCTTTCGGCCCTTGTTCAGGTTCTCCACGATGATGAAGGCCACGCCGAACACGATCAGCGCCACCGACACGCACATGTAGTTGTGGAACAGCCGGTCGAACACGTCGTCGAACAGTATGCCCACCGCCGCCGCCGGCAGGCAGGCCAGCGCGATCTTCAGCCACAGGCGGATCTTGTCCAGCTTCACATAGCTGAGCGGCCCCGCCGCCGCCGCGGGCTCGGGGTTGTTCGCCCGGCCAAAGGGCCACACCCTGTCCCAGAACACCACCAGCACGGCCATGATCGCGCCCAGCTGGATGACCACCTCGAACAGGCTGTAGAATTCCGCGGACACCTTCAGCGGCATCAGTTCGTTCAGCAATATCATGTGGCCCGTGCTGCTGATGGGCAGCCACTCCGCCACGCCCTCCACGACGCCGAACAGCAGGGCCTTCAGCATTTCGACGATGTTCAAGTCAATCACTCCTTCAGCGGTCCCAGCGACTCAAAGGACTTGCCGGTCTTGATGTGCTCGTAGATCTTCGCGTCCACCAGCGTCCGGTACCAGCGGTGGTACATGTAGTGGTACAGGAAGCCCTCGCGGCCGTCCAGAAAGCCCAGGCGGAACACGTAGGAATAGACGAACATCATCCAGCAGCGCAGGAACATGGGCATGCGGTAGTAGACCCCGAACTTGCGGCTGCGCACAGCGCTGTTGACCGCGTCCAGGCCGTCGTTCTGCCCCCGCCCCTCCATATGATCGAAGTAGTCCCGGACCTCGCGGCCCGCGTACCAGTTCAGCTTGGCGATGTAGTGGGTCATGTCCTTGTAATCGTAGTGCAGGAAGCGCTCCTTCGCGTCCACGGAGCGGCCGGACAGCAGGCGGGTGTGCTCGTCCATGTGGCGGTCCTCCACGCGGGCGAGGCCGGTCTTGAACACCATCAGCTTGCGCTTCATGTTCTTCACGTGGGTAAGCCTTCTGCCCATGAAGTACAGCCACGCCTGCAGCACGATGCCGTTCACGTCGTCGTTCGCGTGCCCGGCCATCAGCGCCTCCAGCTCGGCGCAGAGCGCCGGGGTCAGCCGCTCGTCGGCGTCCAGGCGCAGGCACCAGGCGGTGTCGACGCCGGCGTTGTCCAGCGCCCAGTTGAACTGGCGGGCGTGGGTCTCGAAGGGGTGCTCCAGCACGTCCGCCCCGGCGCGCCGGGCGATGGCGCAGGTGGCGTCCGTGCTGCCGCTGTCCACCACCACCACGCGCCGGGCGAAGCCCTCCAGCGAGCGCAGGCAGTCCGGCAGGTTCTGTTCCTCGTTCCGGGTCAGCACGATCGCGGTAATGTCTGCCATGTTATATTCCTCCGCCGGCTCACTGATTCCGCTTGGCCATCTCCCCCTTGCACCGGCGCAGGCCCTGCGCGGTGTAGGTGAACCATGGCCAGGGGTCCTTCAGCGAGAAGATTTGGTCGGTGGTGCGCCTGAAGTCGAACCAGCCGGGTTTGGCCCTGAACCGGTTCGGGGACTTCAGCAGCCACAGCAGGTCGGTGTGCATGTAGCGCAGACGCACGCCGTCCCGGTAGTCGGGGTATTCGGTCACCGGCAGGCCCAGCGCCAGCTCCACGATCTGCCGGGCGGGGTCGGTCCCGGTGGCGAAGCACAGCTTCACGCCGCCGGTCACCCGGGGGTTGACCTCCATGACCTTGGCGACGCCGTCCCGCGGGTCCTCGATGAGGTCCACGTCGGCGTAGCCCTTCCAGCCCATGGCCTTCAAAAGCCGCACGCAGTCGCCCGTGACGCGCGCGTCGTGCAGCGTGGTGTTGCAGCAGCTGGAGCCGCCGGTGACGGGATACCACCGGGTCTTGTCAAACAGCACGGCGCTTCGGGCCTCGCCGCTTTCGTCCATGAACACCTGGCACTGCAGCTGCCGCCCGGTCTGGGGGATGTACTGCTGGGCCAGCAGGTCGCCCCAGCGGGCGGCCGTGTCCCCGAAGCGCTCCCACAGCGCCTTCTCGTCTTGCAGCACGTGAAAGCCGATGCCGCCGTAGCCGATGCGGGGCTTGATCACGACGGGCCAGCCCAGCCCGGCGGCCAGCACCGCCTCCACGCTGCCGGCGTCCGGCGCGGTCCTCGGGTGCGGCACGTCCGCCGCCTCGCAAAAGGCCATGGTCTGTCGCTTGTCCATGGCCCTGTAGAACAGCTCCGGGCCGTTCTCCGCCGGGCGGGCCAGCCGGGAAACGGCCTCGTGGTGGTCTGCCAGCAGCCGGGCCGAGAAGTCCGTGGTGGGGATCACCACGTCGTAGTGCCCCGCCTCCAGCACCCGCAGCATCACCTTGGCGGAGGCCCCGGCGTCGTCCCGGTCCCAGGGCTCCAGCAGCCTGGCGTCCGGCCAGCGCGAGGCGTAGCCCACGTCCAGCCGGCTGGCGTTCAGCGTGGTCACGTGGCAGCCCAGTTTTTTAAGCGCCGGCATGAGCGCCATGTTCTGGCGGGCGAAGCCCTCCAGCAGCAGCACCCGCACGCCCCGCAGGTCGGGGCGGCGGCCACGGAAGGGCGCGCCGTCCCCGCCAGTTATCCAGCGGTTCATGACGCCGGTCTCAAAGCGGGCCGGGGCCAGTATCTTGTTCACGTTCAGCCGCAGCCTGTCCGGGCACAGCTTCGCGGCCAGCAGGCCCAGCCGGGCCATCCACTCCGGCACGCGCAGCACCCGGTTCGCCTTGCCGAAGCGCCGCTCCTCCGCCACCAGCTCCGCGGCATTGAAGGGCGCGTCGTCGCGGAAGTTCACGACGCCCCCGAGGGCGGCGTCCCGGTCCGCCCAGCGGCACACCGCGTCGGCCACCCGGTCCACGCTCAGAAAGGCGTAGTCCCTGCCCCCGCCCACCAGGTAGGCGACATCGGGGTATTTCAGATAGTAGCGCCTGCGCACGTCCCGCAGGTCCTCGGAGGTATACACCGGCGCGAAGCGGGCGATGAAGTACGGGGTGTCGCCCATCAGCGCCGCCAGCCGGTTCTCCGCCTCCCACTTCGAGCGGGCGTAGCCGCCCAGCGGCGCGGGGGGCGTCCGCTCGGTGACCGGGCCATCGGGTATGCCGTACACGTCCACGGTGCTGGCAAAGAACACCGGCATCGACCGCCGCGCGGCGCATTCAAACACGTGCTGGCTGACCAGCACGTTCAGCAGGAAATAGCGGTTCCAGCTCAGGTCCGCCTCGCCGGTCACGTGGGCCAGCGCGGCCAGGTGGATCGCCCGGTCCGCCGGATGGGCCCGGAACAGGGCCTCCACGTCGTCCGGGCGGGTCAGGTCGCAGTTCACATGGGTGTAGTTCCCGTGGTCGAGCTTCGGCCCGGCGATGTCCACGCCGATCACCCTGTGGCCGCGCTCGCACAGCGCCAGGGCCACCCGGCTGCCGATCATGCCCGAGGCCCCGGTGAGCAGTATGGCGCGCGTCACGTGAGGCCACGCTCCCTTCTGTCCTGTTCCAGGGTGATGAACCGCGCCCCCCGCTTCTTCAGCCAGCGTATGACCTTGCGAAGCTTCTTCAGGTTGCGCTTCCTGCCCACCAGGCAGCGGAAGCGGGTCACGCGCCCCAGCCCCTTCGGCAGCGGCAGCGGCATGGCGGTCAGCTCAAAGGGATGGGCGTAGATCGTGAAGTTCTCGTGCTTCCTGGCGTACAGAGCGAGCAGCAGCCGTAGCAGCCAGAACGGGAACAGCCGCAGATAGCCGCCGCCGGAGATGGGTATGGAATAGCCAAACAGCTCCAGCGTGGGGATTTCGTACTCGGTGAAGTCGCCGTCCCGGTACACCAGGTCCTCCGGGCGCTCGAAGCCGTCGAGCTCCAGGTTGCGGTACAGCGGGTGCTGGGCAAAGCGGATCTTGCTGCTGTCGTAGGTAAAGCCCAGCGCGCGCAGGGCCTCCAGCTTGTCCCGCTCCATCGTGAAGCAGGGGGCGCGGTAGCCGGTGACGCCGCGGCCCGCGGCCGCCTCGATCATATCCCTGGCGCGGCGGGTCTCGTCGACGAACTGCTCCAGGCTCTTGTTGCTCAGCAGGTCGTGGTCCAGCCCGTGGCAGCCCAGGGCGTGGCCCCGGCGCAGTATCTCCCGCAGCAGGCCCGCGTTCTCGGCGGCGATCTCCGCCACGCAGAAGAACGTGACCTTCACGCCCATGTCGTCCAGCATGTCCAGAAAGTCGAACAGCTGCGGGAGCACCCGCACGCCGCTCTCGCGGCAGTGATAGCCCTTCAGGTAGTCCAGGTGATACCATTCCTCCAGGTCCACGGTCAAAAAGGCGCGGTTCATGCGGCCCGGCCGCGCGGGACGCGGCGCGGCATCGGACGGCTTGCCGCCGGCGGCGGACGGCCCGGCGGCATCGGACGGATTGCCGCCGCCATCGGACGGCACGGCGACAAACGGCCCGTCGGTGGCCTGGGCCCCCTCCACCACGCCCTCGGCGCGGACCACGCTGAGCACGGTGCCCAGCACGCAGCGGGCGTCAAAGCCCAGGCTCATGCGGCGCACGTATTCGCCGTCCAGGCGGGCCTTCACGTCGATGGGCAGCTCGTCCCGGCCGTTGATCTGGGCCCAGCCGGTCAGGCCCGGGCGCAGGTCGTTGGCGCCATATTTGTCCCGCTCGGCGATCAGGTCAAACTGGTTCCAAAGCGCCGGGCGCGGCCCCACCACGGCCATCTCGCCCTTGAGTATGTTGATCAGCTGGGGCAGCTCGTCCAGGCTGCTGCGGCGCAGAAAGCGCCCCACGGGCGTGATGAAGGCCTCCGGGTTCTGCAGCAGGTGGGTGGGCTGGTCCTTGGGCGCGTCGGTGCGCATGGTGCGGAATTTGTAGATCATGAAATGGGTCTTGCCCTTCCCCACCCGCTTCTGCCGGAAGAACACCGGCCCGGGCGACGTGGCCTTCACGGCGACGGCCAGCCCAAAAAGAAGCGGCGAAAGCACCGCCAGCGCCAGCAGCGAAAGCAGGAAGTCCAGGACTCGCTTCAGGTGAACGTACATTCAAAGCCTCCAAAAAGCGGCGTGATACCACATGGATATTACCATTATACCACATATCCGCGCGCACGACAATCCCATTGCATCAGCGGGGAGCGGCAACCGCCGCTCCCCGCTGAAATGACAGCCGAATGGGTCAGTTTTCGTAGATGAAGTTGTACAGCTCCAGGGTGTTCTTGGCGAAGTCGCAGTCGTACAGCATGGACTGATCGTTGCGGTACTCCTCCTTGAAGGTCCCGGCGATGGGCATCCTGAAGCCCTTCATGTTGCCCAGGCCGTTGGCGCACACCTTCACGGCCAGGTTGAACATGTCGTTGAAGGGCAGATTGGTCTTGACCTCGCCGATCATCTCCGAGGCCAGGGAGGCCATCTGCATGGCGTCCAGCTGCTTGATCTTCTCCAGCAGCTTCTCCAGCACGATCCTCTGGCGCTCGGTGCGCATGGCGTCGCCGCCGGTCAGCTTTCGGATGCGGGCGTAGGCCAGGGTCATGCGCCCGTTCAGGTGGGTGTTCTCGCCGTAGGTCTCCAGGAACACGTTCCACTCCTGGGGCTCCTCCACCCCGGAGCGCTTGGCGAACCGGTACTGCTCCACGATCATGTCGTTGATCTTGTCCTTCTCGGCCTCGGTGATGTCCAGGTCGATGCCGCCCAGGCGCTCGGCGATCTTCTGGAAGCCGAAGTAGTTCACCATGACGTAGTACTGTATGTTCATGTTGAAATACTCGTTCACCGTGCGCATCGCCAGGTTCGGGCCGCCGAAGTAGTTGGCGGCGTTGATGCGGTAGGTGCCGCTCCACTTGCCGATGTCCTTCAGCTCCACGGCCAGATCGCGCATGATCGAGGACAGCTTCACCTCGCCGGTGTTCTTGTTGATCGAGCAGATGATCAGCGCGTCGGTGCGGGCGCTGTCGTTCAGCGTGCGCTCGTCCGTGCCCATCAGCAGCACGTTCAGCCACTCGTCGGGCAGGCCCGGATAGATCTTCAGGTCGGTGACCTTGGCCATGTCCGCCTCCGAGAGGCTGCCCGCCTCATACTCCGTATCGGCCAGCTTCTCGGAGAGCGCCGCGGCGTCCACCGGCTCCTGGACCTCCACGGCGGGCTGCAGCTCCTTGAAGGCCGGCTCCGCCGGGTTGGCGGGGGTCGGGGCGGGCTTGTCCTGCCCGCCGAAGGGCTTTACGACCACCAGCACGAGCACCAGCACCAGCACCGCGGCCAGCGCCGCGAACAGCGGCAAGCGGTTGGGCTGCTTCCTGCGGCCGCCGCGGCTGCCCTGGGGCGCGCGCCGCTGACCCGAGGCCGGCCGCTGTCCGGAAGCCGGCCGCCTTTGTCCGGAAGCCGGCCGCTGTCCGGAAGCCGGCCGCTGACCCGGGGCGGGCCGCCTTTGTCCGGAAACGGGCCTTTGACCGGAAGCCGGCCGCTGACCGGCAGCGGACGCGGGCCTGCGCTGCGCCGTCGCGGGCCGCCGCGCGCCCGCCTGACTGTCGCGCGATATGCCGGCCTGTACCCGGGGCCTGTTATCGTAATCAGAAGGATAGTTGTTCGCCACTTCAAGTGCCTGCCTTCCCATTTGTAATCGTGAATCGGTCACATTATACAGACAAAGCATGTGTTCTGCAACCGCAAACAGGTTCAAAGTCGGCCCGAAATATGACAATATCGTGACATTCCCCGCTCTTTGGCGCAAACACCGGCCCCGGGCCCGGCGCGGCGCGCCCTTTCGCGGCAAAAATGATGGCTTTACCCCGTTGACAACGCGCCATAAACGATGTATAATACTTTTCGGTCCGAATAGGCAGGCACTGCGTAGGTTCGCGCAGTGTCGCTTCTTATTCGGCTCAATTCATGTATATATGCGATCACGCAGATCCCAGGAGGTTTCATCATGGCAGAATCCCGCATACTCACCTATACCGATAAGAAGAAGCTGGAGGAGCAGCTGGCCCAGCTGAACGAGGAGAAAAAGCGCGTCGCCGAGGAGATCGGCACCGCCAAGGGCTTCGGCGATCTCAGCGAGAACGCCGAGTACGACGCCGCCAAGGCCCACGAGGCCGAGGTGTACGGCAACATCGCCCGCATCGAGGCCGAGCTGCGCACCGCCACCTTCGTGGACGACAGCGACGTGGACGCCACCACCGCCGCGCTGGGCACCGTGGTGCGCGTACTGGACATGGAATACGACGAGGAGGACGAGTACACGCTGGTGGGCTTCACCGAGGCCGACCCGCTGAAGCTGTTCATCTCCAACGAATCCCCCATCGGCATCGCGCTGTGCGACACCGACGGCAAGGGCACCGGCGCGAAGGTCGGCGATATCGTCGAGGCCAACACCCCCGGCGGCGTCGTCCGGCTGAAGGTGCTGTCCATCCGCAAGCGCTGATCCACATCCCACCGAGAGGAGTTACGAGCATGGCACATACCTACCAGGTCCCCGCGGGCTACACCGAGCAGGATACCATCCGCCTGAACAAGCTGAACGCGCTGATCGAAGCGGGCCGAAACCCCTATGAGATCACCACCTACGACCGCACCCACACCTCCGGCCAGATCCGCCGCGACTACGACGCGCTGGAGGGCAAGACCGTCCGCATCGCCGGGCGCATGCTCAGCCGCCGCGTGATGGGCAAGGCCAGCTTCGCCCAGCTGCAGGACCCGGACGGCGCCATGCAGATCTACGTGCGCCGCGACGACGTGGGCGAAGAGCCCTACAAGGACTTCAAGGCCCTGGACATCGGCGACATCATCGGCGTGACCGGCACCGTGTTCAAGACCAAGACCGGCGAGATCTCGGTGCACGCCTCGGAATACACGCTGCTCACCAAGAGCCTGCACCCGCTGCCGGAGAAGTTCCACGGCCTTACGGACACGGACACCCGCTACCGCCAGCGCTACGTGGACCTGATCGTAAACCCCGAGGTGAAGGACACCTTCGTCAAGCGCAGCCTGATCCTGCGCGAGCTGCGGGCCTTCCTGGACGGCCGCGGCTACCTGGAGGTGGACACCCCGATCCTCACCCCCTTTGAGATCGGCGCGTCCGCCCGGCCCTTCTACACCCACCACAACACGCTGGACATGGACATGGTGCTGCGCATCGAGACGGAGCTGTACCTGAAGCGCCTGATCGTAGGCGGCCTGGACCGGGTGTACGAGGTGGGCCGCATCTTCCGCAACGAGGGCATGGACACCAAGCACAACCCGGAGTTCACCACCATCGAGCTGTACGAGGCCTACACCGACTTCCACGGCATGATGGACCTGGTGGAGGACATGATGAAGACAGTGACCCTGCGGGTGCGGGGAAGCCTTGTGGTGCCGTACCAGGGCCACGACATCGACATCGGCCACTGGGAGCGGCTGACGATGGTGGAGGCTGTAAAGAAGTACAGCGGCGTGGACTTTGCCGACTGGAAGACGGACGAGGACGCCGTCGCCGCCGCCAAGGCCCACCACGTGGAGCTGCCCGAGGTGCCCACCAAGGGCGCGATCCTGGCCGAGTTCTTCGACGCCTTCGTCGAGGAGAAGCTGATCCAGCCCACCTTCATCTACGACTACCCGGTGGAGATCAGCCCGCTGGCCAAGCGCAAGCCCGACGACCCGGCCTTCACCGAGCGCTTTGAGTACTTCATCAACGCCACCGAGTTCGGCAACGCCTTCTCCGAGCTGAACGACCCGCTGGACCAGCGCGAGCGCTTCGAGAAGCAGGTGGCCCAGCGCAAGGCCCTGGACCCGGAAAGCCGCGCCCAGGTGGACTACGACTTCATCAACGCCCTGGAGTACGGCATGCCCCCCACCGGCGGCCTCGGCTTCGGCGTGGATCGCCTGGTGATGCTGCTGACCGGCAGCGATTCCATCAGGGACGTGCTGCTGTTCCCGACTATGAAGCCGCTGGAGTGATGTGGAGGCCGAAAAGCCCTGCGGTGTGGGGCTTTTCAGGCACAATGATACTGGCAGAGGCCGGTTACTACACCAGATTTACACCAATTTTCTTAAAAACCGTCGAAGATGGGTCCCTGAGTGAGTTGCGGTGTGGAAATGTGGTGTAGAATAGAGCAGAGTAAAGGCAACCATCTTACTCTGCTCTATTCTTATTGTTTATTCGATTGCTCATCTAACCGTTTTATAAATGCACTGAAAACTAGCCCTTCAATTTCTTTTTTCATATCCCTAAGATTCTTATATTTTGTTAGTTCGTTCAATTCTTTTTCTATTGTTTTAATATCTACTATAACGCCAAAATGAATGTTGAGTTTATCAATAAGCTTATTTGCAGTATCAATAATATAGGATTGTTTCTCTTCTTGTGTTAACTCGATAAAACAGTAAACCATATCAAACCTTGATTTTAGAGAGTCTGGGATTTGCCTTTGATATTGTTTTTGAGTCATGTTAGAAGTAAACACGATAATGTATCCATTTAAATCATGCTCTATTCCATGCCTATCTGTGAATTTACCATCTTCCAATAATTCATAGAAGAAATTATATACGCCCATTGTGGCTTTTTCAAACTCGTCAATAAGTATGACTTTCGATCTAGATAAAGCTATTTTATTGATCAGTTCACCTCCCTCTTCGCTACCAACATATCCCAAAGGCGAACCGATAAGACTATTCAGAACACCTTCTGTTGAATAATTGCCAAAATTGATCTTAATTAATGACTCCTCCGGATAAATGATCTTGGAAACAATTTTAGCAAACTCGGTTTTTCCAATACCAGATTCCCCACAGATCAAGATCGAAAAGATACTCTGTTCTTTCATCACATTGAAGAAAGAGAATTTCAGTAGGCTTTCTCTGAAATCGGTCTTAAAATCACTATGTCCTTTTAGCAATGAACAGATTTTATCTCCTTGCTGCTGGACCTGTTGCATGAGAGTATTGATATCAACTTTGGTTGGCTCATCAAGAGCATCTTGATTTGCTACATCAATCATGCTCATTTCGCATAATTCCGAAAAAACAAAAGGAAATAGAACGATTGCATTTTCCGAAGTACTGCTATCTGCACAGTACTTTACACTTGTCGATTCACCAATCTTCTGAAAAAGGATTTCGAATTGAAAAACTAGATCACTTCGAAGCTTCATCGTTCGAAGTGCAGAAGAAATATCAATATACTCAATCTCGGATTTCATTAATCGCATAATGATATCGGAAAGATTGTATTTTAAGATTACACCCTCCCAATCGTCAATAAGACAGGCTAAGGATGTTATATGCTTATCATGAATGATGGAATTCACTATTTCCTGCGCGTCATAAATATACAAAGGTACTTGTTGAAAAGGTTTGAAATGATACTTGTCTTCTATCTGAGAGTCTTCAAACTTACAGAATTTCTTGTCGATATCCTCATTATCGAACAGATACGGATAATGATTATTAAAGGCATCAAACAAGTCCTGCATAAGGCAGAAATGAACTTCTTCTCCTTGATCAGCAAGAGCCATAATATACCGTTCAGTGAAAACTCGAAAGAAATTCCCGTCTTTAATCAAACTTGAAAGATCTACAACTATATTATCAATATCGTCCCCTTCCGCCATCAGCTTTTCAACGCTTTCATAATGATAAATGAATGAGGAAATGCTGCAAAAAGAGTATTCTTGCAAAGATCCTTGAAGTTCATGTAGTCTTTCAGGATGGTAAAGGTATAGCTTCTTACTCATTATTTGTCTCCTTGAAACGAATCTCCTGTATTATCGCGATCACGTCAATAAGATGGTATTCCTCTGTTAGCTTCTTATGCTTAAACTCGAAAGGAACTTGATTTACTATTGTATTCTTTTCACTTAGCCTCATTCCAATGCCAGGCGTCTCTGTCTGCATTTCTTGGTTAATTGAGTCTGATATCAATTCGAGAAATCTCGAAGAAATGCTTTCTTGTTGTTTGAAGTCGATTTTGCCTCTATAAATTCCAATTAGACTGAGTTGTCCTAACTGTAAATCATTATGTTGGTATCCGTTTTCAAAGTCGCTTATGGATCTATATGGTAGTTGAATCAGACAAGGGCTCTTGTCTCCATTCCCCATGGAATAAGTGAAAGAATAGTCAATCGTAAAATCATCCAGCATTTTCTCCATCATCTTGTTAAAGTTAATTTCGATACTATCGTTAGCTTGATTCCTTAGTTTGCTTTCTTGCAATATTTTAAGTATCATCACAGTATCATCTACATTGAGTTGCTTTAGTTTGATGTCTTTAAAGAGAATTAATTGACCTACGCCAAGATCTTGACTAATTCCTTTTCCTGCAACAGTTTCATAGATTTTTTTCAGCATTATTGATTTAGTGTTTTTGACATCGAAGCTTTCATATACTCTTTTCTTTGTGCTATCCTCGGATGCATATTCAACATTTGAGGCAAGATAGTCGCTTTTCCCAAGTCTTATAGCATTCTGATGTTTTATTATTGCTTCGGAAGTCTGCTCTTTTTCAACTGTTTTCATAATACGATTATCAATAAGCATCGCTATTTCATGGGCTTTAGATGTGTTGAGATAGAAAATATTAAACAATGGATTGTTATCCTTTGTTTCCTCAGATGGAATAGTATCTATCTCGCTTATTTTTTTAAAATATGTTATGCTTAATAGGAAATTGAGAATAATGAAAAAGGCCAACACTTCAACATGTTGAATAATAAATTGTTGCATAACTTCCACTTTTTGAAATAGGAAAAGGCAGATAGAAGCGAGAATCGCAACTATTTCAAGGGGAATTCGAGAGAGGCTTGTTCTTCTTGAAAAATGCTTTATACAATATAGCACAAGATAAATAATTATAGGGAAAACAATCCAACACTTTTCAAACCGAGTTTGAATAGTGCTGATAGATACTATGGCTCCACAAATAAACAAAAGCATAGTTAAAGAAAGTATATAATACATCTTCCGAATCCATGAATGAGAGTTTCCCATAACGTTTTCTCCCTCAGATGACCAGTAGTCAGCCTTAGCTCTCTCAAGTGTTATTTCATATATCTTGTATACATCGAAGCAATTTGTTCTTTCTACAATTGCTTATTACTTTCGTCTACTATCCGATAACCCCTGGATCAGATAACAACATATCCTTGAATACCTTGGTGTACTCTGTTCGGGTGTCCGCAATGATGTAAACGAAAATGCTCTCGCCTACCTTGCGGAAAATGGATACATTCCTCTTGTCGCTGATGACCATGCGGAAACCCATGTTGTTCAGCCACGGATCTGGCGTCATAGAGCCGGAATCCGGGAACTGCTCCAGGCGTTCCAGGCTGTTCAGGATGCGGTCGGCTACATTGAGCGCCACGTCCTCGCCGAAGTCGGCCTGCACGTGGCACTTGATTCGCGCCAGGCCTTCCCAGGCGGAGGGGAGGATTTCAACTGTCATAGTTTTCTCAATGCCTCCCGCGCCTCAGAAATGCTCATGGTCTTGGCTCCGCGCAGGCGTTCCTCCTCCGCCTGGAGGATGCGCGCCCGCAGGTTGAGCAGCTGCTCCCGCTTTTCAAAGGCTTCCATGTCCATGAAAACCCCGTCGCCTTCGCCGTTCACGGTGATATAGACCGGCTCCTGGGTCTGTTTGGCGATGTTGGAAATGCCGCTGTAGTTGTTCCGCAGCGCGGAAGACGGTTTGATGATCATAGGCGACTCCTTTCACGCCATAAGCTCAACTGGTTTTTATTGATAGTATTCTATCACAAATAAGATATGATGTAAAGAGGAAAGCTATGAATAAGAGCTTTCCACATGGGACAGCTCGAAAGGAGACGCTGTTCTGATATACCATTTGCTTTAAATTATCTGATGAGTATAAGGCCATACCGCTTATTGATCGATCAACACTTATATGACGCGATAGGAAGGGGAAATGGATCACTTGTTTTTCATTTTTTCTCTACTGCTTGTTTCTTTCTTGCTTTACCCGTCAGGATGCCCCGATGCATTCGCACCGGGGCATGGATTGTCATACAGATATTATTATTTCAACTTGATTGTAAAGCAATCTTCCACCTTCGCCTGATCGGCGACGCGCTGCCAATAGGCCGTCGAGGGTTCGCCTTCCTGCCGGGGAAGATCGCTCACAGGAATGAAGGTCAGGCTCTCCGGCAGGTCGGTCACGGGCGAATCGCTGCCAAGGTCGTAATGGATAACGGTGCAGGATTTGCCATCGCGCTCGACGGTTTCCGCTTCGCTGCCGCTCAGGCTCAGCGACCACTCCACATTTTTCACCTTTCCGTCCGGGCCTGCGACCAGATACCAGCACATTGCGGCATTCGTGTCCGCATCGTTATCCAGAATGATGTCATACTGGATCAGCGTGGAGGCGATGTCGAACTTCATGGCTTTCAACACAACTGTCCTGCCGGGCAGCTCGAAGGTCTGCGGCTCGGCCAGTTCAAAGCTGGCGGTATCGATCGGTTCGGCGATTTCCACTTCGAGCGTCAAATCCTTCAGCGGGTGGAACAGGCCGGACGCCGCCAGCGCGTCGCAGATCTCCTCGGGCTCGGTGCCGTTCCCCAACGCCTGCCGGTAGGCGTCGTAGCTGCCCACATAGCACAGTGGCAGATTGCAGGCCATGGGGATACCCCCGGTAGCTTCGATGTCCTTGACCACAGCGCACGCCGCGTCTCCGGGCTCCATACAGTACAGCTCTGGGGCACGGAAGTCCGTCTGCTTCATGACAAGATCAGTGGTGTAAGCCCGAACGAATATCCGCGCCGTCAGCGGACGGTCGATGCCGTGAGCCCAGCCCTGGGACATATAGCTGGTATAGGTGTTTGCTGCCGGAGCCAGCCGCACCAGCGCGTTGTCGCCGATGCTCTCGTCGCTGCTGCCATAAGGGAAGCCGGGCACATAGCCCTGTGCCTCGTCCGCCTCCGTCAGCCCGTGGTCGTCGATATCCGCCCAGGTGACGTAGTAGACGGGCTCGTCGCGTTCGGAGGTGACCGTCCAGGACAGATTCAGCGTATTCTGATCCGCCAAGTATTCATCCAGCTTCAATGTGATGCCCGCGTCGGACACCTGCCCGGCATCCCGGATCAGCGATGCCTCCGCCTCGGGGCTGGGCGTCCTGCCCCGGAACAGGTTCGACAGGATGTTGGATTGCAGCGTGGCCGCGATGGCCGTCCCCACCAGCAGCACAGCCAGCGCGATGGCGATGACCGCGGTCCGGCTGATGGGCTTTATCAGTTTCTTTCCATCAAAGTGTGCCATTATTTGAGCCTCCGTTTCAGCTTCCAATGATCGGCTGGGCAGAATCCGATCATAGATGGCATTGTAATCGTCTTTAAGCATTCGGATTCGCCTCCTTGTTCTGTGTCAGTTCCCGCTTCAGCCGTTCCCTGCCTCGCGCGAGGCGGGAGCGGATCGTGGCGGGCTTGGTGTTTAGTACAGCCGATATTTCATCCACGGACATTTCCTCATAGTAGTATAGATGTATGACCGCGCGGTAGCGGACGGGCAGGATGTCCAATGCCCGGTTCAGCGATTCATAGCGATCATCGCCATCCCTTGGAGACGCCCTCTCCGGAAGCGCTTCGACCGTCTGCACATGTCGCCGCCAGGCGCTTCGAAAGAGATTTACTGAACTATTGACCGTTACCTGCAACAGCCACGCCCTGACATGCTCCTGGTTCTCAAAGGAAATGTCGGCCCTCGCCAGTTTCAGGAACACCTCCTGATAAATATCCTCAGCATCCGCATGGTTGCGCGTTCGTGCATATGCCAGGCGATAGACCATGGATGAATACCGCTTCATAGCGTCCATTACACCGTCTCTGCGCGCCGGAGACAGCTCCATGTTCATCCCCCCTTTCACCTATAATACAATTGAGGTATATTACAGAATTGCATTTAGTGTCGATTCATATTAAATTAACAAATAAGATCTCGGATTGCATAACAAACTCCCGGCGTTGTTTCCGGGAGTCATGTCATCACCTTTTTAGACTTTTCTCCACCGCTTCGTCGGCTCATGCCTCCCACAATCGTCGCAGGTGTCCGGCCAGTTGAGCTTCCACTCAAAGTATTCATCCTTCGTGATCAGCCCGGCGCGCTTCTCGTCCATGCGGATCAGCCATTCCCGCATGAAGTCGTTGATCATGCCGCCGTTGAACCACATCGCCACCGGCGAACGGGCAGGCCATTCGTCCGTGTCGTGGTAGTACACGCCTGGATCGTCGCTCTCATTGCACTTCTCGCCGGGGAACCTCTGAAGCTGGAACAGCCGGAAGATGCCTGGGTTGACTTCCTCGATCCAGAACATCATTTGGATGAACTCGCTGTTGTTCTGCCCGGTCAGATCATAGAGCATATAGCGGTTCACGTCCAGCACCTCCGCCATCCTGTCCAGCAGCTCCTTCTGCGGGACGCGGGTGCCGCGCTCGTAGTGGGCGATGCGATTCTGGGCGTTCTCTCCCAGGCCAACCGCCGTGCCCAGCTCCGCCTGCGTCATCTTGCGGAACTTGCGTACCCGCTTGATCTTCTCGCCTATCGTCATGGGTCGTTCCTCCCCGTTTCGTGCCGTTTCTTCGCTGATTCCATTATATACGGGTGTAATGCAAAAATCAAGTTAAATATGTGCGTAACTGCTCATTTCTTCTTGACATGAACACAGATGTACATTATAATGCAAGCTGTGATAATGAACAGTAGAGTTCATCATCACAGACAACTTCATAAGGTTCTCCAACCTACGTTCCCATCATGCCGAGCGAAGGCATCCCGGCGCGACGATCCGCTGACAAGCGGGGAGCGATCCACGGAGGTGCCAGTCGGGTCCGCGGCAGGGCCTGATCGCCAAGACGCATGATGGGGATAATGATACTCCTGTCCAGCCACAGCCTGCGAGAGCGGATCACGCAATGGGGACAGCCCGGCGGGAGCAGGGAGGCACAAGCCTGTGAGCATCGCCAGATGCGGGAGGGAATCCGGTCAGCAGAACAACGAAAAAAACAAAGCATCGCACCAAGGGACAATGATAATATTCTATCATAAAAAAGATATGATGTAAAGCAGAGAATATGTCATTGCCAAAACATCATTGAATTCCGAAGTGAATTCCTGTATAATAGAGTCGGAGGAGGTCATGTCGCCATGATTCTGTATCACGGGAGCAATGTGCCCGTCAAAGAGCCCCGATTATTGAAGCTTCAGCGGGAACTGGACTTTGGCAAGGGCTTTTATACCACCAGCGATCTGGATCAGGCGGCAAAGTGGGCCAAGAGAACCGCGCTTCGCCTTCGCCAGTCAGAATCCTTTGTCAGCGTCTATGAGATTGACGACAAAGCGATGGATGAATTGTGTATTCTCAGATTCGACAAGCCTAACCTGGATTGGCTGCGCTTTGTCGTGAAGAATCGGAAGGGCAGCCCTGTGCCCCAGGAATGGGATATCATTGTCGGTCCTGTAGTCAATGATCAGACCGCGTCGGTCATCGACCTTTTCCTCGACGGCATGTATGACGAACAGGAGGCGATTCGCCGCCTGTTGCCTCAAAAACTGAAAGACCAATATGCGTTCAAAACGGCCAGAGCCATCCACTTACTGCGCTGCAAGGAAGTGATTCGCCCATGAACAGGTTGTTCAGTTTTTCGCTCGATCACTACAATATGCATGTCATCCCGCGCATCATGGAAAAGTATAACATGAGCCAGATGGACGCGGCCAGGTCGTTTTTGACCTCAGAAACGCATAACATGCTGGAAAACGCGAAGCTGGCCTTGTGGGAATTCTCAGAAAGAGCCGTGTTTGAAATGTGGGAGGTCGAACGCGTCACCGGAGACCCGCGCAATTCGACCCATATAAGGAGTGAGTTGGCTTGACGGATGAAATGGTATTCTTTCTGTTTCTGATCGAACGGTACGCAAACGAAAAGAAGCGCTCCACCGGCGACGTTCTGCGCGAATGGGATGAGAAAGGCGTTACGCAGGAAATCTACGACGGTTATTTCCAGTATCATCAGGAAAGGTTGGAAAACGCCTACGACGATATCGACTGCCTTGTGGCGACGGGCCGCCACCTTGTATACAACTGAATGAGATGGAGGGAATGAACATGAAGCACACCGCACAACGCCTTTTGGCCCTGGTCCTGACCCTGATGATGGTACTGAGCGTCACCACCGCGTTCGCGTCCGGTAAGACGGTCGCCATCAACAAGAAGAACTTCCCCGACAAGGCCTTCAGGAAGTACATTTCAAAGGAATTCGACAAGAACGGCGACGGCAAGCTGAGCAGCAAAGAGATCAGCAAGGCCAGGAGTATCGGTTTGTTTGGCGACAACGGCATCAGAAGCCTTGAGGGCATCCAATACTTCACCGCTCTGGGCAGTTTGACCGTTTACGAACCCGTGACATCGCTGGATCTGAGGAAGAACACCGCTCTGGCAGATCTGGATGTCGTTGGAGCGCCCCTGAAAACCTTGAAGATCACCGGCCTGAAAAAGCTTTGCCGCATTCAGATCGACGGCACCAAGCTCAAGAGCGTCGATATCGCGGGCTGTATTAAGTTATTGTCAATCATCAAGAAGCACTGCACGATCAGAGGTGGATGCATCGAATATGTGCCCACGGAAAAAGGCGATGATTATTATTGCTTCAGTTTCAGCAAAACCACGAAGATCATGAAGGGAAGCAAGCTGCTGCGCAAGTACGCCAAGCCCAAATCCATCCAGTTCAGCAAGAGCAGTATCACCGTCAAAAAGGGCGAGGGATTCTATCTGACCAACCTGCTGAAAATGACGCCCTCCACCTGCATCTACCCTGTCAAACTCAGCACCAGCAACATTGATGTTGTGGACGTCGACGACGATTGGTGTGTCGCGTTCGAGGCCGGCACGGCCACCATCACCGCCAAGTGCGCTGGCAAGACGGCCAAAATCAAAATCACCGTCGTGGAATAGTCCGCCCATTACACGCTCTTCAAATAAAAGTAACGTTTCCGCTCTGTACTTTAGCTGAATAAAGTGGTAAACTGGTGTCACAACCTATTCATGGAGGGAAACATTATGAAGAAGCTGCTTTCCATCGCACTGGTTATGCTGTTTGTGCTGGCGGGCTGTGCCTGCGCCGAGGGATTTACCTTTAAGATGGGCATCGACGCCGAATATCCGCCCTATTCCTACCTGGACGACAACGGCGAATACGCCGGCTTCGACGTGGAGATGTGCCAGAAGGTGTGTGATATCTTGGGCTGGAACCTGGAGATCGTGCCCATCAACTGGGATACCAAGGACATCCAGCTGGACGCGGAAGAGATCGACTGCATCTGGTCGGGCCTGACCGTCTATGCCAACGGCATCACCGAGGATCGCTTCACCATCTCCACCCCCTACTCCGACAACAGCCAGATGATCCTGACCAAGAAGGGCACCGGCATCGAGAGCTTCGACGACCTGGCCGGCAAGACCGTGGGCGTGCAGATGGGCACCTCCGCCGAGGCGGCGCTCACCGGCGACGGCGAAGCGGCGGCCCTGGGCGCCACCTTCGGCACGCTGCAGCCCTATGAGAACTACAACATCGCCTTCACCGACCTGCAGGCCGGCGCCATCGACGCCATCGCCGTGGACGCGCCCGTGGCCAACGACAAGATCAACAAGTACGGCGACGACTACTACTGCCTGGACGAATCCTTCGCCTCCGAGAAGTACGGCATCTGCTTCCGCAAGGCCGACACCGAGCTGTGCGCGCAGGTCGAAGGCGCCTACATGCAGCTGGTGGAGGACGGCACCTATTTGGCGCTGGGCGAGAAGTATGAGCTGGACACCAGCTTCCTGGTCCTGGCCGCGAAGTAAGCGCCCGTTCAGCGCATTCATCAGAGGGCCCGTCGTGACCGGCGTGCCCTTTGATTCTATTTTACGCGAAGGAGCTTTTGCATGACACTCACCGGCATGATCCTCAAGATGAGCGAGGGCCTGGGCCGCACCTGCGCCATATTCTTTCTGACGCTGCTGTTCTCGCTGCCGCTGGGCCTGGTGGTGGCCCTGCTGCGCATGTCCAAGAACAGGGTGGTGCAGGCGGTCACCAAGGTGTATATCTCCATACTGCGCGGCACGCCGCTGATGCTGCAGCTGATCGCGGTGGCCTACGGGCCGTTTTACCTGTTCGGCTACACGCTGCTGGTGAAGCAGAAGCTGCTGGCCATCATCATCGCGTTCGCGCTGAACTACGCGGCCTACTTCGCCGAGATCTACCGCGGCGGCATCGAGTCGATGCCGGTGGGCCAGTACGAGGCCGCCCACGTGCTGGGCTACAGCAAGGGGCAGACCTTCATGCGCATCATACTGCCTCAGGTGGTCAAGCGCATACTGCCCAGCGTGACCAACGAGGTGATCACGCTGGTCAAGGACACGTCCATGGCCTTCACGCTGGCCTACATGGAGATGTTCTCCATCGGCAAGCAGATCGCCAACAGCCAGTCCAGCTTCATGCCCTTTGTGATCGCCGGCGGGTTCTACTACCTGATGAATTCGGTGGTGGCCTTCGCCATGTCCCGGTGTGAGAAGGCGCTGGGCTACTACAGGTAGGGGGTGCGCGGCATGAATATACTGGAAATCAAGCATTGCCGCAAGTCGTTTGACGGCGTGCAGGTGCTTTCCGACATCTCCCTGACGGTCAGCGAGGGCCAGGTGGTGTCCATCATCGGGCCCTCCGGCAGCGGCAAGAGCACGCTGCTGCGCTGCGCCACGCTGTTGGAGACCATGGACGGCGGCAGCCTGGCCTACCTGGGCAAGTTCGCCGTGCGCGACGAGGGCGGCAAGTCCGTGTACGCCTCCCACGCCGAGCTGAAGCAGGCCCGCGCCTGCTTCGGGCTGGTGTTTCAGAACTTCAACCTGTTCCCCCACTACACGGTGCTGAAGAACATCACCGCGGCCCCGCTGCTGATCCAGAAGCGGGAGAAGGCCGAGGTGCTGCAGACCGCCCGCGACCTGCTGTCCAAAATGGGCCTGGCGGACCGGGAGGACGCCTACCCCTACCAGCTGTCCGGCGGGCAGCAGCAGCGGGTGTCCATCGCCCGCGCGCTGGCCATGCGGCCGAAGATACTCTTCTTCGACGAGCCCACCAGCGCCCTGGACCCGGAGCTGACCGGCGAGATCCTGAAGGTCATCCGCGCGCTGGCCGCCGAGCACATGACGATGGTCATCGTCACCCACGAGATGGCCTTCGCCCGGGACGTGTCCGACCACGTGATCTTCATGGACGGCGGCGTGATCGTGGAGCAGGGCAACCCCAAGGACATCATCAACAACCCCAGCCACGAGCGCACCATACAATTCCTGAGCAGGTTCAACTGATATGAAGATCGATTACGTGAAGCTCAGCCCCACCGGCAACATCACGGTGCTGGTCACAAGCCCGGTGCCGAGGGAGAAGCAGGCCGCCGTCGCCGCACGGCTCCTCGCGCCCGATTGCGTGGGCGGCGAGCAGGTGGGCTATCTGGAAGCCCCCACAGACCCGCGCGCCGGGGCGCGGCTTCAGATGATGGGCGGCGAGTTCTGCGGCAACGCCGCCATGGCCCTTGGCGCGCTGCTGTGCCGCAGGGACGGTCTTGCCGACGGCCAGCTGCGCAGCCTGCGGCTGGAGGTCTCCGGCAACGGCGGCACGGTGCCCTGCGCCATACTGCGCGACGGCGACGACTGGCTGGGCACGGTGCGCATGCCCCTGCCCACGTCCATTGAGCAGATCGACCTTATCGCGGGCGAGGCAATGTTCCGCGCGCCGCTGGTGCGCATGCCGGGCATCGCCCACCTGATCATTCCCGCGGGCATCGGCCTGGGCGAAGCGGAAGTCCGCCAATACCTGCCCCAGTGGAACACCGCCATCGGCGCGGACGCCCTGGGCGCGCTGCTGTGGAACGCGCCCTCGCGCTTCATCAACCCCATCGTCTATGTGCCCTCCGCCGGCACCCTGGTGCGAGAGCACGGCTGCGGCAGCGGCTCCGCCGCCGTCGGCTGCTGGCTGGCCGCGGCCGCCGGCAAAACCTGCGAAATGCCCGTAAACCAGCCCGGCGGCACGATACTGGTCCGCGCCGCGATCCTGAACGGCAAGCTCACCGTGCTCAGCATCAACGGCCGGGTGAAGCTCATCGACGAGGGAACGCTGGAGCTCTGAAATGAGATAGGGGACGGTTCCTTATCTCACTTTTTCAGTGAGATAAGGAACCGTCCCCTATCTCATTTTTGTTTACGCGTCCTTCAGTTCCCCGTTCTCCACTCGCCAGGCCTGGCCGATGGCGGCGCCGGCCAGGTCTTCGGCGTCGGTGCAGGTGATGAAGGTCTGTATGCCCTTCAGGCGGCCGATCAGCTGGCGGCGGCGGCCCGGGTCCAGCTCGCTCATCACGTCGTCCAGCATCAGCATCGGCCACTCGCCCAGCTGCTCGCGCATCACGTCCAATTCGGAAAGCCGCATGGCCAGCGCGGCGGTGCGCTGCTGACCCTGGGAGCCGAAGGCGCGCACGTCCCGGCCCTCCACCAAAATCTGAACGTCGTCCCGGTGCGCGCCCACCGACGTGCTCAGGCGGCGCATATCGTTCTCCCGCGCGCCGAACAGCGCCTCGGCGACGGCCTCGGCGTCATCTCCGCCGGTCACGCTGGGCTGGTAGCGAATCTCAAGCTTTTCCCGGCCCTCGGCGATGTCCCGGTGGGTCTCGGAGGCCACGGCGTTCAGCTTCTCCACATAGGCGCGCCGCTGGCGCATCAGCTCGGCCCCGGCGGCGGCCAGCTGCTCGTC
Source organism: uncultured Eubacteriales bacterium (assembly GCA_902777335.1). Taxonomy (GTDB): domain Bacteria; phylum Bacillota; class Clostridia; order Christensenellales; family Aristaeellaceae; genus UBA2862. The sequence continues at coordinate 109,276 of CACYTF010000002.1, forward strand.
CCAGGCGTCCAGCGTGGCGGCGAGGGCGGGCTGCGCGGCGATGGCCTTCAGCGTCTCGTTGCGCTGCTTCAGCGCCCGGGCGTAGCGCTGCAGGGCGTAGTAGTAGGCGGGCTTGATCTGCGACAGCGCCATATCCACGAAGCGCCGCCGCTCGGCGGGGCCGTCCTTCACGGTGCGCAAATCCTCCGGGCTGAACAGCACGCCGGTGACGTGGCCCAGCAGCTCGCCGGAGCGGGATATCTCCTGGCCGAACACCTTGATGCGCCGTCGGCCCAGGGCGTTCAGCGCGATCTCCACGTCGTGGTCGCCGTCCCGGCGCTGCGCCTGCACGCGCACCGCGGCGAACTCCGCGCCCCAGCGGATCAGCTCCCGGTCCTGCCGCGTGCGGTGGGAGCGGCCGGTGCAACACAGATAGAGCGCCTCCAGCACGTTGGTCTTGCCCTGGCCGTTGTCGCCCAGCAGCACGTTCACGCCCGCGCAGGGCGTGAGCGCGCAGTGTTCATAGCTGCGGAATTGATTCAGTTCAGCGCATGTAATGATCAAGGCCCGTCCCGCCTCCCCGTGAAACGGTCTGCGTCACCAGAACAGCTGCGTCGAATAGTAGCGCTCGGCGGTGTCGGGCAGCACGGTCACCACCGTCTTGCCCGGGCCCAGCTTCTTCGCCAGCTTCAGCGCCGCGGCCACGTTGGTGCCGCTGGAGATGCCGCACATCAGGCCCTCCTCCCGGGCGAGCCTGCGGGCGGTCTCGATGGCCTCGGAGTCGGTGACCACGCAGATGGAATCGTAGATATCCCGGTTCAGTATCTCGGGGATGATGCCGTCGCCGATGCCCATCTGAATGTGGGTGCCGATGGTGCCGCCCGCCAGTATCGCGGCGTTCTCCGGCTCCACGGCCCAGATCTCCACGTCGGGGTAGTGCTCGCGCAGCACCTCGCCGATGCCGGTGAGCGTGCCACCGGTGCCGATGCCGCTGCAATAGCCGTGGATCGGCCCGCCCGCCTGCTCCAATATCTCCAGCGCCGTGTGCTTCTTGTGGGCCAGCGTGTTGTTCGGGTTTTCAAACTGCTGGGGCACGAACACCCGCGGGTCCTTCTCCTTCATGCGCAGGGCGCAGTTCAGGCACTCCTCGATGCACTTGCCGATGTCCCCGGCGTCGTGGATCAGCCTCACCTCCGCGCCGTAGTGGCGCACCAGCTTGCGCCGCTCCTCGCTGACGGAATCCGGCATGACGATGATCGTCCTGTAGCCCTTCACCGCGCCCACGAGGGCCAGGCCGATGCCCTGGTTGCCGCTGGTGGGCTCAACGATGATGCTGTCCGGGCCGATCAGCCCCTCCCGCTCGGCCTGCTCGATCATGTTGAGCGCCGTGCGGGTCTTGATGGAGCCGCCCACGTTCAGCGCCTCCACCTTCACCAGTATCTGCGCGCTTCCCGGCGCGGGCATGCGGTTGAGTCGCACCATGGGCGTGTGGCCCACGGCCTCGAGTATGTTCTGATAAGCCAATGGAATGCCCCCCGAATCCCTCTGAAATCGGCGGCGGCAAAAACGCGCCGCACGCTATTGATTATAGCATCTGCGGCGCGTTTGCGCAAGGCGCGAAAGGTTTAATTCCAGGGGCGCTTGACATCTCCCCGCTGCACGACTGCTCACATCGCCTCGCTGGCCGGGGCTCGGTACAGTATATATTCCCTCGACGTCTCGGTCCTGCCGTACTCCGTCTGCCAGGGGATGGTCTTGACGTATTGGAAGCCGCACTTCTCGATCACGCGGCGGGAGCGGTCGTTGCGCTCGAAGTGGCCCACGAGTATGAAGTCCAGGCCCACGTCCTCAAACAGCCAGCGGACGACCTCCCGCACGGCCTCGGGCATCAGGCCGCGGCCCCAGTAGTCCTTTGACAGCACGTAGCCAATCTCCCGGCCCCGCCTGTCCGCCAGCGCCAGCTCCGGGTAGCGCGCCTCCTCGTAGGTCTCGATGCCCAGCGAGCCGACGGCCTTGCCCGCGTATTCCAGGGCGAAGGTCTTCTTCTCGCGGATGAACATGTCCAGGATCCGCCGGGATTCGTCCAGATCCCTGTGGGGCAGCCAGCCCGCCATCTGGCCCACGCCGTCCACCCGGGCGTAGGCGTTGAAATCGCAAAGGTCCGATTCCAGCCAGGGCCGCAGCAGGAGCCGTTCCGTCTTCAGCGTCACGCCGGTGATGTCGATCGGCGCGTTCATGGGCATTCCTCCAATAATTGATCACTCAAAGACCAGCGCCCCGAAGCACTCGGGCCGGTGAAAGTCCGGCGCGGGGGCGTCGATGGGGCTCCAGCTGCCGAAGTGGGGGTGTATGGATTCGTCGCAGGTGTAGAAGTTGCCCCGCGCGACGCCCCCGGGCCTAAATTCCCGACCAAACAGCGCCCCGATCAGCGCGTAGGGCAGGCTGTAGGCCACGGCCCACCACGCGCCCGCGTGCCGCGAGGCGCGTATGTCCATGCCCACGGGACATTCCCCCAGCACGCGGCGGCCCTCGCGGCCCGCGCCGATGCCGATCAGCGCGGCCCCGGCGGCGTTGACCTCGATGTTCATGTACCGCGAATCGTCGTCAAAGGGCTGAAAGAAGAACTCCAGGCAGCTGTCCGTCCACACGGGGCCGCCAAAATCATGCACCCGGGCGCAGACCGTCTCCTCCCGGGCGCACAGCAGCACGTGCAGCGCCGCGTCGCCCGCGCGCAGATACGCCCGCGCCTCCGGCCGGTAATCCCCGCCCCAGGCGTAGCGGTCGATGGCCGCGCAGGCCCCCGCGCAAAACGCCTCCGCCGACGGGTCAAACACCCCGGTGAGCGAAGGCAGCGGGACGACAGCAGGACTTATGATGTAGGTACGCATGGCGATTCCTCCGCGTTGAGAGTGGCGCGTGAAGCGTGGAGAATGGACCAGCTGTATCTTCTCAGGCGGGCGGCGCATCGCCGCCCCTACCGACTGTTGGCTGAGCTTCACGCTCCACGCTTCACCAACCATTCCCTGCTCCCTGCTTCACCCTCACCCATCATACGCCTCGCCGCCCCAGGACTTATCCGCGCTCCAGATGGCGCAATGATCCTCGTCGGCGTACAGGAACGACGCGATATCGCCCGCCTTGTCCTTGGCGTCTTCGGCCTTTTCGGCGTCATCGGCCTCTTCCGCCAGGGTATAGAAGGCCACGACGCCCTTGTAATCGTGGTAATAGCGGGTCCCGCGGTGCATATTCGGAAGGCTGTCCACGCGAACACACTTCAGCTGCTTGCCGTTCAGCGCGACCTCCACGGCCTCGGGCTCCGCATCGCTCTCGCGGCGGGCGTGGCGCAGGCCCTCCCGCAGCAGGTCCAGCGCGTGGGAGGCGTTCAGTCGCGCGCGCCGGAAGGTGTCGGTATCGTGCAGGCCGCAGAAGGGCTCGAATATGCCGTTCGACCCGCGCAGCAGGTACACCGTGCCGCCGGAGGGGCAGATGTCGTCGCGCTCGGGCAGCACCTCGTCCAGTGTCTTCATGGCATCCTCTACGGTGCCTTCCTCAAAGTGATACAGGTAGTCAATGATCAGCCCATCCCGGGCGGATTTCATGGCCTGTTCGCAGGCGGTCTTCTCCGAACGGTAGCGAAACCGCTGCCACGCGGGTATGGCGATGATCACCAGCATCACCGCGATCAGCGCCAGCAGCAGCGCGACCAGCCGGTTGATTCCGCCCCGACGCTCCCTGATTTTCTGCATCATGGTTTCTTTCCCCTTACATCCCGGCGTACATGCCGAACATGGCCATGTAGATGGCGATGACGATGAACCCGGCAAAGCCCGCCAGGAACACCAGTATCGCCGGCTCCAGCTTGGCCAGCGCCTCGGTGGTGGCCTGCTCCAGCTCATGGTCGTAGTATTCGGCAGTCATGGTCAGCGTCTGCTCCAGCTCGCCGCTCTCCTCGCCCACGGCGGTCATGTCCACCAGGATTTCCGGCAGGCAGTTGGCCTCCCGCAGGCTCGCGCCCAGCGTGTGGCCCTCCTCCAGCCGGCCGCTGATCTTGCCCACGCACTGGCTGATGTGGTAGTTGCTGATCACGCGGCTGGTGACACTGACGGCCTTGGTCATCGGCAGGCCGGCCTGCAGCATCATCGCCATGGTGTTGGCAAACTGGCTGGCGGAATTCAGCACGCCGATGTTGCCCAGCACCGGCAGCTTCAGTTGCAGCTTGGCCAGGTTCAGCCGCCCGGATTCCGTATTCCCGTACAGCTTGTAGACGAGGCCGAACCCCGCGCCGGCGGCCAGCATCACCATCCAGTACTTCTGGAAGAACTTGGACATGCCGATCAGGATCTGGGTGGGGATGGGCAGCTCGCTGCCCTGCTCGGCGAATATGGCGGTGAACGTGGGCACCACCTTCACCATCAATACGACCACCACGACAATGGCCACGATGAACACGAATACCGGGTAGATCAGCGCGCCGCGCACCTTGCCCTTCATCTTGCTCTGCTTGGCGTAGTGCTCGGCGGAGGATTCAAAGGCCACGTCCAGGCTGCCCGCCTCCTCGCCGGCGCGGATCGATTCGAGGAACGTGACGGGCAGCAGCTTCTTGCCGCGCTCGGTAAAGCTGGCTGCCAGCGAGCGGCCGCCATCCACGTCCTTGGCCACGTTTTCGAGCACGCGCTTCAGGGGCTTGTCGGTCATCTTCTCGGCGATCAGCTCCACCGTGCGGCGGATGGGCACGCCGGCCTTCAGGATCACGGCGAACTGGCTGCACATCAGCGTGAAGGCCTTGTCGTTCAGCTTGTTGCCGCCAATATCCATGCTCATCAGCGAGGCGCCCTTGCCCTTTTCCTTCACCTCGGTGATCTGCAGCACGATGGAATAGCTCTCCTTGATGCGGGCGACGGCGTCCAGCTCGTCAAAGCCCTCCATCACGCCGTTGACCTTCCTGCCGTCCTTCGACAGCGCGGTATACTTAAAAGTTGCCATCCGCGGCCTCCCTCTCGGTCAGTAATCAGGCGTTCTTCTTCACGTAATCCGCCTCGTGGGCGTAGCGCAGCGCCACGTCCTTGGCGACCTGGCCGCCGCGCACCAGCCGCACCAGCGCCTGGTCCATGGTCTGACCGCCGATGGCCGCGCTGGTGGCGATGGCGTTGGCGATCTGCGGCGTGTTGCCGTTGCGGATCAGGTTGCGGATGGCGTCGGTGACCACCATCATCTCGCAGGCCAGCGCGCGGCCCCCCGCCTTCTTCGGGATCAGCTGTTGGGTCAGCACGGCCTGCAGGCACATGGACAGCTGCAGGCGGATCTGCACCTGCATGCCCTCCGGGAACACCTGCACGATGCGGTCCACCGCGTCGCTGGCGCTGCCGGTGTGCAGCGTGCCGAACACCAGGTGGCCGGTCTCCGCCGCGGTGATGGCGGTTTCGATGGTCTCCCGGTCGCGCATCTCGCCGATCAGTATCACGTTGGGATCCTCGCGCAACGACGCGCGCAGGCCGGAGGCGAAGCTCATGGTGTCCTTGCCCACCTCGCGCTGGTTGATGGCGGCCTTGTCCGGCGTGTACATGTACTCCACCGGGTCCTCCAGCGTGACGATGTGGCACTTGCGGGTGTGGTTGATGTAATCCAGCAGCGCCGCCAGCGAGGTAGATTTGCCGCTGCCGGTCTCGCCGGTGACCAGCACGATGCCCTTGTGCAGGTCCGGCAGCTTCATCGCCGCCGGCGGCAGGCCCAGTACCTCCAGCTTCGGGATCTTGTCGGACAGCAGGCGCAGCGCCACCGAGGGCAGGCCCTGCTGGCGGAAGATGTGGATACGGCAGCGGTTGCCGGCGAAGGTATCGGCCGCGTCCAGCTCGCCGGTGGCCAGATAGGTGTCGAAGGCCTCGGGCGTCCCGGAAAGCTCGCGGGCGTAAGCGTTGCAGTCGTTGCGGGACAGCGGCTCTTCGCACATGTTTTCGAGCTGCCCGTCCTTGCGATACTTGGGCGGCAGCCCGTAGATCAGGTGAATATCGGAAGCGCCGTCCTGACGCGCTTTGACGACGAGTTCTTCAATGGTCATAGGTTGTTCCTCCTGTAGTTAAATATCCTCATACACCACGCGCAGCACCTCGTCGCTGGTGGTCTTGCCCTCCTCCACCAGCTTGATGGCGTTGTCCTTCAGCGAGACAAAGCCGCTGGACGGGTCCTTCAGCAGCGTTTCGATGGCTTCACGGCCCGCGCCCTTGGCGATCATGCGGCGCACCTGTATGGTCAGCGGGAAGATCTCAAACACGGCGGTTCGGCCGCGATAGCCGGTGTCGAAGCACTCCGGGCAGCCCTTGCCGCGGAAGAAGGTGCGCCCGGGCTTGGGCGCGAGGCCCAGCTCGGCCTGCTCGTCCTCCGAGGGCTCGTAGGCCTGGCGGCAATTGGGGCAGATGCGGCGCACCAGGCGCTGGCTGAACACGCCCTTCAGCGCGCTGGCCACCAGGTAGGGCTCCACGCCCATGTCTGTCAGGCGCTCGACGGTGCCCAGCGCGTCGCTGGTGTGGATGGTGGAGAGCACCACGTGGCCGGTGATGGCCGAGCGCATGGCGATCTCCGCCGTCTCGCCGTCTCGAATCTCGCCGACGGCGATGATGTCCGGGTCCTGGCGCAGTATCGAGCGCAGGCCGCTGGCGAAGGTCATGCCGATCTTCTCGTTGATCTGCACCTGGTTGACGCCGTCGATGTTGTACTCCACCGGGTCCTCCAGCGTGACCAGGTTCACCTCGCGGGTGTTCATGTCGCCGATCATCGTGTACATGGTGGTGGATTTGCCGCTGCCGGTGGGGCCGACGACCAGTATCACGCCGTTTTTGATTTTGATGAGGCGCAGGTACTTCTCCATGTCGTCGCCGCTCAGGCCGATGTTGTCGCGGCTCAGGCGCATGCCGGACTTGTCCAGCAGTCGGGCCACGATCTTCTCGCCGTACACGGTGGGCAGCGTGGAAACGCGCAGGTCGATGTCCTTGTCGCGCACCTTCACGTTGAAGCGGCCATCCTGGGGCACGCGGCGCTCGGTGATGTCCAGGCCGCTCATAACCTTGATGCGGCTGGTGACGGCGGCCTGCAGCTCGCGCGGCACGGTCAGTATGTCGCGCAGCAGGCCGTCGATGCGCATGCGGATGGAGAACTCGGTCTCCCGCGGCTCCATGTGGATGTCGCTGGCGCGCTCGGTGATGGCGCGCTCGATGATGGCGTTCACCAGGCGGATGGCCGGGGCCTGGTTGGCCGAATCCTCGCCCACCTGGTTGGCGGCGAAGGACTGGTCCAGCGCCACCGCGCCCTCGCCGTTGACGGCGGCCTCGCGCTTCATTTCCTCGATGGCCTTGGCCGCGCCTTCGTTGCCGTAGAGCACCTGTATGGCGCGCTCCACCGCGCTCGACATGGCCACCATCGGCACCACCTTGCGCCGCGCGGCCTTGCGCACTTCCTCGATGGCGTAGAAGTTCAGCGGGTCGCTCATGGCGATGTAGAGCTCGTCGCGGGCCAGCTTCACGGGCACCACCTGGTACTGCTTGGCGATGTTCTTGGGCACCATCTGCACAAGCTCGGTGGGTATGTTCACCTTGCTCAGGTCGATGAACTCGATGCCCAGCTGCATCTGCAGGGCCTCGATCAGCTCGCTCTCGGTGATGAAGCCGTTCTCCTGCAGCACGGTGCCCAGGCGCTTGCCGCTGCCCTTCTGCAGCTGAAGGCCCTGCTCCAGCTGCTCCTCGGTGATCAGGCCTGCCGAGATCAGCAGGTCGCCCAGGCGAAGGTAGCCCTTGCCCCGGGGCTTCTTTGCGTTGTTGTTGACTGCTTCTGCCAATTTACATCCCTCGGTTGTTTTGGTCGTTTATTTGGTATCGTTCGCGTTTTGTTGCGGGACCCCTCTCAGTGGTACGCCGGGAGTATCCCCTCTCAGGCGCTGCGCGCCAGCTCGTCCCACGGGCATGCCTCGGCCCCAGCGACGGGGGCCTGCCGGCCCGTTCTCGCTGAGAACAGTCCACTGGACTGTTCTCCGGGCGCTCGAACCACTGAAAACAGCACACTGTGCTGTTTTCCGGGCGTTCGCTGCCCGTCACCGGGGCGAGCCAAGGCTGCCGCGCGGGTGCGCTAACCTCGAACTCCGTGCTATCCCCCTTGCCTCGCCCCCGTGAGGGGGAGAGGTGCCCGCAGGGCGGAGAGGGGGCTCCCTTGCCTGACGCTCGGGATCAACCAGAAGACCCCTCTCAGGCGCTGCGCGCCAGCTCTCCCCGTCACCGGGGCGAGCCAAGGCTGCCGCGTGGGTGCGCTCACCTCGAACTCCGTACTATCCCCTCACCGGGGCGAGCCAAGGCTGCCGCGTGGGTGCGCTAACCTCGAACTCCGCACTATCCCCCTTGCCTCGCCCCCGTGAGGGGGGCCGCAGCGCCCGGAAAACAGTCCAGTGGACTGTCTTCAGCGAGGCTGGGCCCGTCCGTGCGCGATGGGACCCAATGCTTCAGCATTGGGCGCGCGCGTTTGGCAGGCCCCCGGAAGAGGTGCCCGCAGGGCGGAGAGGGGGCTCCTCTTTCGGCATTATCCTCCGTATTTGGTGTTGTTCACCAGTATACCCGGCATCGGCCAGTCGCCGTAGTGGGTGGCGACGAAGTTGGTCGCGGGCGTGCTTGCATCCAGCCGGGTCATGCCCTTCAGGTTGTAGAGATACTTGCCATTGTTTACTTTGTCCTCGTAATCGGTCTTCAGTTTCTCGTCGTAAGGCTTGGCGTCCGTCCATGTGGTGCCGACGAATTCCTTGTATTTTTTGAGGTTTTCGTCCAACTCGCTGATCTTGACGCCGGTCGCGTTATAGCCTATAGCGGCCATACCCGGGTTGACGGCCTCGAAGTAGAGGCAGGGCTTCTCTGAATCGGTCGATCCGGAGAACGACCCGGCGAACGCGCCAACCTTTGCGGAGTCACTCGTGCCTTGTACCAGGCCGGTGGCGTAGCAGTTTTTGAATTCGCCGCCGCTCGCCGCGCCCACCAGGCCGCCCGCGGTCGTCGCACCGGCAGCAGAGCAGGTGGAATAGCTGTTTTCCACCTTGGTCACACCGCTGGCGTTGCCGATCAGGCCGCCGGCGTTGCCGGAGGCTGTGACATTGAACGTCGTATTGGAATACTGGCCTGTACCATTGGTGGTGTGTCCGCCGGAATAGCTGCCCGACACCGTGCCGCCGGTCGCTTTGCCGATCAGGCCGCCGGCGTCACCGCCAGAGCTGTTGACCACCAGCGCCGCGGCACAATACTCCACCTTGGCGTTCGCACCGGTCATGCTGCCGATGAGGCCGCCGGCGCTGCCGGTACCGGCGGTGACGGTGACCGTGGCCGTTGTCGCACTCGCGCTGTTGCGCGCCAGCACGTTGTTCACGGTCGAACTCGTGAGCGTGCCCGCCAGCGCGCCGGCATTGCCATTTCCACTGGTCGTGCCGCCGGTCGACGTGATTCTGAAGTCGATCAGCTCCAGATCGTGGACATTGCTGCCCGATGGCAGCGTGCCGAACAGGCCCGCATTGCCCGCGGTATTGACCACGACGCCGGTGATGCTGTGGATCGTCTGAACGGTCGTCTCGTTCTCAATGGCGGTGGTCTTGCCGTCGTACTCCAGCGCAGAGGTGGGATTGACCGGCATGTAGCAGCCCGCTGTGGTGAACGTCGGGTTTTCTCCGCTGGTATAGACCACAACGCTCTGCGGGGCTTCCTCATTGATCGCGGTCTTGAAGTTCGTCCAACTCAGGTCTTCGATCTGAACGGCCTTGGTGATGCTCAAAGCCGCGCTGGCCGCATTCACGCCGGAAATCGCGTTGTCCAGGTTCTCCAAATGGCGGAAGTTGGCGATGGCGGCCAGATTGTTGGCCACGTCGCTGCCGTCTACATTGGCATCCCCGGTATTGGTATCCGGATCAGCAAACAGGCTGTTGGTTCGGGCGGCGATCACAGGGTTGTTGGTTGCGTCACTGTCACCGTCTTCAACCGTCCAGCTGACTTTTGTTGTATCCGTCACAATCGCATTCAGCTTCGTTTGAGCGATCACGCCGCCCTTGACCGCGGCGGTGATGTTTTCGCCCGGCGTGAGCTGCGGGAACAGATTGGTGAAATGCCTGCCCGCCGCCGTGATGTCGTCCAGGTTCAGCTCGATCTCGACGGTGGCAACGCCTTCAACGGTGGCAGTCGCAATACCCGCTTCCGTCTTCTTCACCTTTCCAAGCCATGCCGCCATGTCAGTCACGCCCGGCACCGTGGATTCCGACGACAGGGACAGCGCATAGGTCGTTGTCCCGCCCGTATCCTTCGACGTCGTCACCTTGAACACCAGCAAGGCGTCCTTCGCCTCTGCGTCGGTGGTAGTGTTGGTATCGCCGTGGATCAGCATTGTGAGCTTGCCGCCGTCCGCGATCTGCGCCGCAGGCAGCGTGATCTTCGCCGACAGGCGCTCGCGGTTGATCAATTCGAGGTTCACGTCGAGCTGCGGGATCGGGCCCCAGTCGCCGTAGTGCGTGCCCACGTGGACCGGCAGGTTCGTCGGCGCGGAATAGGTGGAATCAGCCATATGGCGCAGCTGGGTCACCGTGGGATAGGGGTATTTTTTACTGGTCGGCGCATTGATCAACGCGCTGTCGTAGGGCTCGGCGTCCGTTTTCGGGGTCACCGATAGGTCGTCATTGTCCATATCGACGGCGTAGACGAAATTGTAATCCGCCCCTGCGCGATCCTTCAGGCTGCCGCTGCCCAGGAAGGTCTGGGCGGTACCGGAGGTCTTGCCTACGGCATAGCTGTACAACACGGTGACGGTATTGTCAGCTGCCTCGCCGATCAGACTGCCCGCAGTCGCGCCGCTTGCGGAGCAGGTGGAATAGCAGCAATTCAACGTGACCGTGCCGGAGGCCGCGCCGATCAGGCCGCCGGCGTTGCCGGAAGCCGCGGAAACATTGTATGGATTCGTCGCCGTTGTCACATACGCGCCGCCCGACGTATGTCCACCGGAATAGCTGCCCGAAATCGTGACCGTGTCGGTCACAGTGCCGGTCACAGTGCCGGTCACAGTGCCGGTCACAGTGCCGATCAGGCCGCCTGCGTTGCCGCCGCCGGTGCTCTGCACCACCAGCGCCGCGGCGCTCTGGGTGACACTGCCCCCGGTCATGCTGCCGATGAGGCCGCCGGCGTTGCTGGCAGCGGTGACGGTCGCGGTCATTTTTTTGTGTTCGTTGCGCGCCAGCACATTGCTGATCTCCGCACTGTTGCTTGCACCCGCCAGCGCGCCGGCATTGCCGCTCGTCGACGTGATGTCGAAGTCGATCAGCTCCAGGTTGGAAACCTTGCTGCCATTGGGCAGCGTGCCGAACAGACCGGCGTTATCGGCGTCTTTCACACGAACGCCGCTGATGCTGTGATTTTTGCCGTCATACTCAATAACAGTTGGATTTATCGGGATGAAGCATATGTGATCGCCCGGTGTATCATCTTTTTTAAATACCCTGATCAGCTTGCCGTTATCCGTTTCATTTTCATCCATAGCATCAACAGCAACACCGCTGAGTTTGGAGAGGAAGCTCAGCCAATTCAGGCCATCGGTCGCTTCCCCATCGGTGATCACTCCGTTGAGGTTCTTGATCTGCTTCGCCTTCGTAAAGTCAATGCTCTTCCCATCCGCCACGGTAGTATCCAAGCGGGTCCCCCGGCTGGATATGCTCACTTCCAGGTTCTCCAGGTGGCGGAAGTTGGCGATGGAGGCGATGGCTGCCGTGGATATGCGCACATCCGTGCCGTCGTCGTAGTCATCCGTCCACGGGTCCGCGAACAGGCTGTTGGTGCGGGCGGCGATCACGGGGTTGTTATTCGCGTCATCGTCATCATCTACAAGCGTCCAGCTGGCATGCGTCTTATCCGCCACAATCGCGTTCATCTTATCCGTGGTGGCCGCGCCGTGCTTGACCGCGACGGTGATGTTCTCGCCCGGTATGAACGTCTTAAACAGCTGGGCAAAGTGACTGCCCGCCGCGGTGATGTCGTCCAGGTTCAGTTCGATCTCAGCATCTTCCGAATCGGGGACCTGAACGCCCACGCCCGCCTTCTTCAGCTTGGCAAACCACGTCTGCAAATCCGCGGCTGCCACGCCCGGTACATTCGAGTCCGGCGACAGAGACAGCGTATAATTATCCGACTGCTTTTCTACCTTAAGCACCAGGTAGGCGTCCTTTGTCGCGTCATAAGCGTAGCCGGAATCTTCAATGGGATGGCAGGTCTCGCCGCGGATCAGCATCGTGAGCACGCCGCCGTCCGCGATCTGATCCCTGGGCATCGTGATCTTTGCCGACAGGCGCTCCGCGTTGATCAGCTCAAGATTCACGTCGGTCAGAAGCTTGATCTCCTCCCAGTCGCCGTAGTGCGTGGTCAGGTGGGCCGGCTCGGTCTGCTGATCCTGCTGGTTTTGCTGGTTTTGCTGGTTTTGCTGGTTTTGCTGGTTTTGCTGGTTTTGCTGGTTTTGCTGGTTTTGCTGATCCTGCTGGTTCTGCTGGTTTTGCTGATCCTGCTGGTTCTGCTGGTTCTGTTGGTCCTGCTGGGCTTTCGGCTTCATCTGATGCAGCTGGTGCACCGTGGGGAAGACATAATTCTTGCCCAGCGCGGTATCATAGGGCGCCGCGCCCGCGCGGGCCTTCCATTCAGGATCCGCGCCTTCGCCGGTTTTCGGCGTCTCCGGCATCAGCAGGTCTTCATTGTCCATGTCGACGCCGTGGACAAAATCGAAATCCGTGATCGTCCGGCCACTCAGCGTGCCGCTGCCCAGGAGGGCGTCGTTGCCGGAGGTCTTGCCCACGGCATAGCTGTTGGACACGGCAATGGTGTCGCTGCTCGCCGCGCCGATCAGGCTGCCCGCGGCGCTGCCGCTTGCGGAGCAGGTGGAATAGCAGTAATCCACCGTGGTCGTGCCGGAAGCCGCGCCGATCAGGCCGCCGGCGTTGCCCTTCTCGGCGGTCACATTGTAGTCGGTAGTTGAATACTTGCCGGTGCCGGTCACCGTGTGGCCGCCGGAATAGCTGTCGGTCACGGTGACGTTCGCCGCCGCGCCGATCAGGCCGCCGGCGCTAACCGGCGCGGTAGTGCCGGTCGAGGACACGCGCATCGCCGCGGCGCTCTGGCTGACCGTGCCGTCGGCCATGCTGCCCACCAGGCCGCCGGCGTTGCCGGTGCCGGTGACGGTCTTGGCGGTCTCGCCGTGATAAGCCAGCACGTTCGTCACCGACGAACCCGCGGGCAGCGTGCCCGCCAGCGCGCCGGCGTCGCTGCCGGAAATATCGAAGTCGTACAGCACCAGGTCCGACACGGTCAGCGCCCCGGTCGGCGCGCCGAACAGGCCCGCCGCGCCGTCGCCGTCGACGGTGACATTCGCGATGATATGCTCCTTCTTGACGGCCGTGACCCCTGTGCCGACCGTATACCCGCCTTTGTAGGTCAGCGGATAGCTCGGTCTGACGGGGCGATAGCAGCCCGTCTTTGTGCCGGTTTCGTCGCCCAGAGCGTAGACCTTCACATCGGCGTTATCAGCCTTCGCCGCCTTGATTGCATCGACGAAGCCCGTCCAGCTCAAATCCTTTACATCGTCATCATCCACGGGCAGTTCAGCCTCTTCTGTGGGTTTCGGAAGCTCGCCAAGGTCGACGATCTGTTCGGCTACTGTAATCGTGATAGCATCCGTACCCGTACCGGTTCCCACGCCGGAAACCGCGCCGTCCAGGTTCTCCAGGTGGCGGAAGTTGGCAATGTAGGCTGTCTTTTCGGTTGTCTCTTCATAGTCCGCGAACAGGCTGTTGGCGGTTTCCTCCGCGCTGTAGGCGATGTTGGTCAGCGCCGTGTTGCTGTAGGACACGGCCTGTACGGTGATGTCCTCGCCGGGAATGAACGTCTTCTTCCCACTGGCATCCGTGAGAAACTGCAAATCTCCAGTGGTCGCGTCACTGTAGTTGTTGAGCTCCGCAAAGTGAAGCCCGTCTGTGGGAATTCCCTCACTCTGACTTGTGGTGATGTCATCCAATACCACGGTATACACCTTGTTTTGATAGCTGTATCGCGCGCTGTCCGATGTTTCCTTGAGGTTGATCGCCAACTGTGCCTTGCTGCTTTCACCGGTGATGATGAGCTTCAGGGAAGCCAAGCGCGCGGTCGCATCCGCCATCTTATCCGTATTGGGATCGGTAACCTTGACGATCAGCCGCTCTTCGTTGATCAGCTCAATGCTGGGGGTTTCCAGATACTCGCCGGCCTTCAGCGTGCTCTCGCCGCCATACCAGCCGAGCACCGCTTTGTCACTCCCGTAGGATTTTCGACTGCTTTCAGTGCCCGCTTTGCCCAGGGCCAGCACAGTTTTGTAATCGTCCTTACTGATGTCGTGGGTATAGCGGTTACCTGACTTCGGGCAATAAAACACGTCCAGCACAACGGCGGGGTTGGCTTGATAGCGAATGATATAGCTTCCGCCCGCACGGACCGTCTCGTCGATTGCGCCGAAGGGCAACATCAGATCGAGCACCTGGTTGCCCGTGAAGTTGGAAGCGCCGCTGACCATGAAATAATAGATATTGTCGTATTGTCTGTTTGGATCTATGGTAATGCCCGCGGCAGTTCTGACTTCCGCCGTTTCCTGCGTTCCATAGATGTTTGATTGCGTACTGAGGTAACCTTGGCTCTCCGCCATGGTCAGATGGTTTTGCGCCGCGACAAAAATCTCCTTTGCGACAGCATCCCGCTCCAGCAGCGCCATCGAGCGCTGGTATTGTGCTACTGCGATAAAGGAAACACCGGCCAACACCGCGATTATGGCAACTACAATCAGCATTTCGGCCATGGTAAAGCCGTTTGCCTTGCGCCTTTTATTCATATACTTACCACCTCAATTGCGATTGACGCACCTTTATCCGGCTACGGTTGGCACGGGCGAGATCACCCGGATCGTCAACGTACTCAATTTAGCCATCTCGTTTTTTTTCTTTCCGCCCTTCACGGCGAGACCCGTGAACGTCACGACGCCGCCTGCGTATGTAACGCTTTCGTAGGACACCTTCAAGTTTTCTGTCGCGGCCTTCACTGAAACCAGTGGCCTGCCATCGGCGCTGAGCCAGCTCTTCTCGCCCTCATCATCGTTAAAGCCGGCGATGGAGACATACTCCTGCAGCATGATCATGTCATCCCGGAGGAATATCCTTGACTTTGCGCCGGTATCCGCGCTGTTATAGGTCAACACATTGTCCTTGCATTCCACGTTCCAGGCCGTTCCCAACTCATCCCGCAATGCAGTCGCCGCCGTGGACAGCAAGACCTGCGCGTTCGCGCCCAGCACCACATCGTTATAAGCCTTCTGCGCAGAGGGTATGCCCGCCGCTACGATGCTGGACACCAACAGCAGTATCAGCACCGCCAGCAGCGTTTCCGCCAGAGTGAAGCCCGACTGGCCTCTCCGTTTTTGTCTTGCCTTCATGGCCGTCCACCTCCAGCGATGTGCATCGGGCCTCTCCCGTGCGCAGAATCTTTCCGAACCTGGTCTGTCAACTTCCGAGTGTATGTATGTACTCTGTGAGCAACGGACTGGCCGTTGGTCGGGTACCGTTCCAATTAACGGTATAGTACTGTTCGATAGCCGCCTTGCCCGATGTCACGACCTTGGCAGCCGCGCTGATCGCGCCGGCCAGCATCAACAGCGCCAGCGAGGAGATCAGCAGCGCGATCAGCGTCTCGCCAATGGTTTCACCCTTTTTGCTTCGCAGCTTCGCCCTAACGCTCTTTTTCATCGCAGCATCTTTCCTTCCCGTCACTACGGACTCTCCGACGGACTCACCGACGGCATCGGCCTGACCTTGCGGATGTCGCTCAGCTTCCAGCTGACTGTTGCCGTGGCTTCACCCTGCGACGTGTCCAGCGCCGTCTTCTTCACCTTCGGTGTGAAGGTGACCGACAGCGTATACGCGCCGCTGCTTGCGGCTTTGGCGTCGGCTGCGCTGGCGGCGATGTCAAACACCAGCAGCCCGTTCTCCAGCACCGTCTCTGTCATAGCGCATTTGCACTTGACCGCGTTGCTTCCGGTCCCCGACATGGTTATTTCCTTCTCTGACATGCTGTTGACCAGCAAATCGGGCATCAGGGAGGTCTTCGAATCTCGCGCCAGCGTGTACAGCACGACCTTTTTTGAAGCGTCTGTCAGGATGGGGTCGACTTCTGTAACGGTGGCGATGCTGGATTTCACCTGCATCATGTCCGGGTTCAGCGGATCGTCCTTATCATAGGCCACGATCACAGACTGCTCATTGAAGGTATCGCAGAGCACGGACGCGGCGTCGGTCACGGCGTAGTAGCGCTGGTCCATTTCCCTCAGGCTGCTCATGCGCCCGCCGACCGTGGTCGCCGCCACCACCAGCACGCTGCTGATCACCGCGCACACCAGGAACAGCAGCAGCGCGAAGGTGATGGACGCGCCTCGCCTGGATTTTAACTTGTTTTGAATCGCGCTCATCGCGCCGTCACCTCCTCTGTGCATGCCGCGTCTGTGCTTCAGTCACCGGTACCGGGCTCTACCGGATCTGCAGACATCGTCACAGTACCCGTCTCAGGCACCTCCAGCCTGTAGTACCGGCCTTCCGCCGGAAGGGTATACCCGGTGGGCGGTGTGGTCTCCTTCAGGTAGTAGACGCCCAGCGGCAGCCTGCCGATGAAGAACACGCCCTCGGAATCCGAAGCCATAATCCTGTCGCTGTGATTGGTACCCTCAGCGAAATTGATGTACTTCTCCGCATTGTCTGCGCCGTCTTTATCCTTGCCGAAGTCATGCAGCGTCAGGTCGTAATCCAACAGCTGGAACTGCGCGCCCTGCAGCGGTATCCACTTATTATCATCATCCGGCTTCTTCTCCACCTTCCGCAGCATGATCTTGCGCGTCACGGGGGACAGGTTCAGCACCGCGTGGAGCTGGAAGGCGTCTGCGCCCGAGCCCAGAGTCTGCTTCGTCAACTCGACCCAGGAACCTTCCGTCGTCCCGGGCGCCTTGATGACAAACGAGCCGTTCGAATTCACGACCACCTGGTACTTTTCGGCGGTGACCGCGTAAGGTTGGTCGTCCACCTTCGGAATGGTCGTCTCCTTCATGTAATATTCGCCCTCAGGAACCTTCTCGAACACCACAAGGCCGCTGCCGGAGACTGCCTTTTCAGTCGCCGAATCTCCGCTGCCGATCATGATGCTCACGGCGTTGTCGGCTTCGATCGTGCCGGAGGTCATCGGATCCCCTAAGACATTCGCGTTCGTGCATTCCACGTCGGTGTACAGCGTGAATTGCGCGCCGTTCAGCGCCTTACCGAAGCCGTCGATCTTGCGGAATACGATATTGAACCCATCGACAGCGGGACCCCAGTAGATGTACTTCACGGGTTGACCCTTGGTTGTATTCGCCTGGTATCCTGTGAGGTAATAGCCCGTATCGTTTTTTGTAGTACCATCATCCAGCGCGTTTCGGAAAGCCCGCAAGGTCTCCTTCAGCTTAGCCTCCTTCAATTCTGTGATCTTCTTTTCGTCGCCGCCGCACTCTGCCCGTTCAGCAGTTGTCAAAGGCATAGCACTAACCAACTTGCCAGAAGAATCTGTAGTGATAAGTCCATCGGCAAACACCGCGAACTGCTCCTTGTTCCTGTAGTGACCGTTGCTGTCAGATGGTTCAGCCCACAGCCATATGCCTCCGCGATATGCCTTTATCGCCTCCTCATCTGTCTCACTATCGGGCCAAGTCTGGATATCACCAATCAGCTTGATGGACTGGGCAGGATCGCCGGTAAGCTTCGCGACGAAGATGTCCTGCGGCGCCTTGCCTTCCGAATAGGTATAGGCGTGATCCTTGTCGCCTTCGCCGTTGAGTTTTCCATTATAGCTCGTGTAATTGGAGCCGTAGTTCCCGGAGAACACCATCTGCCCGCCGACACGGACACCATTTTCAACAGTTGTGCCAATTTCCAATGGCGCGCCGTCGTTCAGGTAAATGCCGCCACCGTGGGAAGCCGAACAATCCCTGATGGTTCCGCCCCGAACGATCAACTTGCAGGAATTCTGCTCCATGTAGATCGCGCCGCCGTTCAAATCTGCTCCGCAGTTTTGGATCGTACCACCGTTGATTACGACGGTGCCGCTGGTATGGCTTGAAATCGCGCCACCGTTCTTGGTGGTATAGCAATTCTGAATGACGCCTCCGTTCATCTCCACGTAGGTCCCTGCGCTGCCATAGCCCTGACATATCGCGCCGCCGCCCCATCTGTTGGAATCGTTCGCTCGGGAATTCTGCAAGGTCGTTCCTGCTTCAATGTAAAGCTTCGCCTGTCCGAACAGGTTCACAAATGGGCCGTCAATTGGCACAACTATACCCACATTTGCGTTGCCGCCCATGGTAATGTTCTTGAGGGTCACATTACTGGTCCCCAGCAAACGCATAAAGTAGGGATTCCCCGCCTGAGTGCTGGTTTCAACGCTTCTGCCGCGGTCAATTATGGCAGCGTAATCTCCCGTTTCTTCAGATTTATTCGTGCCAACATATGAGTAACCATCCGATTCAGATTTTGTGGCTGTGGTGAATACGATCCCCTTGTTCCCGGTATCCAGGTACATCTGGTTGCGGATGATGTAGTCGTCCAGCATCTTGACACAGTAATCCGCGCCGGTGTAGCTTGATCCATCCGCATAAACGAAGCCCGGATTTGCGTTGTTCAGCATACTGAACGCAGCGCTGGGGTCTATCGGCGCTACATACGGATTATAGGTCGCAACGCACAGCTTAGCGTACACCGCCGGTAACAGGTCCTCGCCGCTTCTGGTATAGAGCAGAACACCCGCACCATCCGTAATCTTGCAGACCGGCCGCTTCCACCAGAAGATCTTTGTCGAGCCAGCCACGCCCGGTTCCATGCGACCGATGAGCTCGGTCTCGTCATCTGAAGCGATCCTCGCAGATTCAACCAGCGCGAGCATGGATGCCGTGTCCACGTTCGCCGGGTCTGGCAGGAAACTCCGATCTCCCGAAATGCCGAATTGCGTGTAAGCCTCACCCGGATTGCTGACCCAAAGCTTGCCGGTGAACGGGCAGAGCAGTTCGACATTTTCAGAGCCGTTGTGCGCCACCGTTGTTGCTGTGGAGCCAGTATAGCTCAGGCACAGGTTAGAATCCTTCGGCATCTCCTGAGTCGTGGTATTGCCGGAAATGGTGGTGGTTTCCTCTTCCGCTCCTGCCTGACCCAG
Organism: uncultured Eubacteriales bacterium; assembly: GCA_902777335.1. Classification (GTDB taxonomy): domain Bacteria; phylum Bacillota; class Clostridia; order Christensenellales; family Aristaeellaceae; genus UBA2862. Next base: position 128,529 of record CACYTF010000002.1, read on the forward strand.
AGTCAGCTTGCCCGTCACATAGAACCCAGCGCCCTTGGTGACATCCGTTCCGGACACCTTGTTCTCCGTCACAGTAACGCCGTTGCGCAGCGTAATAGAACCCGCGTATCCGCCGCCGCCGGTTACAGCCGTATTGCCCTTGATCTCTGTACCATCGATGATCGTATACGGCGTGCCACTGTTCACATAAACGCCGCCGCCACTCGCTCCAGCTGTGTTGCCTTCGATAGAGCCACCTATAACATTCAGAATGCTGCGAGAATTCTCTGCGGAAGCATGAGTCCAGTTGAAGCTTTGCAGCCCAATGCCGCCGCCGCAGCCATTGTGATAGATGGTCGCGCTCCCTGCCGTCGCATTGCTTCTAACAATCGCCTGGTTGCCGGAAATCACCGTGCCATCCTTAATGTAGATATGGCACATCTGTATACCACCGATGCCGCCGCCACAACCAGCCTTGTTGTCCTTCACCTGCACATTGCTGAGCGTCAGTTCGCCGAGGCGATAGTTTGACGCGTACACATAGACGCCGCCACCGGCCCTGTAGGCATCATTTCCGGAAATCGTGCTGTTTTCGACATTCAGCACCGCATAGCGATCCACGTAGATCGCACCGCCGACGCCATTATGTGCGTCACCCCTGTTTCCATCATTATCAACGGCGACGGAGGTTGTCGCCAGCGTCGTGTTACCGCTCAGGATCGCATGGCCTGAAATGCTGGCCCTCCTGCCTTCATGGATGAACAGGCCGCCGCCTTCACCCGTTGCGGTGTTATTGGAAATCTCGCCCCCGACGATGGTCACGGTAACGTCAGTACTTGCCTGGCTGTTATGCCCCCTTGCGTACACGCCGCCGCCCTTTTCGGCCTGGTTGCCGGTGACGGTCGCGCCGTTCATGGTCAGGGTGACGCCGTTGGCCACATACACCGCGCCGCCGTTGCCGGTGGTCACGGAGTTGCGCAGAGTCGCGCCAGTCTGGATATTCAAGCTTCCGGCGCTCGCATTCATAATACCGCCATCGCCGTTGCCGGTGTATTCGTCCTTCGCGCCGTCCAGGATGATCTTCACCAGCGTCAGTTCGCCCTTGCTGGCAATCATTGAGCCGTAATTCGCGCTCCGACTAATAGTGCTGGCCGTGCCGGTTGCGCCGGTGTAGGGGAAACCGTCCATGTCACCCGTCTCGGCAGTGGTAAGCGTCAGGGTCATGCCTTCAGGCACGGCAACGCCTGTCGGCAGTGCATATTCATCCACCAGCATTTCCACATGGTATGCTGATCCTGCCTCATAGGACGTACCGGCCTCGGCATTGGTATAGAACGTCTGGGCTTTGAGCGCCTCGAAAGCATTCTCCAGAGAACTGTAGGCTGCCGGCCAAATAACACCGTTCTCATCCTTATAATATAGAAGCATTCCATCGTGTCCGGTGATCTTGCACACCGCACGCGTATTGGTCACCTCTACCTTTCTACCGGGCGCAGACACCGAGTCGCCTGTCACCTCATCAATCATGGTTGTGTTTTCCAGGATTGTGCCTGTCTGAACCTGCACGGGAATAAATCCAGACACCGTGGTTTCCCGCACAACATACGTCATGCCGATGGGCACATTCTCGATGATCTTGGCCGCCCCATCTGTCAACGTGAACGTAGACACGCCCTTGCGGAATGTCACATCACCATACGAACCACTTATATTCTCATCTACGGTGAAATTGCCATCCTCATCCTTAGTGCCCAGCTCCAGGGTAAAGTTGAACTTTCGGCCAGAGTCCACTGCGAACCCGTTTTCAACCTTTTTCCCGATCATCAGATCGCCTGTTTTTCGGGTATTCTTGATGTTTGCGACCGACACGGCTGTGCTGCTGATAATGCCCTGCACCTTCGCAGGATCAGGCTCGGTAATAAAATCCTCCTTCTGTTCCTCTGTCAAGTTTTCCTCCACCACGTAGACCAGATCAGTGGGTAGGCCTTCGATGGTCTTGCTCTCGCCACCCTTGAGCGTTATGGTGGCTTCTCCGTTTGCAAAAGTGACGTTGCTGTAGGTCTTGTTCTGAGTCTCATCCACCATGAAGGTCTCGATCTCTTCCGGTTCACTCGATTCGTCATCCGTCTCGATTGTCTGGTTAACAACGCTTCCCAGACGAATGATCATGGAAAACTCCTCGCTCTTATCGTCCGTCACCGCGCTGACTAAGGTCTTTCTGATCGTCAACTTGCCCGTCTTTCGGGTGTTGGTGAACACCGCCGTATAGGGCGTGGAGCTGATGGTCGCAGTTCGGGTCAGGTTGGTAGGCGTGGTGGTATAATCCGCCTTTTGGTCGGCATCCAAAACCTCCACCACCGTAGCCTTGACATCCGTGGGCAGGTCCTTAATGGTTAGCTTTTCGCCGTGCTTCACGCTAACCTCGGCCACGCCGTCTATAAAGGTCACCGTGCCTTCCGTCATCACCTTGTCATCGCCCTCGCCGCTTTCCAAAATGCTGGCGTAGCTCTTGCCCGTTTGATCCTCCTCCGTCGTCGCTCCGATAGAGGTATCGCTCAGGGTTACGGTAAACTTGAATTCGACGGTCTTGTCTGCGGCCAGGTCGCTGACAACCGTTTTCGTGATCGCCAGATCGCCTTTAACGCGGGTATTGGTAAACGCAGCAAGGTTGAAGGTTTTGATCTCTGTTATTTCCTCGCCCGTTTCCTCGTCGGTATCCGACACGTCTTCCGTGCTCACTTCAGCGCCAATGACACCATTACGGGTCAGGGTTTCCGGATCAACGGTATAATCCGCCGTCTGGGCCGTCGTCAGCGACTCCTTCACGGAGTAGCCCACGCCGGTGGGCAGGCCTTCGATTTCCTTTATCTCGCCGTCCTTTAATGTAACCGTCGCGCTGCCATTCCTGAACTGGACATCGCTGTAGGTCTTATTCCGGGCCAGTTCGCTCAGGCCCGTCAGGGTCAAAGTAAACTTGAAACCAACCGTTTTATCTGTCGCCAGGTCGCTGTCCACATCCTTGGTTATTCTCAGCGTACCCTTTTTGCGGGTGTTGGTGAAGGTCACGTTTGTGGCGTCCTGTACGGGAATCGTGCCTGTTTCATTCTCCTTCGCGACATCAAATGCATCGATGGCTGTCTCCTCCACCGTATAGGCGATACCGGCAGGCAGGCCAATGGCTGTCCTGCTCTGGCCTCCTTTGAGCGTAAACACCGCTACGCCGTTCTTGAAAGTCATGTCGCCGAAGGTTTTTCCGTTGGGCGTTGCGTCAGTCACCGCGCCGATGCTTTCGTCTACGGTGAATGTACCTTCGTTGTCTTTACTGCCAAGCATCACAGTAAAACTAAAGTCCAAATTGGCGTCCACGGCCAGATCGCTGCTTAACACCTTTTTCACGGTCAAATTGCCGGTGTCGCGCGTGTTGGTGAACACAGCGTCGGTGCGGTCGGTCTTGATCGAGCCTGTGTCGTTGTTCTTCGACGTAGTGAAGCCCTCAACGGCCTCCTCTGTGATAGTATATTGCAACGTTATGGGCAAACCAACCGCAGTGGCGGACTGGTCCTTCTTCAGCTTGACCGTCGCAACGCCGTTGACAAAGGTCAAATCGCCATATTTCTTGCCTATGGCCGCTTCCTCTTCCGAGTCATCGTCGTCGGAAGCATCATCGACCGTTTCCGCCGCGCCGATCGTCTCATCCGCCAGCGTCACGGTGAAGGTGAATTCCTTCTCGGCATCACCCGCCATGTCGCTCACCACGCGCTTGGTCAGGCGCAGGTCACCGGTCTTGCGGGTGTTGGTGAAGACAGCCTCCGGGAAGACAAGCGCCGTCTCTCCCGTTTCTTCGTCTGTGATTTCCGCAGCTACGATGGAACCCTTATCGCCGGTCTTGGTGGTGTTGAAATTGCTGTTCGCGGTCTCGGTCACGGTGTAGCTCAATCCCTCGGGCAGGCCCTCAAGGGTTTTGCTTTCCCCGCCCTTGAGCTTGAAGGTACCCGTGCCGTTGGTAAAGATCACACCGCTATAGGTCTGGTTGACCGTACCCAGTTTGACCGTAAAATCAAACTCAACGTCTTTGTCCGCCGCCAGATCGCTGACCAGCACCTTTGTTACGGTGAGGTTGCCCTTGTTCCGGGTGTTGGTGAAGGCCGCCGTACTGTTAGAAGCCGCACTGATGATACCTACGGCGGTATTTGTCTTAGTATCGCCCACCGTGGTCGTCATGTATTCAATCGGCGTGTTGTTCTCAGTCACCTCGTACTCAATACCCTGGGGCAGGCCGGATATGGTTGTGCTGGCCGTGCCGGTGGAGGGTCTGAGGGTGACGGTCGCCTCGCCATCTGCAAAAGTGACGCTGCCATAGCGCTTGTCAAGCGTCGTATCGGTCACGAATTCGGGCTCACCCTGTTCATTGACCACCGTATTGCCCAGCTTGACGGTAAAGCTGTAATTCTGGCTTCTGTCGCTGGTAACGTCACTGACCACAGTTTTGGAAATGGTCAGCCTGCCTGTCTTGCGGGTGTTGGTGAAAGAAGCCACAGCCCACCGCGTGGGACTGATGGAACCGCTTGCGCCGGTAAACGTGGTGTTGAAGTCAGCATCTGGCGTTTCGGTTACCAAATAGCGCATGTCTCCGGGGATGCCCGTCGCCACGATTTCACCGCCATGCTTCAGATGGAAGGTAGCGACACCCTCTATAAAGGTCATACCGCCGTAAGTCTTGGGTTCTTCTTCCGTGCCGATGGTCTCGTCCACGACGAACTGGTTCTGGGCATTGAGGCTGCCGAGCTGTACGGTGAAGGTGAACTCTTTTTCGCTGTCCTTGACCGTCGTGCCATTCAACAAATCGCTGGAGACGGTCTTCCTGACCGTAAGATTGCCCACATTACGGGTATTGGTCACGGTCGCAACGCTGCCCGGAACTTCTGTTTCTTCCTGCGTTGATTCATCCGTTACCATTCTGTTTTCCACAATGGTGCCGGTCGCATTGCTGTAAGCTGTAGTAAAACCGCTGACCGTTGTCTCCGTAACGGTGTAGGTCACATCTGTGGGCAGGCCAACGATGGTGCGGCTCTCGCCGTGCTTCATGGAGAGACCGGTGGCTACACCGCCGCTGAAGTTGATGCCGCCCGGCACCACGTTGCCGTTTTCATCCAGCAGGGTATACCTCTTGCTGATCCGGCTGTCGCCCAGGCGAACGGTGAAGGTAAAGCTGCGTTCAAGGTCCGCCGCCGCGTCGCTGAACACCGTCTTTTGAATCTTCAGATCGCCGGTGGCGCGGGTGTTGGTGAAGGTGGCAATACTGGTGGTGGAGCCAACAGTACCGGTAGAAGTTGTCTTTGTTGCATCACCGTCAACCATCGTCAGGGTAAACTTGTCCTTCTCCAGCTCTGTCACCTCATACTTAATGCCCTGGGGCAGGCCGGTGAAGGTCTTGCTGCTTGCGCCGGTGATGGTGAAAGGCGCGCTGACGCCATTTGTGAAGGCCACGCTGCTGTAGGTCTTGTTGATCGTCGCATCCGGAACGAAACGCGCCTCCCCCGTTTCCGGATCGGTCACCGTGTTGCCCAGCTTCACGATGAAGCTAAACTGCGCGCTGGTGCTGTCGGCGCTTCGGTCGCTGACCAGCGCTTTGTTGATTTGCAGACGGCCCGTAGCACGGGTATTGGTGATTGTACAGGTGGTAATGTCCGTGCCAATTGCGCGAGAGTTATCAGTCCTACCGTTGGCATCGGTGTATACATAACGAGGCGTGAAGCCCGTGACGGACTCCGTAACGTTATAAACAACGCCCTGGGGCAGTCCCTCGATGGTTACGAATTCACCGTCCTTGAGCATGAAGGTATGCTTGCCATTTCCATCAAACTCAGCGCCGCCCTGGATCTGCTGACCGTCCTTGTCCTTCGCCGGATAGACAGCGTTAACAGGCGTGCCGTTCTGTGTCAGCGTCACGGTGATGGGGAATTCTATGTCCTTGTCAGCAGCGGCATCGCTGGATACGTTCTTGACCAGCTTCAGGCCGCCCACCTTGCGGGTGTTGGTAAATACGACGTTGTTATCTCCGGCCACCAACTCGATATTTGTCGGCGCTTTCTCTTCATCATTGACCGTGGTCGTCGTGTTAAAGCTGTTGTTGGGGGTCTCCGTCACGGTGTAGGTGATGCCCGTGGGCAGGCCGGCAGCCGTCTTGGATTCACCGTCCTTCAGCGTAAAGGTCGCCGTGCCGTTGGAGAAGGTCAGGTCGCCATAGGTGCCCTTGATCTCGTTGGCACTCAGCGTGACGCGGAAGTTGAATTCCTGATCTTTGTCCGTTGCCTGATCGCTGAAAACCACCTTGCTGACCGTCAGGTCGCCGGTCTTGCGGGTGTTGGTGAAGTCAGCGCGATGGACCAGAACCTTGACCTCACCTTCCATTTCGTTAAAGGTTCCCTGCTTTATCTCGGTTTCTGTATTGTCCACCACGGTGGTAAAGTTCGGATTATCCTCTTCCTCAACCTCATAGCGGCAATTGGCTACCTGATCTGCAATCGTTCCAGGCACATAGAGCGCTATTTTCGATTCACCGTTCTTAAGCGCAAAACTCGCCACGCCCTGCTCAAACACCATCTTCGTCTTGCCTGTGCCGAATGTTTCGCTGATATCCAGCACATCGTCCGTGACCGCGTCGTGCAACTTGACGGTGAAGTTGAACTCGGTATTCCTGTCTGCAAGCAATTCGCTGTCAACCGTTTTGGAAACGATGAGCGAATGCATCTCCTGCCACCAGACTTCATCCTTCTTGCCAGGCCGCCTCGCGCCGCGCAGATCATTACGGTCGTTGATGAACCAGAAGAGGTTCGTATCGCTCGTATTCCAGCGGCCAAAGGTCATGCCCTCAATGCCGTACGTATTGTAATAATTACTGGTGTCCGGCACATACACGCCGATCATGGCATCCTCGCCCAGGCCGGTGGTGTTGATGACCTGGCTGCTGTTCTGGTTCAACTCCAGATTGCACTTTTCAGCACTATTGCCACTGCCCTTAGTGTTGCCGTCAATAACGGCATCACCCGAGAAATAGATTCTTGCATTCGCGCTGCCGAATATAATGCCACCGCCAGCATCCCCAGCGTTGTTGTTGCTAATTGTCGCATCTGACATCTCAATCAACTGCGTTGTCTGGTTCGCCGCATGGTAAACGCCGCCGCCTTTTTCGGAAGCGGTGCAATTGGTGATGCTTCCCCCTGCAAATACAAATTTACCATTCGCAATATATACGCCGCCGCCATTTTTAGCCCGGCAGTTAACCACCTCGCCTTCAACAAAGGTCATCAATCCTCTTATGGGATCACTGTTGGTGTTTGTGCCTTTGTATTGGGAATTCATGTATATAGCGCCGCCATTGTCATTCGAGATACAGTTCTGAATGGTGCCGCCATTCAGCTTAAAATCTCCCCATTCCACATAGACCGCAGCGCCAACTGCAATCGAATGATAATTCTGAAGGACGCCCTGCTCGCCCAACTCTACAGTGGTTCCTTTACCATTATATGCATGGATGATACGTCCTCCGGTAGGCGCAACCAGGTTCCCACTTTCCCCACAACCACCATCAATCGTGATATGATCTATCGTCAAATCCATCTGAGCATAGATCATGTCACCACTCAATGTTGTATCCCTTGTAATCGTTGAGTACGTTCCGTTTGTACCAGTATAAGGGTAGAGGGTATCCGACTCGCCTGCTGTCGTGAGAATAATCTTGCAATAATTCTCCTTATTGCTCATGGTTTTTTGAACAATAGGCGTTGTAATTCTGACCTTTAACGGACAATTCTCCACCAGAAGCTTAACCTGATAAACGGTATCCGTGTATACACTGCCGTCTGCCCAGTACAGCTTGTATTTGAAATTATCCGTTTTCAATCTCCTATCCCTGATCGTAGCAAAGGCGCTGTTGCAGTTTATGTTATTAGTGCCATCATCAAGCGCATCAAAAACTGCCGGATCTGCCCCGTAAGCGTCCATATACAGCAGATTTCCGACCGCATCCGTTATCTTGCAGATCGGTTTGCCTCGCCAAATGATCTTGGTTCTGTCAGACCGATCCGTAATACCCCACAGTTCTGAATCGACATCCGACACAAAAACATGGTTGGCATCCGACAATCCGGTAAAGATAGTCCCTCCTTCTGTCATCGTGTCATTGGCAAACTGAACGCCCGCGGCGGCATTCGGATTACTGTCATTGGAAACATGAATCTCTCCATGCACGCCATCGTATGTCCCGCCCAGGTGATTAACAACCAAGGGCTTATAGCTGTTATTGATCCACAGGTTGGAATCCCGAGAATCCTGGCCGCTCCCGGCTTTATTATCCTTTATGATAATAACATCATTATCACTACCACTGCCTGCCTTACCCAAGGTCAGCGTATTGATATAATAGATTGCCGCGCCGCTTGCAGGGCTGTTGGTCGTCAACAGGTTATTGGTAATCGTTGTGTGCCCACAGATGGTGACTGGATATTTGCTATGAACAGCACCACCGCTTTCAGAAGCCTGATTGTTCTTAATCGTACAACCATCCAAAGTCAACGTTGTCTGGTTAATATTCAACCAAAGCGCACCGCCGCTCTTTCCGGCAATGTTGCCATCAAAGGTGGTGTTGGTCAACGTCGTTTCAAAGGCAAAGCCAGCTGTCTGTATAGTGCTCTTTGTCTGTGTGCGGAATGCGCCGCCGACCTGATTGGCGGTACAGCCAATAAACTTGCAACCGTTTAGCCTCAACCAGCATTCCGCACCCTCGGGAATATCATCTCCCGCCACATTGCCCCTGTCCAAATATACGTTGAAAGCACCGCCGCCTTTTTCTTTCTCACTCGTCAAAACGTAGCATTCATTGAAGTTGCAGTCGGTCATTTGAATCCGATAACTATCCAATTCCATTCCACCGCCAGCGCCATAAGCTTTGCAGTTGAGGAAATCGCAGCCAGTGATACTTGCGGAAGAATAGGCTCTGTTTTCGTTCGTGCTCTTGATTCGCTGGAACACAGCTCCACCCTGAGTAGCCTGTGTTCCATCTGTGCCATTGTTTAGCTTTTGGATACCCGAGCATCGCTCAAAGACATTGTTTGTCAGCGTAAATGTCAAAGCGCCTGTCCAAATGGCACCGCCGCCCTGACCATTCGCGCCGGTAGCCCTGTTGTCCGCAAACCAGGAATCCTCCACTGTAAGCGTGCTGCAATCGCCAGTATCAGCTGGGACACCGACATAGATCGCGCCGCCGTCCGTAGCCTCGAAGTTAACACATTCAATGTTTTTGATGGTCACGGCGCAGTTCTGCGCGTTCAGAACGCCTCCATTGGTGGAGCCGGCCTGCTTCCCATCAAATCTGATATTCTCTATATCTAATGCCGTGGTCGGTACCCGGCCAGTCCCAACAGTGCTGCCATTGACGATGATAAAGGAATTCCCCTTGCCTTCAGTCTGAGCGCGGCTGATCTTGGCCGAACGGGAGCAATCATGGCTTGCCTTGGCGTTTTCCGGCCTTTCATAAGCTGTAGGCTCGTATTCTGCCGCCGTGGTTAGTTTGAAGTGCTTTCCGTCGGGGATCGCCAATTGGTCAGATCCCGGGATCAGATAGTCCTTCAGCATTTCAATCGTAACCACACCATCTACGCAGTAGGTGCTGTAATTTTCTTCCTTCAACGCTTCCCCCGTCGCTGCTGTAAATGAGGAATAGTAGTGGGGTATTCCCGTGCTGTCCACGATCTTGCAGATATTGTCTGCCGTGCCATACAATATCTCTACCGAATCGTTGTTGCCGAAGGTGACGCCAGTTGTCTCAAAGCCCGCAGACGCCGATGCCGCGTCATAATCGCCACTCGCAGAATCGCCATTGTATCTGTTGTCATAATGAACGCCATTTTCAAAAGTTCTGCCCTCGTATTGCCCACGTAGCGAATATGCCTTGTTTCTCGCGCCAGGGAACAATATGGTGTAGGAGACCCCCGCTTGCATAGTGAGGTTCTCCCGCTTTAGCGGCTCGAAATGGGCAACCGTCGCGCCGTTTTGGGCCACGATCAGCCCATAGCCGAGGTAGTCGTCCGAAGCGGCATCAATTCCGTTGACGGTCAGGCCTCTGATGGTCAGGGGGCTCCCCGTGGGATTATCGCTCGTAAGGTCAGCGTTGTTGTTTATGGTAATGTAAGCCGGAAGAACGTAATAGATGGTCACCTTTTCCACGTTCTGAAGGGTATCGCTTTCCGGGCCGGAGGGATTCTTGCGTTCAGCGCTCCAGTTTCCCACGCTGCTATCCCAGACAATCTTCGTAATGTAATCCGAAAACTGCGCCGCATGGCCTTCCACATATGCGCAGGCGAAAGCCGCCGCGCTGTCAATGCCATGGCCGGGATGGGTTGCCAACACGTCCGCCGCCAAATCGGCGATATAGTTTTGCTGAGTAGCGGGATAGTATGTCTCCTCCGTTATCTTTATAGTACCTGTCGCCGTGGGAGGCAGACTGTCGAGGGAGAAACTGCTTAAATAGCGCACCTCCACCGCGATTGCCTTGCCCCAGATCAGCTTGAAGTTCTCCATGGACACCATCATGTTGGGCGAGCGGTCGTTGATAAACGCATCGACGTTGGTTTCTGTGGCATAGCCGCCGAAGATGCTCTTGGAGATTCCGCGGTTGGCGTATAGTGTGCCTTCTCCGGGCACAAAGATGCCGATGCGTGGAGCGTCGTCTTCTTCCTCGTTTAACGAAAGCGCGTTGATGACCGTATCCGTGTCCGCGCTGAGGCAGACGTTGGCAGCTGCCCCATTCGACTGTGTATTGTTATAGATATAAGCGCTGCCACTGAAGTTTAACTTTACCGAAGTGCCGTTATCCGATGGAATACCCACCGCGCCGCCTGCATCGCTCATAGTGATGTTGCCCGTGATCCTTCCGCCGGAGAAGGCATTGACAATGCCCGACCCAACATAAACCGCCGCGCCGTTCCAGGCTGTATTTGCTTCCTCGTCACTTTCGCCGCCGATGGTGCCACCGGAGATGCTCACGGTGCCGCTGGCGTTGCAGATCGCGCCACCCAGACCGTTGGTATCGTCTGCCTTGTTGCCGCGCATCGCGCCGCCCGACATTTGCATATCGCTGTTTTCCAGATACACGCCGCCCCCGTTGGTCGCCAAGTTGTTGCTGATTACACCCTCTTCGGAGATCGTCACAATACCCCCTGCCATGTAGATCGCGCCGCCATTGGTGGTGGCGGTATTGCCGGTAATCGTGCCGGAGGACACAGCAACAGCAACGGTGGAATAGATTGCGCCGCCGTTTTGTGCGTGGTTATTCGCCAAGCTACCGCCCGTGATGTTGACCGGGCCGGTAGCGTAGATTGCACCGCCATTGCCGGTACTGTTGGCATTCCGAACTGTACCACCGGCACAGACATTGAGCGTGCCGCTATTTTCGATGACGGCACTCTGGGCCTCCACGTTTTCGCCGTTGCCATCTATGATGATCTTCGTAGCCTCATAGCTGTCGGCGATGTTCAGGGTGCCCCTGTTGGTGAACATGGGGCCGATGAAGCCGGTAGCCCTGGTAATGGTGGCCGCGCCTTCGCCCTCGTAATCGGAGGCGGTGGACAGGGTCACGGAGTAACCCGCAGGAATGGTCACAACGTCCGTAACAGGCATAGTATAGTCCACCATCATCTCGATGGTGACGTCACGCTCGTTGTTCATCTGCGCCCAAGCGACCGCACTGGCGATAGTCTGGAATTCGTCCTCGCCGATGCGGCAGATATTCCCGATGGCGTTTTCAAAGGTCAGGGTAACCGTGCTGTCAGTTATAAAATTTAGATCAGAAGCCGCGCCGGTTTCCCCGTTGACTGTAGTGATGTAGTTATTGGGATCGTCGGTCTTGTCCTCCTCGACCCGCAGGCTTGCGCCATAGGGGATATCCAGGGTTACACTGGTGGTACGCATTCCCGCCACGGCGATGGTGAAGGACGCCTTACCTTCCTCATCCGTGGTGATATTATCCTCCTCCGTCTCCCCTGTGATGAGAATATGGCCAGAAATCGGCTCGGCTGTTTCTCCCTCCTCGTTGGTCAGCGCCACGTTGAAGGTGAAGGTCTCCGCCTCGGCAGCCGACACGTTGTTCAGATACTTGCTGACCACGATGGCCGGGTTGATGGTGATGGAGCCGTCCGTCACCTCGAAGGTCACATCGTCAAAGTTCGGGCTCAGGTTGCGGAAGGAATCCGGCCCGAGGTTCATCTCGCTGGTGCCCGCCTCGGTGCGGGAAACGCAGTCGGAATTGGTGGAGATTAGCTCGAAGCAATTCTCATCATACAGGTCCGTGCTGTAGGTCGCATCATACCCTTCCACGGTATGCTTTGTCCTGTCATAAGTGAATACACCGGTATGACCCGCAATGCTCACCGTAACGGAGATAGGCGCAATGTCCACAAAGCCATCCTCTATCTCGAAGATGACGGATGAGAAGTTGCTGTTTTTGTTCTCGAACTGCTCTGCGGCCAGGTTCATCTGGGTCCTGCCGGCATCAGTACGGGCTGCGCTGGCGGCACCGTTGAAGGTGAAGTCCTTTGTCGTGCCCGCTTCCTCGTCATCCTCCACATGGTATAGCGGCGTATCCGCAGAGGCCGTGAAGCCGGTGATGGAATGCTCCTGTCCATCGTAGGCATAAGGGGTTTCCTCATTGTTATTGCCCACAATGGTCACCGTGACCGTGATGGGGCGAATGGTCTGGTAGCCATCCTCGCTGACGATGAAGGTCACGGTTTCAAAGTTGGGATTTTTGTTGCTGAATTGGTCAGCGTCAAGCTCCATGTATTTGGTGCCCGCGTTCATCTGCGTCGCGCTGGCTTCGCCGGTAAATACAATGTCGCTGTCCACGTCATAGAGCGCGGGTTCCGCTGTAGCGGTATAGCCTGTGATGGTATGGGCTGCGCCGTCATAGTCCGAGATATTATTATTGCCGACGATGGCCACCTCCGCGGTGATGGGGGTGATCTTTTGCCAGCCGTCGTTTACGGTAAATACCGCGGTGACGTTGTTGTCGTTGTAGCCAAAGTCCTCCGCAGACAGTCCCATATAAGTCGTGTCAACAGTCTGGCCCTCCTCGTCCAGAGTAATCTCCGTGCGGGAGGCCTCAGCCGTACCGATAAAGATCAGCTTTTCCGAATCAAACAGATTCGAAGTGGATGAGACTGTGTAACCGCTGACAGTATGTTCCGTGCTGTCATAGGCGTTCTCGCTTGTGTTGCCGGTGATCACAACACTGATTTCGATGGGATTGATGGTAATATAGCCATCGGTCACGGTAAAGCTAACAGTGAAGTTCTCATCGTTGTTTGCGAACTTCTTGGCGTCCAATCCCATATACGACGTGCCGGATTCCGTGCGGGTGGCAACGGCTTCATCGCTGTAGCTGACATTGCTCAGATCATACAGTTCATCTTCCGTCGCGACAACATAGCCGCTTACCGTGTGCACCGTGCCGTCATAATTCACCTCCGCATGATTGCCAGTGACAATGACGGTGATGGGGCTGGGCGTGATGATCTGATAGCCGTCCACCACATTGAAGGTGACGGCATAGTTTTCGTTGGTATTCGAGAACAGCTCGGAGGTCAGAAACATATGCTCCTCGCCGACAACGATCAGGGGGTCGGTTTCGGCCTCAGCGTTGTCGTCAAATTTGACGTATTGCTCCTTATAGCTATATGATTCATCCATCACGGTGCCCTCGTCCTCATCCGTGATCTCGATGTCATATCCGGTGACAAAGTGCGGTTGTCCGTCATAAACCGTGGTAGCGCTATGGCCGGTGACGGTGACGGTTACGGCGCGGCGGGTGATGGTGAAGGTGCCGGGGACATAGCTCACCCTATAGTTGCCCTGCGTTTCCTTACCTGCCACCGTGATGGCATAGTCACTCACACCCTCACCTTCCACGCGGGTGAGCGTGTATGCAATAAGCTCCTCAGATTCACCGGGCATCAGGCCCTCGATTTCGGCAGTCAAGGTCGGGTCCGCGCTACCGTAGACCTTCTCGTTGGCGTTGGCCGTGACAGTGACAGACGCCGGTGTGATTGTCAGCTTGGAAGTTTCATAGACTACATTATAGTTGCCCTGCACTGCCTCGCCGCTGGGCGTGATGATGTATTCGCCGACATCATCGCCCTCCTCGCGCGTAACGGCATAGGTGATGACGCTCTCCTCGTCACCGTTCTGCAGCCCGGTGATCTCCACGGTCAGTTCCGGGTCTTCCGTGCCGTAGACCTTGCTCTGCGCCTCGGCCTTTACAGTGGCTGTGGCCCGGGCAATGGTCAATTTTCCTTCCTTGAACTCCACGTCGTAGTTACCCTGGGTCGCTTCGCCAAAGGGCGTGACGGTATACTCGCCAACATTCTCGCCCGCAGCCCTCTCAAAAGTGAAGCTGATGCTGTTCTCATCGTCACCAATTTTCAGACCGGTAATCGTTGCCGTAAATTCAGGATCGTCCTCGCCGTAGACCTTGTTCAAATCATTCGCCGTCACGATGACCTTATTCCGGGTGATCGTGAAGGTGCCTGGGACAAAGGCGACCCGGTAGTTGCCCTGTTGCTCGTCGCCTTCGGGAATAATGTCGTATTCTCCAACATCCTCGCCTTCGTCCCTGGAAAGGGTGTAAGTGATGAGGGATTCCGCATCGCCGTTCTTAAGGCCGGATACTGTCGCCGTCAGCGCAGGATCCTCCGCGCCATAGACCTTGGTCTTGCCATCCGCCGTAACGGTGGCAGTCGCCGGGATAATGGTCAGAGTCCCGGGCTCCGCCGAGGCGATTTCATAGTTACCCTGTAAGGCATCATCATATGTCGCTGTGATCGCGTAATCGCCGACGTTCTCACCTTCCACCCTGGAGAGCGTACAGGTGATGACGGAATCCGTGTCCTCGCCCTTCAGCCCCGTTACGGTGAAGGTCAGCACCGGGTCTCCGTCGCCGTATTCCTTTTCCAAGCTGGCGACGTGAATGACAGCCTGCGCCGAAGTCACGGTCAGTTTACCATTGACATAGTTGATGCTATAGGACTCCGTGACATTCTCGTCCGCTGCGTTTAGGATCACGGCATCGGACGGCACGTTGTCGTTCTCTCCGACATCAGTTCGGGATCCTGTAACCTTTACAGAGGCCATTCTGTCACCGGAAGCCAGATCACTGAAGGTATAGCTGTCCCCCACCAGCTCAGTACCGTCATAGGTTTTGCTTTCGCTGCCCGCTGTGATCGTCAGGGGCCTGGGGGACACGGTCAGCGTGCCAGGCTGATAGACAATCTCATAGCTGCCTGTGACATCCTCGCCACTGCTATTCACGACCTTGGCATCACTTGGGATGTTATCGCCGGTGCCTACCGTTGTCTGAGTGCCGGTGACAATGACAGACGCAATGCTGTCTCCCTCCTGCAAGCCTGAGACCTGATAGGTACCCACCTCAAGGGCGGTGCCGTCGTATTCCTTATTGCCACTATCCGCAGTGATAATGAGGGATTGATACTGCGTTACCTGAAGCGTGCCGTTAACATAGGTGATGGCATAGTTATCTGTGACATTCTCACCCGCCGCGTTCACGATTACCACCGCGCTGGGCACATTGTCGCTCGTGCCAACCAAGAGTCGGCTGCCGATTACAGTGACTGACTCAATGGCATCGCCCACAGCCAGGGCAGTATTGGTATAACCTGCCTCTTCAAGAAGCATGGCATTGTATTGGCGAGTCGCGCTTTTTGCAGTGATCGTCAGGGGCCTCTTTGTCACTTCCAGCGTCCCGTTGGCATAGGTGATCTCATAGCTCGCCGTTACGTCCTCGCCGTCGGCGTTCACGATCTTCGCCGCGCTGGGTACGTTGTCACTGGACCCGACCACGGTCTGGCTTCCGACCACGGTCGCGGATTCGATGCTGTCGCCCGTCGCCAGCGCCGTACTGGTATAGCTGTCCTTCATCAGCGCTGTGCCATCGTAGACTTTCACGTCGCTATCGGCGGTGACAGTGACGGCTTTCCTCGTCACTTCCAGCGTGCCGCTGGCATAGGTGATCTCATAGTTTGCCGTTATGTCTTCGCCGTCGGCATTAACGATCTTCACCGCGCTGGGAACGTTGTCGCTGCTGCCCACAAACGTTTGGCTGCCCGTCACAGTCACAGACTCAATGCTGTCGCCCGTCGCCAGCGCCGTACTGGTATAGTTGTCCTTCGCCAGCGGCGTGCCGTCGTAGACCTTCGTGTCGCTGTCCGCTGTGATGGTTATGGCCTTCTTAGTCACCTCCAGCGTGCCATTGGCATAGGTGATATCGTAGCTCGCCGTCACGTCCTCGCCGTCGGCGTTCACGATCTTCGCCGCGCTGGGTACGTTGTCAGTCGGCGTTCACGATCTTCGCCGCGCTGGGTACGTTGTCACTGGACCCGACCACGGTCTGGCTTCCGGTCACGGTCACGGATTCGATGCTGTCGCCCGCCGCCAGCGCCGTGTTGGTATAGCTGTCCTTCGTCAGCGCCGTGCCGTCGTAGACCTTCTCGTCGCTGTCCGCGGTGATGGTGACGGCCTTCTTCGTCACCTCCAGCGTGCCATTGGCATAGGTGATATCGTAGCTCGCCGTCACGTCCTCGCCGTCGGCGTTCACGATCTTCGCCGCGCTGGGTACGTTGTCAAAGTCTGTTCTCCAGTCATCGTCACACTGCTGATCGTGTGGCCTTCAGCAAGATCGCCATAAGTTATATGACAGGTTTCCTTTTTCAGTGCCTGACCATCGTAAACCTTTGTTGCACTGTCCGCTGTGATTGTGATTGCAATTATGGCTTCGTTCTGATTATCGCCGCTACCCAGCCTGACCACGCCACGCAGACCTCCCTGTTTTGAGGAAGCCGGTGTAGCCGTCGGCTCGACATTCAGTTCAGTCGTCGGTGCCTTTGTTGGTTTAACTGTGGATGCCGGCGTGGATTCCTCGGTCGGCTCCTCGGTCGGCTCCTCGATCGGCTCCTCGGTAGGTTCGGCCGTTGGCTCCTCGGTGGGTTCGGCGGTGGGCTCGGCAGTAGGCTCAGCGGTGGGCTCGGCGGTAGGCTCAGCCGTGGGTTCAGCGGTGGGTTCGGCGGTGGGTTCGGCGGTGGGTTCGGCGGTGGGTTCGGCGGTAGGCTCAGCCGTGGGCTCGGCAGTAGGTTCAGCCGTCGGCTCAGCGGTGGGCTCAGCGGTAGGCTCCGGCGTGGGTTCTTCCGTCGGCTCCGGCGTGGGTTCCTCTGTGGGCTCGGCGGTGGGCTCAGACGTGGGCTCAGCCGTGGGCTCAGCCGTGGGCTCAGCCGTGGGCTCCGGCGTGGGTTCCTCGGTGGGCTCAGCCGTGGGCTCAGCGGTAGGTTCAGCCGTCGGCTCAGCGGTAGGCTCCGGCGTGGGTTCTTCCGTCGGCTCCGGGGCTCAGCGGTAGGCTCCGG
Source organism: uncultured Eubacteriales bacterium (assembly GCA_902777335.1). Classification (GTDB taxonomy): domain Bacteria; phylum Bacillota; class Clostridia; order Christensenellales; family Aristaeellaceae; genus UBA2862. Next base: position 145,970 of record CACYTF010000002.1, read on the forward strand.
CGTGGGTTCTTCCGTCGGCTCCGGCGTGGGTTCCTCGGTGGGCTCAGCCGTGGGTTCCTCGGTGGGCTCTCCAGAGGCTTCCCCTTCAGGGGAAGCTGTATCGGCGTCAGCCGATACTGAAGAGGTCGTCTCCCCCTGCGCATCGTTGTCCGTGGCCGGTCCCTCGGTGGGAACGACCTCTTCCGGCGCTATCGCGCCACCTTCCCCTGAAGGGGAAGGCTCTTGGGGCTCCTCGGTGGGCTCCTCGGTCGGCTCAACCGTGGGTTCCTCGGTGGGCTCAGCTGTGGGTTCCTCGGTGGGTTCCTCGGTCGGCGCTTCCGTCGCCTCTCCAGAGGCTTCCCCTTCAGGGGAAGCTGTATCGGCGTCAGCCGATACTGAAGAGGTCGTCTCTCCCTGCTCTGCGTTGTCCGTGGCCGGTCCCTCGGTGGGAACGACCTCTTCCGGCGCTGTCGCGCCACCTTCCCCTGAAGGGGAAGGCTCTTGGGGCTCCTCGGTGGGCTCCTCGGTCGGTTCCTCGGTCGGTTCCTCCGTCGGCTCCTCGGTGGGCTCGGGCTGCGCTTCGGGCATCCGGCCGTCGACCAGGATCACGGTATACATGTCGTTAGCGGTGTAGAGGGCCAGCTCCGTCTCGGCAAAGTCCTTCAGCACGGTCAGGGTATAGTCGCCGGGCACCTGCTCCACGTACACCAGCTCCGCGGGATCTCCGGCGGAGCCGCCCAGCAGGCCGACCATCTCCACGTTGCCGACGCCGATCGGCGCGCCGGTCTCCCAGAGCACCTCGCTCAGGCGCAGGCCCTGGCTGTCGCCAATACGATAGATATAGCGCTTTTCGCCGATCTCCAGATCGTCGCTCTTTTCGACTTTCTCATAAAACGCCTGCAGGTCCTCGGCGATGATCTCTTCGATATCCTCGTCGATCTCGCAGGTCAGCCGGACCGTGTACACCTTGTCCTTTGTGTAGATCGCGAAGCCGGACTCGATGAACTCCTTCAGCACGGAGATCATGTATTCCTTTTCCAGCGGCTCGATGTACAAAAACTCTGTGGAGGTGTCGTCGGTGGGCTCCGCCACCTGGGTGCCGCCCAGCACGCTCACCATTTCCACGTCCTTCATGCGCACGGGGATTTCCATTTCACGGATGATCGTGCTCAGCAGCACCTCGCGGGCCTGGCCCATGTTGAAGAGGAAGGTGGTGTCGCTCTCGCCCGCGTCCTCCGACGGCGCAGCGGAAAGGCCCTCGCCCTGCAGGTCGAGGTCGTCGGCTTCGCCGTAATCCGGCTCGATGATATCCGCCTGAAGGCCTTCGTCGATCTCCGAGAAGGCAAAGGCGTTCAGGCACATGCTGACGATCAGCAGCGCGCTCAGCAGGCGCCGGATGAAGCCCCATTTCAGGCGAATTCCGGAACGGCCCCGCGGCGCGTCCAAACCGCCCTGCCGCGCCGTTTCTTCGCGCTGCAGGCGGTTCATGTTCTCGTTTTCAATCTGCCTTTGTCGCATATTTTCCCTCGCGATCTGCGCCATGCGCAAAACCATATCCCCCGCGGCCCTTCCTCTATAACTATGCGGAAAACGGGCCGTTCAAACCGTTGACCTTCTCGCCCGCGCCGGCGCGCTCAAAGCCCGCGGCGCTCGCTCGTAAAGGGCCGTCTTCCTTTTCACCCTTTACTTACAATTATACATACTGATTATACCATAAAAAGGCTTCCACGTCTATATCAAAATGCGTTTTCGCGCATCTTTTCACCGTTTTCACAGATTCCGCGAGCGCGCGGCGTCCAAATTAAATCAGACTTTGGTCTTATTTTTGCCGCATTTCAGCGCTTCCGGACCAAAGTCTGTCTTGTATTTGATCCCGATTCATGTTTTCCCAGAAACGGGGCATACTGCCTGCGGAGCCAACAAGCGCCATCCATTGATTTGGGAGGGGATATTATGACCATTGGATTCATACTGCTGCTCGTCACCGGCGCGCTGATACTGTTCGGCGCGGGCCAGCGGGTGCTGGACCGCCTGCGCCTGACGGACAAACAGGCCATACTGTTCATCGTGCTGATCATCGCCGGCGGGTTCGTGCCGGACATCGCCGTGACAAACCGCTTCGCCTTCAACATCGGCGGCGCGCTGATCCCGCTTGCGCTGTGCGTCTGGCTGTGGTTCAAGGCCGACACCGGTGTGGAGCGGGCCCGCTGCCTGGTGGCGACGCTGGTGTCCGCCGTGGCGATATTCGCGCTGGGCCGCTACCTGCCCTCGAACCCCGACGCCCTGCCGATGGACCCCGGCTGGGCCTACGGCATCGCGGCGGGCCTGATCGCCTACGTGTTCGGGCGCTCCCGCCGGGGCGCGTTCATCGCCGGCACGCTGGGCGTCATGCTTTCCGACGTCGCCAGCTGGCTGTACGCCCGCTCGATGGGCGCGGACCAGCGCCTGGTGCTGGGCGGCGCGGGCGGCTACGACGTGATCGTGATCGCGGGGCTGCTGGCCGTGCTGCTCAGCGAGCTGATCGGCGAGCTGTTCGAGCGCGCCAAGCGGGGCCGCCAGAAGCCCACCCGGGAGTTCGTCAACGGCGATTTCGTAAGGAGGGAGCAGCCATGACCGCCCCCTGGGCGCGGCGCGCCGCGTGCGCGCTGGCCGCGCTGGCGCTGGTGCTGCTCTTCGGCACGCCCGCCAGCGCGGAGACGGACGGCGACTGCCTGTACACGCTGATCGGCCCCGACGGCACGGCGCTGACCCAGCGGGCCGGGCGGATGTACGTGGGCGACGAGTACATCGCCGGGGACGACGGCTGGTACCGCGTCGCCTCGGTGGACGACGCCGCCCAGACGGCCACCGCCGAATACCTGGGCCGCTCCACCGAGGACATTCCGGCCTTCAGCGCCTACGCCGAGGGCGCAAAGGCCTCCAAGGGCGACGGCGACAAGCTGATCGCCATGTACTCGACCCACAGCGACGAGAGCTACCTGCCCGGCGACGGCACGGCCTCGAAGTGGAAGGGCGCGGGCATCTACGACGTGGGCGACAGCCTGAAGCAGGCGCTGGAGGCGCGGGGCATCAAGGCCGTCTATTCCAGGGAGACCTTCCTGCCCCACGACGCCGACGCCTACAACCGCTCCCGACGCACGGCCGAGGAGCTGCTGAAGCAGGGGCCGGACGCGCTGCTGGACATCCACCGCGACGCCGTGCCCGCCGAGCAGTACGAGACCGAGGTGGACGGCGAGGACATCAGCAAGGTGCGCCTGTTCGTGGGCCGGAACAACCAGAACGCCGCGGAAAACCGGGCCTTCGCCAAACAGATCAAGGCCGCGGCGGACGAGAAGTATCCGGGGCTCATCAAGGACATCTTCATCGGCAAGGGCAATTACAACCAGGAGCTGTACCCGCACGCGCTGCTATTGGAGTTCGGCACCCATGAGATCGAAAAGAAAAAGGCCATGGAGGCCGCCGACTACATCGCCGACGTGCTGGACAATGTGCTGTACGGCGGTTCGGCCAAGGCCGAGGGCGCAAAGGGCGTGAAGGGCGGTGCGGTGGCCCGGGGCGTCGGCTGGGCCGTGGGCCTGGCCGTGCTGGCCGCCGCCGTCTACGCGCTGATCTCCACCGGCGGGTTGAAGTCCGCCTGGCACAAGCTGGGCCGCAGCGTCAGCGAGGTCACCGGCGGGTTGTTCGGGGACAGGAAAAGATAAAGCGATGGGATTTGCCGCGCGCGGCAAATCCCATCGCTTTTTTATTGGCTCTTCACGTTTTCTTGTGGAATTCCCCTCTCAGGCGCTTCGCGCCAGCTCTCCCCGTCACCGGGGCGAGCCAAGGCTGCCGCGCGCAGGTGCTAACCTCGAATACCACGCTATCCCCCTTGCCTCGCCCCCGTGAGGGGGAGAGGTGCCCGCAGGGCGGAGAGGGGGCTCCCCACAAGTTTCCGTGATGAGCCATATTATTCAAGTATCCCGG
>CACYTF010000003.1:0-1349 GCA_902777335.1 uncultured Eubacteriales bacterium
GGCGACGTTCCCCAAGGACTGCATGTCCGTAAATCAGTCAGCCGACCGGCTCCTCATTGGCAGCGTTCGTTTTACGCAGGTTGAACGCCGAGTTCGTGTAAAACACCCAGTAGATTGAACAGGCAATGAGTGAAGCCCGTTGTGACCGTTGCAAATTCAACCAAAGGGGTGTGTCTCATGAACGCAGTCGGTATTGATGTCTCCAAGAGGAAGAGCACCGTTACAATCCGCCAGCCCGGGGATATAGTTCTCATGGCGCCACGGGATTACAGTCACACCAAGTCTTCGATTGATGAACTCATCGCCACCATCAAGGGCCTGCCTGGTGAAACGAAGGTCTGCATGGAATGTACGGGCAGATACCATGAGCCCATGGCTACCTGGCTCACCGATGGCGGGCTCTGCGTCTATACGGTCAATCCGAAACTTGTCAAGGATTTTGGGGACGAATCACTTCACGCACCGAAGACTGACAAGGCTGATTCAAAGAAAATTGCCCGTTTTGCGCTTGACCGCTGGTCAAAGTTGAGGCAATATAGTCGTATGGACGAAAAACGCAATCAATTGAAGACCATGAACCGCCAGTTCAACTTCTATACGGATCTGAAGACAGCCATGAAGAACAACCTCATTGCGCTTCTTGACCAGACTTTCCCGGGAGTCAATGGCTTCTTCGACAGTCCTGCCCGCAATGATGGCCACCAGAAGTGGGTGGATTTTTCCGATACCTACTGGCATGTAGACTGTGTCCGTGGCAAATCCCTCAGCGCCTTCATCGAGCACTACCAAAGGTGGTGCAAGCGGAAGGGGTATAATTTCAACGCTGACAAGGCTGAAACCATCTATCGAGCCACTGCTGATCTCATCGCCGTGTTTCCCAAGGATGACGTTACCAGGCAGTTGATCCAACAGGCGGTTTCAACGCTGAACGCTGTGTCGCAGACAGTGGAGAACCTTCGCATGAAGATGAACGAGATCGCCTCGCAGCTCCCGGAATACGACATTGTCATGGCTATGGATGGTATCGGTCCCAGCTTTGGGCCCCAGCTCATAGCAGAAATCGGCGATCCTACCCGCTTTACGCACAGAGAAGCGCTCACTGCCTTCGCAGGCGTTGATCCTGGAGCCAAGCAGTCCGGAGACTATGACCGCAAGAGCAATCGCACCTCCAAGAGAGGCTCTCCATATCTGAGGAAAACGCTCTTTTGCATTATGGACGGCATTCTGAAGCGCGCCCCATTGGACAATCCGGTTTTCGCTTTTATGGACAAAAAGCGATCGCAGGGCAAGCCTTATCTGGTCTACATGACTGCCGGAGCCAATAAGTTCCTCCGCATCTACTATGGCAC
>CACYTF010000003.1:1408-108489 GCA_902777335.1 uncultured Eubacteriales bacterium
TGGAATAAATGCTTAGACCGTCGCTTGGAACCACTGCTTCTATAGCCTCTCTCTAAACCAGCGATTGTTCGGTGGTTCTGTTTCATTCAAGCTCCTTTGATCCGTTGAATGTCTGTTATTTTACTTGTTGCCCTATTGACTTTTTATTCGCAGACTGATTTTGGGTTACTGGATCACATCTCAATCCACTTGCGGATGAGCGCTTCCCGCTCCTCGGGGGTCTCGCACGGGCCGGACTTATGGCCGCTTTGGCGCCGGAACAGTATGGAGGCCAGCGGCTCCGGGCGGTGGAACAGGAAGCCCTGGGCCAGCTCGCACCCGACCTCGCGCAGGAACTGGCGCTGCTCCTCGGTCTCCATGCCCTCCACCAGCGTGTGGATGCCCAGCCCCCGGGCCACGTCGATCATGGCCTTGATGATCCGCCGGTTCGCGCCGTTGTGGTCGTTCAGGTTCCTGAGCAGCTCCATGTCGAACTTGATCAGGTTGAAGTCGTACCGGCTGAACATGTTCAGCGACGAATAGCCGCTGCCGAAGTCGTCCAGCCACAGCTTGTACCCCTCGCGGCGCAGCTTGCGCAGCTGCTCGTGGAAGTGCTCGGTGCCGGTGGCCATGTCCTGCTCGGTGATTTCGACGATGAAGTAGTCCTTGCCGGCGAAGCGGCTGATGCCGTACTGGTCGTACAGGCGGTTCAGCTCCGACGCCACGTCCACGTAGTCAAAGTCCTGCCCGGAGAAGTTCATCGACACGGGCAGCAGAAGCAGGCCCGCGTCCACCCGCATGGGGATCTCCCGGCACACCTGCTCCATCATGTACAGGTCCAGCTTGTACAGCAGGTGGTACTTCTCCAGCACAGGTATGAACTCGCCGGGGGAGATGATGCCCCGGACCGGGTCCACCCAGCGCGCCAGCGCCTCCTGCACGGTGCTCTTGCCGGTCTCCAGCCGGGTGATGCCCTGGTAGTAGATCTTGATCCAGCCCTCGGAGAGGGCCCGGTCGAAGTTTTCGAGGATGTAGCGCTGGGCCCAGTAGTTGGCGTCGTCGCTGTGGGAGTAGAAGTGGTCCGTCTCGTTCAGGTCGTTCACGATCTGCTTCAGCGCGTTGCGGGCGTGGTCGAAGGCGGCCTCGGTGTCCATTTCGCCCTCATAGACGCAGATGCCCATCTGTATGCCGGTGGTGTTGCCCAGCGCGTTGCGCCGGATCCGGTCGTTGACGGCGTTGATCCTATCCGTGACGGCCTCCCGGCTGTCGAAGGCGTCCAGCAGTATGAAGTGGACCTCGGCGCCGCGCATGATCAGCGCGCCCGGGAAGGCGGCCTTCAGCTCGCGGACGATCAGCCGCAGCAGCTCGTCGCCCTGGGAAAAACCGTATTGGTTGTTGTAGTAGCGCATGGAATTCACGTCGGAGTACAAAAGCATCGGCGTCTTCCCGCTCACGCGCAGCGCGTGGGCGCGCTCGTCGGCGAATTCCCGGAAGTAGTTGATGTTGGGCAGGCCCGTCAGCGGGTCGGTGTAGAACCGGTCCTCCTGGAAGATGTGGTAGTTCTCGGCGATCTTCAGTATCGTGTCCTTGCTGTCGGTCACGTCGTTGTAGGTCAGCAGGGCCAGCTCCGTGCCGTCTGGCATGGTCAGCCAGTTGCCCACCGCGTGGATGAAGTGGTAGCCGTCCGGGTGCAGGCAGCGAAACAGCACGTCGTAGTCGCAGGTGCGCTCGATGAAGCCCCGGCTGACGCGGGAGACGTTGCCCACATCGTCCGGGTGGACGCGCTCGAACTGGCCCTTGGCAAACCACTGCATCGCGCTTTCGCGCTCCATGCCTACCAGCTTGCAGAAGCCGTCGGAGACCAGCAGGGGCACCACCCGGCCGTCGATGTACTGGTCGAATACCAGCGCGGCAGGCAGCGATTCATAGGCTTTTCGGATGTCGTCCGGAAAAATATACATGCGATGACGCCCCTCCGGCAGTCGGTGGCGCGGATGATTGCATTCGCATACCACTTTTTGTCTATTCTACCATATTCCGCGCCGGCGGGCAACAGGAAAATGTCGAAAACGAAGGGGCAACAGCGCGTTGCTTGACGATATCGGGCGTGTGGGGCTACAATACAGAAAAACGAATTCAGGGAGGTACGGTTATGGAAGCAAGGGAAGCGCTGAGGACGCTGCGCGAGCGGCACAACCTGACCCAGGACCAGCTGGCCGAGCGGGTGATGGTCACGCGCCAGGCTGTCAGCCGCTGGGAGACGGGGGAGACCCAGCCCAACACGGACACGCTGCGGCTGCTGTCCCGGGAATTCGACGTGTCCATCAACACGCTGCTCGGCGCGCCGCGCCAGCTGTTCTGCCAGTGCTGCGGCATGCCGCTGACCGAGGACGGCAGTATCAGCCGCGAGCCGGACGGCGCGTTCAACGAGGACTACTGCAAGTGGTGCTACGCGGACGGCAAGTTTGTCTACACGTCGAAGGAGGCGCTGATCGACTTCCTGGTTCAGCACATGCCCAACCCCGAAGGCCTGCCGGAGGCTGCGCGCCGCAGCCAGTACGACGCGGGCCTTTCCCGGCTGAAGCACTGGCGGGAATGATCGGCCTCCAAAATCAAGGGGACGGTTTGCATGGAAACAAATCGTTTCGTACACCTGTGCTTCCCCACCGCAGTGGGGAAGTACCCGCGAAGCGGGGGATAGGGCACTTATGACGAACCGCAGCGTACGAGTTGTACCGGACCGTTTCCATTCCCTGTCTGTGCCATTGTTGGCATGGGTGTTCTCTGTGTCAATGACACAGAGAACCGTCCCCTTGATTTTGGGCGGAGAAAACCGCGCCGGACGACGGGGTTTGCGTCGTCCGGCGCGGTTTTTGTCGGTTGTGCGTTTATCCGTTCTTCCGGACGCTCAGCTCGGCCTTTTCGCCGTTGATGCTCCAGTCCTTCTGGTAGGCGTCGGCGGGGGCGTCGCCCTCGCGGATGTCGGTGGCCAGCACGGCGGAGGCGATGGCGGCGGCGTTTTTCGCGATCACCGGGGCCAGGGCGTCAGAGGCGCGGTAGGTCACGGTGATGCGGTCCACCACGTCGAAGCCTGCTTCCTTGCGCATGGTCTGGAGCTTGGAGATCACCTCGCGCACGTAGCCCTTTTCGATCAGCTCCGGCGTCAGATTGGTGTCGATCACCACGGTCATGTCGCCCTCGGTCTGGGCCACGAAGCCGCTCTTCTGGGCCGGGGCGATCAGGCAGTCGTCGGCGGACAGCTCCACCGGGTTGCCGTCGATCTCAAACCTCACGACGCCGTCCTTCTCCAGGGCGTCCACGAAGGCGTTGCCGTCCACGTCCTTCAGATACGCGCCGATCTTGCCCAGCAGCCGCCCGTACTTCGGGCCCAGCGTCTTCATCTGGGGCTTGATCTGGTAGGAGGTGAAGGCGCGGGCGTCGTCGATGAACGCCACGGTCTCCACGTTCAGCTCGTCGCGGATCAGCGCCGCGCAGGCGTCGGACAGCTTGCTGCCCTTCACGTACAGCGTGGAGAGAGCCTGGCGCACCTTGATGTTGGCGGTGTTGCGGCAGGCGCGGCCCAGCGTGACCGCCTGGGCGACCTCGTCCATCTCCGCCTCCAGCTGCCGGTCGATCTTCGACGCGTCGCACACCGGGTAGTCGCACAGGTGCACGCTCTCCGGCGCGCCCGGAACCACGCCGGCCACCAGGTTGCGGTACATGGTCTCGGTCATGAAGGGGATGAACGGCGCGGCGAGCTTGCACAGCGTGGTCAGCACCGTGTACAGCGTCTGGTAGGCGGCCTTCTTGTCGCCGGTCCAGTCCTTGCCCCAGAAGCGGGACTTGCTCAGCCGCACGTACCAGTTGCTCAGCTCGTCCACGAAGGCCTGTATGGCGCGGGCGGACTCGGTGATTTTGTACTCGGCCATGCCCTCGTCCACGGTCTTTACCAGCGTGTTCAGCCGGGAGAGCACCCACCGGTCCATCAGCGTCATGTCCTTCGGATCGGCGACGTGCTCGCCGGGCACGTAGTTGTCGATGGACGCGTACATGCAGAAGAAGGCGTAGGTGTTCCACAGCGTGCCCATGAACTTGCTCTGCAGCTCGCTGACCAGCTCGCCCGAGAAGCGGGTGGGCAGCCACGGCGCGCCGTTGGCGTAGAAGTACCAGCGCACGGCGTCGGCGCCCTGCTTGTCCAGCACGTCCCACGGGTCGATCACATTGCCCAGGTGCTTGGACATCTTCTTGCCCTCGGCGTCCTGCACGTGGCCCAGCACCACGCAGTTCTCAAACGGGCTGCGGTCAAACAGCAGCGTCGATATCGCCATCAGCGTGTAGAACCAGCCGCGGGTCTGGTCGATGGCCTCGGAGATGAAGTCGGCCGGGAAGTAGGCCTCGAACTTCTCCTTGTTCTCAAAGGGATAGTGCCACTGCGCGAACGGCATGCTGCCGGAATCGTACCAGCAGTCGATGACCTCCGGCGTGCGGCGCATCTCGCCGCCGCAGTCCGGGCAGGTGAGGGTCACCTGGTCGATGTAGGGGCGGTGCAGCTCGATGTTCTCCGGCACGTTGTTGCCCAGCTGTTTCAGCTCGGCGCGGCTGCCGATCACGTGGGTCTTGCCGCACTTGCACACCCACACCGGCAGCGGCGTGCCCCAGTAGCGCTCGCGGGACAGGCCCCAGTCGATCACGTTCTCCAGGAAGTTGCCGAAGCGGCCCTCCCGGATATTGTCCGGGTACCAGTTGACGGTGCGGTTGTTGGCCACCAGCCGGTCGCGCACTTCGGTCATGCGGATGAACCAGGTGCTGCGGGCGTAGTAGATCAGCGGGGTGTCGCAGCGCCAGCAGAACGGATAGTCGTGGGTGAAGTAGGGCGCGTCCACCAACTTGCCCTCTTTTTCCAGCCACTCTAAGATCATCGGGTCGGCCTTCTTCACGAACACGCCGGGCCAGTAGGTCACCTTGTCCATGCCGCCCTTGGCGTCCACCAGCTGCAAAAACGGGATGTGGTTCTCCCGGCCCACGCGGGCGTCGTCCTCGCCGAAGGCGGGGGCCTGGTGCACCACGCCGGTGCCGTCGGTCATGGTCACGTAGCCGTCGCAGACCACGGTCCAGGCGTTCTGTTCGTTGTCCACGCCCTGGATGGCCTCGCGCTGGAAGTCAAACAGCGGCTCGTAGCGCATGCCCTGAAGCTCCCTGCCGGGGAAGGTGGTCTTGTTTTCGACCTGTACGCCCTCGCCCAGCACCTTTTCGATCAGCGCGTCGCCCATGATGACGGTGCGGCCGTCGTAGTCGAACTTCGCGTAGGTCTCGTCGGGGTTCACGCACAGCGCCACGTTGCTGGGCAGCGTCCAGGGGGTGGTGGTCCAGGCGTAGATGAAGGTGTTCTCCTCGCCGACGACCTTGAAGCGCACCACGGCGGAGCGCTCCTTGACCTCCTTGTAGCCCTGGGAAACCTCGTGGCTGGACAGCGCGGTGCCGCAGCGGGGGCAGTAGGGCACCACCTTGTGGCCCTTGTACAGCAGGCCCTTGTCGGCGATCTGCTTCAGGCTCCACCACACCGACTCGATGTAGTTGTTGTCGTAGGTGATGTAGGGGTTGTCCATGTCGGCCCAGAAGCCCACGCGCTCGGACATGCGCTCCCATTCGCCCTTGTACTTCCACACCGATTCCTTGCACTTCTGGATGAACGGCTCGATGCCGTAGGCCTCGATCTGCTCCTTGCCGTCCAGGCCCAGCAGCTTCTCGACCTCCAGCTCCACCGGCAGGCCATGGGTGTCCCAGCCCGCCTTGCGGGGCACCAGCTGGCCCTTCATCGTGTGGTAGCGGGGCAGCAGGTCCTTGATGGCGCGGGTCTCGATGTGGCCGATGTGGGGCTTGCCGTTGGCGGCCCTCGCGGTTTTTCATGCTCTTCTGGAAGATGTCGTTCTCGTTCCAGAACTTGATGACTTCCTTCTCGCGCGCCAGGAAATCCAGCGCGGTGGAAACCTTTTGGATCATGGTGTTCAACCTCCTGAAATCAATAGCGCCTTTCATCCCATGGGACGAAAGGCGCTTCGCGGTACCACCCAATTTGGCATATGTGCATATGCCCCCTTGATCGCGCTGTAACGGGCGCGCCCGACGGAGCCTACTGGCGGATGCCCGCGTTCGGTCCGCTGCTCCGGGAGGATGCCCCGCGACCCCGGCCTCCGGACTTGCACCGTCTTCCGGCTCGCTGCACGCCTGGTTTTCGCGGGCGGTTCCCTTCAAAGCAGATATCACCCTTATTATATCCATTATTCGGAATTTGTAAATGCCCCGCGGCGGGATTCAATCTGGATTTTACCTTGCGGGCGGATTTCGCCCCGGGAGCGCCGGATGGAATCACTCCGCCCCGGCGCCGGCCCAGGCGTAGCAGTACGCCTGGGTCCTGGCCGCGAAGGCCTCGGCGCGCAAGAGCTGCCGCACCTCCGCCTTCGTGTACCAGCCGGGCGTGATCTCCTCCACGTCGGAGGTGCTCCGGCGAAATTCCCCGGCGGCCGTGCCGAACACGCAGATGTTGCGCTCGTTGGCGAAGCCCACGGCGCTGTAGCTGTTGTCCAGCACGTCGTCGATTCGCTCGAGCCGAAGCCCGGTCTCCTCCCACAGCTCGCGCCGGGCGCTCTCCTCCGGCGTCTCGCCCGGGTCTATCAGCCCGGCGGGGAAGTTGTAGATCCACTGGGCCATCGCCATGCGGTACTCCCGGTTGATCAGTATGCGCTCGCCGCTCCCGTCCGTCAGGATCAGTATCACGGAATCCGGCGTGCGGTTCTGCAGCTGCTCCAGCGTGCGGATGTCCCGCATCCGGCTGATGATTTCATAGGTCTTCGGGCGGCCCTCCGCCGTGACGTAATCCACGTCATAGCGGGTGATGTACCGGCCCTCGTGCACTTTTCGGATGCCCTGGAACTTCATGATCCAACCCCTCCCGGTTTTCGGCCTTGTGATGTCATTATAGCGCATGAACCGGGAATGCTCAAGCCTCATATTCTCGGTTATATCGTTGCGGCGGACGCCGCTTTACGGTATCATAACATTGGCAATTGGCAAACGCGGGACGGGAAAGGAGATCATCACGACGCGTATTGTTGCAAGGATGCTGACTTTTGCGCTGGTGCTGGCGCTGGCCTTCGCGGCCTGTGCCGAGACGGGCGGCGCGCTGGCGCCGCAGAACCTGGATTACACGGAGAATCCCGTGGACATTCCCAACCCCGACCGGGGCTTCTACCGGGCCAACGACGGCATGGTGGTGCCGGTGACGGCCACGCCCGAATCCGAAGGTCAGAGGATCAACGTGGGCGGGGAACCGGCGTCGGTGGCGGGCGTCGAGGTGCAGACCCGGGTCAGCCACATCTACTTTGACCTGCGCAACTACTCGGACAACGCCTTCACCGACTGGGGCACGCCCTACGACGAGGCCTACGAAGCCCCGGAGGACGTCTCGATCGCCTCCCGGGGCGACCCGGAGCCCTGGGACTATGAGACCAATTTCGAATACTGGCTGGAACACGACGTGCCGGCCCGGCCCCGCGGCACGTCCATGGACATCACCGAGGACGGCCTGGCCTACATCCGCGAAAAGCTGCAGCAGGTCCGGGACGGCGAGGGCGTGACCATGGTGCGCTTCAGCTACGACGGGCCCGGCTTCAGCTGGGTGTATTGCGACCATCCCGAGGACGGCGAGACCGACACGCTGATCGCGGACGTGGAGCCGGACAAGGCGCAAATTCTGCGGCACATCGAACAGATCAAGCCGATCCTTCAGGAATACGAGGACGTGATCATGGGCGTGGACGGCGGCATGTTCGGCCCGTGGGGCGAGATGCACTCCTCGACCTTCGGTACCACATCCGAGGCGTACAAGTGGCTGATCGACGCCTGGCTGGACGCCGTGCCCGAATCCCGGTCCATCACCGTGCAGCCCGGCGCGTACCTCTCCTGGTACAACGCCGCCTATGGCACGGACTACAACTTTGCGACCATCGACCAGATCCCCGCGCCGCAGCCCGGCTCGCCCGAGAGCCGACTGGGCTTCTTCAACGACAGCTACGGCTTCGGCACCGACGACATGGAGTGGATCCCGGACGACTGGGGCTCCCTGGCGGAGGGCCTGTACTGGCCGGGCAACCCCTACGGCGACGAGAATGACTTTGACCGCGGCAAGCTGATGACCCGCGTCCGCCTGCAGAACAATCTGTACGGCGGCGAGGCCCAGGGCGGCGAGACGCCGTGGAACACCTATCCCTTCGTGGCCTTTGAGGGGGCCTACGCCCAGACGGTGTACCTGAACGCCGACTACTCCGACGAGGTCCATGAGCGCTGGGCCGGCTTCACCTATACCGAGCAGAACGTGGACGTGCCGCTGGAGAACGCCTACGCCGCGCCCTACACCGTGGAGCGGGCGATATTCGACCCCGTGTACGACGGCAAGAACGGCGTGGAATACTGGCGCGACCGGCTGGGCTACCGGCTGGTGCTGCGCGACGCGAACGTATCCGACAAGGTGAGCGCCGCGGACGAGCTGCGGTTCGAGGGCAAGCTTCAAAACGTGGGCTTCGGCAACATCGTCAACCGGAAGAACGTCACCGCCATACTGCGCTCGAAGGCGGACGGCAAGGCCTGGTCCGCGCTGACCGGCCTCGACGCCCGCGATTGGCGGCCCGACCTCAACAGCCGCGCCGACAACACCGCCGCCTGGCGCGACCTGAGCTTCTCGATAGCGCTTTCCGATTTCGGCGGCGTGCCCGCGGGCCAGTACGACCTGTACCTGAAGATCAACGACCCGAAGGAGCAGAGCGAAAACAAGCGCTGCGTCCGCTTCGCCAACAACGGCGATATCTGGAACGCGGCGCTGGGCGCGAACAGGATCGGAGAAGTGGAGGTTGTGGAAGGGCCGTAACTGGGAAGAAACTTTACATGGGGACGGTTACACAAGAACCGTCCCCATGTAAAGTACAGAGGGAATGGGTTTAAAACCACAAGCCGCGCTTGGCGTGGATACCGGGGATCGGGTCACGTTCATCGTCGATGGCAACAATGTCCGCGTCGTCAATTCCACCGTATACGCCCTCATGCGTTTCCAGGAGCAGATGAAGGGCGAAGCGGAAAAGGCGGGGTTGTTTACCGAGGATGACGTTGCCGCGTGGATCACGCAGTCCCGCAGGGAGGAAGCGGCAGAATGAGGGTCATGCTCGATACCAATATCTTCATTTCCGCTGCGCTCTTCCCGAAAGGGCGAGCGGCATTGCAGAAAGCGCTCAATCCGCCCTATGAGCCTGTCGTTTGCGATTATGTAATTGATGAACTGCATCGGAAATTCCATGAGAAGTTCCCGGATAAAATCACGGAATTGGACGCTTTCCTGTACATCATTCAGGGCAACATGGAGGTCGTTCCCACACCGGAGGAAGAAAATCCTTTCGAAGCGAAGATACGCGACGCGAAGGATCGCCCCATCTTGAGGGCAGCGCTCAATGCCCATGCCGACCTGTTCCTCACAGGCGACAAGGACTTCCTCGAATCATCGGTAGTCGATCCCAGAATCATCGGTGTTGCGGACTTCCTTGACAACATGGAATGAGGCGTCGGCTTCTCCTTCGGCGTTCCAAACGGAGCATAGACTTCTGTATCAGTTATGCCGAATCCCTTTCGATCAGCTCCGACGGCAGCAATATGCGCTTGGGCAGCGTGTCGTCGCCGCGGATGCGGCCTACCAGGGTGCGGGCGGCGACGACGCCCATCTGTTCGGCGGGGACGTCGATGGTGGTCAGCGGGGGGTTGGCGTACTGGCTCATCTCGATGTTGCTCATGCCGATGACGGCCACCTGCCCGGGCACGGAGATGCCCAGCTGGTAGAAGGCGCGCAGCGCGGCCATGGCCATCAGATCGCTGGCGGCGTAGAAGGCGGTGGGCAGGCCGCCGGCGCGGTGGGCGTTTTCCACCAGCTTCATGCACAGCTTGTCGTCCCAGGCGCAGTTCAGCACCCATTGGGGCTTAATTTCCAGGCCCAGCTCGGCCATGACCTCCAGGTAGCTGCGGTAGCGGCGCGAGCGCGTCAGCGGCGCGTCGCCGGTGCTACCGCCGATGAAGCCGATCTGCCGGTGGCCCTTTCCGTACAGGTACTCCACCGCCATGCGGCTCACGCGGCAGTGGTCGTATTCGATGTTGTCGATGGGCATGTGCCCGGTGTCGATGCCCACGATGTGGGGGATGCGGGAGCGCAGCAGCTGAAACAGCGGCGCGCTCAGCGGGCGCATCATCACCAGGCCGTCCAGCCCGGCGCTCAGCAGCCGGTCCAGCACCGCGGAGTCGTCCAGCTCCTGCTCGGTCTGCAGTAGCGACACCACGCCCCCCGCCCGCTTCAGCTCCGCCTCGATGCCGCTGAGTATCGACAGATAGTAGGGGTCGCTGTACTTGCCCCGCGTGGTCGCCAGCAGGCAGCCCACGGACAGCTCCCGCGCGCCGGCCGCCGGCGCGGGGGGCTGTTTTTTCACCAGCGCCTTGTAGCCCAGCTCGGCCGCGGCGCGCAACACGTTCCGGCGCGTCTCCTCCGTCATCTTGTAGGTCTGGTTGTTGTTCAAAACCCGCGAAACAGTTGCGGGGGAAACCTGCGCAAGTCGCGCAACATCCCGTATGCTCGCCATCGGCCCCACTCCTCCCCTGTTTGGCGGTCTGTGGCTCTATAATAGCGGCAGGCGGGCCACTTTGTCAAGGGTTTTTGAACAAATAATCGGGGCAAAAGCGTGATAATTGTAAAAAAAGCATTGACAAACGCCGGAATTTATGATACTGTTTAGTAAACAATAACCGGTACGGAGGCGAAACACATGCGTTTTATACTGATCGGCGCCGGACAGCGCGGCATGATCTACGCGCGGTGCATACAGGAGCGGGGCCATGAGATCGCCGCCGTCGCGGAGCGGGACGCCCAGCGGCGCAAGGCGGCGCGCCAGGCCTTCGGCATACCGGAGGAGCGCTGCTATGAATCCGGCGAGCGGCTGCTGGCGCAGCCCCGCATGGGTGACGCGGCGATCATCGCCACGATGGACCGGGATCACTACGGCCAGGCCATCCCCGCCATGGAGAAGGGCTATCACCTGCTGCTGGAAAAGCCCATATCGCCCATCCCGGAGCAGTTTTTGGAGATCGAGGCGACGGCCCACCGGCTGAAGCGCCATGTGGCGGTGTGCCACGTGCTGCGCTACGCGCCGTTCTTTATGGAGATCAAGCGGCTGCTGGACGCGGGCGCCATCGGCAAGGTGGTCACGATCCAGCACAACGAAAACATCGGCAACTTCCACTTCGCCCACTCCTTCGTGCGCGGCAACTGGCGGCGCAAGGCGGATTCCAGTCCGCTGATCATGCAGAAGTCCTGCCACGACATGGACCTGCTGGTGTGGCTGGCGGGCAGCGGCTGCAAGCGGGTGGCCTCCTTCGGCGAGCTGACCTATTTCAAGGCGCAGAACGCCCCGGAGGGCGCGGCCAAGCGCTGCGCGGACTGCCCCCGAAGCGACAGCTGCCGGTTCAGCGCCTATTCCTGCTACCTGCCGATCGCCGGCTGCTGGCCGGCCTCGGTGCTCAGCGGAGACCAGAGCGAGGCGGGACTGCGCGAGGCCATACGCACCGGCCCCTACGGGCGCTGCGTGTATCATTGCGACAACGACGTGTGCGACCATCAGGTGACGGTGCTGGAATTCGACAACGGCGTCACCGCCACGTTCAACCTCAGCGCCTTCACCGACCGGATCGCCCGCACGCTGAAGATCATGGGCGAGGACGGCGAGCTGCGCGCCAGCGAGGAAATGAACACCATCGAGGTCATACCGTTCTCCTCCAACGCCCAGGCGAAGGCCGAGATCCGGACGATCCATCCGGCCCTGGCCGCCAGCGGCCACAGCGGCGGCGACGCCGGCATCGTGGACAGCTTCCTGAAGATGCTGGAGGCCGGCGGGGGAGAGACCGCCACGGACATCAGCCGCTCGGTGGAGAGCCACCTGATGGCCTGCGCCGCCGAGGAGGCCCGCGTCACCGGCGCGGTGGTGGAGATCGCCGACTTCCGGCGGCGGCACGAAGGGGGCGCCGGCGCATGACCCGGGAACGGCTTGAGCGGCTGCTGGCGGTGACGGGCCCCATCGCCCCGGAGGGCATCGAGGCCTTCATCGGCGACCTGGAGTGCGGTGAGCGCGAGCTGCTGCCGGCGGAGGTCCTGAGAAGGACGCTGGACGAAAACCGGGTGCCGGAGGACGGGCAGGCGCGGCTGCTGGGGGCGCTGGACGCCGTCAACGCCGTGCCGGAGCTGGTGGAGCTGGCCCACGTCATGGCCCAGGACGCGCCGCGGGCGCAGCTGCGCTGCGAGGCGTGCGAGTTCAGGGCGCCGGAACCGAAGTGCCTGACCGGCTTTGCCCGGGACGCCTTCGCGTTTCTGTACACCCAGCTGTGCGTCGTCGAGGGCCGGAAGGCGCTGCGGCGGCGGGGCGTGCCGGAAATCTACGACCGGGACATCCCGGAGCGCATGACGCGCAAGCAGCTGGCGAAGTTCGCAAAGACCGGGGACATCCGCTTCGACGACTACCCCTGGGACATGAACTTCTACTGCTGCAGCATATTCCTGCTGGACCGGTTCTATTTCATCCCCTACCGCTGGGGGGACGAGCCCGAGGCCTGGCGGGACGATCAGACGGGACGCGTGGTCGCCCTGTGGCGGGGCGGCGTGAAGGTCCGCCGGGACGGCCAACTGGACGGCGTGAACGGCGTGTTCGACGCCGGCGCCTTCAAGACAATGCGGGTCGAGACGCCCGATTCCGTCACCGGGAACCCCGTATCGCCGGAGGGGCGCATCCGCCCGGACCCGGTGACGCTGGACAGATCCCGCTGGCGCAGGGTCCTTGAAGCGGGTGACTACCTGCTGGCGCTGCACATCCCGGGCGGGGCGGGCTACACGCCCGAGCGGGTGCGCCGTTCCTGCGAGCTGGCGCTGGCGTTCTACGACAGGTACTATCCGGAATACGCCTACAAGGGCTTTTGGAGCGAGTCCTGGCTGTACGACCCGGCGCTGGGCGACATGCTGGGCCCGGAGCGGAACATCACCAGGGTGCAGCGGCAGTTCTACTGCTACCCCACGATGGAGGGCGACGAGATGACCCGCCTGGAGGTGCTGCACGACGCCCACGCGGACTACACCCGAATGCAGCCGAGGACGACGCTGGAGAAGCTGCTGTTCGCCGCCTGGGACCGGGGCGAGCTGCGGCACACCACGGGCATGTTCCTGCTGCGGGAGGAGGTCCCGCTGGTGGGAACGGACCCGTATCGAAGGGAGGCCTGAACGGTGGACAATAGCGGAACATGCGGCAGCCGGCGCGGCTTCATACAGGAGCTGCGGCACAACCGGACGCTGTACATCATGTGCGTGCCGGCGCTGCTTTTGCTGATCCTGTTCGCCTATCTGCCGATGGGCGGCATGTACATGGCCTTCACCAAGTACAACGTGGTGGACGGCATATTCGGTTCGCCCAACGTGGGCCTGGACAACTTCCGGTACTTCCTGACCGGCAACCCCTACGCCTGGAACGCCATCAAGAACACGCTGATCATCAACTTCTGGGGCATCATATTCGGCATCGTATTCCCGGTGTCGCTGGCGATCTTCATGAACGAGATGCGCACGGGCCTGTTCAAGCGGGCGGCCCAGAGCGCCATGTTCTTTCCGTACTTCCTCAGCTGGGTCGTGGTCGGGGCCATACTCTACGGCTTTCTGACCTCCAACTTCCGCGTGGACCGGAAGACCGGCGAGCTGGTCGTCACCGGCGCCAACGGCGTGATGAACCGGATCCTGATGGCGCTGGGGCGGTCGCCGGTCCGCTGGTACGCCGAGCCGAAGTACTGGAAGCCCATCATCATCATGCTGGACGTGTGGAAGTGGGCGGGCTACAACTCCATCATCTACATGGCCGCCATGGCGGGCTTCGACAAGGCGCTGTTCGAGGCCGCCACCATCGACGGCGCCAGCCGCTTCCAGCAGATACTCCACCTGACGCTGCCGATGCTGAAGCCGAACATCGTGATACTGGTGCTGATGAGCATCGGGCGCATCTTCTTCGGCGACATGGGCATGATCTGGGGCGTCGTGGGCCAGAACAGCACGGTGCTGGACGAGGTCAACGTCATCGACACCTACGTGTACACGTCGATGCGCTCGATGGGCTTCGGCTTCAGCACGGCCATCGGCCTGTGCCAGAGCGTGCTGGGCCTGATCCTGATACTCTTCGCCAACGCCGCGGCCAAGAGGATCAACGACGGGGAGGGATTGTTCTGATGAATAGCCCGTATGATCGCTACATGGCCAGGCCCCGGCACATGCGCATCAGCCGGTCGGACATCTGGGTGAAGGTGCTGGCCTACGCGGTGGTGGGCCTGTTCGGGCTGATCTGCCTGTACCCGCTGCTGCTGACGGTCACGGTCAGCTTCACGCCCGAGAGCGTGATCGCCTCCGACGGCTACCGGCTGATCCCCCGCGCCTGGACGCTGGACACCTACACCTACATATTCGCCCACAGCGGCGCGCGGATACTGCGCTCCTACGGCGTCACGGTGCTGGTCACGGTGGTGGGCACGCTGGGGGCCATGCTGATCACCTGCATGATCAGCTACGCCATATCGCTGAAGGAGATGCGCTACCGCAACGTGATCGCGTTCATCTGCAACTTCACCAGCATCTTCTCGGCGGGCCTGGTGCCCTGGTACGTGGTGTGCGTGAACTGGTACCACCTGCGCGACTCCATATTCGCGCTGATCATACCGGCGATGTTCAGCGTGTGGAACATGTTCCTGATGCGCACCTACTTCAAGACCATATCGGTCAGCCTGTACGACGCGGCGAAGATCGACGGCGCGGGGCACTGGACCATATTCTTCCGCATCGCGATGCCGCTGTCCAAGACGGCGCTTCTGACCGTGGGCATGATGTACGCGCTGGCCTACTGGAACGACTGGTGGCACGCGCTGATGTTCGTCAGCGACCGCAACCTCTACCCGCTGCAGTACTACCTGTATTCGATCGTCTCCAACGTGAACGCCATCTCCTCCGGCCGGGTGCCCGCCGGGGCGGCGGCCAGCATACGGCTGCCCGCCGAGACGGTGAAGATGGCCGTCACGATCATCACCATCGGCCCCATACTGTTCCTGTATCCCTTCGTGCAGCGCTACTTCGTCCAGGGCATCATGACGGGCGCCGTGAAGGAATGATCCCAACGATTGAAGGCGGCCCGGCCGCTTGAGATAAGAATAAAGGAGGGTATCCCATGAAAAAGTTCCTGTCGCTTATGCTGGTCCTTGCGCTGACGCTCTGCCTGGCGCTGCCCCTGGTCGCCCACGCCGAGGCGCTGGAGGAGATCACCATTCTCTATCCCGGTGAGGAGACCGACGAGATGGCCAACTTCATCAACGGCCCCTTCGCCGAGAAGGTGAAGGCGGAGCTGAACATGAAGGTCAATATGCGCTACCTGTCCTGGGCGGACTACTGGGATCAGAAGCAGCTGATGCTGGCCGCCAACGACCCCATCGACCTGTACTGGGACGGCCTGCCGGACCTGTCCTCGATGGTGAACAACAAGGAGGCCCAGCCCCTGGACGAGCTGCTGGCCAAGTACTGGCCCGAGTCGATGAAGGACGTGCTGCCCGAGAGCCAGATGGCCGGCGGCAGGATCAACGGCGTGCAGTACGGCATACCGTCCGCCTACGCGCCCTCCTCGGCCATGTATCAGTTCGTCTGCCTGCGGCAGGACCTGCTGGAGCAGGTGGGCATGACCGAGGTCAAGACCGCCGAGGACCTGCGCGAGTTCGCCCTGCGCGTGCAGGAGCAGCTGCCCGGGTTCAAGGGCCCCGCGGACATCATCTTCAAGCCCCTGACCCGCAACTTCGCTGAGGAGCAGTACACCTGGGTCGCCTCCCAGGACCTGGTGGTGTTCGGCGAGGAGAGCAAGAAGGCCTACAGCTACGCCCACACCAAGGCCTTTGAGGACGTGGCCAGGTTCAACCGCGAGATGTACCTGGACAGCCTGTACGGCGACGAGCTGTCCATCAAGTACAACGAGCGCGACAGCCGCATGCAGACGGGCCTGTACCTGTGGGTCGAGGGCTCGCTGGGCAAGGAGAACGAGATCGGCAACAGCGTGAAGACGGCCGACCCGAACGCGGTGCTGAAGAACTACCTGCTGGCGCCGGAGAAGCCCCGCTACATCAACGCCACCGGCGGCGAGGTGCTGTGCATCCCCTACTCCGCGAAGAACCCCGAGGGCGCGCTGAAGTTCCTGGCGTGGCTGTGGGGCAGCCAGGACAACTACCTGTTCTGCCTGTACGGCGAGAAGGGCAAGGACTGGGATCTGGATGAGAACGGCCGCCTGGTGAAGCTGTCCGAGACCGCCCAGGGCGACGGCTACTTCTACGAGTGGATGTTCCGCAACGCCAACTACCAGGTGTTCGACGGCGAAGTGACCGACGAGTACATCGACATGTATCAGCACTGGGACGACGAGGCCATCCCGTCGGCCATGCTGGGCTTCGCCTTTGACAACACCGGCTACGAGGCCATCGAGACCGCCTGCATCGAGGCCTACAAGAAGTTGGCCCCGATCCTCTACGGCTATGTGGATTTCGACACCGAGTATCCCCAGGCCATCGCCGAGCTGGAGGCCGCCGGCATCAACGACTACGTCGCCGAGGTCAACCGCCAGCTGGAGGCGTTCCTGGCCAAGAACGCGTAAGCGACAGACCCGTGACCCGGGGACCGGCTCGCCACAGGGCGAACCGGTCCCCGATTCTTTACCTTCATAAAACAGAATTGTCTGCACACAGTCGCTTCTGTGTGCTATAATGGCAATATATTGGGGGCACTGCCGTCGGCCGCGGGGCCCCGCCGGGGAGGAGAACGCATTGGACATCTTCAACAAGTGTTATAACTACAGGGTGGCCAACGACCTGCGGGAGAAGGGCATCTATCCCTACTTCCACGCGCTGGAGACCCGCCAGGACACCGAGGTGATCATGGAGGGCAAGCGGCGCATCATGCTGGGCAGCAACAACTACCTGGGCCTGACCACCTGCCCCGAGGTGCAGGCGGCGGGTCTTAAGGCGCTGGAGCAGTACGGCACCGGCTGCAGCGGCTCCCGCTTTCTGAACGGCACGCTGAAGCTGCACCTGGAGCTGGAGGACGAGCTGGCGAAGTTTTTGCACAAGCAGGCCTGCTGCACCTTTTCCACCGGCTTTCAGAGCAATTTGGGCATCATCAGCGCCATCGTGGGCCACGGCGACTACGTGATCTGCGACAAGGAGAACCACGCCTCGATCTACGACGGCTGCAAGCTCAGCTACGGCAGGATGCTGACCTACGGCCACAGCAACATGGAGGAGTTGGAGATCCAGCTGAAGAAGGTGCCGGAGAGCGCGGGCTGCCTGATCGTGACCGACGGCGTGTTCAGCATGGGCGGCGACATCGCGAAGCTCCCTGAGATCGTCAGGCTGGCGAAGCAGTACGGCGCGCGGGTGATGGTGGACGACGCCCACGGCCTGGGCGTGATCGGCGAGGGCGGCCGCGGCACGGCCAGCCACTTCGGCCTGGAGGACGAGGTGGACCTGATCATGGGTACCTTCTCCAAGTCGCTGGCTTCCCTGGGCGGCTACCTGGTGGCGGACGCCACGGTGGTGGACTTCGTGCGCCACAACTCCCGCCCGTTCATATTCTCCGCCTCCATCACGCCGGCCAGCGCGGCCATCGCCCTGGCGGCGCTGCGGCACATCGAGGCGCACCCGGAGCTGGTGAAGCGGCTTTCGGACCTGTCCGCCTACATGCGCAGGGGCCTGAAGGCGCGGGGCATACCGATCATCGAGGCCGCCACGCCCATCATACCGATCTACACCTACACCCCGGAGGCCACGCTGCTGCGCGCGCGCCAGCTGTACGACGCGGGCGTGTACGTGAACCCGGTGCTGCCCCCGGCCACGCCGCCGGACCTGTGCCTGCTGCGCACCAGCTACATGGCGTCGCTGAACGAGCAGCTGCTGGACGAGGCGCTGGACATCTTCGGCGCGGTATTCGCCCGGCCCGCGGAATAGGACCGGATTCTTACAGGGATATAAAAACATGCCCCGGCGCGGTAGACAGCCCGGGGCATTGATGTTATAATACAGTTAAACATGGATTTCGGCGCGGCCCGCAGGGGGGATCGGCATGGCGAACAGCTATATGGTATCCTATACGCTCGCGGCGATCGTACTGTCGGCGATCGACTTCTACTTCGCCGCAAAGACGTTCCGGAAGGACGAGAAGGTCGGCAAGGCCCTGGGCTGGTCCGCGTTCTTCGCGGGCGTGATCACGCTGGCCTACCTGCTGAGC
Organism: uncultured Eubacteriales bacterium; assembly: GCA_902777335.1. Taxonomy (GTDB): domain Bacteria; phylum Bacillota; class Clostridia; order Christensenellales; family Aristaeellaceae; genus UBA2862. Next base: position 19,794 of record CACYTF010000003.1, read on the forward strand.
GTGAACACCGAAACGCCCTGGCTGATCTCGGTGGCCTCCAGCCTGACCTTTGTGGGCATCGACTGCATGCTGACGTCGCTGCTGTACTTCGTGTACCTGGCCACGCGGCTGTACAATACCCGCGGCGCCCGGTTTTTCATGAACGCGACGCGGCTGCTGGCGCTGCTGGATTCCGTCAACCTGATCGCCAACATCCGCACCGGCCACGTGGTGGGCTACGCGCCGCAGGACCCGGTGGGCGTGAGCTACCTGATGAAGCCGCTGTACGTCGTCCACCTGATGTTCTCCTACTTCCTCGTCGCGGCGGTGCTGGCGCTGCTGATCTACAAATGCGTAAAGACGCCCCGGCAGTATCGCAACCAGTACATGCTGCTGATCGCTTCCATCAGCGTGGTGGTGGCCGTCAACGCCATATTCCTGTTCCAGCAGGAGGGCTCCTTCTTCACGCAGGTGGACTGCTCGATACCGGTGTACAGCGTGGGCCTGTTCCTGATGTACTGGTCGGCCTATGATTACCGGGACAACGACATGGTGAAATCCCTGTCGGTGACCATATTCGAAAACATCAACCAGGGCATCGCGCTGTTCGACTACTGGGACGAGATGATAATGCACAACCAGCGGGCGGAGGCGCTTTTAAAGGGCGTGCGCTTTGAGAAGGCCATGCCCGTCGGCGATTTCCTGGCGGCCTGCGGCATCGTGCCCGGCGAGGGCAGCAGCTACAGCGTGCAATGCGACCTGGAGGATAACGTGCCGCTGCGCTGCGACTACCGTCTGCTGACGGACGACCGCGGCCGGCCCATCGGCAAGCTGTTCGTGTTCACGGACCTGTCGCGGAGCGCGGATCTGACCACCGGCTTTGAGTACGCCCGGGACGGCGCGTACATCAACGCCCACAGCGCCCTGTTCCGGGACCCCGCGGCGGTGGCCGTGTTCGACATCATCGGCCTTCGGGACGTGAACCGGGTGCTGGGCCGGGACGAGGGCGACCGCCGGATCCGGGCGCTGGCCAAGCGGATGCGGCGGCACATGCCCCAGGGGACCTGCTTTCTGAGGGGCTATGAGGCGAACCTGATCGCGATATGCCCCCGCATGACCGAGGCGCAGATCCGCCCGGCGGTGGAGCGGGTCGTGGCGGACTGCGACTGCCGGGTGATGTACGGCCTGAGCGCCACGACGGATGGCGAATCGCGGATTGCCTCGGAGCGGGAGGAGCGGACGCCGGTGCAGGTGCTGGAGATCGCCTACCGCAGCCTGCGCATCAAGAAGCTGCTGACCGCCGGGTCGAACCGGTCCCAGACGCTGACCTCGCTGGTGCGCGCGCTGGAGGAGGCGGATTCCGACACGGAGGCCCACGTGCGCCGGACGCAGAAGATGGGCGCGGCGCTGGGCCGGCGGGTCGGCCTTTCGGACGCCCAGCTGACGGAGCTGGAGCTGCTGTGCCTGCTGCACGACATCGGCAAGGTGGGCATACCGCTGGAGATACTGAACAAGCCCGGGCAGCTGACCGACCGGGAGTGGGAGGTGCTGCGCACCCACGCCGAGAAGGGCTATCAGATCGCCCTGTCCTCGGACGAACTGAAGTCCATCGCCCGGATGATACTGTGCCACCACGAGCGCTGGGACGGCAAGGGTTATCCCCAGGGGCTGGCCGGCGCGAGCATACCGGTGCTGTCGCGGATCATCGCGGTGGTGGACGCCTATGACGCGATGGTGAACGACCGCAGCTACCGCAAGGCCATGCCGCCCGAGGCGGCGCAGGCGGAGATCCGCCGCTGCGCCGGGACCCAGTTTGACCCCGAGCTGGCCCGGGCCTTTTTGCAGCTGCTGGCGGAGGACGAAGCGCTGGCCGCCGGCGAAAAGGTCAGCGGCGCGGCGGATCGCGCGCCGGGCGCCCCCGTGCTGCGGGTGGAGCGCACGGGCTTTGCCACGCCCATCGCCTACAGCCGCTACCTGTTGGACATCGACAACGTGATCATACAGGTGGACGAGCGCTTCGAGGCCATCACCGGCTATTGTGCCGAAGAGGCCGTCGGCCACATGACCCAGGCCGAGCTGATCCCCCCGGAGGACCTGGCGGACTATTTGATCCAGGTGGGCAAGCAGCTGGCCCACGGCGACATCGCCTACATCCGCCACGAGATACTGCGCAAGGACGGCACCCGCGCGCAGGTGGCCTGCTGCGGCCGCCGGTTCTACGATTCCGCCGAAAAGGCCCACAGGAATGAGATCATCGTGTTTCAGGTGTGAGGTGGGAACAGTATGATGACGCTTGAGATACTGCCCTGGCCCCTGACCGTGTGCAAGCTGCTGCGGCTTGAGGATTTTGACCTGTCAGGGCTTTACTTCATCGGCAATACCGGCGCGGAGCTGTCGCTGGTGTGCGAAACGGAACGGGCACCCGCCCGCACCCTCGCCCGTGAGGATGGCTGGCGGGCCCTTCGGATTGCGGGTACGCTCGACTTCTCGCTGACAGGCATACTGTCGGGAATTGCGTCGATCCTCGCAGAGGAGAAGATCGGCATATTTGCCGTGTCCACCTACGACACCGACTACATCTTGGTCAAAAGGGAAAACCTCGACCGGGCGGTCGAGGCGCTGAGGCGGGAAGGGTATGAGGTGTCCCTGACAAGGAAAGTATAACGAGGAGGCATCGGGAGGGCAGAGCTCATTTGTTATACAAGATTGAAATAGGTTATACAAGCGTGTACATAGCGTAGGGGCGGCGCATCGCCGCCCCTACGCATGCAATACGCATTCTGAGACAGCCCCTTGTCATGTCTGCTTCGTTCTACATCCGCTCCGGCGCCTCCACGCCGATCAGGTACAGGGCCTGCTTCAGCGTCTGGCGCACCGCGTCGGTCAGCATGAGGCGCGCGGCGCGGGTGCCGGGCGCGTCCACCATGACCTTGTTCTCGTAGTAGAACTTGTTGAAGGCCTGGGCCAGGTCCACCGAGAAGCGGGTGACCATGGAGGGCTCGCTGCGGTTCACGGCGCTCTTCAGGATGTCCGGGAACTGCTCGATCAGGCGCACCACGTCCTGGCTGAAGGGGTCGGACAGGGCGCTGAAGTCCGGCGCGGCGGCCTCCGTGCCCGCGGCCTTGCGCAGCACCGAGCAGGCCCGGGCGTGGGTGTACTGCACGTAGGGGCCTGTCTCGCCGTCGAAGTTCAGCGCCCGATCCCAGGAGAAGTCGATGTCCTTGATGCGGTTGTTGTACAGGTCGAAGAACACCACCGCGCCGATGCCCACCTGGCGGGCCACCTCGTCCTTGTTCGTGAGCTCCGGGCTCTTCTCCTCGATGATGGCCCGGGCCTTCTCCACGGCCTGGGTCAGCAGGTCGTCCAGGTACACCACGTGGCCCTCGCGGGTGGACAGCGCCTCGCCCTCGAAGGACACCATGCCGAAGGCCACGTGCTCGCACTGCCGGTACCAGTCGTAGCCCATCAGCTCCAGCACCTTGAACAGCTGCCGGAAGTGCAAATCCTGCTGGTAGGCCACCACGTACAGGCTCTTGTCGAAGTTATAGGTGTCCTTGCGGTACTTCGCCGCGGCCAGGTCGCGGGTGATGTACAGCGTCGCGCCGTCGCTTCTGAGGATCAGCGCCGGGGGCATGCCCCAGTCGGACAGGTCCACGATCTGCGCGCCCTTGTCCTCCACCAGCAGGCCTTTTTCCTTCAGCACGTCGATGACGGGCTGCATCTTGTCGTTGTAGAAGCTCTCGCCGGCGTAGCTGTCGAACTTCACGCCCAACATGTCGTAGACCCGCTCGGCGTCCTTCAGCGTGACGGACTTGAACCAGTTGAAGATCTCCAGCGCCTCCGGGTCGCCGTCCTCGATCCTCTTGAACCAGGCGCGGCCCTCGTCGTTCAGGGCCGGGTTTTCCTCGGCCTCCTTGTTGAAGCGCACGTAGAGCTTGACCATCTCGTCCACGCCGCCCGCGGCCACGGTGTCGTGGTCGCCCCAGCGCCTGTAGGCGGCGATCATCTTGCCGAACTGGGTGCCCCAGTCGCCCAGGTGATTGACGCTCACCGCGTTCCAGCCGAAGAATTTGTGCAGCCGGTACAGGCTGTTGCCGATCATCGTGGTGGACAGGTGGCCGATGTGGAAGCGCTTGGCGATGTTGATGCTGGAATAGTCCAGCACCACGGTCTTGCCCGCGCCGGAGCCGTCCGCGCCGTAGGCATCGCCCTGCCCGCGGGCCAGCGTCAGCACCTTCTCGGCGTAGATGGCCCGGTCGATGAAGAAGTTCAGATAGCCCTTCACCGACTCCACCTTGCCCAGGAAATCGGCGTGGATGGCGTCGGCCAGCGCGTCGGCGATCATCATCGGGCTCTTGCGCAGGGCCTTGGACAGCTTGAAGCAGGGGAAGGCGTAGTCGCCCAGGGCCGTGTCCGGCGGGATCTCCAGCGCGGCGGCGATGTCCGCGGCGGCGATGTCGGCGCTTCCGAAGGCGGCGTTCAGCGCGGAAAGTATCTCGTTTGCGACGGCGGTCTTGAAATCCATGGTCATCCACCTCGTTGTCATTATCGGTTGAATTGCCATTATTATACATAAAACGCCGTCCGGAGGCAAGCGGGTTGTATTACGGGCGTGTAATGCTTGGCCGGCAGGGCGGTGAAATTGGCCGATTTTGTGATGATAAAACCGGTTCACTTGACAAGGCGCGCGCCGAAACGTACAATGATATCGATTGATTGTGTACCCACCGTATGATGGACAGACAGAGGGAGAAGAGCAAGTGACGGTTATGGAAGCGCTGTACAAGTTGATACTGGGGCCCCTTGGGCTGCTGTTTGACGCGGTGTATACCTTTGCGCTGCGCATCGTGAAGAGCCCCGGCCTGTCCATCGTATTCCTGAGCCTGGCCATCAACCTGCTGGTGCTTCCGATGTACAACCGCGCGGACGCGCTGCAGCTGGAGGAGAGCGAGGAGGCGGCGCGGCTGAAGCCGGGCGTGTCCCACATCCGCAAGACCTTCAGGGGCGACGAGCGCTTCATGATGCTGCAGACCTACTACCGGCAGAACCACTACAAGCCGTACTACGCGCTGAAGGGCTCCCTCTCGCTGCTGCTGCAGATCCCCTTCTTCATCGCCGCCTACAACTACCTGTCGGGCCTGCAGGCGATCCAGGGCGTAGCCTTCGGCCCCATCCGGGACCTGGGCGCGCCGGACGGGCTGATCCGGATCGGCGGCGTCGCCGTGCACCTGTTGCCCATACTGATGACGGGGATCAACCTCGTCTCCGGCGCCATCTACACAAAGGGCATGCCGCTGAAGAGCAAGATCCAGCTGTACGGCATGGCGCTGATCTTCCTGGTGCTGCTGTACCGGTCCCCGTCGGGCCTGGTGTTCTACTGGACGCTGAACAACGTGTTCTCGCTGGCCAAGAACGTGTACAGGCGGGTGAAGCTGTCCGCGGCGGTGCGCCGCGGGCTGTGCTCCGCGCTGGGCGCGGCCTTCCTGGTGGTGTTCCTGTTCGTCAATCCGGCCCGCACGGCCCCTGGAAAGATCGCCGTGTGCGTGGTCTTCCTGGCCTTCCAGCTGCCGCTCGCGCTGCACCTAATCAGGCGGGGCAGGCCCGCGGGCGCTATGGCCGGCCCCGGGCATACGGACAAGTGGATATTCTACATCTGCTGCGCGCTGCTGGCGCTGCTGACCGGCGTGCTGATCCCCTCTGAGCTCATCAAGGCCTCGCCCGAGGAATTCGTGATCCTGCGCCACTACGCGCCCCCGGTACACTACCTCTACAGCACCGCGCTGCTGGGCCTGGGGACGTTTGTGCTGTGGGGCACGGTGTTCTACAGGATGTCCTCGCCCAAGGGGCGAGGCGTGTTCAGCGCCGTGGTGGTGATGCTGACAGGCGCGGCCGTCGTGGACTACATGTTCTTCGGCAAGGACTACGGCAACATCTCCTCCTGGATGATCTACGACGAGCCCATCGACGTGACGATGGCGCAGTGCGCCGTCAACGCGGCGGTCGTGCTGGCGGTGATGGCCCTGCTGTACCTGCTGTGGCGAAAGCTGCCCGTGCTGGCCCGCGTCGCCTGCCTGTCGGGCTTTTTGGCCGTGTCGGCCATGTCGGTCATCAACATCGCTTCCATCCAGCGGCAGACGCCGTCGATCCAAAGGCACGCCAAAAAACTGGAAAAACAGCAGCAGCCCGCCATACAGCTGGACCGGAAGGGCAAAAACGTGATCGTGCTGATGCTGGACCGGGCGGTCTCCGGCTTCGTTCCCTACATGCTCAATGAGATTCCCGACCTCATGGGGCAGTTCGACGGCTTCACCTGGTATCCCAACACCATCTCCTACGGCTATCACACCAACGTGGGCTCCATCAGCCTGTTCGGCGGCTACGAGTACACCCCCGACGCCGTGAACGCGCGGACGGACGTGAAGCTGCGCAAGAAGCACAACGAGGCGCTGCGGCTGATGCCGCTCAACTTCCTGGACGCGGGATACCAGGTGACGGTCTGCGACCTTCCCTATGCCAACTACAAGTGGAAGCCCGACATGAGCATCTTTGAGGACTGGCCCGAAATCCGCGCGTTCAACGCGGCGGGGAGGATCGCCGGCGACATCGCCCGGCAGTCGGCGTACGGCGATCACGTGCGCAATCGAAACCTCTTCTGCTACAGCATCATGCGCGTATCGCCGCTGCTTCTGCACATGGAGCTGTACAACGAGGGCTTTTACAACGAGGCGGACGCTTCAAAGAACAGCCAGGACGCGGACGGCGTGGGCTGGGTGCCGGAGGAGTTCCTGAACGCCTACCGGGTGCTGAAAAGCCTGAGGGAGATCACCTACATCACCGACGACGGCACCGATACCTTCCTGTCCATGAGCAACGACACGCCCCATGGCGTCACCACGCTGCAGGAGCCGGAGTATGAGCCGGCGGCCGTGGTCGACAACACGGAATACGAAGCGGCGCATGAGGTGCGCTACAGCGCCGACGGCAGGCCGCTGCGCCTGGTGGTGGATGGCGACGCGGCCAATCTGCGCATCTACCAGGTCAACATGGCCGCCTTCCTCAAGCTGGGAGAATGGTTTGATTACATGCGGGAAAACGGCGTGTACGACAATACCCGCATCATACTGGCGGCGGATCACGGCTACGATCTGTACCTGTTCGGCTTCGACCTGCGGAAGAAGTACCCGGGCAAGCTGAAGCACATGGCGCAGTCCACCGAGTGGTGGGACACGATGAGCGCCAATCCGCTGCTGATGGTGAAGGATTTTGACGCCAAGGGCTTTACCACCGACATGCGGTTCATGACCAACGCCGACACGCCGTGCCTGGCGTTTGAAGGGCTGATCGAAAACCCGGTCAACCCGGCCACCGGCAACCCCGTCACCGACGACGCCAAGTATCTGCCGGAGCAGCACATCATCGAGACGGAATGGCGCACCGAAAAGAACAAGGGCTACACGTTTGCCGACCCGGTGACGGTGACGCTGCGCAATCAGAACATCTTTGAGATCGGGAACTGGACGGTCGAAGGGGTGGGGGAGTAGGGAACAGAAGTGAAAAGAGCGCCTTCACGGCGCTTTTTTCATGCGGTCGAGGGCCGCCTGGGCGCGGCGGAGGTCTTCGCGGGAGGCGGTGCGCTCGCCGTAGCGCACGGGCAGGTACAGCGCCCGGAGCTCGGCCATGGCTTCGGGGTCGGCCCTGTCGGCGTTCTCATGCTGGATCTGCAGCGTGTTCATGGTGGGCGCTACCCGGCCGCCGCGGGCGCGCAGCAGCATGAGCGCCCTGAGGTACTGCTTCCGCACGCCCGCCTCCGGCGTGCGGCGCAGGCCCCGCTGGCCGGGCTGGCGCGGCGCTTCCTCCTCCAGGGATTCCCGCTCGTCCGTGCCCGTGGGCAGCCCGGTCCGCGCCACCCGGCGGGACAGCGCCCGCAGCACCGCGAATGTGACCAGCGCCAGCAGCAGTATGCCGGCGCCCTGCAGTATGTAGCGCACCGCGGGCGGCAGCGCCTGAACCTGGTGAATGGCGCCGGGCAGGTGGGGCCGGGAGACCTCGGGGAGGATCGGGACGGACAGCTCGTCCGCGCCGGTGGGATCCAGGTTGATGAACCGGGACAGCAGCCACATGCCGCCGTAGAGTATGAGCTGAACGACGTACATCACCAGCGCCAGCAGGTTGATGATCACGTTCTCCGCGAACCAGATCCCCGCGGCCCGGAGGGCGGCGACGATGGCCGGTTGGGACAGCGCAAAGCCCGCGGCGCACACGGCGGCCACGCCCGTCAGATTCAGGATCCTGAAGCGCCGGGAGCGGGCGATGGCGTCGTCGTGGCGCAGCAGCCGCAGCAGCGCCATGTTCAGCGTGAAGTACATGAACAGGAAGGGCAGGCCCTTCTGCCAGGTGCGGGCCTGGATCAGGGCGGCGTACAGCAGCAGCGCGCCGGCGGCGATCAGGCTGTGGCGGAAGCGGTCCGCGGCGTAGTCGTAGTCCGGCGCGCGCCGGTTGTTGAACACGTACAGCGGAAGGTACGCCAGCATCGGCAGCGACGCCAGCCGTCCCGCCCCGTTCCCGGCGATCAGCAGGCAGGGGAGCGCCACGGCCACCGGGGCGTAGCGCCAGGCGCGCCGCTTGCCCCGGGCCAGCCGGTGGCTGAGCCAGCAGGCCGCCAGCAGCAGCGGCGGCACCCACATCAACGACGGCAGGCAGCCCCGCAGCAGCCCAAAGAACCCCAGCGCCGCGAAATAGAGCATCACGTCGCAGAAGTATGGCAGCGCGTAGGCCAGGGACATGGCGAAGCCTCCCTTCCCGCTTTGGATGACCGGGATGGTTGCGGGGCGATCAGCGGTCCGTATCCGCCGTGATCACCAGCGGTTCCTCCCCCGTCGCGTCGCGCAGGCGCTCGATGAGCTCGGCGTGCACGTCGTTGCGCACGGGGGTGATGAAGATGTGGCCGCGGCCCGGCGCGGCGCGGGACAGCGCCCGGTCGAACAGGTCGCTCAGCGTGTCCCGGAAGTCGTAGTCCGCCCGGCCCAGGCCCTCCAGCGCCGTCATCAGGTGCGCCCGGCCAAGCCCGTCGCCCACCTCGCCGAAGCCGTCCGGCGCGCCGAGGCAGCGCAGGTTCGTGATCAGCGCGTAGGGCGCGCGCATGTCCTCCAGCGCTTCGCACACGCTCCGGCAAAGCGACAGCGCCCGCTCCAGCATGGCCTGGCCGTAGTGGCCGAAGGTGAAGGTGTTCGCGTTCAGCATCACGGTGACGGTGCGCTCCACCGTGTAGTCCTGGCAGCGCACCGTCATGCGGTCCAGCCGCGCGGTCTGCTTCCAGGAGATCTGCTTCATGGGCTCCCGGCCGGTGTAGTCCCGATAGCCGAGGGTCAGCACCGGGTCCTCCATGATGAAGCGGTTCACAGAGCGCTCGCCCAGCCAGCCGCCCATCAGCCGGCGCAGGTCCTCCGGCGGGATGGGCGGGGGCAGTATCACCAGCTCGCGGCTCAGCGGCATGGACCGGGGCGCGGTGCCCAGGCCCATGAAGTCGCCGCCCTCCAGCGTCGCGCCGAGAAACAGGTAGCGCCCGCGCCGGGGCATGCTGAAATCGGTGCGTCGGGTCAGCCGCTGGCGGGGCATCATGTAGGCGGTGCCGCGCAGCAGCGCCCGCTGGTTTTTGATGTCCTCGGCGCGCAGGTCGCCCGCGGTGACCATGCCGTCGGGCACGTTCTCGTTCAGGCGGATGAAGGGCAGGAAGCGCCGCCGCCGGTTGGTGATGACGGTGATCATCTGCAGCGGCTCGTTTGCCTCCGCCACCGGCTTGGACAGGCGCAGGTCGTACTCCACGCCGTCCAGGCCCCGGCGCAGCGACCACAGCTCGCACCCGGCGATCACCGCCGCCAGCATCAGCAGAAACGGTATCACGGCATTTCCTCGACGGGCACCGGCACGCGGTCCACCAGCGCCATCAGCCGCGCCTCGGCGTCCGCCCGCTTCAGCCCGGCCCCGGCGCACACCCGGTGGGCCAGCACCGCGGGCGCCATCCGGCGGATGTCCTCCGGAATGGCGAAGTCCCGCCCGGCCAGCGCCGCCGCGGCCTGCACCGAGCGGTACAGCGCGATGGCTCCGCGGGTGGACACGCCGCAGCCGAAGTCCGGGCCGCGGGTGCCCTCCACCAGGTCCATCAGATAGCCCGCCACCGCGTCGGAGACGTGCACCTGACGGCACTGATCGCGGACGAATTCGGCGTCCCGATCCGTGACCACGGGATCGATGCCGGCGATGATGTCCACGGTGTCCTGCCGCCGCAGCACGGACAGCTCCTCGGCCCTTTGCATGTAGCCCAGCGACAGCCGCATGAAGAAGCGGTCCACCTGGGCCTCCGGCAGCGGGAACGTGCCGTAGGACTCCAGCGGGTTCTGGGTGGCCATCACCATGAAGCGCCCGCCCAGCGGGTGGGTGACGCCGTCCACGGTGATCTGCCGCTCCTGCATGGCCTCCAGCAGCGCGGCCTGGGTGCGGGGCGTGGCGCGGTTCACCTCGTCCGCCAGCACGATGTCGCTGAACAGCGGCCCGGGCCGGAAGCGGAACTCGCCCTCCTTCTGGCTGTAGAAGTTGATGCCCGTCAGGTCGGAGGGCTGCAGGTCCGGCGTGAACTGCACCCGGCTGAAGCTGCCGCCGATGGCCTTCGCGAAGGCCCGCAGCAGCATGGTCTTGCCCGTGCCGGGCACGTCCTCCAGCAGCACGTGGCCGCCGCACAGGTGGCAGATCAGCACCATCTCGATCGCGTCGTCCTTGCCCACGATGGCCCGGGACACGGCCTGGACGACGCGGTTTCTGTATTCGACAACTCTGTTGAGATCCATCGGCGCACCTCCGGAATGGTTAAATCTGTGCATATTATACAGTAAAGGCACGCCGTTGCGCAAGAGGCGCGGCCCCGCGGCGGCCAAAATGCTTGTGGTATCGCCGTTTTTCTGCTATAATGCAGGTATCTGTTATACGGGGAGATGTGCGCTTGCAGCCCGGAAAAGATGACGCGATGATATTTGACTTTGAACACGGCGCGCTGCCCGGCTCGCTGGAGCTGGCCTGGCTGGGGGATTCGCTGTACGACCTTTACGTGCGGGAGCGCCTGATCGCTGCCGGAGGCCGGGTGAAGGCGATGCACGGCCGGGCGATATCGCTGGTGTGCGCCCACGCCCAGAGCGAGGCCCTGGAGCGCATCCGGGACAAGCTGACCGAGGCCGAGCAGGACGTGGTGCGCCGCGCCCGCAACGCCCACCAGAGCCCGCCGAAGAACGCCGACATCGGCGAGTACCACCACGCCACCGCCCTGGAGGCGCTGATCGGCTGGCTGTACGTCACCGGCCGCCGCGACAGGATGAACGAGGTGCTGGGGATGGCGGTGCCGGAGTTGGGGAGTAGGGAGTAGGGAGTAGGGAACAGGGTACAGGGAACAGGGTACAGGGAACAGGGTACAGGGAACAGGGAACAGGGTACAGGGAACAGGGAACAGGGTACAGGCAATAGGCAGTAGGCAATAGGAGAATTATAATGGGCAATGACAATGAGCGGCGGAGGTCTTATTCCGGCAATCGGACGCAGGGCGCGGGACGGCGCGTGTATCCGGGCGCCGCGGGCAACGCCCCCCGCGTGGGAAAAATCGAAAAGAATGTCCCCCGGGCGCAGCAGGTGGACGCGGACGGAGAGCATTATGAGCACGAAGCGTCGGTCCATACCGGCAACGCCTCTCTTCACTCTTCACTCTCCACTCTCCACTCTCAACACCCCCCTCTCCACCGCGGTTCGGCCTACCGCGCGCCCACTGGGCCGCGGCAGTACAAGCGGGAGGCCGGGGAGGCCGGGGAAGGCCTGCCGGAGGACGGCAGCGTGCTGGCGGGGCGCAACCCGATCCGCGAGGCGCTGAAGGCCGGGCGGCCGGTGGAGAAGCTGCTGGTGGCCGCGGGCGAGCTGTCCGGGGCGGCCCAGGAGATCGTGGGCATGGCCCGGCAGGCCGGCGCGGTGGTGCAGCAGGTGGACAGGGCGCGGCTGGACCAGCTGTATCCGGCCCACCAGGGCATGCTGGCCTATGTGGCGGCGGTGCCCTATGTTCAGGTGGAGGACATGCTGGCGGCGGCGGCGGCGAAGGGGGAGGCCCCCTTCCTGGTGCTGCTGGACGGCATCACCGACCCCCACAACCTGGGCGCGATCGTGCGCTCGGCGGAGTGCGCCGGGGCCCACGGCGTGGTGATCCCGGAGCGCCGGGCGGCGGGGCTGACGCCCGCGGCGGCCAAGGCGGCGGCCGGGGCGCTGAACCACATGCCGGTGGCGCGGGTGAAGAACCTGAACCGGGTCATCGACGAGCTGAAGGCAAATAACGTCTGGGTCATCGGCACGGCCATGGACGGCGAGGACGCCCTGGAGGCCGACCTGTCCGGCCCCGTGGCGCTGGTGATCGGCTCGGAGGGCGAGGGCGTCGCGCGGCTGACGCTGGAAAAGTGCGACCGCACGGTGTCGCTGCCGATGATGGGCAGCATCGAATCGCTGAACGCCTCCGTGGCGGCGGGCATCCTGATGTATCAGGTCGTCCGCGCCCGGCGCGGATAGCGCGGCGGGAGGATACGCGAACAGAAAAGGGCAGATCGGGGGATACGATGTATACGAACCAGGATTTTGAGGGCATGACGGACGAGCAGATCGTGCTGCTGGCCCAGGAATCGGACGGCGCGGCGCTGGAGTACCTGCTGAACAAGTACAAGAACTTCGTTCGGACGAAGGCGCGCAGCTATTTCCTGATCGGCGCGGACCACGAGGACATCGTGCAGGAGGGCATGATCGGCCTGTACAAGGCGATCCGCGACTATCGCGCGGAGCGGCTCTCCTCGTTCCGGGCCTTTGCGGAGCTGTGCGTCACCCGGCAGATCATCACCGCCATCAAGACCGCCACCCGCCAGAAGCACATACCGCTGAACAGCTACATCTCGCTGAACCGTCCGATCTACGAGGAGGACTCGGAGCGCACGCTGCTGGACGTGATCACCGAGGAGAGCCGGTCCAACCCGGAGGACATGATCATCGACCGGGAGGACCTGACCCAGATCGAGGGCAGGATCGGCCAGATGCTGTCGGACCTGGAGAAGGAAGTGCTGGTGCGCTACATGGACGGCAAGAGCTATGTGGAGATCGCCGGGGAGATGCACCGCCACGTGAAGAGCATCGACAACGCCCTGCAGCGCATCAAGCGCAAGCTGCTCAAATATCTGGAGGAGAAATAACAAACGGCGCCTATGCGAAAATTCATTGAGAAGAACCGATACGAGATCCTGCTGGTGGTCCAGGCGGCCATCGTCAACACACTTGCGTATTACGGCGGCAAGCTGCTCTCCCGGAACCTGCCCCATCGCTGCTTCGCCACGGGGCTGGACGCCGCGATCCCCGTGCTGCCCTGGACGATACTGATCTACTTCGGCGGGGTGCTGTTCTGGATCGTCAATTACTTCATCGGCGCCGGGAACCGGAAGGGCGGCCACAGCCCGATGATCGCGGCGCACGTGCTCGGCGAGGCGGTGTGCTTTCTGTTTTTCGTAGGCCTGCCCACCACGATGGCGCGGCCCGAGGTCACCGGCACCGGGCTGTGCGACTGGATACTGCGGCTGACCTACCGGCTGGACGCGGCGGACAACCTGCTGCCGTCCATACACTGCTTCGAGAGCTGGCTCTGCTGGATCGAGGCCCGGAAGAACCCGCGCGTCCCGCGGTGGTACAGGTGGGTCTCCCTGGCCATCGCGGCCGCGATTTGCGTTTCCACGCTCACCGTGAAGCAGCACGTGCTGGCGGACGTCGCCGCGGGCATACTGCTGGCGGAGGTCTGCTACCTGGGCGCGGAGCGGTTCTTCCGCGCGCGGGCGGCCGGCAAACAGCGGGCATCCGGGCCCGCTTGACCTACGACAATCCCCTCCCGGGGACGCGATATTTGTACCATCAATCCCAAAGGATACAAGGAGGCTTCATCCATGCGCAATCGAGGCATCGGCACGTCCTGCGTGCAGGGCGGCTACACGCCGGGCAACGGCGAACCCCGTCAGATTCCGATCGTCCAGTCCACCACCTTCAAGTACGATACCAGCGAGGACATGGGCAAGCTGTTCGACCTGGAGGCCAGCGGCTATTTCTATACCCGCCTGCAGAACCCCACCAACGACTACGTGGCGGCGAAGATCTGCGAGCTGGAGGGCGGCACCGCCGCGATGCTCACCTCCTCCGGCCAGGCGGCCAACTTCTTCGCGGTGTTCAACATCGCCTCCAGCGGGGACCACGTGGTGTCCGCCTCGACGATCTACGGCGGCACGTTCAACCTGTTCTCGGTGACGATGGCGAAGATGGGCATCGAGTTCACGTTCGTGTCCCCCGACTGCACCGACGAGGAGCTGGAAGCCGCCTTCCGGCCCAACACGAAGGCCGTGTTCGGCGAGACCATCGCCAACCCGGCGCTGACGGTGCTGGACATCGGCCAGTTCGCCCGCGCGGCCCACGCCCACGGCGTGCCGCTGATCATCGACAACACCTTTGCCACGCCCGTCAACTGCCGGCCCTTCGAGTGGGGCGCGGACATCGTGACCCACTCCACCACCAAGTACATGGACGGCCACGGCGTGGGCGTCGGCGGCGCCATCGTGGACGGCGGCAGGTTCGACTGGATGGCCCACGCGGACAAATACCCCGGGCTGTGCACGCCGGACGAGAGCTACCACGGCATCACCTACGCCGAGAAGTTCGGCATGGGCGGCGCGTTCATCACCAAGTGCACCGCCCAGCTGATGCGGGATTTCGGGTCGATCCAGTCGCCCCAGAACGCCTTCTACCTGAACCTGGGCCTGGAGAGCCTGCACGTGCGCATGAAGCGCCACTGCGAGAACGGCCAGGCCGTAGCCGAGTATCTGCACGGGCACGAGAAGGTCAGCGCCGTCAGCTACTGCGGCCTGCCGGACAGCCCCTATCACGCCCGGGCGCAAAAGTACCTGCCCAACGGCTCCTGCGGCGTGGTCAGCTTTGAATTGAAGGGCGGCCGCGAGGCGGCCAGCCGGTTCATGAAGGCGTTGAAGCTGTGCGCCATCGAGACCCACGTGGCCGACGCCCGCAGCTGCTGCCTGAACCCCGCCAGCAGCACCCACCGCCAGATGACCGACGAGCAGCTGAAGGCCGCCGGCGTGCCCGCCGGCCTGATCCGCGTCAGCTGCGGCCTGGAGGACGCCGCCGACCTGATCGCCGACATCGCCCAGGCGCTGGAGCAGGCGTAAGGATGGATTTCCCTGACCGCGTCCGCCCGATTCCCCAGCGGCGGGTCGTCGAGAAGCTGGACGAATACATGAGCCGACGGGACTATGCCGGGGCCGAGCGGCACCTGCTGTACTGGCTGCAGGAGGCCCGGCTGGGGGGCGATCTGCGGGGCGAGCTGATGCTTCGAAACGAGCTGGTGGGCCACTACCGCAAGACCGGGGATCGGGAGAAGGCGCTGGAGAGCGCCGAAGCGGCGCTGGCGCTCATTGACCGGCTGGACTTCGGCGGCACGATCAGCGCCGCGACTACCTTTGTGAACGCCGCCACGGCCATGTCGGCCTTCGGCGAACACGAGCGGGCGCTTTCGCTGTTTGAAAAGGCGCGGCCCATCTACGAGTCCGCGGCGGCCGCCGAGCCGCAGCTGCTGGGCGGGCTGTACAACAACATGGCGCTGACCTGCGCGGCGCTGGGCCGCTGGGACGAGGCCCAGGCGCTGTACGACAGGGCCGTGGCGCAGATGGAAAAGGTTCCCGGCGGCGCGCTGGAGATCGCCATCACGTGCCTGAACCGGGCGGACCTGCTGGCGGCGCGGGACGGCATGGAGGCGGCGGAGCCCGCCGTATTCGACCTCTGCGAGCGGGCGGTGGCGCTGCTGGACGGGCCGGAGCTGGTCCACGACGGCTACTATGCCTTTGTGTGCGAGAAGTGCGCCCCCACGCTGGACTACTACGGCTGGTTTGACGACGCCCGCCGGCTGAGGGAGGAGGCGCGGCGCATCTATGAAGGGGCTTGAGACCGCCCGCGCCTACTACGAGGCCTTCGGCGCGCCGATGCTGAAGGCGCGGTTTCCCCGGCTGCTGCCGCATATCGCCGCCGGGCTCTTCGGCAGCGGCTCGGAGTGCTTCGGCTACGACGACGAGGTCTCCCGGGACCACGACTTCGAGCCGGGCTTCATGCTGCTGCTGCCGGGCGAGGACGTGATCGGCCGCCGGGACGCCTTTCTGCTGGAGCGGGCCTATGCCGCGCTGCCCCGGGAATTCATGGGCCTGCGCCGGGGGCTGATGCAGCCGGTGGGCGGCCCGCGCCGGGGCGTGATCCGCGCGGCGGAGTATTTCTCGGACAGGGTCGGCGCGCCGGACGGCAGGCTCACCCTGGCGCAGTGGCTGACCGTGCCGGAGTACGCGCTGGCCGAGGCCGTGAACGGCGCGGTGTTCTACGACGGCGACGGCGCGGTGACGGATGTCCGGACGCGGCTGCGGGCGTACCCGGAGGACGTTCGGCGCAAGCGGCTGGCGGGGAATTTGCTGCTGATGGCCCAGTCCGGCCAGTACAACTACGCCCGCTGCCTCGCCCACGGCGAAAAGGCCGCCGCCCAGCTGGCCGCGGGCGATTTCGCGCGCCACTGCATGAACGCCGTGTTCCTGCTGAACGGCGTCTACCAGCCCTTCTACAAGTGGGCCTTTCGGGCCATGCGCGCCCTGCCGGAGCTGTCGCTGCTGGCGGAGGTGATGGAGTACCTGCTGACCACCGACAACGAGCCCCCGCAGGCCGCCGAGAAGCGGCGGGTGATCGAGGGCGTCGCCAATGACGTGATCGGTCTGCTGCGCCGCCAGGGCCTGTCGGAGCTGGACGGCGACGACCTGGAAAAGCACGCCTACGCCGTCAACGACAGGATCGGGGACGGTGAGGTCAGGAATTTGCATATACTTGCGGCAGTTTGAGGAGGTATCGCGATGAGCATCAACGAAACCGTAACCGGCGGTCTTCGCCGGGTGAGCCAGCCGGGGGGGCCGGCGCTGGCGTGGTACGAGGATTCCGGCATCGGCCTGATCGAGCAGGACGGCCTGTACTTCAAGGACATGGCCAGAACGGGCGCGCTGTTGCCCTACGAGGATTGGCGGCTGCCGGCCTGTGAGCGGGCGCGGGACCTGGCGGCGCGGCTGAGCGTTGAGCAGATCGCGGGCCTGATGCTGTATTCGCCCCACCAGGCGGTGCCGCCCCGGACGGGCGGGCCCTTCTCCGGCACCTTCGACGGCGCGGCGTGGGAGGCGTCCGGGCAGGCGGCCTGGGCGCTCTCGGACCAGCAACGGGCGTTTCTTGAGCGGGACCACATCCGCCACATACTGATGACCACCGTGGACGACGCCGCCACCGCGGCCCGCTGGAGCAACAATTTGCAGCGCCTGGCGGAGCGGCTGCCCTTCGCGATACCGGTGAACATCTCCTCCGACCCGCGCAGCGGCGCGAAGGCCTCGGGGGCGGAGTTCAGGACCGCCGGTAAAGATGTAAGCAAGTGGCCCGAGGGCATAGGCTTCGCGGCCTGCTTCGACCCCCAGGTGGTGAAGCAGTTCGCCCACGACGCGTCGCTGGAGTACCGGGCGCTGGGCATCACCACGGCGCTGGGGCCGCAGATCGACCTGTGCACCGAGCCCCGCTGGATGCGCTTTGCCG
Source organism: uncultured Eubacteriales bacterium (assembly GCA_902777335.1). Classification (GTDB taxonomy): domain Bacteria; phylum Bacillota; class Clostridia; order Christensenellales; family Aristaeellaceae; genus UBA2862. The sequence goes on from CACYTF010000003.1 coordinate 37,479, forward strand.
ATACGCTGGGCATGAAGGTGGAGGACGTGAAGGCCCTGGTGAAGGCCTACTGCGACGGCATGCAGACCACCGAGGGCAGCCCGGACGGCTGGGGCCGGGACAGCGTGAACGCCATGGTGAAGCACTGGCCCGGCGGCGGCACCGGCGAGGGCGGGCGCGACGCCCACTACGCCTACGGCAAGTACGCGGTGTACCCGGCGGGCAACGCCGAGGAGCACGCGAAGCCGTTTACCGAGGCGGCCTTTGTGCTGGACGGCCCCACCGGCTGCGCGTCGGCGGTGATGCCCTACTACACGGTGTCCTGGGGCCTGGACAAGAAGAACGGCAAGAATGTGGGCAACTCCTACAGCGAATACCTGATCCACGACCTGCTGCGGGAGAAGTACGGCTTTAACGGCGTGGTGTGCACCGACTGGGGCATCACGAAGGACCCGGACCCGACCGTCGGTTCCTTCGGCAGCCGCTGCTACAACATGGAGCAGTACACCGAGCCGGAGCGCATGCTGATCGCGATCATGAACGGCGTGGACCAGTTCGGCGGCAACGACGACCCCGCCCCGGTGCTCGAGGCCTACCGGCTGGGCTGTGAAAAATACGGCGAGGCGGCCATGCGCGCCCGGATGGAGGCCGCCGCCGCCCGCCTGCTGACCAACATATTCCGCTGCGGCCTGTTCGAGGACCCGTACCTGGACCCCAAGGCCTCCGAGGCGGTGGTGGGCTGCAGGGAATTTTGCGAGCACGGCGAGAAGGCCCAGCGCCAGAGCGTGGTGCTGCTGAAGAACCGGCCCGGGTGCCTGCCGCTGCGGGAGGGGCTGAAGATCTACGTGCCCGTCCGGCACATCGGCCCGTCGAAGACGTTCTTCAGGAGCGACGCGCCCGCCTATGACGAGGACCCCGTGGCCGACGCCGTCATCGGCGCCTACGGCACGCGGGTGGCGACGCCTGAGGCGGCCGACGTGGCCATCGTGTTCGCGGAGAGCCCCGCCTGCAACCCCTATTCGGAGGCGGACGTGCGCGAAGGCGGCAACGGCTATTTGCCCATCACGCTGCAGTACCGCCCCTACACCGCCGAAGCCGCCCGGCCGGTCAGCATCGCCGGGGGCGACTTCCGCGAGGATTTCACCAACCGCGGCTATCGGGGCAAGACCAACACCGCCTACAACGAGGCGGACCTGGACAACATCCTCGAATGCCGCCGGGCCATGCCGGGCAAGCCGGTGATCGTGGTGGAGACGCTTTCCAACCCGATGGTGGTGGCCGAGTTCGAGGGCCAGGCCGACGCGCTGATCGCCGAGTTCGGCGTGTCCCGCGCCGCCGTGCTGGACGTGATCTTCGGCCGCTTCGCGCCGCAGGGACGCCTGCCTATGCAGCTGCCGAAGGACATGGAGACCGTCGAGCGCCACTGCGAGGACAGGGCCCTGGACCTGGAGCCCCACGTGGACGCGTTCGGAAACGCGTATGACTATGGGTTTGGAATCGGGTATGACGGGGAGGCAATAGGGATTAGGCAATAGGCATTAGGCAATAGGCAATAGGATTGAGTTAGGAGTTAGGAGTGAGGAGTACTGAATAGCTGACCAGTGCTCCTCACTTCTAACTCCTCATTCCTCACTCCACGACGATTGTCAGCCGTCGTGACCGGAGTCAGGCGACGATTGCAGGCCGGGGTAGAGGGCCAGCGTGTATTTGCGCTGCAGCTCGCTCCGGTTCTTGCAGCCCGCTTTTTGCAGCACGTTGCGCATGTGGTATTTCACCGTGCTCTCGGTGATGAACAGCGCCTCGGCGATCTGGGCGTTGGTGTTGTTATCGATGGCCATGCGGAACACCTCCCGCTCCCGGGCGGAAAGGTCGTTGTGCAGGCAGAATTCCTCGAAGATCTCCTGTTCGCCCCGCTGGCGGACGGCCCGGGGCTCGCAGACGCGCTGGTACAGCCGGTAGAACAGCACCGCGGTGGGTACGAACAGCGCCGTGGTGGTGCCGATCAGCGCCAGCCGGCTGCCGGAGAGCAGCAGCCCCACGGCCGTGCCGGCCACGTCGCCCAGCCGCCCGGCCACAAGGCCCAGCGGTGCGAGGGCCCAGCGGCGTTCGCCGCCGGCCATGTCCAGGAAGAGCAGCACGCGGAACACCGAGAAGAAGCCGAAGAACAGGTAGTCCAGGCCCCAGAATATGGCGGTGGGCACCGGCTCGCCGGACAGGCCCAGCATGATGAAGGGCAGTATCAGCGCCGCGACGGCGCAGACCATGCCGTTTTTCCGGCTCCTGTCGCTGATGAGCCCCGCGGCCAGAAGCCCCGCGGCGTAGGGCAGGCGGGACAGCTCCGGGCGCAGGCCGGCCTCGATGTCCGCCGACGGGAATATGAAGCCCAGGTTCTTGACCGCGCTGATCATCACCACCACAGAGAAGGCCAGCGCCAGCGGCGCCTGCGAGCTTGCCTCCGGCGGGGCGGGACGGGGGCTTTCCGCGGCGTCCAGCAGGCGCAGCCGCGACGCCATGTACGCGGCGCAGGCCGTCAGGGGCACGCACACCGCCAGCGCGCGGCCGCCGCGGGGCAGCCAGTCTCCGCCGGCCAGCGCCAGCAGGCCCACGGCGACGGTGGCCAGAGCGTAGCCGCCGCCGAATATCACGCCGCGCCGCGCGTCCTCGGCGCCGGCGGCGATGGCGTACAGGTAGAAGCCGGAGATCATGCCGCACATGAAATTCATCGCAAGGCCGAACAGCACCACCCCTGCTGCGGTGTTCGCCAGCAGCGCCGGCGCGGAGAGGGCCGCGAACAGCGCCGCGACGCCGTTGAACAGGCGCGTGTGGTCCGCGCCGGGGCTGCGGCGCAGCCGCCAGGCCGTCGCGCCCATGCCGGCGGCCTGCATCAGATAGCCCGCGATCTGGCTGTACCAATCCGCGGCCTCCGCGCCCGTCAGCGCCACCAGGTGGTCCAGCCACCACAGGTACACCGCCGAGGTCAGGCCGAAGCACAGGGCGACCCACAGCATGCAGGCCATGCCCCGGGATATCCTCTGCTGCCGCCGGTCGTTCATGCGCCGCCCTCCCCGCATCGTTTCGTTGTGTATGCCCATTATACTACAGGCGGGGCCGCCGGTCAATTTTGTCCGACAGTTGACGGACAGGCGGTTTTTGCGTTATCAAATTGAGACAATCCGCCCAACGGCCCGGGGATGTGCTATAATGATAGACAGACGCATACTGTCATTCAAAGGGGGTGCGGCGCATGGCGCGCATCGGCGGCTTTAACCTGGGCAAGCGGCGCGAGGAGCTGTTGGCGGGCTACGCGGGCGAGGAGCCCTACATGCCCGGCGGCTATGAGACGCCCTACGACGGCGAAGAGCCCTACATGCCGGAGCGCTACGACGAGGCCTATGACGACGCCCCCTACGACGACGGCGACTATGAAGACGGCGACTACGACGGGGATTACGACGACGGCTATGGCGACGACGACGGCTATGGCGACGGGGACGGCTACGGCTACGACGGCGAGGGCAGCCGCTACGACGACGACTACGGCTACGACGAGGCCTATGGCTATGACGGCGTCGATGCCGGGGACGGCTACGGCGGTCCCGCGCCCTACTACGACGCGCCGGAATACGTGGAGGAGCGCACCTATCCCGCCGGCGGGCTGGGAACGCTTCTGCGCTATGTGGACGAGCACGAATGGGTGACGTGGCTGCTGCTCATCGCGCTGCCGCCGCTGGGCATATTCATGCTGTGGCGCAGGGGGCGGTTCAACAGCCCCTCCGGCGTCGTGCTGGGGGTGCTGGGCGCGCTGTGGTTCGCCGCGCTGATGATACTGCTGATCCTGAAGCCCTTCCGCTCCGCCGGAGACACCACCATCACGCCCCAGCCCGTGGGCGCGGCGATGCTGGCGGCGCCCCAGACCGACGCCTCGACGGAGGAGGAGAAGCCGGTCTCGTCGGTGATCTCCGCCGAAGAGGTGGACGAGGCCAACGCCGTGTACGTGGTGCCGGACACGCCCTATTATCACCAGGACAAGGCCTGCCAGGCGATCCCCGCCGACAGCGCGCTCAACCGCATTTCCCGCAACACGGCCATCGAGAACAGCCTGATGGCCTGCCCGTACTGCCTGGCCGGGCAGTACAGCGACGGCATGTGGGACCTGGTGTTCGTCAACGCCGACATCACCGACAAGAGCAACATGAAGGTCTATTGCTCGGCCTTCAACAGCCACTTCCACACCGACGGCACCTGCAGCGACATCGGCGGGGACGCCCACGCGGTGGGGCTGAAGGAGGCGCTGCTGATGGCCAAGACCGCCTGCGACGTGTGCTGCCCCGACGCCGGCCGCGAGGTGTACTGCACGCTGGACGGCAGCTACTATCACGTGGAGCCGCTGTGCTCCGGCATGCGCAACGCCAGCCACGTGACCTACGCCGAGGCGCGGGTCACCGGCAAGAAGCGCTGCCCGGTGTGCATCGGCGGCGAGGACGAGACGGAGACGGACGTCGCGACCAGCGGCTATTACGTCTACGCCACCAGCAACGGCGCCTTCTACCACATCAACGCCACCTGTTCCGGCATGAAAAACGCCAAGCAGGTGCTGCTGTCGGAGATGATCAAGAAGGGGCGCCCGCCCTGCCCGGTGTGCTGCCCCGACGCCGAGACCGCGGTGTACGCCGAGGACGGCAACCCCTATTACCACTCCTACGCCGCCTGCTCGGGCATGACCCACGCCACCCAGGGCATACTGGTCAACGCCCTCGCCGCCGGCCTGACCCGCTGCCCGGTGTGCTGGACGACGAAGTGAGAGTGGAGAGTGGAGAGTTGAGAGTGGAGTTCAGGTGCAAATCCCTGCGGGATTTGTTTGATTGAAGAGGGATCGGATTGCCACGTCGCTCCTGCGTCGCTCCTCGCAATGACAGCGATCGAAGCACAAGGTTATGCTTCGATCGCTGTCATTGCGAGGAGGCCGAACGTCAGTGAGGCCGACGTGGCAATCCGGTCCTAAATAAATCAAAGAAATCCGTCAGGATTTCAACCAGAACTCCACTCTCCACTCTTCACTCTTCACTCTTTTCCTTCTTCCCCCTTCACCGCCTCAGCGTTTCCCGTAGGGCGCAGAGCTTGTCGGCGAGGCAGAGCAGGGCGCTCTCGCGGCAGCGGGGCGGGCGGGGGACCAGCGGGAACATGTGGTGCGCGATCATGTCGCGCTCGGTATCGCCGACGGAGAAATCCCGCTCGGCGTTTTTCAGTGCCGTCTGGGGGTGGAAGAAGCCGTGCCAGCGGTGGCTGGGGTCCGGGTCGTGCCAGTCGTACAGGAAGTAGTCGTGCAGCAGCGCGCCGCGGACCAGCGCCCGCTCGTTTACCCGCAGCCGCAGGGCGCGGGACAGCTTCACGCACATCAGCGCCACGGCCAGCGAATGCTCGAACACGCTGACGCGCCCGTGCTGCATGTGCTGCCGCTGCAGCCGCATGCCGGGCGAGGTGAGTATGTCCTGCCCGTGAAGGCGAACGACGGGCAGGTAGTCGCGGGAGCGCATGTCAGGCATCCTCCGCCACGCTGAATTCCGCGGTCCTTCCCAGCTCGCCCCCGTCGCGGGCCATCTGGGCGACGCACAGGGCGGTGACCCCGGCGGGGTCGTCGACGCGGGCGGCGATGTGGCCGCTGTCGATGAAGAGGGTGTCCAGGACCTGGTCGCCCACCACGATGGCGCTGAACTCGGTGAAGTTCTCGCCGCTGACCAGCAGGCGGTGGTACTCCCGCTCGACGCCGGTGACGGTGATGTCCCGGCTGCCCATGCGCATGTCGGTGCGCAGGTAGGGGTATTCGCCCTCGAAGGCCTGCCGGTCGCCGTAGAGCATGTCGTAGCCCAGCAGCTCCAGCTTCTGCAGGTATTCGTCGCCCGCGTCGGCGATGTCGGTGGCCTGGTGCAGCCGGGTGACCACGCCGCCGGAAAAGCCCAGCTGCTTCATCAGGTTGGCGCTCAGCCGGTAGGCCTGCAGGTCCGGCGCGTCGAAGGCGCGGCCGAAGTTGTCCCAGATCACGTAGCGGCTGGCGTAGATGCTGCCGGTGGAGAGCAGGTCGTTGGTCAGCTCCAGCGCCGGCAGGTGGTCGCCGTAGGCCACCAGTATCGTGGGCTCGTCGAACCGCAGCAGCGCCAGCGTCAGGCTGCGCAGGAAGGCGTCGGTGCTGGGCAGCGCGTTCACGAAGTTCTGGAACGGGGCCAGCGGGATCTCCTCCGGCAGGCTCAGCACCTCGATGTCGCCGTCCTTGTATTCGTAGGTCTCCTCGTACTTGCCGTGGGTCTCCACGGCCACGCAGAACACCACGTCGCGGGTGTCGGTGGTGGTCAGCGCGGTCAGGATCTCGTCGGTGAGCACCGCGTCCCGGCACCAGCCGATGGGGGTGTACTTCACGTTCTGCATGTACTCCAGCGGCACGAACCGGTCGAAGCCCAAATTGGGGTACACGGTGTTGCGGCTGAAGAAGGTGGCGGTGTTGTTGTGCATCGCCGTGGCGGTGTAGCCGTAGTCCTTCAGGTCGTAGCAGACGCTCTCGCAGGTGGTCTGCTGCAAGATGGTGTTGTAGGGGGTCTCGCCCGCGCCGAAGGCGTCCCGGTTCAGGCCGGTGAGCACCTCGAACTCGGTGTTCGCCGTGCCGCCGCCCACGGTGGGCACGTACAGCGTGCCGCTGGGGAAGCGGCTGCACAGCCGGTTGAACCAGGGGGTGGGGTCGGCGGAGTAGGCGCTGTCGACCACCGTGTTCACGTCGAAGAACGACTCCAGCTGCACGAACACGATGTTCGGGTGGGCCAGGTTGTCGTTCTCGCTGAAGTGGGGGTACACGTATTCGTCGCCGCTCTCGGGGGCGATGTCGGTCAGCACCTCGGCCACCGTCTCCGGGGAGTATTCGTCGGGCCGGGAGATGCCCTGCTGGCCGAAGGTGAACGTGAAGCAGGTGACGAAGCCGTATTCGTCGTAGGCGTCCACCAGGCTGTCGAAGCGCCGGGGCAGCACCTCGCCCCGCACGCCCAGCGCCGCCACCATGAAGGACATGAGCACAAAGCCCACGAACACCGCCAGCGACATGGGCAGGTTGTAGTGCCGGCGGCGCTTCATGCGGGCGAACATCATGATGATGGCGCAGATCGCCGCGAAGGCCGAGCTGAAGATCAGTATGATCTTGGCCCACGAATAGTAGATCGTGATCAGCGAAAAGCCGTCCTTGATCATCAGTATGTCCACCGAGCAGAAGGGCTGGGTGCGCTCCTTGATGACCATGAACTCCACCACGCCCAGCGTCAGCCACAGCAGCGTCACCGTGCACAGCACCGCCCGGCGGCGCTTGAACAGCTCCGAGAACACCAGCGTGGTCAGTATCACCAGCCAGCCGAACAGGAACGCCACCGGCGAATGGACGATGAATTTGAAGAGCCGCACCGGCGACAGGCCGCGGTTGCCCAGTTCCACCACCAGCGACAGCAGCAGCGCCAGCACCGGCAGGAAGATCATCCGCGATCTTGCGCTGCCGGTCTCATAGGCGATCTTGCGCGGCTTTTGGGCGCGCACCTTCTTTTCAGGCATAGCTTGCTCCTATGGTCACCAGGCGTCGCTGTCGTCGCCGGGGATGACCTTTTCCATCGCGGCGATGGCGCATTCGATCATGCTGTCGTCGGGCTCGCGGGTGGTGATGTGCTGCAGCCACTTGCCGGGGGCGGAGATCACGCGGGTGAACAGGTTGTCGGCGCGGCCGGCCAGCTTGATCAGCTCATAGCCCACGCCCACCACCACCGGGAAGGTCAGCAGCTTCAGCCCCGTGCGCAGCACCAGGTTGTCCACGCGGATGAACATGGACACGACGATGCCCACGATCAGCATCAGCATCATGAACGACGTGCCGCAGCGGGGGTGGAAGCGCACCTGGGGGCGCACGTTTTCCACCGTCAGCGGCAGGCCCTTCTCGTAGCAGAATATGGTCTTGTGCTCGGCGCCGTGGTACATGTAGGTGCGCCGGATGTCCTTCATCAGCGAGGTGGCCCACACGTACGCCACGAACAGCAGTATGCGCATCACGCCTTCGAAGCAGGCCCGAAGCGTGTAGTTCTGGGCGACGGCGGGGGCGGAGAAGGTGATCCACTTCCAGATCTGCATGGGCAGGTACACGAACAGCCCCAGGCCCAGCGCTATGGCCAGCACCGAGGCGACGGGCATCAGCAGCTTTTCAAACAGCCGGTCCCACAGGCCGGGCTTTTTGCCCTTCTTCTTTTCGTTCTCCTCGTCCTCCAGGCCCGAGAGCTCCGCCGAGCGCATCAGGCACTTGTAGCCGAAGGACAGCGAGTCGATCATGTTGAATATGCCCCGTATGAAGGGCAGCTTGAAAAACTTGGCCCGGTTCTGGCCCTTGGTGGGGTACTCCTCCAGTGTGATTTCCTTGGTCTTATCGTTGCGCACCGCCATCGCCGTGACCTTTGGGCCCCGCATCATGATGCCCTCGATCAGCGCCTGACCGCCAATGCTCGTCTTCTTTGCCGCCATATCTCATTTTCCTTTCCGCGCCGGCTGCAGCCGGACACTCAACCTATTATATTATACACGCCCGCGGACGCTTGTCAAATCACAGAATAAGGTGGTTATGTCAATTGATTATGAATACATTTGGAATTTGGCAGGGAAACCAGGTCATCGAGGGCGTGAAGGATGCCGCCGGCCTGCCGGGCAGGCGTAAGGGCCTGTTCGGGAAGCAAGCGCCCCCCTCATTTCGACAAACGCCTCATTTTCGCCGGATTGCGCGCGAAAGGGGGGGCGCTTTTTTTCCAAAACGACGAAACAAAATAACAGAAACGGCGCGCAAACAGAGCCGGAATGAACGATGGACGGTGCTATAATCCCAAGGACAAAACGGAAAGGTTCTGAAATCGCATGACATCTCTGTTGCCGGTGGCATTCGCGCTGTTCGCGGGATTGATCATGACCCGCGTGTTCAAAAAGCTGAATCTGAAATTTCCCGACGTGACGGCGTTTCTGATCGCCGGCGTGCTGGTGGGGCCCTTTGCGCTGGGCGCGCTGAAGGTGCCCGGGCTGGGCTTTACCTCGATGGAGGCGCTGGATCAGGTCGGCGCATTTTCCACGGTGGCGCTGGGCTTCATCGCCTTTGATATCGGCAATGAATTCCGCTTGGGCCAGCTGAAGCAGACGGGCAAGACCGCCACGGTGATCGGCATCGTGCAGGCCGTGCTGGCCGCGCTGCTGGTGGACGCGGCGCTGATCGCGCTGCACTTCGTGCTGGGCGGCGACGCGCTGCCACTGCCGGTGGCCATCACGCTGGGCGCGATCGCCTCGGCCACCGCGCCGGCGGCGACGCTGATGGTCGTGCGCCAGTACAAGGCCAAGGGGCCGCTGACCGACCTGCTGCTGCCCATCGTCGCCCTGGACGACGCCGTGGGGCTGGTGGTGTTCGCCGTGTCGCTGGGGGTGGCCCAGGCCATGCAGGGCGGCGCGCTGAACGCGGTGTCCGTCATCGTGAACCCGATGCTGGAGATCGTGTGCTCGCTGATCCTCGGCGCGCTGATGGGCGCGCTGCTGACGCGGCTGGAAAAGCTGTTCTTCTCCAACAAGAACCGCCTGTCGCTGACCATCGCCTTTGTGGTGATGACCATCGCGCTGTCGTCGCTGACGTTCTCGCTGGGCGGCGGCGTGCGCGTCGAATTCTCCTCGCTGCTGGTGTGCATGATGCTGGGCACCATGTTCTGCAACCTCAGCGAGTACTCGGTGGACATCATGAACCGCTCCGAGCAGTGGACCGCCCCGCTGTACGCGGTGTTCTTCGTGATCTCCGGCGCGCAGCTGGACCTGGGCGTGTTCCGCTATCCCGCGGTGCTGCTGATCGGCGCGGTGTACATATTGGTGCGCTGCGCCGGAAAGTACCTGGGCGCGTGGGGCGGCTGCTGGGCCATGAAGGTCGGGCCGAAGGTGCGCAAATACCTGGGCGTCACGCTGTTTCCCCAGGCCGGCGTGGCCCTGGGCATGGTGATCACCGCCCAGACCCTGGGCCAGAGCTGCGGCGCGCTGGTGCGCAACATCGTGCTGTTCAGCGTGCTGGTGTACGAGCTGGTGGGGCCGCTGCTCACCAAGCAGGCCCTGATGGCCGCCGGCGAGATCGAGACCAAGGCCAGCGACGAACAGCACCGCGCGCGCTTCAAGAAGAAGGCCGCGGTGGGGGCGTGAGGGGATAGGCCGCTCCACGGCGGGACCTGCGGATGCGCATAAAACGGAAAAGGATGAGGACTCCGTGCGGGGATCCTCATCCTTTGTCGTTCCGTGCGGGTTCCAGCTTTTGCCGGCCCCACCGGGCGCAGGGCTTTTCCACCAGGTAGGTGAGCAGCAGCGACAGCGACAGCGCGGCGGCGAAGCAGAGCAGCGTGTAGTGCAGCTGCCAGGGCATTTCGCTGACCCGGTTGGGGTCCGCCTCGGCCAGGTAGGGGGGAATGCGCCACAGCTTCAGCCGCACGGCCAGCCACTGGTGCCACATGTAGAAGTTGAAGGTGAGCCCGGAGAGAAAGCGCACCGGGCGGTTGGACAGCAGCGCGCGGACCGGCGCGAAGCTGAGGCTGCCCCCCGCCAGGAACAGCGCCCCGCAGGCGGTGAGCGCGAACCGGTGGTCCATCTGGCCCAGGTGCATCAGCGCGTAGTCGCCGATGGCGGCCTGCACCCGCAGGACGCGCAGCACGCCCCACACCCCCGCCGCGGCGGCGACGGTGCCCAGCGCGGCGATCAGCGCCCGATGGTCCTTGCGCCGGGCCAGCTTCGCGTACAGGTGGGCCGCCAGCATGCCGTTGGCGTACACGTCCAGCATGTTGGGCAGGCGGTTGAAGAACATCGTGTTGTCCGTCAGCTGTCGGGTCCACAGCCGCTGGAAGCACAGCGCGACGCCCACCATCGCCCCGTAGCAGACCAGCGGCCGCTTCCTGAACACCGGCGCCAGCGCGGGCAGCAGCAGGTAGAACTGCACCTCCACCGCCAGCGTCCACAGCACGCCGTTCAGCCGGGTGCCCAGATAGGACAGGTGGAACAGGTTGTGGGTGAAGGTGAGGTGGGCCGCCAGGTCCTGCGCCAGGGTGCCCAGCCGGGTCGGGCCGTCGGCGATCAGCGTGAATATCAGCATCACCAGCAGGCACAGCCAGTAGCTGGGCAGTATCCGCAGCGCCCGGCGCTGGTAGAACCGCTTCGCGTCGCTCTCCCTGCCGTTGGCGTAGGGCAGGTACAGCAGAAAGCCGCTGAGCAGCAGCATCAGGTCCACGAACATGTAGCCCGCGCGCACATAGGGCGCGAAGTTCAGGCGAATGGGCCCGACCTCAAGCGACGGGTTCAGCCACGACTGCTGCCAGATGTGGTACCACCCGATCATGAACGCGCACAGCACCCGCGACATGTCCGCCGCCGCCGCGTGTTCCCGCGGCGCGGGGGACAGCGGTCGATCCAAAAAAGCCGGCCTCTTCATACGCCCTCCCGAGACGATGGTGTTTATACCATTATAGCAGAATGGCGGCCGGGAGGGAAGCGGGAATTCGCCCAAAATCAGGGGGACGGTTCTCTGTGTCATTGACACAGAGAACCGTCCCCCTGATTTTGGAGGCGGCCGGCAGATGTCCGACAGCCACCGAATCTGCCCAGATATTTTCACATAACGCATCTTGACAGCCCCTGGGAAATCACTTATACTGATAAGGCTGTTATTTTGGCATGGTTCGCCGTGACGAAACCGTCGGCGCGGCGAATGTGACATATTAATTTGTAAGGAGTGTTCCAAATGTCTGTCCGTACCTATCAGCCCAAGAAGCGTCAGAGGAGCAAGGTTCATGGCTTCCGCGCGCGCATGAAGACCCGCGCCGGCCGCAACGTACTGAAGGCCCGCCGCGCCCGCGGCCGCAAGGTCCTGTCCGCGTAACGGGGCCCATGGAGGGAAAGCGCGAGGGCGTTCGGGGCGACGAGTCGTTCGGGCGCCGATACCGGCTGGGCAACAACCGCAACTATCGCTATGTGTACCGCCGGGGGAAGTCCTATCCCTCCCGAAACCTGGTATTGATCCACCTGAAGGGGCGGGAGCTGAAGATCGGCTTTTCCGTATCCGGCAAGGTGGGCAACGCCGTAACGCGCAACCGCGTCAGGCGCTGCCTGCGGGAGGATGTGCGGCGGCTGCGCCGGCAGATGAAATGCGGCAGGTACGTGTTCATCGCCAGGCCGTCCGCCAGCCAGACGCCGCACGAGGCGCTGACACGGGAGCTGCGCAAGCTGCTTGACCGCGCGAACCTGTTGAAGGAAGAGGCTTGAGGCCGCGCCGAAAGGCCGGCCGGCGAGGATATGCCGATGCGCCGTCTGCGTGATGTGCCGAAGCGCGTGTTGCTTTGGCTGATTCGTTTCTATCGCGTGAGCATATCGCCCCTGCACCCCGCGTGCTGCCGGTTCACGCCGACCTGCTCGCAATACGCGCTGGAGGCCGTCGAGAAATACGGCGCCGTCAGGGGAGGTTATCTGGCCCTGCGCCGGATATTGCGATGCCATCCGTTCCACAAGGGCGGATATGATCCTGTTCCGTGACCGGGAATGCTCCGCAGCCAGTGCGATGTGCGGCGGGGCATTTCTGTAGCGCGCGCGGGATCGACATCTGTGATTTGGAGGATATACCATGACGGCTTTTTTCGTCAATTTGCTGACCTGGATCAACGGCGTGGTGGGCAACTACGGCTGGTCCATCGTGCTGTTCACGCTGCTGATCCGCATCGTGCTGCTGCCCCTTGACATCAAGAGCAAGAAGAGCATGCGGGCGATGAGCAAGATCCAGCCCAAGCTGCAGGCGCTTCAGAAGAAGTACGCCAACGACAAGGAAAAGCTGAACCAGAAGACCATGGAGCTCTACCGCAAGGAGCACGTCAGCCCCACCGCGGGCTGCCTGCCCATGCTGATCTCCCTGCCGATTCTGTGGATCATGTTCTCGGCCATGCGCACGCTGGGCAACGAATACACGATCAAGATGCTGCTGGACATGAAGAACACCGGCAGCATCCCCGCCCTGCAGAGCTGGCTGTGGATCAAGAACGTGTTCCAGCCGGATTCCTTTGCCGCCACGATACTGCCCGCCGTGGGCAGCGATCTGAGGATGATCACGGCGGTGAAGAGCTCGGCCGTGCTGACGGCGGAGAACATCGAGGCGGTGAAGCTGTATCTGCAGTCCGCCGAGTACTCCAAGCTGGCGGCCCAGCTGGCCCCGGCCAGCGCGTTCAACGTGCAGCAGATCCACTTCCTGTTCATCAATTCCACGCTGACGATCCCCAATTCCATCGCCAACCTCTTCAAGTATGGCAACGGCCTGTTCATACTGCCCATCCTGGCGGGCGCCAGCCAGTTCCTGATGACCAAGCTCATGAACGGCAAGCAGACCGAAGAGCAGAAGGCCCTGCAGGCAGAGCAGCAGGCCAACCAGAGCAACCCGATGAACAGCCCCGTGATGAAGTGGTTCTTCCCGATCTTCTCGGTCTGGATCTGCGCCACTTCCAACGCCGCGTTCTCCATCTACTGGATGGCGGCGAACGTGATCCAGATTGTGCAGCAGATGGCCGTGAACTGGTACTTTGACCGCCAGGATGCCAAGGCCGCGGAACAGGCTGCGCAGAACTCCGACATTTGATTACTGCATAAGGAGGCAACGTGCCTTGAAATCCATTGAAGCGAGTGGCAAGACGGTAAAGGATGCCATCCGAAGCGGCCTGGCCGAGCTGGGCTGCGACTCCGATGACGTCGATATTCAGGTCATAGAAATGGGAAGCCCCGGGCTGTTCGGCATGTTCGGCAAGCCCGCGAAGGTCAAGCTGACGGTGAAGGCCGAAGACCCCGCGCTGGACATCGAAATGCCGGTGCTGAGCCTGGACGCCGCCGGCGGCAAGAAGCCGAAGGCCGAGAAGCGCAAGGCCGAAAAGCCCGCCCCCAAGGCCGAGAAGCCCGTGGAGAAGGTCGAAAAGGTCGAGACCGCCGAAGACGCGGCCCCGGTCGAGGAAGCCCCCAAGCCCGAGAAGAAGTCCCGCAGCCGCAGGCGCCGCAAGGGCGGCGGCGGCGAAAACGCCGGCGAGGCGCAGCCCCGTGAAGAGGCCGAGGAGCCCAGCGTGGTGCTGGCCCCCGTGCTGGAGCACGAGCCCTTCGTGCCCACCCCCGAGGAGGAGCAGTCCGACGAGGCCAAGCGCGCCAGGGAATTCCTGGCCGGGCTGACCCAGCGCATGGGCGTACCGGTCGAGATCCAGCTGCAGCAGACCGACGAACAGCTGCGCATGCAGATGGCCGGCGAGGGCATGAGCCTTCTGATCGGCCGCCGGGGCGAGACCCTGGACGCGCTGCAGTACCTGACCAGCCTGAACATCAACCGGGGCCGCGACGAGTACCTGCGCGTGAACATCGATACCGAGAACTACCGCGCCAAGCGCGAAGAGGCCCTGCGCAAGCTGGCCGTGCGCATGGCGGGCCGCGCCAAGAAGAGCGGCCGCCGCGTGACGCTGGAGCCCATGAACCCCTACGAGCGCCGTATACTGCACTCCGCTCTGCAGAACGACCCCGACGTCACCACCCATTCCGAGGGCGAAGAGCCCTACCGCCGCGTGATCATCACGCTGAAGTGAATCAAGAATCCCCGAAGGCACGGCCTTCGGGGATTCTGGGTTAGTAGGGAATAGGGAATAGGGGAACCCTTGACATCCCTTCGTCCATGCGCTATAATCAATCCAACAGGAGTCCCGACGCGAGCGGGTAAGCCTGTGGAGGTAGTGTTTGGAGTCGGTTCAGTAAAGGGGAACATGGTTTCATGAGCGGGGCGGCGACATGACCGCCTGTTTGATGATGCCATGACGCGGTACTGAACGACGCCGGGCTTTTTTTCTATGCCCTTTTCATACTGCCATCAGCTATTCCGCGCCCCGTTCCCCGCAGCCTCGTTCATGTCCATCAAATCGAACGAGGGGGATTTCCCATGACCCAGGACTGGATCACGTTGGGCTTTGACCAGATCATCGAACAATTGCAGCAGCAGGCCGTGTCCCAGGCGGCGCGGCGACAGCTGGCCGAGACCGCCCCGATCATGAACGAGGGGCTATGCCTGGCCCGTATGGAGCAGACCACCGCGGCGCGGCGGGTGCTGGAGGCCGCGGGCGCGCCGCCGCTGGGGGAGACGGACGCCACCGAGAAGAGCCTGGAGGAGGCCGTCCGGGGCGGCATGCTGCTGCCCGAGCAGCTGAGCGCCACGGCGCGCTTCTGCGTGGCGGTGCGCCGCATGCGCCGCTATCTGCAGGCCGCGGCAAACTACAATGCCGGCATCGCGTCGTGGCAGTCGGAGCTTCCGGAGCTGGGCGGGCTGGAGCAGGCCATCGACGGGGCGATCCGCGAGGACGCCATACTGGACGACGCCTCGCCCGAGCTGCGCGGGCTGCGCCGCCGTCGCGAGCGCGCGGAGCAGGAGATCCGCGAGAAGCTGAACCACGTGCTGCAGCACCATCAGCGCCTGCTGGCGGACAGCTTTGTCACCCAGCGCGGCGGGCACTGGGTGGTGCCGGTGCAGAAGCGCTTCCAGAGCGCGTTTCCCGGGCGGGCGGTGGACACGTCGGCCAAGGGCAACACCGTGTTCATGGAGCCGTCGTCGGTCAGCGCGCTGTGTCAGGCGCTGGAGGGGCTGCTGGTGGACATCGACGCCGAGGAGCGGCGCGTGCTGTTCGCGCTCAGCGATCAGGTGGCCTGCGAGGCCGAGCCGCTGCGCCGCGCCATCCGCGCCATGGCGGACCTGGACGCGCTGTTCGCCCGGGCGAAGCTGAGCGTGGCCATGGGCGCGCGGCCGGTGGAGATCACCGCCCAGCGGCGGCTGCGGCTGGTGAAGGCCCGGCATCCGCTGCTGGACCGGGAGAAGTGCGTGCCGCTGGATATCGAGCTGGCGGCCCCGGACCAGGGCATCGCCGTGACCGGGCCGAACACCGGCGGCAAGACCGTGTGCCTGAAGACGGTGGGCCTGTTGACGCTCATGGCCCAGAGCGGGCTGCACATCCCCTGCGGCGAGGGCTCCGTCGTGGGCATGATGGACGCCGTGCTGGTGGACATCGGCGACAGCCAGAGCATCAGCCAGAACCTGTCCACCTTCTCCGGCCACATGACCAACGTCATCCGCATACTCGGCGCGTGCAGCCGGGACAGCCTGGTGCTGCTGGACGAGCTGGGCAGCGGCACGGACCCCGCGGAGGGCTCCGGGCTGGCCGCGGCGATCCTCGAGGAGCTGCTGCGCCGGGAGTGCTTCTTCATGGTGACCACCCACGACCCGAAGATCAAGCAGTGGGCCGAGCAGACCGAGCGCGTGGTTTCGGCGCGCATGGCCTTCGACCGCGTGTCGCTGATGCCGCTGTACCGGCTGGAGCTGGGGCTGAGCGGCGAGAGCTGCGCCATCGAGATCGCCGGCCGCCTGGGCATGGACAGGGCCCTGCTGGCGCGGGCGCGCCAGATCGCGGGTCCAACCTGTCACCGGGACGGTCCTGTTGACAGCTTTTTGCCGCAAAAGGCGTCCGTGAAGCCGGCTTCCCATCGCCCGGCCAGTCGCCTGCAGCGCCTGCCCGCGCAGGGGGACGACCGCGCAAACCGGTTCCACATGGGCGACAGCGTGGCGCTGCTGCCCGAGCGCAAGACCGCCATCGTCTACCGTCCCGCGGACGACGAAGGCAACGTGGTCATACAGCTGCAGGGCCGCAAGCTGCAGGTGCGCCACAACCGCCTGCAGCTGCTGGTGCCCGCCGAAGAACTGTACCCGGCCGACTACGACTTCTCCATCATCTTCGACACCGTCGCCAACCGCAAGGCCGCCCATACCATGGCCCGCAAGCACGACCCGGACGCGGTGATCGTGGTGAAGGAGGCAGGGGAGTGACAACCCTGATAAAACAATCCCCGTGCGCAACATTGCGGCACGGGGATTGTGGTTGCATTACTTCCTTTTTGCCTCTTCGATCATGACCTCCATGACGCGGAGAATCCGGCGCTGTTCCTCCGGGGGGAGGGCCTGCAGCTTCCGGGAGATCAGGCCGCTCTCCTGCTGGGTGGTGACGTCGAGCACGTCCGAGAGCAGCAGGTTGGCGTCGCAGCGCAGCGCGTTGGCGATTGCGACGAAGGTATTGAGCTTCGGCGTCTTGAAGCCGCATTCCACATTGCTGATGTACTTGGTGGACAGGTCCACCTTCTGTGCAAACTCCGCCTGCGTGTACCCGCGCGACTTTCGCACCTCTTGAATCCGCCGGCCCACTTTCTGAGCGTCCACGTGCATCCCCCTGACAGATGGCAGTATTTCTGCTGGAAAGTATACCCGATGCAATCTCGCAATAGAAGCCACTGACAGAAAGATGTATTGCTTAGAGAAAGAGTACCTGTTTCTTTTTCTCGGGGATGTGGCGGTGGGGGGAGGAGGGCGGCAAACTTATACGCTTGATTCCTGACTTATAGGGTGGGCAGTGGAAAGTAGGCGGCCACTGGTGGAATGGGGGACGGTTCCTTATTCCGTTTTGGAGCGCGAAAAGTGGAATAAGGAACCGTCCCCTATTCCACACATCTGTGCTTCCCCACCGCAGTGGCATCGAGCGCCCGGAAAACAGCACAGTGTGCTGTTTTCAGTGAGATGGGGCCGAGGCAGGCCCGTGGAGAAGTACCCGCGAAGCGGGGGATAGGGCACTTATGACGAACCGCAGCGCACGATGATATGTTCAGAGGTCCCCCACCACCGCAAGCGGTCCCCCTCCCCACTGCGGTGGGGAGGCAAGAGACATTGTGCCGTTTCCATTCCCTGTCTGTGCCATCGTTGGCATGGGTGTTCTCGCTGTCATCTTTTCTGGTTTGGATGGATGAGGAGGAAAGCCGCTTCTATTGCAATTATCAGGTTCCTTTTTTCCTGCGAAAAGAGATTCTCCGTTTGACATGGATATGCAGCATGTGATAGCATATGTTAAGAATCAACTATGCATGATGATACATTTAATAACCTCGCAAACAAGTTTTTCAGAGTGTTCAGGAGTAACTATAATGATTGATTATGACAAGTATGTATGGGCAAAAAGCGAGCCTTTCTGTTTACTGAGTCATCATATGATCGCTGTCGGAGCTTGCGCAGAGGTATACTTATCCTCACCATCTGCTTCAGCTATACGTCAGAAGCTGTCAGAATGGATGGGCTTATCGGAAGAGGATACAATCAAAGGAATTGCTTATGCTTTTTCACTTCATGATATTGGAAAAGCCCACCCATCGTTTCAGTATCGCAAAGAAGATGTCTACGATACACTCAGGTCATTGGGCATAAAGGACTTTCAAGCTTACGGAGAAGCTGGTTTCAGACATGAATGTTATGGTGCGAATGTGCTAAGGACAATATGGAAGAGAAAGCAAGCTGGTTTTCCAGGCCAGGCTTCAGAACTGTTGGCCGCGGTTATACGCCTTCACCATCAGGGAAAAACACAAAACAGCGGCAATAGATTGCCTATGAATTCTGGATGGGCGGAAATACAATGTGATTTGGAAGATCGGATGCGTCGGGTCTTTGCACCTGAGGTTTCTGCACCATCTCTGCGAAATGTTGATGCGCTGGGAATGTTGCTCACTGCACTTCTGGTATTGTGTGATTGGGTAGCTTCATCGGATGCATTTGGTGACAGTATGATTGAAGAGGACCATGCTTACCGAATGTGGGCTGATACGCGGGCACGCAGCGTGCTTATTCACTTTGGATTGATTTCCGATGTTCAAACAGCATATCCGATGAATATGGATTTTTGCGGTTTCTGGCCTTCGATCTCAAGAGACGGTATGCGCCCGCTTCAGCGAGCCTGTGAAACCGGGGTTGACGCGTCTGCCGCTTTGACAATTATAGAAGCCCCGCCGGGAGAAGGCAAAACGGAAGCTGCGCTCTATCTCGCAGGACAGATATGTCGGCAGAGGGGTCTGCATGGCATCTATATGGCTTTACCTACTGCAGCCACAAGCAACCAAATGGTTGAACGGGTCAGAGCCTTGCTTAAAGATCATGGAATTGAACAGGCGCGGTTGTTGCACAGCACTGCTTGGATGATTGACAACGCTTCTGCGACGCCTGAAGAGTTGTCCTTGGACGATGATGCCCGACAGGCGTCGGACTGGTTGAGACCATTGCGCAGGGGCATGCTCTCGGAAAACGCCGTGGGAACAGTTGATCAAGCGATGGCTTCTGTTTTAAGGATCAAGTATGGCATGTTGCGCTTGGCCGGATTATCTGAAAAGGTACTGATTATCGACGAGATACACGCCTATGATGCCTACATGAGCCGGATCATTGAACGCTTGTTGCAATGGTGCCGCGCATTAAGGATTCCGGTTATCCTGCTTTCCGCAACGCTGCAGAGGCTACAAAGAGAAAGATATATAAAATGTTATGCTGCATTGACAGAACAGGCCTTGTGCGATGACTACCCTGTTATAACACAAGTCAGTGAAAGCGGGCAAGTGCTTTGGAAGCATGTGGATGGGTCCTATGTACATACTCAGTATCACTTCAAGCCAGCAGGGATCTTGGGTGATATTGCCAAGATTGCAGAGATGGCGCAGCATAGGACGCGCTATGGCGGTTGTTTGTGCGTGATGATGAATACTGTTCACAGGGCACAGCAAGTATATCTGGAATTAAAGCGGCGTGGAGAAAATAGTGTATTGATCTTTCATGCACGCTATAGAATGGGCAGAAGAGCAGAGATCGAGCAGGAATGCTTGCAAATCTTTGGAAAGCATGGGTGTCGTCCTGATAGAATGATACTGGTCTGCACGCAGGTTGTGGAGCAGAGCCTTGATTTGGATTTTGACGGCATGATAACGGAGTTGGCACCTGTTGATTTACTGATACAGAGGGCTGGTCGCGTGCATCGCCATGAAGGAACACACAGACCAGATGGGTTTAAAAAACCAGAGGTCATTGTGTTGTTGCCGACGGAAAGTGCATCCATTGATTTGGAGAAAAGATATATGCCTTTCAGCACTATCTATGCGCCTTGTTTGTTGCATACTACGGAGCACTGGCTGGATAAAGGCAGGACCGTGCATATGCCTGAGGATGTACGCCAGAGCATTGAACAGGTCTATGAAGTGTTTGATGACGATGCGATAGAAGCATATGTTCAAATGACGACAGGCAAGATTTGCGCAGAAGCGGCGGCAGATGCCGGTTTATATAATCCGCCCGAGTATGATCGTTTCTTCGGACGTATCCCAAGCAATGACCAGTTAATCAATCTGGAAGAGGAAGAGGATCTGGGTGGAATGCTTCAAAGAAAAGGCGCTAAGACAAGAGACGGTCTGGATTCTGTCTGTGTGGCGTTTCTGCCAAAGGACTATCATCCGATAAACGGCAATGCGCTGGAACAGGCGCGGGATGTGATGCGGTTTACTTGCAGCATACACTTGACAGAACATCAGAAGAATGATACAATGATAAATATAAAGGGAGCAATTAAAGATAATAAGTATCTCAGAAACTGTATTCTGTTGCCACAGGAAGAAGATGGTGGTTACATGTTGGCAGGAGAAAAGTACTACGCCGATGACGTAATCGGCATTTGGAAGGAGGAGAGATTGAAGTGATTTCAGTATTGGACGATGGTTTGTTCAATGTTGTGAGCATAGACGGTTCAAGACGGAAAGTCGGGCTCAGAGAAGTGCTGGTAAATGCGCATAAGTATTCTGATCTCTGCGGCAGGACGCCCACAGGAAGACTGGCATTGTTGCGATTATGTGTCGCCTTTCTGGAAGATATCTATCGGCCCAAGACTATAGAGGACAGAATGGACCTATTGGAATCATGTCGCTTCAGCAAGGACCGGATAGAAGCATACTGTGCGGATTGTGAAGCGGGTGGACCGGTCTTCTATCTGGATGATCAGAAACGACCGTTTATGCAGATGCCATATGATGCGGTGTTGGATGAAAGGGCAGAGAAACCGGCAGCTGCCATCTTCATGGACGTTCCAAGCGGCAATGCACATGCCCATACCGATCATCGCAGAATGGAAGAAGTGATTGCTGATGCGTCGGAGGCGCTGGAAGGAATATTGGAGACCTATCTCTTCTGTACTGCCGGCACACAAGGGCCGAGCAGTGTAAACAATACTCCCCCCATGTATTGCGTATTGCGAGGTAGAACGCTGTTTGAAACGTTGGTTTTGAATATGGTTGCAGCCGACGAACTGGCCAATAATATACCCTTTGGTGAAGGCTGTGTTCCCTGGAGAAGGGAGATGGTCATTCAACCAAAGGAATCGGTGCCTGTTATCAGTTTTTTAGAAGCATTGACATGGCAACCGAGGCGGATTACGCTGACATTCGATGAAGATCACCTTGTTCACAGAGTTTACTTACAAGCAGGCAGAAACTTTGTAGGAGATGAACGCTGGCGTGATCCGTGGGTACCATACCAAAAGCGAAAGGACGGGAGCGATGGCAGCATAAAGCCCAGACTGGGCAGACAACTCTGGCGGGATGCCGGGAATATATTGCTTGCAAAGAAAAACGGTTCAATTGAGCCTGTGCCGATAGCCAATGCCGAATATGTATGGAGAGATATTCCAAATGGAATTTTGCCGATCGAGGGGATTGGATTGATTACAGATCAGGCATCCGTTCTTGGACTGACCCATGAAGTATTGCGCATACCAGAAGTTTTGGTACAGGATGATCTAAGAGTTGGTTGGTTCGGCAAATGGATCGAGATGGCCGAAGAAATGTACAGTGTTTCGACCAAAATCATTGCCACTGAATACAGCCAGACGGTAGCGCGATTTGTTGGAGAACATTTTCTGGGGCAAATGCGGAATGAGATCTTTGGAGCATCATTGGAACGGCTGATCTCTGTGACAGACGCAGAAGAAATGACCGAAGCGCAGAGAGCGTTCGGTGATGCATTACTGCGGGCGCTGAGGGACAGTCTGAGAGACAAGTTAGAGAACAGCGGTTCATCTGTAACCAACATGAAAAGACAGAATGCGGCTGAAGGAAAGACGATGGGCTATTGTATACGGCGACTGAAAGAGGAGGGAATGCGATGAGTGAATTATGGCAATTGGATCGGTTGAGCGTCGGGGAACGTGCAGCGCTGAAACGTGCTGCGGGGACACTGGCGTTTGACGCCCCAGCCCTGCGAGCGTTTTACAAAGCGGATAACTGTCATGATCAGCATTGGGAAAAACAGCGTTATACCGCCATGTGTATGGCATGCTTGTGGCGCGAACAGGACATGACGCCCCGGCTGAAGATGGAAGACTGTTTGAGGCGCATGTGCTGGAAAGACAATGAGTTACAGAACGCAATGGCTCGACGTGTTGAAGCGATCTTGGAAATGCGTTGGGGAGATGATGATTACCTGATTGGCAAACTGTTGAATCTTGTTCGGATGATGAAAGCGAATGGTGAATTCCGTCCGGACTTTCAGGAATTGGCCAAGGATCTAAAGCATTGGAACTACGAGGGGCAAAAGGTACAGAGAAAATGGCTACGCACCATCTACCGGAATGGAATGCAGAACAGTGATAATCCAGATCAGGACGAAGAACAAGAGGAGGTCATTGCAGATGTTGATTGAATTCCATATGTTGAAGAACTATCCCCCGGTGAACCTGAACCGAGATGACAGTGGCGCACCCAAGAACTGCTTTTTCGGCGGCGTCATGCGTGGACGTATTTCCAGCCAGTGCTTGAAGCGCGGTTGGAGAAGGTCAGATGAGTTCAATGCATTGGGCAGTAGCGGCATTCGCACAAGGTGTATGCCGGAATTGGTTTCTGGCCTTCTGAGAGAACGCGGCATCGGTGAGGATTATATCGATGTGGCGGAGAAGATGCTTACGGGTGTTGCGAACAAGGAAGGAAAGGAAAACGCCAAGGGGAACTTCACAACTCAGATTGTCATTTATGCGCCTGAAGACATTCAAAAGTTGGCAGAACAGATACAGCTTGCAATTACTGAAGATGGTGATATCAAAAAGTTCAAGCAGCGGAAGCCAAAGGAATTCGTCAAGTTGTTTACGGATGCTGGGACACGGCCAGTCACGGCAGATATTGCGCTGTTTGGAAGAATGGTGACCTCGGATGCTTTCCGGGATGTGGATGCATCGATGCAGGTAGCGCACGCCATATCTACCCATGCTGTCAATCGGGAAAGCGATTTCTATACAGCGGTGGATGATCTCTTAGATGATCGTGATGAAAATGGCGCGGGCATGATGGATGACATCGACTTTAACAGCTGCTGCTACTATGAGTATGCCTCTCTGGATGTGGATCAACTGCGGGAGAATTTGAAATATTCTGAGAATTCCGAAGAACTGATAAGGAATTTGATACCTGCGCTGTTGCGGACGATGGCATATACGAATCCCGGTGGAAAGCAAAACAGTTTTGCAGGTCAGATCATGCCCGCACTCATTCTGGTGGAGTGCAAACAGCGCAAGATACCTCTGAGCTATGTCAATGCCTATGAAGAGCCTGTGGCGATCTATGGAAATCAGCCCAATCTCGTGGACAACAGTATCGCCAAATTGTTCCACGAGGTCGAACTGATGGATGATGTATATCGACTGAAGGTTGAGCATCGTCTATGGATGGCACCCAGGACGAAAAGCGTATTGCAGAATGGTGAACGGATTGGGAATATTGATGAAATGTGTGATACAATTGTGGGCTGGCTGGAGGAGGAGAAAGCGTGAAATTCCTTACGTTTTCACTGGCAGGACCGTTGTGCAGCTACGGTGAAACAGATCGGTGGGATTATCGCGGAACGGCCGAAATGCCTACCAAGTCTGCTGTAATTGGTTTACTGGGCTGTTGTATGGGATTGCCCAGACGGGATAAAAGATTGCGGCGATTGTGCGATGTATTGCAGATGGCGGTACGCCGTGATCAGGCCGGTACGCTTCTGACAGATTATCAAACGGTACAGAGCCCAACCGGCGTGATTCTGAATGCACAGCGCAAGCCACGGGGGAGTACCATCATTACGCCCAAACAATACCTGCAGGACGCAGTATATCAGATTTTCCTATATGGGGATGAAGGCGAACTGGCTATGTGCGCTTCGGCGCTGAATCATCCTCGCTGGGTGGTCGGTTTGGGTCGAAGCTGTTGTCCGCCTGCAGTCCCGATAGTGCCGGAACTGTTTGAAGCAGAATCGGTGGTCGATGCATTGCGGAGAAAAGTGGATACCACTTGGCTGCGATGGATCTGGGAAAAGACGATGATGGCACATAAGCAGGGAAAGAATCTGGCAGAACAAGGGTTGACGAATCGATTGTGTGAAAGTGACGTGCGTTGCGAGGTCGAGTATTCAGATTCATTTGACCTGAATGTGTTTACCGGGGCTTATCAAATTGTTCGCCATGATGCTGTCATATGTGCAGATGAAAACAGGTATGAAGACAGGCGGGTTATAGCCTGCGTGGTCAGGAGGGAAGCCGTATGTTTCTGAGTCAGATTGAATTAGAGCTGCGTCATCCCAGTGTCCAACAGGCATTGCGTGATTGTAATGATATGCATCGCAATCTCATGTACGGTTTTCCGGAGCATCAGGTGGACGATGCTGCAAGGAATCGCGGCAGTGTGCTGTATCGAATTCAGGAACAGCGGGGGAAAATCACTTTGTTGCTCACGAGCGGGATTGCCCCGGATCGCGAGGCATTGGCTGCAAGGGGCTTTGTAATGATGCCGGATTCTCCGAAGGATATATCCAGTCTTGAGCATGTATTGACAAAAGATAAGGTGTTGCGCTTTGAGCTGGTGGCTTCTCCCTGCAAAAAAATGGCCAATGACCAGAAAAACAGTCGTCGCGTATTCCTGCGAACGGAACAGGAACGTGCACAATGGCTTGTGAGAAAGGCAACACATGGTGGTTTTGAGATAATGACATGCTCTGAATACAGCTACACCATGCCCATAGAAGGCAACAAGGGAAATATGCGAATACACTTTGATGCTGTAAGATTCGTTGGAGTGTTGCGCATTGTTGATCCGTTGCTTTTTTGGCAGACGTATTGTTCGGGAATCGGTCCTGGCAAGGCGTATGGCCTCGGCCTGTTGACGGTTGCCCGGGCATGACCCGCCGAGAGGCGGGGTGAACCAGGTGCTATTAAGGATAAAGGATAACCCCACGCCAGTGGGGGTGAAATGATTATTGTGTTTTGTTTAACAAAAGGACTGATCCGGAGAATAGATTATGGCGAGAGATTTGCATGAATTGTCTCGATTGGAAGACAGCCTGACATACCTGTATATTGAGAAAGCAATCGTTGAGAGAGAAAATAACGCCATAATTATTCTTCGAGGGGATGAGTGCATCCCTGTGCCTGTTTCCGCACTGACGGTGCTTATGCTCGGACCTGGAACCAGTCTGACACATGCTGCAATGCGTGTGATTGCAGATAGTGGCTGTATGGTAATCTGGTGTGGAGAGAACGCACAACGGTTTTATGGTTATGGTATGGGAGAGACACGATCTGCAGAAAGGTTGCTTCGACAAGCATCATACTGTATGGATGAAGGTATGCATATGACAGTAGTCGAAAGAATGTTTACGCTTCGCTTCCCTGATATGAAACTCGATGGAATGTCTCTTCAGCAGCTTCGAGGACTGGAAGGTGTTCGCATGCGTGAAGCATACAAAATACTTGCCCGAAAATACGGTATCACATGGCGTGGCAGGAATTATAACATAAATGATTGGGATCAGTCAGACGAATTGAATAAAGCATTGTCATCTGCCAATGTATGTCTGTATGGGCTTTGTAATGCTGCTATTATTTCATTAGGATACTCACCAGGCCTTGGTTTCATTCATACCGGGAAAATGCTATCTTTTGTCTATGACTTGGCAGATCTTTACAAACTAGAAACTTCTGTGCCGGTAGCATTTGAAGTAACCTTTTCGCACAGGACTGATGATATACAAAAGGCGGTGCGACTTGGTATGCGGCGTGCGCTGAGAGAACGAAAAGTATTGAAACGTATTTCAAACGACCTGAATTATCTCTTTGATTTAGGTGCTGCAGAAAACCCAAACCGAGCAGACGCAGGACAACTATGGGACAATGAGCAGGGCAGTATTGAAGGCGGCAAGAATTATTCGGAGAGAACATGACAGTACTTGTTTTGGAAAATGTATCCCCGGGTTTTCGAGGGGAATTGACACAATGGCTTTTAGAAGTCAAGGCAGGTGTTTTTGTTGGCAATATATCTGCAGGAGTACGCAGCAGGCTCTGGGAGAAAGTCAAGAAAAACATAGAGTTTGGTGCCGGACTCATTATATACTCTGCTCAAAATGAACAAGGGTTTGCGATTGAAATGTGCAATTCACCATATCGCAAAGTGGTTGAACTTGAAGGGTTGTTTTTCATTTCAAGAATAATTGAAAAAAGCGAGCGATGAATACAATGCGGGCAGTATGATAATTGTGTAAATTAAGTATTTTCCCCACGTATGTGGGGGTGAACCGCTGGAACTGTTCGCGGACGTGCTGGAACCCGCATTTTCCCCACGTATGTGGGGGTGAACCGACTTTTAGCGCAGAACATTGCCACCATATTTCATTTTCCCCACGTATGTGGGGGTGAACCGAGCGCTGTCCAGTTGGACGAGAAATACGCTCTGCATTTTCCCCACGTATGTGGGGGTGAACCGTACGGGACGACCCTTCTGGGCATGAAAAAATACATTTTCCCCACGTATGTGGGGGTGAACCGCTGGCCCGGTTGGCACATCGCTGACCACGAGCATTTTCCCCACGTATGTGGGGGTGAACCGCCATAGGCCCCGGCGCGGTCATACCGTTTGAGGATTTTCCCCACGTATGTGGGGGTGAACCTTCATTCAGCCTATCTTCGGTGCAATATTCGAGCATTTTCCCCACGTATGTGGGGGTGAACCGGTGCCCGCGTACTTTAACGGCTACGAGCTGCGATTTTCCCCACGTATGTGGGGGTGAACCGGTCTTGCACGGGTTAAGCAGTTGTGGAACTGAATTTTCCCCACGTATGTGGGGGTGAACCGGCAGATCGGGTTGCCACGGCTCTGGAAGCGATTGATTTTCCCCACGTATGTGGGGGTGAACCGGAGACGAACACACGCCGGAAACGGGCCTATCCATTTTCCCCACGTATGTGGGGGTGAACCGGACCGGGTGCACGAGCTTGGCGGGGTGCTCAGATTTTCCCCACGTATGTGGGGGTGAACCGCTGTGCCAGCTTGAGATCGACGGTGTGCGCCGATTTTCCCCACGTATGTGGGGGTGAACCGGTAGCCATCACCGAGGGCGGCACCGCCCGCGCCATTTTCCCCACGTATGTGGGGGTGAACCGGCCGGGGCTACAGCATGGCCCGTGGTCGCATGAATTTTCCCCACGTATGTGGGGGTGAACCTCCTTTTGCACCGTCTGAAACGGTACATCATGCATTTTCCCCACGTATGTGGGGGTGAACCGAACTGCCCGGTCAACACCGTGCCCGTGTACGGCATTTTCCCCACGTATGTGGGGGTGAACCGCCTTTGGAATACAGGCAGACAGGTTCGCTCCTAATTTTCCCCACGTATGTGGGGGTGAACCGCATCGCGCCCAGGACGCTCTGTTCCGCTTCGTAATTTTCCCCACGTATGTGGGGGTGAACCGGCTTCCATCGCGCTTTTCAGCGTCTTGCCGTCCATTTTCCCCACGTATGTGGGGGTGAACCGCCTGGACATTGGCAACCGTGGGGGGTGTGAAGCATTTTCCCCACGTATGTGGGGGTGAACCGTCCAGCGCGTATAGTATCCGCCGACGGGTATCATTTTCCCCACGTATGTGGGGGTGAACCGGCGTTTCCGTCGTTCGTGCGAAGTCCGAGGGCATTTTCCCCACGTATGTGGGGGTGAACCGGACGCGATTTTGCAGCGCATGGACGCGGAGAACATTTTCCCCACGTATGTGGGGGTGAACCGACCACCGCCGAGGAATGGAGCCTGCCCGATGATATTTTCCCCACGTATGTGGGGGTGAACCGCTCGTGACAAAAAGCGTGGACGAAAACGGCACCATTTTCCCCACGTATGTGGGGGTGAACCGACGCTGGCGGGCATGCTGGGCGCCGCCGCCGGAATTTTCCCCACGTATGTGGGGGTGAACCGCTGCCGGACGGGCCGCGAAATACGGGGCTTTTCATTTTCCCCACGTATGTGGGGGTGAACCGGCCCGCGACATCATCCTGATACCCGAAACGGTCATTTTCCCCACGTATGTGGGGGTGAACCGTGGCGCACACCGAGGTGGGCGGGGATGAAATCATTTTCCCCACGTATGTGGGGGTGAACCGAAGCCCATCGGGTTTAATCAGAAACACTATGACATTTTCCCCACGTATGTGGGGGTGAACCGACAGTTCCTCCAAATAAGCTGGCGCAGATACAATTTTCCCCACGTATGTGGGGGTGAACCGCCTGCGAACAACAAAGGGGTTGTCCGGGTATCATTTTCCCCACGTATGTGGGGGTGAACCGCTTGGATTGACGTTTACAACCGTGGGGAGAAGATTTTCCCCACGTATGTGGGGGTGAACCGCGGTGGGCGGTGGCGTTGGTCGGGTCAGGCTGCATTTTCCCCACGTATGTGGGGGTGAACCGCTGAATGAAATCTATGAGGTCCAGGCGAAAAAGATTTTCCCCACGTATGTGGGGGTGAACCGGCCGAACAGGCGGCGGGAGGCGGCACATGATCATTTTCCCCACGTATGTGGGGGTGAACGGCGCGGGATCGGAGCCATGATCTCCACGGCCTTGAATTTTCCCCACGTATGTGGGGGTGAACCGTGAAAACTTTGCTTGAATACACACGGTCATAATTTTCCCCACGTATGTGGGGGTGAACCGGAGAGCCTGCGCGACATCATGGGCGCAGACTTCATTTTCCCCACGTATGTGGGGGTGAACCGCATTTGCGAGCAGTATCTGGAAATGCGCCGGAGATTTTCCCCACGTATGTGGGGGTGAACCGAGCGCCAAAGAGCTGAACCCGCTGATCGAGGCGATTTTCCCAACGTATGTGGGGGTGAACCGGGCACCTCTTCGTCGTCCACCTCTTCAAAGTCATTTTCCCCACGTATGTGGGGGTGAACCGGAAGCGGAGGATTGCCTGGCGCTGATGAGGGAATTTTCCCCACGTATGTGGGGGTGAACCGGTCAGCACGGCGTCGGATGCCTCGCGGACGCTCATTTTCCCCACGTATGTGGGGGTGAACCGCGCCAAGGAATCGAACCTTGCAGTTACCGTATATTTTCCCCACGTATGTGGGGGTGAACCGCCCATACTATGCCGCCATGATGGTGCTGATTCATTTTTCCCCACGTATGTGGGGGTGAACCGTATCACGTTGCATATCGAATGTTGACAGGAATCAATTTTCCCCACGTATGTGGGGGTGAACCTTCAAGGGCCAGCTTTTGACCGCGTGGTACATCCATTTTCCCCACGTATGTGGGGGTGAACCGTATGGCCATGATGGCCCCGATCCTGCCCGCGGCATTTTCCCCACGTATGTGGGGGTGAACCGTGTATTAGCTGCAATAGACGGCCTACAGGGGGCATTTTCCCCACGTATGTGGGGGTGAACCGAGCTGATCCACTACGCCGGATATTTGGAGATCAATTTTCCCCACGTATGTGGGGGTGAACCGGACCTGGCCGAGGCGCGGGCGAGGATCGCGACGATTTTCCCCACGTATGTGGGGGTGAACCGGAGGATCACACCATGACACAAGCATTTATCGCCATTTTCCCCACGTATGTGGGGGTGAACCGTATTGTCGAAGTTGCGGACAGGCGGTGAAGTGATTTTCCCCGCGTATGTGGGGGTGAATCGACAGTACAGGAAGCCGTTGACGTAGACAAAAAGATTTTCCCCACATATGTGGGGGTGAACCGGATTGTGCCCACCGTGGAGAGGTGGAGTAAATCATTTTCCCCACGTATGTGGGGGTGAACCGCATGGTCAGGTTTTCGTCCAGCCAGACTTGTCATTTTCCCCACGTATGTGGGGGTGAACCGAGCACAGAGGCCGGCACCGTGGAGCGCGGCAACCATTTTCCCCACGTATGTGGGGGTGAACCGGACTCTACATCCTATGGCACTGACTGACAACAAATTTTCCCCCACGTATGTGGGGGTGAACCGGGGATTCACCTCACATCTTTTCGACCTTGTCCATTTTCCCCACGTATGTGGGGGTGAACTGTTATAACCCGCGCTCTACTCCCTACTCCCTATTCCCCAATCATCATTTTCCTCTTGCCCAGTTCCGAAAAATCCGATATAATGTTATTACGATATACTTGGAAGTATAATGCGTATTCTCCATATCAGCCAATCCGACACAATAAGGGGGAGATGAGGGCCATGAGTAGACTCCAGGTAATCCATGACTCGGCGATGACGTCGGCCATCAAGCAACTCTACGAGGACAGCGTGCGCAGGAGCAAGGCGGCGCCGGCGGGGAACTGTCCGGTGGGCCAGTGCGCGGCGTACGCGTGGCAGTGCCTGTCGCAGACCTGCGGCAAGTGCGTGCCCTGCCGCGTGGGACTGACGCGGGTGGCGCAGATGCTGGACGCGATCGAGGCGGGGACGGCGAAGCCGGGCTGCGTCGGTGAGATCGAGCGGCTTCTGAACACGGCGGCGGACAGCGCGGACTGCGCCATCGGCTATGCCGCGGCGGACGCGCTGCGGGGCGCGGTGAAGGCCATCCGGGCGGAGCTGGAGGCCCACGTCGCGGGCGGCGGCTGCACCGCTGAGTTTGAGGCCGTGCCCTGCATGGGCGGCTGTCCTGCGCACGTGGACATTCCCGGCTACATCGCGCTGACCCGCGCGGGCCGGTACGCGGACGCGGTGCGCGTGATCCGACAGGACAATCCCTTCCCGGCCGCCTGCGCGCTGATCTGCGAGCATCCCTGTGAGGCGGTCTGTCGCAGGGGCATGATCGACAGCCCCGTGAACATCCGCGGCATCAAGCGCTCGGCCATCGAGGGCGCGGGCGTCGTGCCGCCGCCGGAATGCCTGCCCAGGACCGGCAAGAAGGTCGCCGTGATCGGCGGCGGCCCCTCCGGCCTGACGGCGGCCTACTTCCTGCAGCGCATGGGCCACCAGGCCGACGTGTTCGAGCAGCGGGCGCAGCTGGGCGGCATGATGCGCTACGGCATACCGCGCTACCGCCTGCCGAACGCCTATCTGGACGCTGACATACAGGCCATACTGGACACCGGCGTCACCGCGAAGCTGAACTGCAGCGTCGACGGCGCGGCCTTCAACCAGCTGAAGGCGGACTACGACGCGGTGTACATCGCCATCGGGGCGCATGCCGCCAACAGCCTGGGCATCGAGGGCGAGAACGCCGAGGGCGTACTCTCGGCGGTGGAGCTGCTGCGCGCCATGGGCGACAACGACAAGCCCGACTTCGCGGGCAAGCGCGTGGTGATCGTCGGCGGCGGCAACGTGGCCATGGACTGCACCCGCACCGCCATGCGCCTGGGGGCGAAGACCGTGACCTGCGTCTATCGCCGTCGCAAGGAGGACATGACCGCGCTGGTGGAGGAGGTCGACGGCGCCATCGCCGAGACCTGCGAACTGATGACCATGATGGCCCCGGTGCGCATCGAGACCGACGCCGAGGGCAAGGTCGCCGCGCTGATCGTGCAGCCGCAGATCCCCGGCGCCTACGACCGCGGCCGCCCGAAGCCGGTGCGCGCCGAGCGGGACGAGGTGCGCGTGGAATGCGACATCGTGGTCGCCGCCATCGGCCAGGCCATCGACAGCGAGGCCTTCGCGGCTGAGGGCATTCCCACCCGCCGCGGGCGCATACAGGCCAAGGACAGCTGCGCCGTCGACGAGGGCGCGCTGGTGTTCAGCGGCGGCGACTGCGCCAGCGGCCCGTCCACGGTCATCCGCGCCGTGGAGGCCGGCAAGACCGCCGCGGCCAACATCGACGAGGCGCTGGGCTTCTGCCACAAGCTGCCCCGGGACGTCGAGATCCCCTGGGCCGCCAACCGCGTGCCCGGCCCGACGGGCCGCGTCGACCTGCCGGAGCGGCCCGCCGCCGAGCGCAAGGACGACTTTACGCTGATGGAGGGCTGCATGACCCATCAGGAGATGCTGCAGGAGTGCAGCCGGTGCCTCAGGTGCGACCACCACGGCATGGGCAGTGTGAAAGGAGGGCGCGAATCATGGTAAAACTGATCATCAACCAAAGGCCGGTCGAGGTGGCGGAGGGCACCACCCTGCTGGACGCCGCCGCTCAGCTGGGCATACGGATTCCGACGCTCTGCTACCTGAAGGACATCAATGAGGTGGGCGCGTGCCGCGTCTGTCTGGTGGAGGTCGAGGGCGTCGACCGCCTGGTCGCCGCGTGCAACAACGTGTGCGAGGAGGGCATGGTGGTGCGCACCGACACCGCCCGCGTCCGCGCCGCCCGGCGCGCCAACGTGGAGCTGATCCTCTCCCAGCACCACACCGCGTGCACCACTTGCGTCCGCGACGGCAGCTGCCGGCTGCAGGCCGTGGCGCGGGAGCTGAACGTCACCAACCCCGTGGACGAGGTCGACGCGCGGCCCCTGAAGTGGGACGCGGGCCTGCCGCTGATCCGCGACGACTCCAAGTGCGTGCAGTGCTTCCGCTGCGTGAACGAGTGCGACAAGGTCCAGGACCTGCGCGTGTGGGACATCCTGGGCACCGGAAGGCACTCCCGCGTGGGCCTGGCCCAGGGGCGCGGGAGCCTGACCGACATGTGCTCGCTGTGCGGCCAGTGCATCACCCACTGTCCCACCGGCGCGCTGTCGGCCCGGGACGACACCGACCGCTTCTACGAGGCGCTGTATGACCCGGAGAAGATCACCGTGGTGCAGGTGGCCCCCGCCGTGCGCTCGGCCTACGGCGAGTCCATCGGGCTGACCCCCGAGCAGGCCACCGAGGGCCGCATGGCCGCCGCCATCAAGGCGCTGGGCGTGGACTACGTGTTCGACACCAACTTCTCCGCCGACCTGACTATCATGGAGGAGGGCAGCGAGCTGCTGGAGTACCTGAAGAACCGCAAGAGCAGCTACCCGATGTTCACCTCCTGCTGTCCCGGCTGGGTGCGCTTCATGAAGCTGCGCTATCCGGACATGGTCACCCAGCTCTCCACGGCCAAGTCGCCGCAGCAGATGTTCGGCGCGGTCACCAAGAGCTACTTCGCGCAGAAGATCGGGGTGGACCCGTCGAAGATCTTCTCGGTGTCCATCATGCCCTGCTCGGCCAAGAAGTACGAGTGCGACGTGCCCGAGCTGAACGACGCGGCCCACGTCGAGCCCGGCTACCCCGGCATGAAGGACGTGGACCTGGTGCTGACCACCCGCGAGCTGTCGCGGCTGCTGCGGCAGATCGACGTGGCCGCGCTGGATGAGATGCCGTTCGACTCCCCGCTGGGCAGCGGCACCGGCGCGGCGGTCATATTCGGCCGCACCGGCGGCGTCATGGAGGCCGCGCTGCGCAGCGCGTACTACATGGTGGTCGGCAAGAACCCGGACCCGGAGACCTTCTGCGCCATGCGCGCGGACCATTCGCTGCCGGTGTACGCCGACGCCTGGCGCGAGGCGGAGTACGACGTGGCGGGCACGAAGGTGCGCGTGGCCGTGGCCAGCGGCCTGGGCAACGCGGGCCGGCTGATCGACGCCATCCGCAGGGGCGACGTGCAGTATGACTTCGTGGAGATCATGGCCTGCCCCGGCGGCTGCGCCGGCGGCGGCGGACAGCCGATCCACGACGGCGTGGAGATGGCGGCCGGGCGCGCCGACATACTGGACGCGCTGGACGTGAACAACCCCATCCGCTATTCCCACGAGAACCCGGACGTGGTCGCGCTGTACAAGGAGTACATGGAGAAGCCCCTCTCCGAGAAGGCGCACCACCTGCTGCACACGAACCAGGTGGACTGGACGCTGTAAATAATCACAGGAAGGCCCCTTTGCGCGGAAGCGGTTTGCGCAAGGGGGCCTTTTGTTGTCGTTTGGCAGGTCGTGTCGGGGAGCCCCCTCTCAGGCGCTGCGCCAGCTCATCCCACGGGCCTGCCTCGGCCCCAGCTCACTGAAAACAGCACACTGTGCTGTTTTCCGGGCGTTCGCTGCCCCTCACGGGGGCGAGCCAAGGCTGGGGCGTGGGCTGGTCTTGGATGCTGCACGGTTGTCCTTGCCTCGCCCCCCGAGGGGGGAGAGGTGCCCGAAGGGCGGAGAGGGGCCTCTTGATACGCTCGTGTTTGCCGCGCTTACCCGGCGGCGCAGTCCAGTGCCATCATCACCGTGAAGCCCAGGGCGAACGTCAGCGCGCCCAGGGTGGGGCGGGCGGCGTCCCGGGCCTCGGGGATGAGTTCGGCCACCACCACGTAGATCATGGCCCCGGCGGCGAAGGCCAGCATGGCGGGCAGCGCGGGCACGATCAATGTGGAGAACCAGAGGGTCAGCAGCGCGCCGGCGGGCTCCACCGCGCCGGAGAGCACGCCACAGGCGAAGCTGCGGGGGATGCCCGCGCCGCCGGCCCGCAGCGGCATGGAGATGATCGCGCCCTCGGGGAAGTTCTGTATGGCGATGCCCACCGCCAGCGCCAGCGCGCCGGCGGCGGTGACGCCCGGCTGGCCGTGCGCCAGGCCCGCGTACACGGCCCCCACGGCCATGCCCTCCGGCAGGTTGTGGAGCGTCACCGCGAACACCAGCCGAGCCGTGCGGCGCGCGGGCAGACGGGGGAGCGCCCGGTCCAACAGCAGCAAAAACAGCACGCCCAGCCAGAAGCCCGCCGCCGCGGGGAGGAAGGCCAGGCGGCCCAGGGGCGCGCTCCGGGCGATGGCCGGCAGCAGCAGGCTCCACACCGAGGCCGCCGCCATCACGCCCGCGGCAAAGCCCGTCAGCGCCCGCCGCACCCGCGGGTTAAGCGCGCCCCGCATGAAGAACACGCAGGCCGCGCCCAGCGCCGTGCCCGCGAAGGGAATCAGTATGCCGCGAATGATTTTTAGGTTCATGGATCCTGCTCCTTTGACGCAGAGATATTCGCGGTATACTATGCGGAGAAGGGGAGGAGGGACAAAAGATGACAGCGGGGACGGTTCTGACTGTCATCTTTTCAGCAAAAAGATGACAATGAGAACCGTCCCCATTGTCATCTGGATGAGGAATGAGGAGTGAGGAATGAGGAATTGTTGTTGATATCCTGACGGATTTCTTTGATCATGGGGGACCGGATTGCCACGTCGCAGGCTCCTCGCAATGACAGGGCGGGGGGTTGATGTGGGTGACGATGCGCTGGGCGGCAAAAAGATGACAGCGAGAACCGTCCCTGCTGTCACCCGCTGTCATCGGGCGGCAAAAAGATGACAGCGAGAACCGTCCCCGCTGTCATCTGGTTGGACAAATCCCGCAGGGAGTTGCACCTGAATTCCTCATTCCTCATTCCTCACTGACCGACAACCCTTTTCCCGTCGATCCACGTTTCCACGATGCGGGTTTGCAGGTCGAACAGGCTGCCGTCGGTGAGCACGAGGTCGGCGTCCTTGCCGGGCTCCAGCGAGCCGACGCGGTCCTCCACGCCGATGTGGCGGGCGGGGTTCAGCGTGACGGCGCGCAGGGCGTCGGCCTCGGGCATGCCGTTGGCGATGGCCATGCCGGCGCACAGGCGCAGGTGGCTCTGCAGCGTGACGGGGCTGTCGGTGATGATGGACACCCGGCAGCCGGCGGCGTTCAGCAGCACCGGCGTCTGCCAGCTCTTGTGCTGCAGCTCGATCTTGCTGGGCTGGCCGTCGGTGGGCCCGATGGCCAGCGGCACGTTCGCCTTCACCAGCTCGTCCACGATCAGCGCGCCCTCGGTGACGTGCTCCAGCGTCAGGCGCAGGTTGAACTCCCGGGCCACGCGGATGGCGGTGAGTATGTCGTTGGCCTGGTGAGCGTGGGCCTTCAGCGGGATCTCGCGCCGCAGCACCGGCAGCAGCGCGTGCAGCTTCAGGTCGAAGGCCGGCCGCTTGGAAACGTC
Source organism: uncultured Eubacteriales bacterium (assembly GCA_902777335.1). Taxonomy (GTDB): domain Bacteria; phylum Bacillota; class Clostridia; order Christensenellales; family Aristaeellaceae; genus UBA2862. The sequence goes on from CACYTF010000003.1 coordinate 73,565, forward strand.
GTCGCCGGCGGCGTTTAGCTTTTCCATGTACTCCCGGGCGCGGAACAGCGTCTCCCGCAGCTTCGCGGCGGTGCTCATGCGGCTGGAGATGCCCTTCTCCCGGTAGCAGCGCTTCGGATTCTCGCCGAAGGCGCACTTCATGGCCGCCTCGCGCTTCAGGCACATGTCGTCGATGCAGCGGCCCACCGGCTTGAAGCAGGCGAAGGTGCCGCCCAGCACGTTGCTGCTGCCGGGGCCGGTGCACAGCGTGGTCACGCCGCCCCGCACCGCGTCGCGCAGGGACTCGTCGAAGGGGTTGATGCCGTCGATGGCCCGCAGCTGGGGGGTCACCGGGTCGTTGTACTCGTTGTAGTCCTTGCCCTCGTAGCCGACGGCCCAGCCGTCCAGCCCGATGTGGCCGTGGGCCTCCACCAGGCCCGGATAGATCCGCAGCCCCGAGGCGTCCACGACCCGGGCGTCCTCCGGCGCGTCCACCCCTTCGCCGATGGCCGCGATCTTGCCGCCCTCGATGCGTATCCCGCCCGAAAAGGGCGCGTCGTGCACGCCGTCGTAGATTTGGCCGCACTTGATCAGTATTGACATTCCGATCCCCGCTTTCGTTTTTGAATCTATTATAGCACAAAGCCCGATGATCTGCTATAATGGAGGCATCACATCGGGAGGACGCGCTATGATCTATCTGGACCACGCGGCCACGACGCCCGCGGACCCGCGGGTGATCGCGGCGATGAACCGCTGCATGGAGCAGGCGTGGCTGAACCCCTCGGCGGCCTACGCCGGGGCGGGAATCGCCCGCCGGACGCTGCGCCTGGCGCGGCAGGCGGTGGCTGGCATGCTGAACGCCGAGCCGCAGGAGATCATGTTCACCTCCGGCGGCACCGAGGCCAACAACCAGGCGATGGCGCTGGCCCGGGGCGGCCACGCGGTGGTTTCGGCCATCGAGCACGCGTCGGTGCTGCGGGCCGCAGAGGCGCTGTGCCGCGAGGTGACGCTCGTAGCCCCGGAGCCGGACGGGCGCGTGCGGCCCGAGGCCGTCGAGCGGGCCCTGCGCCCGGACACGAAGCTGATCAGCGTGCAGCTGGCCAACAACGAGACCGGCGCGCTGCAGCCCGTCGATGAGATCGGCGCGCTGGCCCGGGCGCGGCGGGTGCCGCTGCACTGCGACGCGGTGCAGGCCTTCGGCCACGTGCCCGTGGACGTGAAGGCGCTGAAGGCGGACATGCTGTCCCTGTCCGGCCACAAGCTGTACGGGCCCCGGGGCGTCGGGGCGCTGTACGTGCGCCAGGGCGTGCTGCTGCCGCCGCTGCTGCTGGGGGGCGGACAGGAGCTCGGGCGGCGGGCCGGCACCGAGAACCTGCCCGCCATCGCCGGGCTGATGGCGGCGGCGGAGCTGGCCGCGGAGGACATGGCCGAACGCGCGGCCCGGGAGGCGGCGCTGCTGTCGGACTTCTGCGCGGCGCTGACCCGGCGCGTGCCCGGCTGCCGCCTGCTGGCCGAGGCGTCGCCGCGGCTGCCCGGCATCGCGGCGCTGCTGCTGCCCGGCATGCCCTCCGAAAAGGTGATCGCCCGGCTGGACGCGGCGGCCATACTGGCCTCCGGCGGCGCGGCCTGCGCCTCCCGCGAGCCCGGCCCCAGCCACGTGTACCGCGCCATGGGGCTCTGTGAGGCCGACGCGGGCTGCGTGCTGCGCGTGAGCGTCGGGCGGGAGAACACCCCGGAGGATATGTGCGCGGCGGCGGATGTGATCGCCGGAGCATAAAAAAACACCCGCTTTCGCGGGCGCTTTTTTCAGAATTTCCTCGGCGGGCGGGCGCGCTTGACCTCGTAGAGGCAGTGGTCGGCGGCCTCGATGAGGTCGTTGGCGTTCATGCCGGGGTGGAACTCGGCTATGCCGATGCTGAAGGCCAGGGTGTAGGGGCGATGGGCCTCGTTGTTCTGCTCCTCCAGCTTCTCGCGGATGAGGGCGACCAGCATGTCGGCCTCGGCCTTGCTGGATTCGATGACCACGATGAATTCGTCGCCGCCGTAGCGGGCGATGTAGGGGCGCCGCTTGAAGCTGCCGCAGGCCTGCTTCAGCGCCTTCGCCGCGCGGACCAGCGCGTCGTCGCCCTCCAGGTGGCCGTAGCTGTCGTTGATGACCTTGAAGTAGTCCAGGTCCATCATCAGCAGGAAGAGCTTCTCGTCGTGGTTGATCAGCTTGTAGTCCAGAAAGCCCAGCAGGTTCTGGCGGTTGTTCACCTGGGTCAGCTTGTCCAGCGAGATCTGCTGGGTGGAGGTGCCCATGTACAGGCACAGCAGCTCCAGCGTGATGGCCACGCAGATGATCGGCACCGCTTCGCCCATGCGCGACAGCGCCAGGGAGATGAAGAGGCTCAGCGGGAACGAGGCCACCAGCCGCTCGTGGCCGCGCTTGATCGGGTCGCTCTCGTTGAAGGACTGGATCAGCAGCTTGACGCTGAAGAACGTGGTGAACAGTATCAGCAGAATCAGCTCCAGGTGGAAGCCGCGGGCGCGGGTGTAGGCGCCCTCCTCGGTGATCTGGAAGATCTGGTGGGTCCACAGGTTGGCGACGATCCAGGCCGCCATCCCAAACAGCGGCAGCGACGTCAGCAGTATGCGGCTGCGCGTGGTGAACAGCGCGCCGCGGCACTCGGTGTCGGCGTAGCCGCACCAGCCGAACACGCCCATGCACAGGAATATGTGGTACAGCGTCTTAAACCCCACGGTCAGCACGTAGGTGGCGAAGAAGCGGGGCAGTATGCTGTTGAACAGCGTGAACAGGAAGTTGCTGATGAAGCTGAGCATGAAGCAGCTGATCATGGCGTTCAGCCAGCGCTCGGACGCGGAATAGGAGGAGCGCTGCATCGACCAGTAGCGGCACAACCCGACGATGACGATGCACAGCAGATAGATCTCAGCGTACAGCACGGATGCCATGAGCTCGCCTCCTCTCCACATGAACCCCTCGGTCGCGCGTGGCGCATTTTCAGAATCCCACACGACACTTTATTGATTATATCACTTGACGATGAAGAAATCTACCATAAAATAACATGCTTTTAATATCATATGGTTAAGTATTTGTTAAAGTTACAATGTAACCTTTACATATCACCATTGAAATGGCGATGCCATTCCGCTCAGAAGGCACAAGGGGCAAAACTTGCTTCCATTTTGGACACAATGTGCCTACAATGGAGTTTTTTTCATGGGACCGTTGCAAAGTCATGGAAGGCATGGTATAATTTATGTGACATGATAGGCATAGAAGGGAAGTATAACCATGTGTAGTTCAGGAATGATTCGCAAGAGCCTGTTGGTTCTGGCGCTGGCGCTGTTGCTGTTTGCCGTGGGGGCGATCGCCTATGCCTCATCGGAGGACGCGGTGTGGCCGGAGAGCTCGGGGGAGGTCGTCGAATCCGACGGCAAGCTGATCATCGACGCCAGCCACGCGGACCAGGGCTACGTGATGTGCTGCGTCTCGGCGCCTACCGGGCACCGGATGAAGGTGCGCGTGACCTACAACGGCGCGCAGCTGATGTACGATCTGGACAACGAGGGGAGCTACGAGGTCTTCCCGCTGCAGCTGGGTTCCGGAAAGTACGAATTCTCACTGTTTGAAAACGTGAAGGGTTCCAAGTTCTCCGCGGAGGGCAAGATCGTGCTGAAGGTGGAGCTGGGCGATGAAAACGCGGCCTTCCTGGTGCCGAACCAGTACGTCAACTACGTGCGCACCACCAACGCGGTGCTCAAGTCCGACGAGCTGGCCACCCAGGGCGATATCTACAACACCATCTGCGACTTCATGACCAACGAGTTCTCCTACGACTTCGTGCGCGCCAAGACGATCTCCTCCGGCGAGCTGCCCGAGATCGAGCAGTGCTTCGACAACCGCGCCGGCATCTGCCAGGACCTGTCCGCCGTGATGGTGTGCATGCTGCGCGTGCAGGGCATTCCCGCCAAGCTGATGATCGGCTACGCGGACAAGTACTACCACGCGTGGACCGTGGCGGTGGTGGACGGCGAGGAGGTCTTCTTTGACCCGACCGCGGCCATCGGCTGCCTGAACGCGAAGAAATACGCGACGGAGCGTTACTACTGATTATATTATACTGCCTGTAAACCGTTATTGAGGAATATCACGCTTTAGGAGGTTTATCACATGGCCGGAAAGGGAAAACGTGGGCTTGATTCTGCGGAACTGTCCAGCTTTTGCAGTCAGGTGGCGCTGATCCTCAGCGCGGGCCTGCCGCTGTACGACGGCATGGAAACGCTGGCGGAGACCACCCGGGAGAGCGAATACGCCGACCTGTATGAGAGCGCCAGCAAGGCCGTCACCGAAACGGGCTCGCTGTATCAGGCGCTGCAGCGCGACGACCGCTGGCCCACTTATCTGGTGGAGATGGCCGGCATCGGCGAGCAGACCGGCCAGCTGGAGAGCGTCATGAACGGCCTGTCCGATTACTACGCCCGAGAGAATCGCATCCGCTCGTCCGTGATCGGGGCGATCACCTATCCGCTGGTGCTGGGCGTCATGCTGGTGCTGATCATATCGATCATGCTGTGGAAGGTGCTTCCCGTGTTCCAGCGGGTGCTGAACAGCATGGGCGCGGAGCTCTCCGCCTCCGGCAGCGGGCTGATGCGCCTGGGTTCCACCATCGGCTGGGTGGTGCTGGCGCTGGTGGCCGTGTGCGTGCTGGCCGTGGTGGTGGCCGCGCTGCTGATGAAGACCTCCGCCAGGGACAAGGTGCTGGCGCTGGCGCGCAAGCTGTTCCCGCCGGTGCGCAACCTGAGCATGAAGCTGGCCTCCTCCCGCGTGGCCAGCGTGCTTTCGATGATGCTGCACAGCGGCTTCCCCACCAACGAGGCTTTCCGGCTGCTGCCCTCGGTGCTGTCCGACGGCGAGGCCGCCAAAAAGGTGCAGGGCATTCGCAAGGACCTGGACGGCGGCGCGGCCTTCGCGGACGCCATCTCCAACTCCAAGCTGTTTGACGGTTTGCACGACCGCATGATCCGCATGGGCGTCGCCGCGGGCCGCGAGGACCAGGTGATGGCCAAGATCGCCGACCTGTACGAGGAACAGGTGGAGGACGGCATCGCCCGCCTGATCGCCATCATCGAGCCGACCCTGATCGCCCTGCTGGCCGTGGTCATCGGCGCGGTGCTGCTCAGCGTGATGCTGCCGATGGCGGGCATACTGTCCAGCATGCTGTAATCCGCCCCTTACACACACTTTGAACGAGGAGGAGATGGGCGAATATGGCATACCGGCGGGAAATCGCGATCGTGCTTGTGATGCTGCTGGTCATCGGCGGCGTGTGGCTGCTGGTCACCCGCGTGGGCAAGAGCAGCGGCAGCGCTCAGACCCAGTTTGTCACCGAGGCCGTGCACAACGCCGCCCTCACCTGTTACGCGGTGGAGGGCGCCTACCCCACGAGCCTGGAGTATCTGCGCAAACACTACGGCCTGGCCTATGACCAGTCGCGGTATTTGGTGCGCTACGACGCGTTCGGCTCCAACCTGATGCCCGACATTACAGTCACGGAAGTGGAGGCGAGCGATTCGTGAAGGGAGAGCAGAGGACGATCAACCACAGCATGCATGGCGTGTTTGTGTTCGTGCTGCTGGGGATGTTCGCGGTGGTGTCCACGCTGATCGTGCTGCTGGGCGCGCAGATGTACCGCAACACGGTGGATCGCGCCGCCTCGAACAACGAGGATCGGGTGCTGGCCGCCTACGTGCGCAGCATGGTGCGCGCCGAGGACGCCGACCGGGCCGTGACCGTGGAGCCGCAAAACGGCATCACCACCCTCGCGCTGCGCGAGGATTTGGACGGAACCCCCTACGTCACCTGGCTGTACTGCTATCAGGACCAGCTGTACGAGCAGTTCACCAGCGAGGGCGATGATTTCGACCCCGAGGACGGCACGGCCATCTGTCCGGCGCTTGGCTTTGAGCCCCGGATCGAGGGCGGCCTGCTGACGGTGAACCTGAAGAACGGCAATGGCAAGGCCGAAACGGTTCGGGTGGCCCTGCGCTGCGCGCGATAATAGAGGTACAAGATGAAAAAGAAAAGTCAATCGAATGTGCTTCTGGTGGAGATCCTGATCGCGGTGCTGTTCTTCATGCTTTCCGCCACGGTGCTGGTTCGGGTGTTCGTGGGTGCGCGCAACATGACGGTGCGCGCCGGCGTGGAGTCGGTGGCCGTCAGCGAGGCCCAGAACGTGGCCGAGACGCTGTACGCGGCCAAGGACATCGACCAGACCATGAAGGACATGGGCTTTTTGAGCTCCCACGGCGCCTGGACGAAGGACTATGGCGAGTATACGCTGTACGTGAAGGGCGAAGCCAGCGAAACCGAGGCCGGTACGCTGTGGACCGGCGAGGTCAGCGCGTTCTACAAGCTGCGCAATCCGGACAACGCCCGGCAGGAGGACGAGCAGCTGTTCTCGCTGCCCTGCACACGGTATGAGGGGGGTGAGCGGCAATGAGGCGCAAGAGCAATGTGGCCATCGGGCCCGGCGCGGCGTCGCTGATCCTGATCGTGGTGATCCTCAGCATGGGCGTGCTGGGCATGCTGGCGCTGATGAACGCCCGCAACGACGCGCGGCTCTCCAGCCGCAGCACCGCCGTGGTGGTGGCCGGCTATGAGCTGAACGACAGGGCCGAGCGCCGCCTGGCGGAGCTGGACAGCGCGGTGGCCGAGTGCGCGGCGCTGTCTGACGGCGACGACGCCTTCCTGACCGCCGTGCGCGGCAGGCTGCCCGAGGGCATGTTGATGGACGGACGAATGGTCAGCTGGTCGGAGACCGACGGCCTGCGCACGCTGAGCTGCGCGGTGGAGGTGCTGCCCCTGGGCGACGGACAGAGGTTGGCCTGGCGGACGCATCGAATGACGGCGGTGACGGAGGAAATATGGAACTGAGAGAGATACTGCGCAAGGCCTATGAGCTGGGCGGCTCGGATATATTCATCGTGCCCGGCGCCCACGTGACGTGCAAGGTGAAGGGCGACATGATGCCCCTGACCGATGATATCGTAAAGCCCGCGGGCTCCGACGAGCTGGTGCGGGAGGCCTACGAGATGGCCCACCGCGACATGGACAAGCTGCGCGAGGAGGGCGACGACGACTTCTCCTTCGCGCTGGCCGGCCTCAGCCGCTTCCGCTGCAACGCCTACATACAGCGCGGCACCGTGGCGGCCACCTGCCGCATGGTGGCCTTCGGCCTGCCGGACCCCAGGTCGCTGGGCATTCCCGACCTGGTGATGGAGCTGACCAAGAACCTGAACGGCATGATACTGGTCACCGGCCCCGCCGGCAGCGGCAAGAGCACCACGCTGGCCTGCATGGTCGATCGGATCAACACCGTGCGCCACGGCCACATCGTGACCATCGAGGATCCCATCGAGTACATCCACAACCACAAGCAGTCGCTGGTCAGCCAGCGCGACGTGCCCAACGACGTGCCCACCTTCGCCCGCGCCCTGCGCGCCGCGCTGCGCCAGGCGCCGGACGTGATCCTGCTGGGCGAGATGCGCGACCTGGAGTCCATCCGCATCGCCATCACCGCGGCGGAAACCGGCCATCTGCTGCTGTCCTCGCTGCACACCACCGGCGCGTCCAAGACGGTGGACCGCATACTCGATACCTTCCCCGCCGAGCAGCAGGCCCAGGTGCGCATGCAGCTCTCCATGGTGCTGCGGGCCGTGGTCTCCCAGCGCCTGGTGCCCAAGAAGGAGGGCGGCCAGGTGGCGGTGTTCGAGGTCATGACCGTCAACCCCGCCGTGCAGAACCTGATCCGCGACGGCCGCACCCATCAGATCGACAACGCCATTTTCGGCGGCGCCGGCCAGGGCATGATCTCCATGGACGGCGAGCTGCAGCGGCTGTATCGCTCCGGCGTGATCACCAAGGAAGTGGCGCTGACCTACGCCGTCAGCCCCGAGACGCTGTCGAAGCGGCTGTAATCGTTCCGGAAATTTCGACCGTCCGGCCTTTGCCGGGCGGTCGAATGTGTTTATACGGTATGGAGGTGCCATGTATGAAGGGACGCTTTTGGAGAATGTGCGCGCCGGCCGCCCTGTTGTGCGCGCTGCTGCTGACGGGCTTCGCGTCGGCGGAGGGCGCCGCGCGTTTGGTGGCCTGCGAATACGCCGTGTTCGGGGGCATGGAGAACGAGGACATCGCCTATGTCCTCAGCCAGCCGGACGCCTGGGGCGAGGTGACCCTGACGGTGACGGAGCATGGCCGCGAGACAAAGCATGCGCTGCCGCGGGACGCGCTTTCGGACCTGGCGGACTTCATGGCGGCCTGCGATCCCGCCGGATGGGCGTCGCTGCCGGACCGGGAGTTTCGCGCGCTGGACGCGCCCTCAAAGCGCATCGAGCTGACCTATGACGACGGCGCGACCTATGCGCTGTATTCCGACAAGGCCGTCGACGGCCCGATCTTTTATGATACGGAGTGCTTCCTGAACAGCTACCTGGCCGAAAACGCGCAGACCTGGCAGATGTCGTTCTCCTCGTTTGAGGGCGGCGGCCCGGCGTACCGGCTGGTGTTCAGCGCGCCGGAGAAGGTGTGGGTCAGCTGGAGCCGGGAATACGACGAGCCCGCCGACCTGCTGCCGCCGGGCGCCGGCTACACCGAGACCGTGACCGTGCACGGCCGGATTCCGGGGCGCACCGAGGTGACCGTGGAGGTCAGCGGCCTGACGCCGCTGAACGACGAACCTCAGACGGTGTATGTGCTGGAGGTGGACGACGATTTCAATGTGAAGCCCTTGGGAAATTCTCGTTGATTGCGTTGACTTTTCCACAGTGCCAGGTTATAATAATGCTGTATATTTATGAACTTAATGTCACGGAGGAATCACATGGGCCAGAGCGTTCGGATGACGATGATGGGGAGCTTCCAGATATTTATCGACGAGCGGCGTGTAGAGAACCCCGTCAGCAAGTCCCGCAAGGGCACGGCGCTGATGGAGTATCTGGTTTTGCATCGCGGCGCTTCCGTGACCAATCAGCAGCTGATGCAGGAGCTGTGGCCGGAGCACAGCGTCACCAACCCCGAGAACGCGCTGAAGACGCTGGTCAGCCGCATGCGCCTGTTACTCAACCAGATGTATTCCGGCCTGGGGTCCTGCATCGTGTCCGACCGCGGCGCCTATCACTGGCAGAGCCTGCCGGGGATGGCCATCGACGCGGTGGAGCTGCTGGACCTGTTTGACGAAATCCCCAACCAGACGGACCCGGAGCTTCAGCGCAAGATGTATCAGCGGGTGCTGGAGCTGTACCAGGGCGATCTGTATCAGACCGGCGACATCGAGGCCGAGTCGGGCTTTGCCCAGCAGATGCACGGCAAGTTCCTCTCCACGATGTACGGCTATATCGAGCTGCTGCGCAAGGCGGAGGATTACAACGAGATCTGCGCCGTGTGCCGCTCCGCCCTGGAGGTGGACAGCTTCGACGACCGGCTGCACATCGAGCTGATGAAGGCCATGATCAGCCTGAACCGCACCAGCGACGCGCTGGTGCAGTACAAGCACGCCACGAACCTGACCTATCGCTACCTGGGCACGCCCCCCAGCCCCCAGATGAGCGCCTTCTACCAGGAGATGAACAAGGCGCGCCAGTCGCTGAAGTTGAACCTGGAGGCCATTCGCGAGGAACTGCACAACAGCAGCCTGGAGCGCGGCGCGTTCGTGTGCGACTACGAGATGTTCAAGGCCATCTACAGCCTGGAGATGCGCAATCTGGAGCGCCTGGGCACCACCATGTTCCTGGGCATCATCATGATCGGCGACTCCGACGAGGGCGACTACGACAGCATCCGCCAGGACAACATCATGAACGGCCTGATCGAGATCCTGCGGGACAATCTGCGCAAGGGCGACATCATCACCCACTTCAGCCCCAGCGTGGTGGCGCTGCTGCTGCCCACGGTAAACTACAAGACGGGCAGCATGGTCATGGAGCGCATCCGCAAGCTGTTCTACCAGCGCTATCCCAGTTCGCACATACCGTTCCACTCCCGTCTGGGCCTGCTGGGCAAGGACGCCTTCAAGGTGGGCGGCGACGACGAGGACGCGGTGGCGGAAGAGTGACCACAAAAAATGCGCCCCTCTGTCAGACGACGGAGGGGCGTTTCATTTTGGCTATTGCGCGAACAGCGGCGTGGAGAGGTAGCGGTCGCCGGTGTCGGGCAGCAGCGCCACAATGGTCTTGCCCGCGTTCTCGGGCCGCTTGGCCAGCTGGATGGCCGCCCAGGCCGCGGCGCCGGAGGAGATGCCCACCAGCACGCCCTCCCGCTGGCCGATCAGGCGGCCGGTGGCGAAGGCGTCCTCATTGGCGACGGGGATGATCTCGTCGTAGACGCCGGTGTCCAGCACCTTCGGCACGAAGCCCGCGCCGATGCCCTGGATCTTGTGCGGGCCGGCGGTTCCCTTGGACAGCACCGGGGAGTCCGCGGGCTCCACGGCCACGACCTTCACCGCCGGGTTTTTCGATTTCAGATACTGGCCCACGCCGGTGATGGTGCCGCCGGTGCCCACGCCCGCCACGAAGATATCGACCTTGCCGTCGGTGTCCTCGTAGATCTCCGGGCCCGTGGTGGCCAGGTGGGCCGCCGGGTTCGCCGGGTTGTCAAACTGGGCGGGGATGAAGCTGTTTTCGATTTGTCCCGCCAGCTCCTCGGCCTTCGCGATGGCGCCCTTCATGCCCTTCGCGCCCTCGGTGAGCACCAGCTCGGCCCCGTAGGCCTTCATCAGCTGGCGGCGCTCCACCGACATGGTCTCCGGCATCACGATGATGATGCGATAGCCCCGGGCCGCCGCCACCGCGGCCAGGCCGATGCCCGTGTTGCCCGAGGTGGGCTCGATGATGGTCGCGCCCGGCTTCAGCCGCCCGGCGGCCTCCGCGTCGTCGATCATGGCCTTGGCGATGCGGTCCTTTACGCTGCCCGCGGGGTTGAAGTATTCCAGCTTGGCCAGGACCTTCGCCTTCAGGCCCTCGGCTGCCTCGATGCGGGTCAGCTCCAACAGCGGCGTGCGGCCGATCAGCTGGTCCGCGGATGTGTAAATGCATGTCATGGGAAGTCCCCCCTCCGATCTGATTTCGGATATAATCATAGCATTCCGCTATGATTTTGTCAATAGCCCCAGCCTATATCGGAAGTCGATTGCCGGCTATAGGCGCGGTCGATGGGCGGGACGCCAAAGTCCGCGCCGCCGGCTTCTCCGAAATGTAAAAAAACGGGGCATTCCGGTTATTTTGCCGCGAAAGTATTGCTTTTTCACCCCCCCTGTAGTATAATAACAACTGCGTTCGATGCAATGCGAACTGCGCTGATGTAGCTCAGTAGGTAGAGCGCATCCTTGGTAAGGATGAGGTCGCCGGTTCGAATCCGGCCATCAGCTCCACGAGAGGCCCTGAAAACACAGCGTTTTCAGGGTTTTTCTTATGCCCATCGTACCCTTATAAGCGCCGAAAATTGAGCTTACCCTTGAAAATACCCTTTTAAAATTCCTTAACATTGAGCCGTCATCGACCAAATCCGTGAGGGAAAATGCCGCGATCAGGCTGTCTGTCGCCGGGATTTTGAGGCTCCTGCACGTCAATCAGATTATTGATTTTTGCAATTTCCCGATGCGCAGTATCCAAGGTAACGTGGGTGTAGGTGTTCAACGTGAGGGCCACATCCTTGTGCCCCAGCATCTCCTGAACGACCTTCGCCGGCACACCCGCTTCCATCATTCGCGTGGCAAAGGTGTGCCGCAAGGCGTGCATACTGAACTTCACCAGCTCCGCCCGCTTGAAGATCTGATTCAGGTAGCGGTTCACCGTGTTGGCTTCGATGATCGTGCCCTTCGATGAGCAGAAAACCAGATCGTTGGGGTTCCAGTTCGGGTCCATCATGTGTACGCGCTGGCTCTGCATGTGGTTCCTCAGAATCGGGATGATGTTGTCCACCATCGGGATTTTGCGATAACTCGCCCAGGTCTTCCGCCATGAAAGCAGCGGATCAAAGGATGTATCAGCACAAGCAAGACTATTACGCCTCATCCGGGAAAGACAGGAGAAGAAGATAGAAACCAATTATTCGTTTGGATCGCTGAACGCACTGCGAAGTACCGTGTGACCCAGGAGGAAGCCAAGGCCGCGCCGGAAGCGTGAATATTCGACATGCAACAGAAGATCAACCGGGGTGCGACAGACAGACATTATGCGCGGCAAACACCTGGCCCTGCTGGACGCCATCAACCCCAACTGGGACGCGCCGGACTGGGTGTTTGAACAGGCGGAAAAGCTGCCGGAGATCGTGGACCTGCCGAACTACCAGATTCGCCTGAAAAAGAGCCTTGGCGACGACGGCGTGCCCCAAATTACCGTCCTGGACGGATTCCGGAACCTGAGAAATGTCTATGTAGACATGCTGTATCTGAACCCGAAGACCGGAGATACCGTGTACCTGAGCGATACCATTGCCGAGGAGATGACGGACGAAGCCAACGGCCAGGCGACCTACTGCCTGAGCAGCTTTGAAGAGTGGCCGGCGCTGGAGGGTGTCCATTGCGCGGCGCAGATTGTCGATGCGGATTATATCTGTGGTAAGGCGCTGTACAATATCCCGCTGCGGATGAACGGGGAGACCTACATGCTGCGCTGCGGTATAGAGAAGGACAAGCCGGCCGTCGTCTATGGCCTGTGGGAGGGCTACCTCGCGGACAGCACCGTCTACAGCCGAAACGTGATTCCGCTTTCCAAGGTGGCCGGTTGGGAATACAGCCTGCTTTATCCCATCGACGGCACGGGCGACGGTAAACTGCGCTATGAGGCCAGCGAAACGCTGACGATGCGCCGGTCGTTGGAGCGGTCGTACGCTCCGCTGGAGCCCGGAACCTACTACATGGAATATTATTTGATGGATATTTTCATGCGCCTGCTGCCTGCCGGCCGCGTGGAAGTGCGGTGGGACGGCCGGAGCGTTTCCGTGGATGAAGGCGCCTGGCAAGGCGAAATGACGCTGATCGTGCCGGAAGCTTGAGCGGCAATTGAACACAAGATGGATGCTGCATCGCGTGAGAGCGGTGTTTTCGAAAACCCTGCCGAGGCCGAGAGAGGAAAGATGGCTTACGCAGAACCAACGGAGAAAACCGATGCTTGTCAATCATTCCAAGCCCCTGCGCTTTACGTACCCGCGAAGCGCAGGGGCTTTTTCACGCAAGTGCCGCCGCCGAGCTGACGGATGAAGCCCTCTGCCGCTGTGTTCAGCGCTCATATTACCACAGAGGGACGAAGCGGTACGTTGAGTATGACCTCATCCGTCCTTGATATTTACATTGTCAAAAACACCTGTTTGCCAATCTGGAACATTCCTTGACATCGAAAGGGAAAAATAGGTAATATAAAATAGAGTAAAAGTGTAGCTCTATGCCTTTTTGGCTTTTGTAGTTGGTTGATTGCTGCGCGATAAGCCATAACCTATTCAAAGAACATACAGGCGCGAAGGACCGGCCGAAACGATGTGAAAACCCATTTCTCTTCTAAAATTCGGAGGTGTGGTTATGAATCATACGAAGAACATGACGAAACGCATTATGGCGATGGTGATAGCGCTGTCGATGATGCTGGCCACGCTGGGCGGATACGTCCCGGGGTGGTACACCGCGTTTGCTGAGGACGCGGCGGCGCAGGAACAGCCCGCCCCCGAACAGCAGGAGGAGAAGCCTGCCGAGCAACAGGAGGTCCCGGAGCAGGAGGAGAAGCCTGGCGAGAAGACGCCTGCCGAGCAGCAGGAGATCCCGAAGCAGGAGACGACCTCTTCAGTCTCGGCTGACGCCGAGCCAGCGTCCCAAGGGTCTGCCGACCCCATCTCGCTGGAAACAGCACACAGTGCTGTTTCCCAGGGGAAGCCTCGGAGCAGCTAAAGGAAGAGCAGCAGCCCGCAGAGGAGAAGCCTGGCGAACAGCAGGAGCCCGCGGAGGAGACGCCTGCCGAGCAGGAGCAGCCCGCGGAGGAGATGCCTGCCGAGCAGGAGCAGCCCGCGGAGGAGATGCCTGCCGAGCAGCAGCAGCCCGCGGAGGAGATGCCTGCCGAGCAGGAGCAGCCCGCGGAGGAGACGCCTGCCGAGCAGCAGCAGCCCGCGGAGGAGACGCCTGCCGAGCAGGAGCAGCCCGCGGAGGAGAAGCCTGCCGAGCAACAACAGCAGCAGCCCGCGGAGGAGACGCCTGTCGAACAGCAGGAGCCCGCGGAGGAGACGCCTGTCGAACAGCAGGAGACGACCTCTTCAGTCTCGGCTGACGCCGAGCCAGCGTCCCAAGGGTCTGCCGACCCCATCTCGCTGGAAACAGCACACAGTGCTGTTTCCCNCAGCGTCCCAAGGGTCTGCCGACCCCATCTCGCTGGAAACAGCACACAGTGCTGTTTCCCAGGCGCTCGATGCCCCTAAAGGGGAAGCCTCGGAGCAGCAGGAAGAAACCCCTGCCGTCGCGACCGACGATACCGTCGTGACCAACGATGCCGTCGCGACCGATGAGACCGCTGCAACCGATGAGGCCGCCGTGACCGACGCCGCCGTCGCGACCGAAGATGCCGCCGCGACCGACGCCGTTGCCGCGATCGACGCCGTCGCCGCGACCGATGATGCCGCCGCGACCGACGAGGCCACCCAGATCGACGCCGCCCAGATCGAGGACGTCGCGCTTGACGACGTCCAGGACCTGGACGAGGATGGGCTGATGGTGCGCTCTTTGCCGGCCATGGCGATGGAGGACGAAGAACTCGAAGCGTCCGAGGCGGCGATCCCGGTGGACCTGAACGCCAACGCGGTGTTTGCGAGGACTCCGGCCGCGGCCGCCCCGGCCGAAATGCCCAAGACCGGCATCAGCGTTCTCCAGCAAAAGATCATCGAGATCATGAAGGGAACCCTGAGCGGAAAAAAACAGCTCGTGCTGGAGCGGAACGTGACCTATGAGGCGAACAAAACGCCCGGAGACGAAAAGTGGAACGACAAGATCCTCATCTCATCCGAGGACTATGACATAAAGGACGACTTTGAGCTGGAGCTGGTGGCCGAGGACGCCGGCGAAACCGGCATGGAGGGCGACGGCTTTACCACCATCAACGCCAATCTGGTGATCCAGGGCATCAAGGTGGTCATGAAGAGCGTGATGATGGCCGTCGGCAAGACGATCACCGTCGCCAACGGCAAGGCTGAAAAGTCCGGCGGCGGCAAGCTGACCTTCTACGGCTCCGACAACGCGCCCACCAACCTCACCGTGAGCGTGGAGGACAAGTCCAGCGCCGAAATCTACGCCGGCAACGCCGACGACGACGAAGACGTCATCAACGTCACCACCAAGTCCGGCGCGGTGTCGCTCATCGTCGACGCGGGCGAGGGCTTCAACCAGGTCAACGTCGATGTGGGCGGCGGCGCGGTGGACATCAAGACCGGCTCCAACATCGACAGCGTGGCCCTGAGCATCAGCAACGCCAACCAGGGCGTCAGCGTGGATACCGGCATGGGCAACGACACGCTGAACATTACGGACAACGGCAAGGCGGCGAGCGGCAAGGCGATGACCGTCAATACCGGTTCGGGCGACGACACCGTCAGCCTGGATGTGCGCGCTAACGCCGGAAACATGACCATCAACACCGGCACAGGCGCGGACGAAATCACCGTATTCAAGGGCGACAACCACTCCGTCGAAAACCTGGATTACAATGCCAACGACAACCAGACCGAGGCGGTCAAGACCGGCACGGGCGCGAAGATCACGTTTGTCAACGGCGACAAAGAGAGCGCGGACCGCTTCACCGTGGACGCCAACAGCGGCCTGGCCGTGGACGAGCTGCACCTGCAGGGCGGCGCGGGCGCGTCCGTGTACCTGCGGGGCAAGCTCAGCACGAGCAAACAGCTGCCGGAGGGCGTGACGAACCCGTTGGGCTATATCGACCCCAATGACCCCGACAAGGGCATCCAGCTGCGCGTGGCCAGCGTTCAGGACGATCCCGAGACCGCAAAGAAGGCCGACCTGAAGCTGAAGATCACCTATGACAACCCCGCCAGGTACAACTTCACCGACGCGCTGCAGAACAAGAAGCGGGTGGAGGTCTATCCCACGGGGAAGGGCACCTTCCAGATCGAGGCTACCGAGGATTTCACCGATTACGTCATCAAGACCGCCATCGGCACCGACATCAAGAAGCTCTTCGTCAAGCGCGGCATCAACAGGAACCTGATGCTTTCCAACCTGGTGCTGGACGCGGACATCCTGGGCGACGACGAGCCCTACATACCGGAAATCGACGCCCTGATGATGAACGTGCTCATCAAGGCCAAGACCATCAACATCAACAAGGACATACTGGCCCGGAATCTGCGCGCGGAATCCTCGCAGGGCTCCCTTGCGCTCACCGAGGCGCTTGAAGAGCTCAGCGCCGGCGTGAGCGTGGGGAGCCTGCTGTCCGACCTGTTCTGCGCCAGCGACGTCGCCACGATCAATGTGAACGCCAGCATCGAGACCGCGCGTGACATCGCGCTGGTGGCCCGCGTCAAGCACTTCGGGGGTCTGTTTTCGGTACTGCCGGAGAGCCTGAACCTGATCAACGTGAAGATCGCGAAGGCGGCGGTGACCATCGGGTCCAATGCCCGGTTGACCGCCCATGGCAGCGTGACCGCCGAGGCGAAGATCGACACGACCCTCGGCTATACCTCCACATACGACGACCTGAACAAGACCCAGACCCAGACCCAGGAGGGCGGCCCGGTCGGCATCGACATCATAGTGAACAGCGCCTCCGTGAAGGCGGAGCAGGGCTCCGAGGTAAAGGCCGCCAACAACGTCATATTCGCCGCCAACAGCGACGTCCGGGACAACAATTACGCCTTCTACGGCGCGTGGAGCAGCCCCGTCGCCGCCGCGGTGACGGTCGTGTGCAACACCGTGGATGTGCTGGCGGACGGCAAGCTGATCGCGAACAACAAGGTGAAGCTGAACGCCAGGGGCGCCGTAAACGCCAACGCCGAGGCCAGCTTCCAGACGGGCGTACACGCGGCGGGCGACGGCGCGATAGGCGGCTTTGTCGCCGTCAACGTGGTGGACCAGAAGGTCAACGCCGTCATCGGCGAGCACGCGACGGTCAAGGCGCTCCGGGGCGACGTGAGCGTGTACGCCACCAGGATCGCCAATGTCAGGACCATCGCCACCTCCGGCGGCGATCACAACGGGTACAGCGAGAGCACGGCCCTGGAAAACTCCATAGGCAATCTCGTGGGATTGTTCGGCGGCGCGCTCCTCGGCGTGATCAAGGAGAAGGTTTGGGAAAAGTTCAAGTACTCCATCATCAACAAGGAAGCAGAGACGCTCATCAAGACCGTCACGAAGATCTCCGCCGGAAACTACAAGCTGAGCGTGGTCGATCTCACCAAGGACAACAAGAAGGGCGGCTCCGCCACCGTGAAGTCCATGGTGGGGGACGAGCTGGACAAAGAAGGCAACTACGCGACCTTTGGCATCGTGGAGCCCACCCCCAACGCGGGCTGGGAGGTGGATGCCGTGTTGATCCGCTACCTCGTGCCGGGCGAAGATCACTATACCTATGAGGAAGTGAAAAAGAACCGAAAAGGGAGTTACGTATTCGTGCTGGAGCATGACGACGTGGAGGTCATGGTCAGCTTTAAAAAGCCCGGACAAAAAAGCACGCTGAACAAAAATCGCCTGTTAGGGACCGGTAATGACGATGTGGTCAACATTGACGATCTGATCTTCAATGACAATTTGATCGACATTGACGAAGATAAATTGGAGGACGTCATTGATATCAAAAGTTTGATTGACGATGCGGAGAAAGACATCGGCGGCGATAAGGACAACGATTTCATCATCGAGGGCGAAGATGACGACATCAAACCGATCAAGAACGACGACAAACTGATCGATGACGACAAACTGATCAAGGACGACGACGACGACAAACTGATCAAGGATGACGACGACGACAAACTGATCAAGGACGACGCCAATAAAAAGGACAACGATCAGTCCGTTAAGCGCAAGCACACGCTGGTGATCAAAAACGACGACAAGGCGTTCATCTCGGGCGGCGGCAAGATCGTCACCTGGATGACCGACAAAGATGGAAAGAATATCAAGAAGGTGACCACCGGACAGGAAGTGCGCTTCGTGCCCAACCCCGACGAGGGCAAGGCGCTGACCAGTCTGTGCATCGTCTATACCCACGCCAAAGGCGAGGTCGAGATGACGGAGGAGATCAAGGTCGCCGCCGACAGTCTGGGCCGTTACATATTCACCGTGCCCGACGGCCTCAATCAGTCGGTGGAGTTTACCGTCAAGGCGACGTTCGGCGACGCGCCCGAGGGCGCGAAGCAGCCCGTGCACGAGCAGATCACGGGCGCGCTGGCCGTGGGGGTGACGGTGAACAAGGGCGACAGCCGCATCGAATCCGGCAGCACGGTGGAGGCCGGCGGCGCAGTCGACCTGTTCGGCATCGAAATCACCAAGACCGACACCTACGCCGACGGCACGGCGGTCGAAATGAAGGACGCGGCGGCCGTCGAGAAGGAGAACAGCCAGCCCAGGACCGTGCAGAAGATCAAGTACAGCGTCGCCGGGGCGAACGTGGCGCTGAAGGTCACCGGCACGGTGGAGGGCCAGATCGACAGCAACGTGAAGCTGGGCGACGGTCATTCCGCCGTCACGCCCAAGATCACCTACAAGGTGGGCGACAAATACAAGAACAAGGTCAATAGCGTCGAAGCGATCGTCACCTACTATAAGCATACGCTCACCAGCAACGACAAGGCCACGCGCAAGAGCGAGAAGGTGGATGTGACCGGAGACGCGCAGAACGGATACGTCGTCAATTTCAACACCAGCAAGTACGCGGCCGCGAACGGCACCACCGTGGAGGTGACCTTCCTCTTCAAGGATGAGGAGGGCAACGTCATCACGGGCGAGGGCGGCGAGGCTCCGTCGAAGTACGTGGTGCCCAACGCGATCCGCATCAACATGAACCAGCTGAAGGAAAAGGACGTGAAGGAGCCGAAATCGCTGGGCGAGGTGAACTTCGTCTCCGTCGGCGAGGACGATAACAAGAACCCGATCTACAAATTCCGCATACAGAACGTCGCCGACGGCTATAAGTGCAACCCCGCCGACGGCGGCTACAAGGAGGGCTCCGCGGACAAGGAATACACGAAGTCCAACAAAAAGACGCTGTCCGCGTCCTGGACCGACCAGAACGGCTATACCCAGACGGCTTCGCTGCGGCAGGACACCTCGGATTCCATGATATGGTATCTGAAGGCCGTGGACGGCGGTACCGCCATCCCCGAGGGCGCTTTGATCACCATCAACGCCGTGTTCAGCGAGGACAAACGGTCCGTGACGCTGGAATACGGGGACGGCAACAAGGACGGCAAAGAACACGGCATGGCTACCGTCAGCACGGACGCCGCCAAGCAGGGCGACAAGTTCACGGTCAGCATGAAGGCGAAGGACGGCTGGACTCCCGTCGGGGTGAACGTGCTGCTGCGGACCGGCACGACGAAAAAGACCAGGAGGCTCGACGAGGCGAACGTCGTCTCCCTGGGCAACGGCGTGTGGGAGGTCACGGTGCCCGAACTCAACGACGGCGAAGTGATGACCGTACAGCCGCTGTTCAACGGGAAGACCATCGACCTGAAGAGCACGGGCGAGGTCAAGGTCAAGTTCAGCGAGACGGACAATCAGGCCGCCAAGGGACAGACCATCACCATCCGACCCACGGACGAGGACATCAAGGCCGGCAAGAAGCTGGATCTGAGCAAGACGGAGGTCACCTACCAGGGCCAGAAGCTGAAGGTCAATGCCGACGGCGAGTTTACCATCCCCAAGGGCGATGAGTACAACGCCACCGAGCTGACCGTCAAGGCGGCCCTCAAGGAGAAGGAGTACGCCATCGGGTCCTACACCAGCCCCGAGGGCGACAAGATCGAGCCCGTGTCCGTCAAGGCGGACCCGGGCGAGCTGGTGACGCTGAAAATCGTGCCCCGCGACGGCTTCCGCGCCAAGGGCGGCACGGTGAAGGTCACCGTCGCCACGAAGAACGCCAAGGGCAATATCACCACCCGGCAGATCGTGGCCGATTGGGCGGCGAAGGACACCTACACCTTCAGGCTGCCTGTGCCGGACGGAACCGTGGAGTCCGTCACCGTGAGGGGCGAGTTTGAGGAGGGCGCAGACGGCGTGGCGCACGGCATAGGCATCGCCGCGGCCGTGAACGTCGCCAACGCCAGGAACACCGTCGAGATCCAGGGCGACAGGACCATCGAATACGAGGAGAACGAGGAAAAGAAGACCAGGGACGTCGCCGGCGCGAAGGTGTCCGCCGGAAAAGGCCTGAGCCTGGCCAGCGTCAGCATGGGCGGCAAGTCCTACGACGAGGCCAAGGCCGGCTTCAACGAGGGCGATACCGGCGTTGCCGGCGCGCTGGCCGTACAGGTGGCCACGACCGACACGGACGCGGCCGTCCGCAGCGGGGCGAAGCTGGCCGTCAACGGCGCCATCAGCGTGTTTGCCACCGCAAGGCAGGATTTCAAGGTCAACGCCGATGCCTCCGGCAAGCAGGGCCGCAACGAGGCGGGGATCACCGGCGTGGGCGCCGGCATCGCCGTGGCCGTGGACGGTATGCGCACCAATGGCCTGATCGAGGACGGCGTGGTGCTGAACAAGAATGGCAGTCTCACAGGCCTGAGCATCTACGGCGCGAACAATTACAGGGACCGCGTCTCGGCGAAGGCCGGCGCGGCGGGCGGCAGCGCCGCGGTGCCCGTGGTTGCGGTGGACGTGTTCAATTCCGCCGCTCGTGCCGAGCTGGGCAAGCTGACGGGCACGGCGGTGAAAAACGGCGTGCTGCCCGTGAACGGCAGGGTGAGCATCAAGGCGGCGGGCGAATCCGCCAGGACGCAGTACAACCATGAGCTCTCCGCGGACGCCTCCGCCCGCGGCGACGGCACGGCCATCGGCGGCGCGTTCATCGTCACCTGGCTGGTGAACGACGTGCAGGCGCTGCTGCGGCAGAGCGTGAACGCGGCGGAGGATGTCAAGGTCAAGGCCACCGCGGCCGACGCGATGAAGGCCGTGGCCACGGCGGCGGCCACCGGCGGCGAAGCCGGCAGCAACGACGACGGCGAGGGCAGCGCGGACAAGCAGGCCAATGGCATATTGAAGGGCGCGGGCAACATTGCCGGCCGCTATGGCGGCATGGACGGCGGGGCCATCCAGAACGGCGCGGAAAACCGCCAGAATGCCGAGACCGGCGAGCAGACCATCGCCGGCGCGGGCTCGTTTGTGCTGAACATGATGCAGAACAAGTCCCGCGCCGAGGTCGTGGACGGCGTGGACGTGACCACCAAGGGCAAGCTGTCGGTGCTGTCCGCCAACCGCACCGACGCCACGATCAAGGCCGATTCCTCCGCCACCAATTCGGATGTGGGCGTGGGCGTGGGCGTCGCCATCAACATCGTGACGATGGACAACATCGCCCGCATCGGCAGCGGCACGATCAACGCGGCGGAGCTGGAGGTGCGCGCCGAGATCGCCGAGGCGCCCACGATGGTGCGGACCCTGACGACCGTCGAGGATATGAACGCCTTCTCCTCGGCGCTGCAGGCGAAGCTGAAGGACGCCATCAAGAGCATGATGGGCGAGAGCCTGTACAATAAGCTGGGCTGGGCGGGCGACATGGCCAGCGACCTCGCCGCCAAGATGGCCCAGGTCATCATCGACGAATTGAACATGAACGAGCTGTTCGACAAGCTGGGCTCCGGTTCGGGCGACATGTTTGCCGACGCGGCAAAGCTGCTGTGGGAGCGCATGAAGGACTTCCCTGAGGCGCTGCTCGAACCGATGTTCGAGGCCTATGAGGAGGCCTGTGGCTCGGTCGAGGGCCTGACGAAGGGCAAGCTCAAGAGCATACTCATGACCAGCTGGAACCAGCTGTCCGTGCAACTGGCGGACAATATACTGGAGACGGTCAAGGGCTCCCTCCTGGACGGCCTGAAGGATGTCGCGGCGTGCGCGCTCGACATGCTGTACGACAAGCTCACCGGCAAGGGCGTGAGCACCGACAAGATCAAGCAGACGCTGAAGGACGCGCTCATCAAGTCGGCGTGGGACCTGCTTGAAAAGGTGGTCGAGGACGCGGTCCGCGACATCGGCGCGCAGTTCCCGCTGGTCAACGAGAGCAACGTGAACTTCGGCAAGATGATCTACAAGAAGGGCATCGGATCGCTGAAGGACAAGATCGTTCCCTACCTCACCACCACCTTCCGGGAGAAGGTGTGGGATTACGAGCCGCTGATCGCAAAAATCAACAGTGACGGCTTCGTCAAAACCCTCAAGGAAATCGGGCGCAAGGCGCTCAAGGAGAGCACCGTGGCGCTGACCAACGAGGCCATTGACGCCGTGGTGGGCAAGCTGGACGTGAAGTTTGAGCGCGAGGCCATCGAGGATCGGCACATCATCACCACCCAGGCCATCGCGGGCTCGGGCGCGAAGGAGAAGAGCGGCACGGGCAGCCTTGCCATCGCCGTGGCGAACCTGACCACGCTGGCGGAGGTCGCGGACGGCGCCGGAGAAGTGAATGTGACCGGCGACATGATCGTGAACGCGGAGGAGCTGCGCCGGGTGCGCACCCATTCCACCGCCGCCGTGGACGAGCGCGGCGAGGCCGACAACAACCTGGGCAACGGCGATTCCGACGACGCCAATACCGGCGGCGGCGACGCCGCGACGAACACCGTATCCGATCTGGACAACAAGGTGACGGTGACCACCGGCGTGGGCGGAAAGTATGTGAATTTCGACGGCTCGATCGACGGCGGCATTGAGCTCTTTGCCGCAGAGGGCTACTGCGTCGAGGAAAAGGGCATCACCCGCACTTACTGCAAGCCCGACGGCACGGAGGTCGTCGATTACCTGGAGTTTGAGGAATTCAAGAACGATGACGGCACCTTCAGCTATGAGTTTGACCCTGAGAACGGCGTCGACTACACCGGCATGACCAAAGAGCAGAAGGAAGAACTCAAGATCAACATCGAGGTCAAGTTCAACGAGGCGCTGAAGCGGATCCCCGCGCCTATTGCGCAGAAGGCCAACCAGGCCATGGGCAACGAGTACCGGGAGACCATGACCGTCACCGTCGAGGGGCGCGAGAACGACGTGAAGGGCAAGGCCTGGGCCAAGGTGAACGACCTGGCCGAGATCAGCATACCGGTGCAGCCCGGCCTGAAGGTCAAGAGCATCGCCGTGGTCAACCCCGACATGAGCGCGGCTCTGGGCTATACGGCGGGCGAGGAAGGCGAAATCCAGCTGGCCTCCGCCAACGATCTCGAAGAGGTGTACATATTCAAGGTGCCTGCCGGCGGGGTCGATTCCATCTACGTCACCTTTGAGGACAACGACGCCGCCGAGGAGGTGGAGCGCCAGCGCCAGCTGCACGCCAACCGCGACCGGGCGGGCCGCACCATCGGCGTGGGCGCGGCGTTCACGCTGACCTACGGCAGCTCCGACGTCACCGCGAAGATCGGCGAGCGCGCCAAGGGCGTCACCGCGGGCACCATCGGCGTCACCGCCTCCTCCGAGCACGAGGAGGAGAACTACGCCACCGCCGGCGCCGATCCCTTCGAGGGCACCAGCGACGACATCAAGGATATGGCGATAGACGCCGCCGTGTCCGTCAACATACTGGACAACAACGTACAGGCCGTCATCGCCAAGGGCGGCAAAGTCCGGACTACCGCCGAACCGGCGAAACCGGCCGAAGAGAAGGAGAAAGACGAGGACGAGGAGGAGGACCTGCCCGAAGCCATCGAAGCGACCGCCGGAAGCCTGATCGTGTCCGCCACCGAGGTGGCCGAAAACAAAGCCAGGGCCAGCGCCTTCGCCACGGGCAGCACGACCGCCGTGGGCGCGAGCGTGGCCGTGAACGTGTCCCTGTCCGAGATCACCGCCGCGCTGGAAGCGCCCGCGGAGGTCTCCGGCAAGGCCGTCGTGCGCACGCACGCCCTCAGCAAGGACAACACCCTGGCCTTCGCCAGCGCCATGGGCGCGGACATCCAGCGCAGCCTCAACAAGTTCGCGGATGGCGTGAAGGCCACGGAAAAGACCGCCAACGACGTGACCACCGGCAAAATCTTTGACGACAAGAAGGAGACGAAGGGCACCGACACCAACAAGAAGATCAACCAGGGCCTGAACCGCTCCAAGAAGAATGACGCGAGGAAGCTCCGCGATGACGCGAACGTCAGCACCAACGTGATGCGCGCCCAGGACGTGCAGGTGGACAACGGCAACGACGCCGGCCAGGGCGCGAACGCCGCCGCCGACTTCGTCAACGTGGAGGGCGACCGGGAGCTGGACGGCTTCAAGAACCCCAACGAGGGGAAGACCAGCCTGCAGGTGGCCGCCGCCGTGGGCGTCACCGTGGGCCAGCACAAGGCCACGACCACCGTCAACGGCAATATCAAGGCGGCGCAGGACGTGCTGGTGTCCGCCACCAACGCCGGCAACTTCAACACCCGTTCCACCGGCGCGGCCATGACCCTGGCCAAGGGCAAGGGCAAGACCATCGCCGCCGCCGTGGGCGTGAGCGTGAACAAAAACGAGGCGAACGCCGCCGTGAACGGCGATATCACTGCCGACGCCGGCGACGTGACCGTGTCCGCCGACCTGAAGCAGAACCTGACCGACGAGTACCGCGGCAAGCTGGCCGTGCAAACCATCGCCGGCGCCTTGTCCGGCAAGGGCAGCGACGTTTCCGTCGCGGGCGCGGTGAGCGTGCTGGTCAGCTTCGGCGAGAGCAAGGCCACCGTGGACGGCAACCTGACCGGCAAAGCGGTCAGCGTGACGGCCAACGACAAGACCAAGCTGGCCGCGCGGGCGGGCGGCGTCAACGTCTCCAAGGGTACGAACGTGGGCATGGGCGTGTCCGTGGCCACCATCTGGAGCGGCGATACGGTGCGCGCCGAGGTGAAGGACGGCGCGACCATCGACGCCGACAGCTTCACCCTGAAGGCCGTGAAGTCCCCTGTGACCATCGACGACTACAAGTTCGCGGTGGCCCTGAAGGACGTGATCAGCGATACCTCCGACCTGGACGACGATGAGCGCGCGAACGTTTCGCCCGGCCTGATCGACGTGCACCGCAAGCCCGGCGAGAAGAGCTATACGGTGGACTTCAACATCAACACCTACAACCTGATGAAGTTCACGGACGCGATGAACTTCCTATCCTCCAAGAACTACTATACCGAGGCCATCGCGGGCTCGGTGGTGACGGGCCAGGCCGACTCGAACAAGCCCAACGCGCTGAATGCGGCGGGTTCCATCTCCATCGTGCGCACCAGCAATAACGTCGAGGCCAGGCTGGGCAACAACGTCACCGTTTCAAAGAAGGGCCAGCCGGCCTCCGGCGACGTGCAGATCCTGGCGCAGGACGATTCCACCGTGCGCATGCTGGGCGGCGCGGCCGCGGTGGGCAGCGCCGGAACCAGCGCGGGCATCACCATCACCTTCCTCTCCGACGCGGACAAGGCGACGGCCGCCATCGGCGACAACGCGAGCATCCGCGCGGGCAATGTCAGCCACAAGGCGGACGCCTCCATTGATGTTGAAAGCTACAACGTCGCCGCGTCCGTGAGCACCGCTTCGCAGGGTACCGCCTCCGTCGGCGGCGCGCTGAACATTGCGCTTCTGAACAGCAATGCCGAGACCCGCGTCGGCAACGACGTGAAGCTCGACGCCAAGGGCAATATGGATATCAAGGCGGATTCGAAGCTGAATGCGCTGATGGTCTCCGTGAGCGCCAGCGTCGCCAAGAGCGCCGTGGCGGCGGGCGGCACCATCGCCTTTGCAAAGAACGATTCCGTCGCCAACGTCACCGTCGGCGACCGGCATACCCTGTCCGCCGACGGAGACGTGACCGTCGCCGCCAAGGCCGTGGACAAGGTGGTTTCCATACTGGCCAGCGCCTCCGCCGCCCGGGATGACACGCCCGGCGCCGCCGGCGCGATCAACGTGATGGTGGACGGCGTGAAGGGCAACGTGGCGCTGGGCGCGGGCGGCTCCGGCAACGGCATCACCTCCCGCAACGGCAGCGTGGCGCTGTCCGGCGAGACCGAGACGCGCGCCGTGAACGTCACCGTCGCCGCCGCGGGCGCGAAGGGGACGGCCGTCGGCCTGTCCGCGAACGTCAACGTGCTGCAGCGCGAATCCGGCGTGAAGGTGACCGGCGGCGAGGGCTATGCGATCACCGCCGCAAAGGACGTGTCCGCCTCCAGCTATGGCAAGGACGTCACCGTCGCCGTGGGCATGGGCGTGGCCGCCGGCAAAGGCGTCGCCGTGGGCGGCAACCTGCCGGTGCTGGTCAGCCGCAACAGGATCAGGACCGAGCTGGACAAGGTCACGGTGAACGCCGGCGGCGAGGCGGCGTTTGCCGCGCGCCTGGACGACAAGACCAGGGCCGTGGCGGGCAGCCTGGGCCTGTCGATCAGCAACACCGCGGCGGCCGCGACGGCGATGTTCGTCAACAAGAAGAACGAAGTGACCACCGACATGGGCACCAGCAGCGTCACCGCCGCGGGCAATGGCGGCACGCTGGCCGCCAAGCTGCCGGGCAAGCCGCAGTTCAAGGGCATCTATGTGGGCGCGAAGGTGGAGGATGACATCGTGGCAATCGCCGCGGGCATCGCCGTGGGCCTGGGCACCGGCGGGAAGGGCGTCACCGGCAACCTGCTGTGGAGCGGCAACGAGAACATCGTGAAGGCGCTCGCCGACAAGGCTTCCCTCACCGCGATCGCCAGGAACGCCAATAATGAGGCCGTGGGCGGCGGCTCCGTGACCGTCGAGGCCGGCAACCATTCCGACCAGGTCGTCCTGTCGGGCGGCCTGAACGGCTCCAAGTCCCTCGCGGCGGGCGCTTCGGTGACGGTGGTCACCTCCGCCAAGGATGTCACCGCCAAGGCCCACAACGCGCGCGGCTGGCAGGACGTGAGCGTCAACGCCGCGAACGACGACACCATCTCCGAGATCGCGATCAGCGCGGGCGGCGCGGGCGATGTGGCCGTTGAGGTCGGCGTCGCCTTCCAGTCGCTCAAGAGCAATGTGAACGCCCAGGTCGCCAGCCAGATCGAGGCGGTCAAGGGCAGCTTCGACCTGAAATCCAGGAACAACGTCTCCCTGAACAGCGTTGCCTTGGCCCTGGCGGGCGCGGGCGATGTGGCCGTGACCCCGGTGTTCGCCGTGACCGTGTTCAGCGGCGAGAGCAACGCCTTCCTGCTCGGCGGCACCGCGAAGGCCGGCAAGGGCGTGAACGTCAGCGCCGAGTCCATGAAGGATCTGGATCAGTACACCATTGGCGCGTCCGGCAGCGGCAGTGTGGCGGTTTCCGGCGCTGTGTCGGTGGCGGTCCTCAAGGATACCACCAACGCGCTGGTGGCCAGCGGAACCAGCGTTACCGCCAATACGCTCCAGGTGCTCGCAAAGAGCGACCTGGACGAGGTGGGCGCGTCCGCGGCCATCGCCGGCAGCGGAAAGGTCGCCGCCGCGGTCAACGCCATGGTGACCGTCGCCAAGGGCAACGCCCTTGCCGAGATGGCCGGCGATGCCACGCTGGCGGACAAGGCCGTCGTGAAGGCCACCTCCGAGCGCGACATCATCAACGTGGCGGCCACTGTGGCGGCCAGCGGACAGGTGGGCGCGGGTCTTACCGTGATGGGCGTGGTCGCCGGCACCAGGATGAACCAGGACGCCGCGAACACGCTGACCTACGGCAGCTCCAAGGATAAAAACACCAAGACCTTCGACGCCTCCGGCATCATCAGCTATATGAAGCAAAAGGGCGTGAAGGACGCCTCGGACCTGGAGGAGAAGCGCGACGCCAACGGCAACGTGACCCGGACCGGCCTGGCCGACGACCTGTCCGGCGACGGCCATAGCAACGCCGGAAAGTCCGTGGGCTCGAACGGCAGCTTTGACGCCAACTCCGGCTATGTCAGCCAGGGCACCTACGACGGCGACTACCAGAGCAACGAAAACCAGCAGATGTCCGAGACGCAGGACATCGCCAATATCAAAAACCTGTCCGGCAGCGCCTACAGCGCCGATCCCCAGGACGCCATCGTGGCCCGCATCGCCGCGACCGCGAACGTCCGGGCCAAGGGCGTGGACGTGCTTGCCGAACAGAACACCAAGGCGGATGTGTTCGGCGGGACGGTGGGCGTCGGCGGCATGATCGCGGGCGTGGGCGCCAGCGTTACCTTCGCGCAGCTGCGCAGCAATGTGTTCGCCGCGTCCGTGGGCACCGTGGACGCGAAGAACGGCGCGGTGAACGTCACGGCCGTGTCCAAGTCCAGCAACGTGACGCCTGAGAAGGACAGCGACGCCGAGAGCCGCGCCAAGGCCATCATCAGCAGGCTTGACGACACCAAGGGCAGCGACGACTCGGACCTCAACCAGGCGCTCACAAAGCTCAAGGAAATGATCACAAAGCGCTCCATCCGGGTCGTCGGCCTGGCGGTGGGCGGCGGCAACGTGGGCGTGGGCGTCGCGGGCAGCGTGGTCACCACCGACAACATCACCAAGGCGACCGTCGGCGGCAGCGTGAAGAACGCCTCCGACCTGAACGTGAACGCCACGAGCGACTATGGCAACGTTTCGGCCCTCACGCTGGCCGTCGGCGCCGGCTCCATCGGCGTGAGCGCGGCGTTCGCCCTGGCCATTACCGAGGGCACCGTCGAATCGAAGCTCGACAAAACCGCCAACATCAGCGGCGCGAACACAAAGATCGCCGTGACCACCGATTCCCTCGTCAACGCCAAGTCCCTCTCCGTGTCAGTGGGCGCGGGCAGCGCAGGCGTCGCGGGGGGCTGGTCCGAGGCCTTCAACAACCAGACCCAGAACACGCTGGTGGACAGGGGCGCGAAAATCGACATGACCGGCGATTCCGGCACGCTGACCGTCAGGGGCAGGTCCGTCACCGACGCCGACAGCTTCCTGCTGGGCGTCAGCGCCGGCGGAGCCGCGGTTGGCTTTGGCGTGGGCATGGCCATGGTGAATCCCACGGTGAAAACCGGCATCGGCATCACCGGCTCCGGCAAGGTTTCCCTTGGGAAGCTGTCCAGCGTGAACGTGCTGAACGATGTCTCCAGCCAGGCGGCCTCCAATATACTGTCGGCTGCCGCGGGCGCCGCCGCCATGCACGGCAACCTGCTGCTGGTGTTCAACGAAACCGACGCCACCGCCAAGGTCGCAAACGCCGGCGGCACGTTGGGCAGCCTGAAGATCAACGGCGATCTGGGCGCGGCGGCCAAGGCCCGCTTTGCCGGGCTTGCCGCGGGCGGCGTCGCGGGCGGCCTGAGCATCGGCTACACAGACGTGAATTCCGTCAACAAGGCCATACTGGATACGGACAATTTCACCGCCACGGTGACCGGCGATCTGACCGTCAGCACCGGGGAGAACAGGAGCAGAAAGACCGTGGCCGACGCCCTGTCGCTCGCCATGGCGGCTTCCGCCGGCTTAACCGTCGGCCTCAACTCCGCCGTTGCCCGCAACCGCGCGCAGAACAACGCCACCATCATGGGAAGCGGCGACCTGAACGCCGGCACCGTGAAGCTGAACGCCTATGGCATGGGCGACGCGGACGCGAAGCTCTACGGCCTGAACATTGGCGAAGTCAGCGTGGCCGGGTCGGTGAATGTGGCGCTGAACGAAACCACCTCCCGGGCGACCATGAAGCTGGGCGGCGCGCTGAACGGCAGCCTGGACGCGAAATCCCAGGTGGAAGGCGCGACCAAGGCGACCCTGTACACCGGCAGCGGCTCGCTGTTCGGCGTCAAGCTGAACGTGGCCGTGGCCAGAGGCAGAACCAACTCCATCATCGACGTGGATGTGGCGAAGGGCCAGACCAAGGCCAAGACGGCCAGCATCAGCGCCAGGAACACCGGCAAGGACACGGTGACCGCCGGCATCTACAACCAGAGCTTCGACATCCTGAGCATCGCGGGCATGGTGGGCCTGGCCTACAGCGAGGATCTGCACAGCACGAAGGTGAAGCTGGGCAAGGGCAACTATGACCTGAGCAAGGTCGCGCTGAGCACCGAATCCGAAAACAGCGCCAGCAGCGTGGTGACGCCCTCGGCGACAGGCGTCGACGCGAAGGCGGTGAATGTGGCCATCAACGCATCCAACGCCAGGAGCACCGCCCACACCGGCACCGAGCTGGAGCTGGCGGACGCGAACCTGGACCTGGGCGGCGACGAGAGCGACGACGAGAGCGACGACGAGAGCGGCAACGTGGGCGGCGAGGTGTCCATTGTCACCAGGGGCAAATCCGACACGACCGCGCAGGTGAAAGGCGCGAAGTACTTCACTCTCTCCGCTGTCTCCCTGGGCGTGGACATCGCAAAATCCACCCTCTCCGCCACCCAGGCGGCGACGCTGAGGCTGAACGGAGGCAAGATCAAAAAAGCGGGCGGCGTGAAGGTGGAGAGCCTGACCGACAAGGCCGCGGCCAACGCGCTGCTGGGCGTCTCCGAGTTGAATGAGGAGGAAGAAACAACGGGCTTCAGCATCAAACTGGTCAAGGTAGAGGTGAACAAGTCGCTTGCCATGGAGAACCTGGCCAACACCGCGGCCATCATCGGCGGCGGCAGTGAGGCCAATACGATTAACGCGGATTCCCTGTCCGTGAGGGCCGATACGGGCCTTGAGGAGGTCAAGGACGGGAACGGCAATATCACCTACAAGAACATCGAAACCCTGGCCAAGGCCAGGACGAAGGGCAATTCGGAGTTCACCCTGGTGTCCGGCGCCGGCCTGCTGGCGGACGCCACCAGCAGCGACAGCTTCAACGCGATGGTCGACGGCGTTGGCATCGACGTGACCAAGGCGATCAACCTCTCGGCGGCGACGCGCACCGCCGCCCGCGCCGAGGGCACAGCGCCCGGCAGCCTTAAGGTGATCGATACCTCCGTATCCAAGATGTATGCCCGCGTGGGCAGCGAAGGCGACAAGCAGACCTCGAAGGTGCTGATCGGCGACGACACGACCCTGGAAGCCGGCGGCAAGATGACCATCGCGGCCACCAACACCGGCTATGCCCGCACCGATATGAAGAAGGGCTCCGGTGGCCTGTTGGAGATCAGCGTTTCCGAGCAGCCGACCGAATCCTGGTACGACACGGGCGTGTCCATCGGCAAAAATGCCGTTTTGAGCTCTGCCGACGCCATGAACATCACCAGCGCCAGCAGGCCTTCGGCCCATTCCGTCATCGACGCCGTGGGCATCGGGCTGCTCTTCGACGTGAGTTTGATGAAGGGCGAGAACACCGTGAACGACGAGAACAACGTGACGATCGGCGAAGGCGCGAGCCTCACCGCCGAGGACAGCCTGACCGTTTCGGCGCGCAGCAGCGCCAAGATGATCGCGAAGTCGCTGTATAAGGGCGGCGGCGCCATTTCCGGCAGTGCCGCCACGGCGATAAACACGCTCACGCGCGCGGCGCGCGTCCTCGTTGGCGACAATGCGAAAGTGAAAGCCACCGACGGCAACCTGCTCATCGAAAGCGTTACCGGCGAGGGGGACGAGATCGAGACGACAACCTCTGTGGAGTCCGGCGGTGTTTTAGCGATCGGCGAAGCCGAATCCAGGACAACCGTGACGGCCACCAACCAGGTCATCGTCGGCCAGAGCGTCCTTCTGCTTGCCGATAAGGACTTGAACATACTGTCCCGCGCCACCAGCCGCACCGATAAAGGCGATTATGGCATCGTGACGAAAGCGGAGGTTGACTCGGGCGGCGCTGGCATCAACCCCGAGTCGTTCCCCACCTTGAAGCTGGACTTCACCAACTACATCGGCATCAACCGCGATTCGAGCCATGAGAACAAAAAGACCCAGCTGACGGGCAACGAGAACGTCTTCGTTACGGTTGACAACGCGGGGATGAGGGTCAGTAATAACGCCACATCCCTGGGCATTGCGGGCGGCGGCGTGGCGAAGGCCTACGGCTACATCGTGGGCAGCATGAAGAACACCCTCTGGGTGGACAACGCGAATCTCCACAGCAGGGAGAACGTCAAGCTGCTGGCCAGCAACGCCGGCTATGGCGATAAGCCCGAGCTGAAGATCGAGAGCTACGCAAAGCTGATTTCCGTGCTGGTGGTTGGCGGCTATGGGTATGCGGAGGCCAAGGTGCTCCTCGCTGAGAAGAAAAAAGACGTTCCTCTGACGGCACCCTACAACCAGATTCGCACCAATGACGCCCGCAATGTAGACCTCAGAGGCACGTTCACGCACCTGGCCATCAACCCCAAGAATGACGTGAAGACAGACCTGAAGGCCTATGAGAACGACCTTTCGACCGGTTGGAGCAAAGAGGAAAAGACGGATAAGGAGAGCGTGGACTGGGCGGCCGCGAAGGCCCGCTGCGATTTCTGCAAAGCGGGCGAAGGCGTGAGCTACGTGCCGGGCGCGATCTCCGTGATCGACAGCTTTGCCAAGGCCCTTGTCCCGATCAACGACATCAACCGCAGGGTGATCGGCCTCGACCCGGTCACAAAGGCCCGCTACGGCGAGGAGGAAAGCAAGGCCGTGGACGCAATTTACGTGCTCGAGCTGAATGTGCCGCTGAAGAAGGACGTGAGCTTCGACGGCAAGCGCCTGAACAGGTATAACCTGTGGACGAATACGCTGACGCAGGGCGACGTGTACCTGCTGCCCAACGCCACGCGCCTGTATCTCATGGTGAACCTGGACTACGTGTCCGAGGTTCTGCGCGGCGATGTGCGCGGCGACGGCAGCGCCTGCGACATCGACATCTTCACCGCGCTCAACACCTACGCCTTCAACAACCCGGTGATCCCCATTGGCTCCACCGGAACCCTGGACTTCAGCACCGGCGTGTTTACGCTGCCGGAGCTGTCCGACTACGAGCTGTACATGGACGAGATTTCCGGCGCGTGGCTGATGGATATGCTGAGCCAGGGCACGCTTCGCAGGCTTGACAGCGACCAGGGCGCGATCAACGCGTTCGCGCTGGACGGCAGCGAGCAGCCCTCCGGCAGCATCATCGAAGGCGCTGCCGATGGCGGCCTGGACGGCGAATGGCGACTGTACTGGCTGGGCGATACCCCGGAAACCGCGGCGGACGCCGACCAGACGCTCGTCTGCCTGATGCACAACGAGACGACCGACGAGATCAGGGCCTGCCGCACCAGCCGCGCCATGATCGAAGCGGGCGAAGCGCCCGTGGCGCTGTCGATGTTCATCTATCGCGACGCCAAGTCTGACCGCATGGGCGAGGTGAAGTACAACGCCGTGTTCTTCGACACGCCCGAGGGCGAGAGGGACCTGTTCAAGGTGGTCACCGACGTGCTGGAGGATCGCGAGCTTGAAATGCCCAGGACCATGAAGATCGTGCTGCGCGGCTTTGAAGTGAAGGGCGCGGATTACCCGGCCTACAGCCTCACCGGCCACTTCTTCGCCATGAGCGATGGCTCGGACGGCAAGTTAGACATGTTCGACGGCGGATACCGGGCGACGTTTGACGGCGATACCTTCGAGAGCGATTACATTCGCATAGAGGGCATCCTTGACAACGACCTGAACGTTACCGTCAAGAAGGATCAGCTCATCTGGCCCGAGCACAAAGGCAGATTCACCGCCGAGGACATTCAGGGAAACCGGTTTGAAATCGTTGACGGCGTGTGGCGCGCCGCAGACGCGCCGGAGGCGGACGCCGTGGCGGCGTAACCGCCCCGGCACGGCTGCCGGGCACATGGAAGCAATGGCAGGTATGTGGCCTGTGGGGATCAAACCCGTAACGATATGACGCGCGACGGATGGCCGGCTCCGCGGAATTATGGAGGAGAAAAAAATGAAGCAGACGATGAAGAGAGCGCTGGCGCTGTTGATGGCGCTGCTGCTGGCGATACCGACGTTTGCGTTTTCGGAGGAATCCCAGCAGCTGGAGGTCGTTCCGGCCGATGGCGGGAACGGCCAACAGGAGGCGGGAGATGCCTCCCAGCCGGACGGGTTCGCGTTTTCGGAGGAATCCCAGCAGCTGGAGCTCGTTCTGGTCGATGACGGGAACGGCGGCCTGCAGGAGGTGGGAAACGCCTCCCAGCCGGACGACGCGGAAGTGGAAATCCCGCTGGAGGCGCCCGAAGACGCGCCGCAGACCGACGCGCCGCAGACCGGCGCGCCGGCGGTCGATCTGAACGCCGAAGTGACGTACTGCTTCATTGTGGATGATCAGGAGTACGCCTTCCAAACCGCCCGCGAGGGCGACGTCATACTGCCGCCCGACGCCCCCGAGGCGCCGGAGGGCATGGCTTTCGACGGCTGGTTCCTGGAGGACGGCACGCCGCTGTTTTGCGATGCCGACGGGGATGGCAGGATCGACGAAGTGATCGCCCATCCCGACGGCTTCACGACCCTTGTCAACGTGGACGCCGCGTTCGTGAAGGCGGAGCAGGGGGAAACGACCGCTCCGGTCCCGGCCGACGCCGAGCCGGCTTTCCCTGAAGGGGAAGGCTCCGACACGCCCGCGGACGACAACGGGAACCCCGAAACCCAGAACCCTTCCGAAAATGAGGAAGGCTTTGATACCCCCACGGACGATACCGAAACCCCCGCCGCCCAACCTTCCCCCGATGAGGAAGGCGCCGTGACGGAAGAGGCCGTTGCCGGGGAGGAAACGAATGCCGCGGAGGACGCGGCCCCCTTCGACGACACCGAAACCCCCGCATTCCAGCCTTCCCCCGATGAGGAAGGCGGCGCGGCGCAGGGCGCAGTGACGGAAGAGACCGTTGGCGGAGAGGAAACGAACGCCGCGGAGGACGCGGCCCCCTTCGACGA
>CACYTF010000003.1:108514-125334 GCA_902777335.1 uncultured Eubacteriales bacterium
GAGGGCGGCGCGGCGCAGGGCGGCGTGACGGAAGAGGCCGTCGCCGGGGAGGAAACGAACGCCGCGGAGGACGCGGCCCCCACGGACGACACCGAAACCCCCGCCTCCCAGCCTTCCCCCGATGAGGAAGGCGGCGCGGCGCAGGGCGCAGTGACGGAAGAGGCCGTCGCCGGGGACGAAACGAACGCCGCGGAGGACGCGGCCCCCACGGACGACACCGAAACCCCCGCCTCCCAGCCTTCCCCCGAAGAGGAGGGCGGCGCGGCGCAGGGCGGCGTGACGGAAGAGGCCGTTGGCGGGGAGGAAACGAACGCCGCGGAGGACGCGGCCCCCTCCGACCCCGGCGAAACCCCCGAAATCTCCTCCGCCCCCGTCTCCGTAATCTTCACGCTCGACCCGGAGAACGCGGCGCTGACGGTCTACCCCCTGTCCCCTGTGGCCGCCTCCATTGGTGAAACGCAGGACCAGGCGCAGGATCAGCCCCGGGACGTTTCAGACCTCCCGACCCCCGCCCCCATTCCGGCGCAGGCGGACGGCAGCTACGCGCTGATGCCCGGCGAGTACGTCTACAGTGCCGAGGCGGAGGGCTGCGTCTGCGTATCGGACATCCCCTTCACGGTGGTCGAATCCGATGAAGCGCTGCTCCTGTCCGTCGTGCTGGAGCCCGCCCCGCAGGCGGATACCCCGGCGGAGCCGGTGGCCTTCGAGCAGTCCAGAACCGTCAACGGCGTCATCGTGACCGTGAAGGCCGAGCCCGGCGCGTTCCCGGAGGACGCGACGCTCTCCGTGGCGCGCGTGCCGGTGAGGCGGCGGCGCAAGGTCGAATCCGCCGTGGACGAGGCCCGCGAGGACGATCAGAACGTGGTCGTCTCCTATACCTTTGACATCAAGGTGCTCGGCGCGGACGGCGGCGAGCTGCAGCCCGCCGAGGGCTTTGGGGTGGGGGTCTCCTTCGCCCTGGAGCAGGCGGCGGATGAAAACCTGGAAGCCAACGTCTACCACGTCACACAGGACGGAAACGGCGAGCTGACGGCGGACAAGCTGGACGAGGTGAACGTGGACGCGGCGGAGCAGACCGTCACGGCCCAGACCGACGGCTTCTCGATCTACACCGTTGAATTTACCTACAATGCCATGCAGTATGTGCTGGAGGGCGGCGAAAGCGTGTCCCTTTCCGCGGTGCTGGACACCGTGGGCCTGGTGGGCGAGGTCGAGGCCGCGTCCGTCAGCGACGAGGCGCTGTTCTCCGTCTCCAATGCGTCGGGGGCGTGGCTGCTGGAAACCCACCAGCCCTTCATCACCGAAGAGTGGCTGAGGGTGACCGTCAACGGCGTGGAATATGAAATCACCGTGACCGACGCCGGCGCGGTGCAGGTCGCCTATTGCGCGATGGGCGCCACGCATACGGTCGTCGCCGCTGTTGTGGGGGCCGACACCACGACGCTGCGGGAGAGCAGCGGCAAGTGGTACGTGGTCAACGAGGATATCACGCTGAAAGACCGCCTGGTCGTGCTGGGGAACGTCAACCTGATCCTGGTGGACGGCAAGACGCTGGACGCCCCGCAGGGCATCCGCCTGGCTGAGGGCAACGGGCTGTCCGTCTATGGCAGCAGCGGGAGCGCGACCGGCAAGCTGAACGCCACCGCCAAGGACATCGGCCATGCCGGCATCGGCGGCAACCTGTATGAGTCCGGCGGCGATTTCACGCTCTACGGCGGCGAAGTGAAAGCCCAGGGCAATACCAACGGCGCGGGCCTTGGCGGCGGCGACAGCGGCAGCAGCGGCGTGGTCAGCATCTACGGCGGCAGGCTGAGCGCCAAGGGCGGCGAACTCGGCGCGGGCATTGGCGGCGGCATCAGCGGCAGCCAGGGCGGCGCTGTGACCGTCTGGAACGGCATGGTGGAGGCCACCGGCGGCGATTACGCCGCGGGCATCGGCGGCGGCTGCAACTACAACGATCAATTCGGCAACGACGATATCGGCGGAAACGGCAGCTATGTCACCGTCTGGGGCGGCACGGTGGTCGCCCGGGGCGGCAAACGCGCCGCCGGCATTGGCGGCGGCCAGTTCGGCAACGGCGGCACGGTGAGGATCGGCGGCACCTGCGATATCACGGCTGTGGCCGGCAGCAAATCGAAGAACGACAAGTATGGCATCCAGGCCATCGGCCGCGGCCAGCATTCTACCAAGAGCGACGAGGGGCGCGTCGGCGGCCCGCAGGTCGATGGCACCGTAGTGTTCCCGGACGACGTTCAGGTGAAGGCGGGCGACAAAGAAAAGAGCGCGAAGCTGGTTACGGACGCCGGCTATCTGAAAGCCTGCCGCAAGCCCTATGTCCACATCACCTCCAGCGAAAATCTGACCAACACCATCAACGCCACGATCAACCAGCTGCACAAGGATCGGGTGACCGATACCATCGACGTGCGGAACATGCAGGGCAACAACGTCAACAAGGCCGCTGCCGGTGAGCAGTTCCAGGTGGTCGTCACCCTTGAGGATGGCAAACTGAAGGAGATTGTCGGCACTTATACGGCCGGCGGCGCGACGCAGTCCCTGCGCTGGGACAGCGAGACGAAGTCGCAGGACGGCAAGGTCATCACCTATGTGTACACCATGCCCATGGGCGTGTCCGGCACCGTGGAGATCAGCGCCGAGGTGGAAGCCGTAAAGCACGCCGTCACGCTGCCCAACCCGCAGCCCGTCTACGGCACCGTGCAAGCGGTGGTGGGAGGCAAAACCTATACGGACACCTGCGCCGCCATGAAGGGCGAGAAAGTCAAGCTGCTGACGGCGGCGAAGCAGGAATACCCCGATTATTACGTCCAGAAGATCGTGGTGACGGGTGACAACAGCAAAGCGGTCCACGCAAAGCTGGAGAACGACACCATGACGAAAATCACCAAGGGCGATACCGATAATGAGTGGACATTCGAAATGCCCGGGGAGCCCGTCACCGTCAGCGTGACCTTCCAGAAGGGCTGCCATTACATCAACCTGAAAGGCGACAGAGAGGTGCGCCGGGACGCCACGATGCTCTCCTCCCAGGATAACCTGACCCTGGGCGGCGGTATTTCCGGCGGCTGGTATGCGGTTAGCGGCACCGTGAATATCCAGAAGCGCATAAACGTCACCTCTGAGGTCAACCTGATCCTCTGCGACGGGGCCACGCTGAACGCCAAGCAGGGCATATTTGTGCCCGGGAGGGCGGGCGGCAGCCTGACCATCTGGGCCCAGAACGCCGGCACGGGCAAGCTGGTCGCCACCGCCACAGACACCAAATGGGCGGGCATCGGCGGCAACGAGGGCACGTCGGAAATGAGTGGCAAAATCACCATCAACGGCGGCGACATCACGGCCCAGGGCGGCTCCGGCGCGTCGGGCATCGGCGGCGGCAAGAATTGCCAAAACGATACCATCACCATCAACGCGCCCAAGGGCAAGTCCTGCAGGTATACCACGGTGCATGCCACCGGCGGCAAATACGGCCCCGGCATCGGCGGCGGCCAGAACACCAACAACCAGCTGACCGTCATCAACAACGGCTTTGTCATCGCCACGGGCGGCGCATACGGCGCGGGCATCGGCGGCGGCGAGGGCGGCGGCAACGAAAAGATCGTCATCAACGGCGGCTATGTCGAGGGCCATGGCGGCTATTGCGCGGCGGGCATGGGCGGCGGCCAGGAGTGGCGCGGCGGCGGCATGGGCGGCACCGTGGAAATTCACGGCGGCACGGTTGGCGCCTACGGCGGCCATAACGCCACGGGCATCGGCCCGGGCGAAGACGGCGTCGGCCTTACCTACATCCAGACTGGCGGCGATGTCTATGTGTGGGCCGGTGATGACTCGGCGGCCGTCGGCGGCGCCAAGGGCAAGAAGGGCGGCAATGTCACGATCACCGGCGGCATACTGGAGGTCAGCGGCGCATGCGGCTCGGCCATCGGCGGCGGTAAAGGCAATGATGACAACGGCACCCTGAACATCGGCAACGGCCTGATGGTGCGGGCCGGCAACAACGGTCACAGCAACTATGAGCGCGTATTTACCTCTGGCGAGCGCGCGGCTGCCTGCATGTACCGGCGCTATGCGCGCATAGAGCCCTGCACCCATCCCGACGGCCGTACCTATACGCCCGTCGATATCAACGCCCACCGCGCCTCCGCCTGCGGCTACTGCGGCCTCGGAGAGACGACGGAGGGGCACACCTGGGGCGGGCGTCTCAACGGAACCTGCACCCGGTGCGGCTACGTGCGCCTTCATACGCTGACCATCCTCGATTGTAATGCCGTCGGGTACAAGGTATACATCGATGGCGTGAAGGCCAGTCTCTTCAGCAAACAAAACGCCGTGGTCATCGAATGCTGCGAGGGCCAGAAGATCGAGGTTCAGGCCAAGCCGTATACCAACTACTATTTCACGGGCGAGAAGACCGTCGTCACGGGCTCGGTCGCCTCCTTTGACGAGACAACGGGGGAGGACGGCGTGAAGCGCTGCGGATTCGTCATGCCCGGCACCGACGTGTCCATTGATTTCAAGGCGGCCAAGCGCAGCTACAAGGCCTATGTCCAATACACGAGCCGGCTGGGCAGCGTGAAGCTCAATGGCGTCGAAGGCGACGTCTATTACAGAGATAACCCCGATGTCACCATAGAAACCGCGCCCAGAAGCGGCTATGTCGTTCACGATGTCAGCGTATTCAAGCGCAACGCCGACGGATCGGACGGCGAGAGCGTGGCGCTTTCGAACCCCGCGCAAAACAGCTACAGGTTCCTGTTCATCGATAGCGACCTGAATGTCTATGTCAAC
Source organism: uncultured Eubacteriales bacterium (assembly GCA_902777335.1). Classification (GTDB taxonomy): domain Bacteria; phylum Bacillota; class Clostridia; order Christensenellales; family Aristaeellaceae; genus UBA2862. The sequence continues at coordinate 113,321 of CACYTF010000003.1, forward strand.
TTCGCCCGTGCCAGGATCGCGAAGGTCTACCATGTGGTACAGGAATACGACGCGCAGACCGGCGTGGCCCAATGGCCCTCCGCCCAGCCGAGCGCTCCGCTGTCCGGGCAGGCGGTGGGCACCTATACCTTCGAGGAGAGGCCGTCCGCCGAAGCCCTGGACAGGGTGACGCCCTCTATGTATGACCTCGTGGGCTACAGCCTGGATTACAGGACCGAAGGCTTCACGGAGATTCCCCAGAACCGCTATATCACCGTCGAGGCGGACAACTCTGAAATCTACGTGTATTACAGGCCGAAGAACTGCGAACTGCGCATCTTTGACGAGACGTACAGGAGCAACAGGAGGCAGGAGCCGCTGAGCACCCTGTCGGTGCCCGCCGGTACCCCGCTGCTGAAGTATCTGAAGCACATGGGGCTTGAGCCGAGCGGAAGCCGCGACGGGGAATACCACTGGGCCACTTTCCGGCTTGGGTCCGTTGTCCTGCTGACGGAAGATACGGCGCTGACAGACTACATTCAGTTTGACATCTTCCCGTTCAACAATGATGTCGACGTGATCGTGATGCTGGATACGGGCGCCTTCGACCAGCTGGCGAGTGAAAACGCTGACCTGCTCGGTCAGTATTGGGATTACTCAATGCAGGCCTACTGGAACGAGAGCTTCAATTGGGAAAATGGCGCAAACAGCGACGAAGCGCCCAATACGCCCGTTTACCTGAGCGAGGACGCGCCGCGCTCGTTCCGCCTGCGGGAGGGCGAACCCCTTCCCGAAAAGATCGTCGACGCCATGAACGGCATGACCCGGGTCGGGTACAAGCTTACGGGCTGGCGTGTCGTCCACGCGAATGGCGGCGAAGGGGAGTGGAACGCCGACGCGGGGATCACCTCCGAAACCTACTATCGCAATTCGAAGGCCACATTTAAAGAGGGCCCGAATAAGCAGGCAGAGTATTATGTCGTTTACCTGAAGGCGAATTGGACGCTGCGCGACGCAAACGTCGTCTATGATGACGGCAAGGGCTCCCGGAAGGACGGCATAACGCCGACGCAGATTGTCAAGCCAAATTCGTATTATACGATGGAGTACAGTTTTTCCGATACACTCGTCGAACCTTCGGGCTACATTTTTGCCATGCAATGGCAGGACAAGGATGGGCTGACCCACCGGGCCGGTACGAACCTGGTATACAGCGAAAAACTCGAATATGTCACCGAGCTCGCGAACACCACCGATCCGGACGCCATGAATATCATCCGGCTGACGGCGGTATACGAGCCCTTGCCGGCGACAACCAATGAACTGTTGCTGGATAACGATCCGTTTGCCATACCGATCGCCGAAGCGGAGGTAAGCGGCGCTTTTGTCGTGACCGTCGAGGATGGCGTGACACACGTATTTGACGGGGCGGGCAACGCGCTTGGACAGCTTACTCCCGTAAGGGAGGGGTATACCTTCCTGGGCTGGAGCACCGAGGCAGGCGGCTTGCCGCGGCAGACCATTTCGGGGACGGTTTCCCGTGAAAAAGGGAACACTACATGGGACTCAGGGTACGTTTCGGGCAAGACCCGATTGTATTCCTGTTGGACGGAAAAAGAATATGAGCTGAGCTTTGACCTGAACGGCGGCGTCTGGCCCGAGGGCACGGCCGTCAGGACGCGCTATAAATACGGCGAACTGGTCGACCTGAGCGCGCTCATACCAGTCCGGGAGAACTATGATTTCCATGGATTCAAACGCGCAGACACAGGGCGCTATATGTATACACAGTCCAACATGCCCGCCTGCGATATGTGCTTAATAGCGGTATGGAAGGACCATAAGTACACCATGACCTTCACCAGCGAGGGCAATGTGATCCAGAAGTCCAGGGGCATCATCGGCACGCCGGTCACCCCGCCCGCCGACCCGACCCGCGAGGGCTATGTGTTCGACGGCTGGTCTCCGGACTGCCCGAGGGGCGAGACCGTCTACATGCCCGGCAGGGACATGATCTATACCGCGGTATGGCTTGAAATACTGCCTGCCCCCGCCGCGCCCGCCGCGCGGGCGGTCGATCGGGAAACGCTGGAAATCGTGGACCCGGCGCAGACCCAGGCCTACAGCATCGATGGCGGCGCTACCTGGCACAGGCCGGACGCGAGCGGCAAGCTGACCTTCGTGCATCTCACGCCCGGGGCGACCTACAGCGTCATTACCTACGCCGTGGGCGAGCCCGGCATCAGCGTGGATTCGCCCGCTTCCGAGCCGACGCAGGTCACCCTGCTCCGGGCGGTGGCCCTGCGGCTGGACCTGAGCAATGCCAACCTGGGGATATTCGACAAAGCGGCCGCAATGTCCCCGAGGCTCAGGGGTGATTTTTGGGCCGGGGATTGGCCGGCGAATGCCGGGGACTGCTGGGCCTTCTTCGCGGATGAGGATACCGAGACGCCGCGCTCGTTCATGATCGACGAGGGCCAGGCGCTGGACGCGGACACCCTCCAGAGGATGGCGGGCGTCTGGTGCGTGGGCTATCTGCCAGACGGCTGGACGACCGGGGCCGGCGCGCGCTGGAGCGCGGACGCCACAGCCTCCGAGGCCGCCTTCGACAGGCAGCCCAACGGCGCGCTGAAGACCGCCACGGCCATTTCCGACGATGGCGATGAGTATACCTACCACTTTGTCACCCTCAGGGCGAGCTGGAAGCCGCGCGACGCCCGCGTGGTGTACGAACTGAACGGCGGCAAGTGGCCGGCGGGCCAGAGCCAGCAGGAGTTTGGGATTGCCTATAATGAAACGAAGGCGATCACGGCTGTCCAGCCCCTCTACAGCACGCCGAACCGGTCATGGGAATTCGTGAACTGGACATGGGAGGACGCAAACGGCAACGCGCATACCTACCTCGCCGGTGACAGGCTGACCTATGGCAGCGTGTCGGATATACCCGCCGACGATATCGGCATGGACGCCTCCGCGAACGGCCAGTACGCGCCCAACATTATTCGGCTCAAGGCGCAGTACAGGCAGAAGCCCGCAATCAAGACCCAATTGAGCTTCGTCACCAACTCCGACGCGACGAATTGGGATGATTATGCCGTCACCGTTCCTCAGGGCGAGGAGACGGTGGAAGTGCGCATCAGCGACGCTGTGTCCGGCTATACGGTGAGCGGCGGCGACAGCCCCAAGGATTATGCCGCGCTCACCCGCGAGGGCCACGTGTTTGCCGGCTGGTACGCGGACGAGGCCCTGACGCAGCCCGTGCCGGATCCGATAGAGGTCGGCCGGGGCGGCAAGACCGTCTACGCCAAGTGGAACGTGGCGAAGTTCACCGTCACCCTCGATTTCGAGGGCGGCGCGATCGACGACGGCAACGGCAAGATCACGGAATGGAGCCAGGAAGTAGCCTACGGCGCACCCATCCCCTGGCCCGATACCGGCGCTCTGAAACGCGAACACTATGATTTCGACGGCTGGACGCTGAACGGCGCGCCTGCCGCGCTGCCGACGACCATGCCGGCCAGGGACCTGTACCTGACCGCGCAGTGGAAGGCGAAGACGTACAGCATCGGCTTCGACAGCAAAGGCGGCTCCGCGGTAGCCCCCATCACAGGGAAATACGGCGATCCGGTGAAAACGCCCGAACACCCGAAGAAGGAGAGCTTTGTCTTTGCGGGCTGGACGCTGGACGGCGCGCCTGCCGCGCTGCCCGCGACTATGCCGGACACGAACCCGACTTATGTGGCGGCGTGGCTGGTCAAGCAGGCCAGGCCCGAAGCGCCCGTCGTGACCAAGACCACCAGCAGCTCCCTGACCGTGAAGGCGGAACAGGGCCAGAAGTACCTGCTCGTCTCTGGCAGCGCGACTTCGGCCGCCATCGATTCCGGGGATTGGCGGGAGCCGGCGCAGGGCGCGGACGCGATCACGTTTGACGGCCTCACGCCCGGCGCGACCTACAGCGTGTTCACCTACAAGCTCGCGGCGGGCGGCGAGCTGGATTCGGACGCCTCCGCCCCGACGCTCGTAACGCTGCCGGAGGTCGTACAGGTGAAGCTGGATCTGGGGGCCTACGACGCCATATGGGCCGAGAACCCCGCGAACCAGCGCTATACCGACGCGGCCACCCAGGCCTACCTGGACGCTGCCCAAGCGCGCACATTCGACGCCGACATGGGCGCAAAGGTCGATATGACCCGTCTGAACACCGCCGCGCGGGACGGCTATCTGCTGGATATCTGGGAGGCGCAGGCGCGGCACATCGCGTGGAGCGATGAAATGGCCATCACCCCGGAGAACTGCGAGCAGGGCGTCCTCACGCTCAAGGCGCGCTGGAAGCTGCGTCCGGCCAATATCGTGTATGCGCTGGCCGGCGGCGCGTGGCCGGATGGCACCGCGGAGGATCGCGTGATTAAGAACGTGGCGCCCGGCGCCACCGTCGCGATCATCGACGACCTGCCCACAAAATCCGCCGATGGAAAGCTGTGGGTGTTTGACCACTGGGAGGGCAAGAACAACAGCTATACACCCGCGGACGTGCTGAGCTATGACAGCGTGGAGAACCTGGTGACCGAGCCTGGCACGAACACGGACGCCAATGTCAACAACGTCATCGGGCTGAAGGCGGTTTACAAGCTGAAGCCGGAGGCCTCCGGAACGCTGACCTTCAACAGCCAGGGCGGCAGCGCGGTGCAGCCGATTGAGATCACCATACCCGAGGGCGAGGCATCCGCGACGGCCGCGGTGAAGGTGTCCGGCGACCAGACCACCGTCACCATCGGAGGCGCTTCGCAGTCCTTCGCCAATCCCACCCGAGCGGGCTATGCCTTCGCGGGCTGGAGCAGCGCGCCGGGCGGCGACGCGACGGCCGAACAGACCGTGACCTTCACGCGCGAGACGCCCGAAAAGACGCTGTACGCCGTGTGGACGGTGAACGCGCACACGATCACCGTGAAGAACCTGGGCGAAACGGGCTCTGAGACCGCGGAGATCGCGTCCGTTCCCTACGGCACGCCCCTTTCCGGCGATACGATCGCGGCCGGGCTGACCGACGACCAGAAGACCCGCCCGCACTGGCGCTTCAAGGGCGAGTTCGCGAACCTGCCCGAAACCATGCCCGACGCGGACGTGGAAGTGACCGCGGCGTGGGAGCAGGTCGTGTATACCGTCACGCTGAAATACAACGACGGGCACACCGCGGACACCACGATCAGCGGCGTATTCGGCGCGCCGGTCAACGGACCCGCCGACCCGACCCGCGAGGGCTATGCGTTCCAGGGCTGGATGCTGGACGGCGCGCCTGCCACGCTGCCCGCGACCATGCCGGACGCGGACCGGACCTATGTGGCGGCGTGGCTCAGGAAGCCCGCGCGGCCGAACGCGCCCGAAGTGACGGCGAAGACCCGGAATACGCTGACCGTGAAGGCCGTACTCAGCCAGGAGTACAGCCTGGACAACGGCATGAACTGGACGGCCCCGACCGGCGAAAGCCTCACCTTCGAGGGCCTGATTCCCGGCGGCACCTATGATGTGATAACCCGCGTGGCCGCGGTAGCGAAGATGTCCGTTGCCTCCGAGCCCTCCGCCGCGACGCGCGTGACGCTGCCGCAGGCGGTGGCCGTGCGACTGGACCTGGGCGCGTATGACTACGAGGTCGGCAACGGCCAGGCCGAGAAGGGCGCGTACTGGGGCGCGAACGGGGCCGACTGGCCGAACCGCCCCGTGGACGCGAGCACCCCGGCCCACATGGACGAGGGACAGCTTCGCTCCTTTATCAAGGACGAGGGCGAAACCATACTGGTGGGCAGTATGGTTTCGGCCAACCGCGACGGCTATGAGCTGGTGGGCTGGTACACGCCCAGCGGCGCGCCGTGGGTGGACAACTCGCGCGCGAACAAGGAATACTACGACAGCCAGACGCCCGTGGGCACGGACGCGGACGCCTATTACACCATCACGCTCACGGCGCGCTGGAAGCTGCGCGACGCGAAGCTCGAATACGACCCGAACAACGGCGGGCTTGGCTGGCAGGACGGCGCGACGGCCCCGGAGGCCCGGACCCTCCATGTCGGCGACACCGTCGATATCGCTTCCACGATACCGGAGGCCCCGGCGGGCAAGGTGTTTGTCTGCTGGGAGGACGCCAGCGGCAATGCCACGTACCACCCCGCGGGAGAGTACGGCATGCTGAGGACCTTTGAATATGCCGATTTGAGCGGCGTTGTCGATATCGGCAAGGACGCTCCCGCGAACGGCCAGTACACGCCCAACCTCATTCGGCTCAAGGCGCAGTACAGGCTGAAGCCCGGAGCCAACGCGCTGCTGGTGTTCAACAGCCAGGGCGGCAGCGCGGTGCAGCCGATTGAGATCACCATTCCCGAGGGCAGGGAATCCGTGACGGCCACGGTGAACATGTCCGGCGACCAGACCACCGTCACCATCGGCGGCGATTCGCAGTCCTTCGCCAATCCCACCCGAGAGGGCTGTGCCTTCGCGGGCTGGAGCAGCGCGCCGGGCGGCGACGCCACGGCCGAACAGACCGTGACCTTCACGCGCGAAACGCCCGAGAAGACGCTGTACGCGGACTGGACGGTGAATACCTATACGATAACCTTCACGAACCTCGACGGCGCGGACGTGGCCGTCAGCGCGAAGTACGGCTCCACGCTGTCCGAGAGCCTCGCGGACTGGCCGGTGAACCCGAAGCGGAATCACTACACGTTTGTGGAGTGGTTCCCGGCCCCGCCCGCGACCATGCCCGCCGAAAACCTGACGATTGGGGCGGTTTGGGAGCCCGTCAAGTACAGGATCGGCTTTGACACCGACGGCGGCAGTGAGGTGGCCGACCTTTACGAGGTCTATGGCGCGCGCATCGCCGCGCCCGCCGACCCGGCGAAGGAGGGCTTCGTATTCCAGGGCTGGCGGCTGAACGGCGCGCCTGCCGCGCTGCCCGCGACCATGCCGGACACGAACCCGACCTATCTGGCGGCGTGGCTCAGGAAGCCCGAACAGCCGAATGCGCCCGTCGTGACGGCAACCACCCGCGAATCGCTGACCGTGGGCGCTGTGCAGGGCCAGAAGTACCTGCTCGTCCATGGCAGCACGACCGCGGCCGACATCCGTTCCGGGGATTGGCGGCAGCCGGCGCAGGGCGCGAACGCGATCACGTTTGACGGCCTCACGCCCGGGGCGACCTACAGCGTGTTCACCTATAAGCCCGCGGCGGGCGGCGAGCTGGATTCGGACGCTTCCGAGCCGACGATCGTGACCCTGCCGGAGGCGGTGTCGGTGCGGCTGGACCTGGGGGCCCGCGACGCCATATGGGCCGAGAACCCCGCGAACCAGCGCTATACCGACGCGGCCACCCAGGCCTACCTGGACGCGGCCCAGGCGCGCGGCTTCATTGCCCAGACGGGCGAGAAGATCGACATGACCCTTCTGAACGCCGCCACGCGGGACGGCTATCTGCCGGACGGCTGGAGCGCGCTGGACAGCGCGTGGAGCGCGGACAGGGCCGTTGCGCTGGCGGACTGCGAGCCCGGCGGCAAGGCGTATGTCGAGGGCGTGCCCTATCCCTGCTACATACTGACGCTGAAGGCGAACTGGAAGCTGCGCGACGCGGAGCTCACATACGACCCGAATAACGGCGATCTTGGCTGGGAGGACGGCGCGACGGCCCCGCAGACCCAGACCATCCCCTTCGGCGCCACGGCCATGATCACGGCCGCCGTGCCGAAGGCCCCGGCGGGCAAGAGGTTCGCCTTCTGGAAGAACGAGAAAAATGCCGCGACGTATGAAGCGGGCGATACCATTGACAATGACGACCCCGCCGCCATCGGAAGCTGGGGCGCGGGCGACGCGAACAACGGCATCGTGCTGAAGGCGGTTTACATCGATAAGAAGGAAAGCTACGGCCAGCTGAGCTTTGACAGCATGGGCGGCAGCGAGGTCTACCCCGTGCGCGTGGTCATCCCCGAGGACAGGACGTCCGTGGAGGTGACGGTGAACGTAATCGGCGGCAATACCGTGGTTACCGTAGACGGCGTCTCCCAGATGATTTCCAATCCCACCCGAAAGGGCTATGGCTTTGAGGGCTGGCTCGACGGCGAGGGCAAGGCGGCGACCAGACAGGTGTTGACCTTCACGAAAAAGACGCTCGAGCAGACGCTCTGCGCCGAATGGAAGGGCAACCTGCACAGGATCATCGTCAGGAACCTGGGTGAAACCGGCACGCAGGCGAGCGTCGAAGTGCGCTATGGCACGCCGATCTCCAATGCCCTCATCATGCGAAAGCTGAAGGACGCTGATTTGGCCTGCGCGCACAAGGTCATCCAGGGCTTCACGCCGCAGCTGTCCGGCACGATGCCCGACCGCGACCTGGAGGTGACCGCGACCTGGGAGGATACCGTGTATACCATTACCCTGGTGTACAATGACGGCGTCACGCCCAGCCAGAAGATCAGCGACGTCTACGGCGCTGCAATTACGGATTGGCCCACCGACCCGACCCGAGAGGGCCATACCTTCCGGGGCTGGAAGCGCCTGGGCGCGAATGAGGTGCTGGATGCGCCGCTGTACACGATGCCCGGCGAAAACCGGACCTACGGGGCGCAGTGGACCGTCAATTCGTACACCATCACCTTCGATTCCGATGGCGGCAGCGAGGTGGCTCCGATCACCCTGTACTACAACACGCGCGTCACCCTGCCCGCCGATCCGGTCAAGGCGCACTGTGTCTTCATCCGTTGGGAGCCCGTGCTGCCCGAGAGGATGCCCGCGGAAAACCTGACCGTGGACGCGGTATGGAAGGAACGTGACTACACCATGACCTTCATGGACGGCGATGAGATGCACTACAGGCTCGTCGGCGCCTACGGCGTGAAGATCAATCCGCCCGTTGCCCCGGAGAGGGAGGGCGAGGTCTTCAAGGGCTGGAGCGCTGACCGGACCGCCGTCGTGGAGCTGCCCTACGCCATGCCGGACACCGAACCCACGTACTACGCCATTTGGAAGGCGGCCCAGGCCGCGCCCGTAAGGCCGGCCGGCAGGGCAGTCAGTTCGACGGCCATGCAGGTGGTCGATCCCAATTCCGCGCAGGAGTATCGCTGGCGGCTTGCCGCTGGCGACGACGCCGGCTGGAGCGAATGGACGCGGATGAAGGACGGAAAGGTGGAATTCACCGGGCTGCAGCCCGCCACGAAGTACGTGATCCAGGCCCGCATGATTGAAACGGAGGATGCCAAGTCGTCCGACCCGTCCGACCTGTCCGATTCGGTCGAGACCCTCAAGGACGAACAGCTGAGCCCCGAGCCGCCCACGCTGAAGGCGGGCGTCGGCAGCCTGTCGGTGGTCGATCCGAGCGACGCGATGGAATACCAGTATGCCGATGCGGACGTGCCTGGCACATGGTCCGACTGGCAATCCCCGCGGGACGGCAAGCTGACCTTCGCGGGTTTGAAGGAGCAGAACGAATACCTGGTCCGGGCGCGCCTGAAGGAGACCGCGACGCTGAACCCGTCCTCGCCCTCTGATTTCACGCAGGCGCATACGCTCAGGACGATGGTGGAGGAGATCGAAATCATCGGCGAGCCCGTGGTCGGCAACACGCTGAAGGTCAGGGTCAATCCGGCCAGTGTCGCAAATTACCTGTACTACTTCTGGTACAGGAACGACGAGTACGTCAAGGTGCAGATATTCAGCGAGGACGTGCTGCCGGCGGGCTACCAGCTGTCCAAAGGGCTGAAGGCCAGCTACAAGCTGACCAAGGAGGACGTGGGCGCGAAGATAAAGCTGGTGGTCATGCAGGTCGACGTGGACACGCCGCTCGGCTTCATCATGCTGTCCGACGAGGTCGGCGAGGTGCACGAGCAGGCGCCGCCGACGCCCGAGGCCGAGGATAAGAAGCCTGAGGGCGAGACGCCGGTGCCCGGGGCCGAGGATAAGAAGCCTGAGGGCGAGACGCCGGTGCCCGGGGCCGAGGATAAGAAGCCTGAGGGCGAGACGCCGACGCCCGAGGCGGAGGATAAGAAGCCTGAGAGCGAGACGCCGACGCCCGAGGCCAAGGATAAGAAGCCTGGGCGCGCGACGAAGGCGCCGGTGCTCAAGATGCGATCCAGGACGTCGCTGACCGTCAAGACCCGCTCCGGCGAGGAGTATTCCATCAACGGCGGAAAGACCTGGCAGAAGAAAGGCTTGTTTAAGGGCCTGAAGCCGAACAAGACCTATAAGATCATCGCGCGCGTGGCCAAGACGGCCAAAACCACCCCGGGTCCGGCCTCCAAGGCGCTGAAGGCAAAGACGCTGAAAGAGCCGAAGGGCATGCTGATCGCGAAGATGACCAGCAGCGGAAAGACGGCGCACAGAATCACCTGGAATTCCGTGAAGTACGTGGACGGCTATGATGTGTTCCTGGCCCGCTGCAGCAGTGAAAAAAAGATCTACAAGCTGAAGCTGGTCAAGAGCGTCCCCGCGAAGGGCAAGCGGAATGTTGTGATCAAGGGTCTCAAGAAGAACGAAAAGTACAAGGCCCGGGTCCGCGCCTACATCATCGAGAACGGCAAAAAGGTGTACGTGATCAACAGCCCGACAGTCCACGCTTACACCAACAAGCGCGGAACGAATAATCACACCAACGCGAAGCGTATCAGCGTCAACAAGAAGAGCATCACGTTGAAAAAGCGCAAATCCGCCACCATCAAGGCAACGGTTACGCCGGAAAAGAAGGGCACGAAAGTGCTCAGCCACGTCGCCAAGGTGCGGTACTACAGCTCCAACAATGCCGTTGCCACCGTGAACGATAAAGGCAGGATCAAGGCCGTGCGCAAAGGCAAGTGCGTGATCTACTGCGTGACGCACAACGGCATCTACAAGAAGGTGAACGTCAAGGTAAAGTAGAGTAAGAGCGTAAAGATGAAGGGCCTTGCGGCGCAAACGCCGCAAGGCCCTTGGTATGTATTGGCGTGCCGCTTGAAAACCGGGGTAATCGCAAGGGGGAGGGAGTGGGGAACGTATGCAGTGGTGGGGGTCCTGAACGAATGGTGTGACTCTCAAGACATGTCCGCGGTGGAGGAGATTCAGGATGAAATCCTGAGGGACTGTGCGGACGATTTCGCCAAGCATGCGCCTGGCACACAGATTGAGAAGACGCGCTGTTCATGCGCTACAAAGGTTCTCTTGCGGAGAACTATGTGCTCAACGAATTGCAGGCGCAGGGAGAGCAGGTGTTTTCTGGCGATCCGGCAAGACGGCTGAAATCGATATACTGCTGGAATCGGATGGAAGGATCTTCCCCATGGAGGTTAAATCAGCGGATAACACACGGGCGAAGAGCTATCGGCAGTTCTGCAAGCGATATGCTCCGGAAGTCGGCTACAAGATCTCCTTGAAGAATATTGGGGAAATCAAAATTGAAGAGAGACGAATTGAAGGCTTGATGTCAAAAAAGTGTTCTCTGAATCCTGACACCGCAGAAGAGGTGTACAGACGCAGATTCAAATGGGTTCCTGGCTGAACAATGGTTAGGATGAGGTCGCCGGTTCGAATCCGGCCATCAGCTCCATTGAAAAGCCCTGAACCGCAACGGTTTTCGGGCTTTTCGCTTTCTGGCGGTTGCGCTGGTTAAGCCATGAGCAATCTCTCATCCGTCAGGAACTGCTCGATTCCGACATACTGTATTCCGTGGTCGTCCTTCCAGGGCTGCATGAAGCCCTGGACGACGACCATCCTTTTGAACGAATCCGGGATACGGAGCAGGGAGGCGATTTCCTGCGCCCGCTTCTCCGGGTCCGCGACCGTCAGGGCGGACTGGATGTCGGTGCGGTCGCTGCCCCGGTTGACGACAAAATCCACCTCCGGCTGCCCTCACGAAATTTTTGCAGACTGGCGCAAAAATATCTTGGGAACACCGGAGGACAGTTCTTGGGGACACTGGGGACAGACACAGTAGAACCGTCCGAGACCACTGATTAATGCAAACATAACAATCGAAGTTATAAAACCAAAAGGACAACGGGGTGAGGATGTCGAAATAGTATAGTATACGA
>CACYTF010000004.1 GCA_902777335.1 uncultured Eubacteriales bacterium
GAGTTCGAGGTCAGCGCACCCGCGCGGCAAGGGGGATAGCGCGGTGTTCGAGGTCAGCGCATCCGCGCGGCAGCCTTGGCTCGCCCCGGTGACGGGGAGCGCTGGCGCGCAGCGCCTGAGAGGGGAATCCCACAAGAAAGCGTGAAGATCCAGTATTTTATTGTTGTTGGGAGGGAGCCGCATCGAGTACATCAGGATCATGCGCGATTTGCGCGAGGACGCCGACCTGAAACAGACAGACATTGCCCGGTATCTCGGTATTCAACAGACCGTCTATTCCCGCTATGAGCGCGGCTATCAGACCATTCCCCTGGAACACCTGATTCGTCTTGCCGATTATTATCATGTGTCGCTGGATTACCTGACCGGTCGTTCGGATAACCCCATGCCTGACTCTGGAAAATGAGTTGACTTCAACCCCGGTTTGCGCTATGATGGAAGTGGATAGGCCATCGTCCAATGGAGAGGAGGCAAACCGATGCAAGCCATTCGAGGGTACTACGATGGGGTCAATATCAAACCCCTGGAGCGCATCTCCGCAAAGCCCAATCAGCGGGTGATTATCACGGTGATGGATGATTTTATTGAACCTCACGAGTCTACAGCCATAGAGGAGGTCTTCGGCCTGCTGTCTGAGCACGCCAATCCGGCGCTCATCGATGAAGAAAGGACTGCATGGGAAAATGCCGCGGTATACAAGCATGGTCATACTTGACGCGAATATGATCCTGCGCTTCTTGCTGAATGACAATACTGAAATGGCAATCGAAGCCAGGCAATACATATCAACCGGCAAGGCTTTCGTGACCATCGAGGTGGTCGCAGAGGTCGTTTACGTGCTCAAGGGCGTCTATAGACTGGACAGGAAGATGATCTCCAACGCACTTCTGCGCTTTCTCCCCCTTGTAGGCTGTCAGAACGAGGACGTATTGAAGCTTGGGCTTGAAACCTTCGCCGCTGAAAACCTGGATTTCGTCGATTGCGTGCTCTACGCCTATCACCGTGTCGACAACGCGCAAATCGCCACCTTTGACCAAAAGCTACTTAAATTGTTAAAATCCTGAGGAACTGCGCCACTACATCGGAGGTTACCCATGATTTGCTTTCTGACCAGCAATCCATTCCTGGAGGACGGCGGCGGGCTGAACCCGGCCAACGGGTTTGTGGACGCGCTGCTGGGCTGTCTGCCCGCAGGGCCGGTGCGGGGCGTGTTCATCGCCTCGTCGCCGGACGCGCCGGACATCAACGACTTCTACGCTGCCGAACAAAAGAGCGCCTTTGAGGCCGGAGGCGTCGCCTTCAGGACGTTCGATATCCTCGACCGCCGGAGCGCGGACCGCGCCGCGGAGTGGGTGTCGGCGGCCCAGCTGATCATCCTCACCGGCGGGCATGTGCCCACCCAGAACCGCTTCTTCCACGAGATCGGGCTGAAGGAGCTCCTGCAGGGCTATAAAGGCATTCTGATCGGCATCAGCGCGGGCACGATGAACGCCGCGGAGACGGTCTACGCCCAGCCGGAGCTTGAGGGCGAGGCCATCGACCCGAGCTACCGGCGGTTTCTGCCGGGGCTGGGCCTGACGAAGGCCATGCTCCTCCCCCACTTCGACGGTGACATGGACTGCCGGCTGGACGGGCTGCGCATCTGGGACGACGTCACGTTCCCCGACAGCATGGGCCGCCGCTTCTACGCCGTGCCCGACGGCAGCTACCTGTTTATCCAGGGCGGCAAAGAGGAGCTACGGGGCGAGGCGTACCTGGTCGCGGACGGCAAAATGCGGCCATTCTGCAAAAAAGGCCGGGCCGTGCGGTTGTAAACCAAATACCCACCGGGCCGGATAAAGCGAACGCTTTATCCGGCCCGGTGGGTATCATCATATCATCTTCTCCCCCATCACCACCCGGATCGGGTGCCCGTCGGGGATCGTCACATGGCCCTGCTTCTGGATATACTGGATGATCAGCTCGCTGACCTCGGTCTGGATCTGACGGACGCGGGGGCAGCGTTTATACATGTCAAAATCTCCGGCCCCGGTGGCGCGGTAGTCGCACATCACCAGCGTCAGCGCGTCCTCCGGGCCGACCGCTTTCCCGTTGCGCGTGAGGGCGGTCACCCGGCGGCCGGCGGGGCGGGACAGGTCGAAGGTGTATTCGACGCCGCCGAAGTAGTCGTAGTTGAAGTGGGCCTCCTTCGGCTCCAGGAACGGGCGGGCGACGGCCACGCTGCCGTCCGCGCTGACGTCGAAATAGGTGGCGCACTGCTCCAGCGCGGCCCTCAATACGGCCCCGGTCACCTTCAGCACGACCAGCGTGTTGGCGTAGACGTAGGTCGCCACCACATCCCGCACGGTCACGCGGCTGTCAAAGCCCCGCGGATCGTTGGGCAGCGCCGCGCAGGAGACGTCGGCCTCGCTGGCCCACAGCTGCACCGCGTTGAAGAAGTCCGCGATGGCCGAGCCGTGCAGCGCCATGTCCAGCCTGTCCCCGGGCCAGATCGCCCGGCTGAGCGTGCCGATGGGCGCGTCCAGCCACCGCTCCAGCCGGGTTCGCAGCGCCGCCTGGGCCTGGGTCATCGCGCCGCCCCGGCGGGCCGGGACCAGCTCGGAATGAAACGCGCCGGCCTCATCCATCGTCACGCAAACGGCGTGGGTGGCGTTGGCGGGGGTCTGTACGATGTGCGTGCCGTGCCACGTCTTTTCCACCATGGCGATGTGCTGGTGGCCGGTGAGCAGCACGTCGAAGGGCAGCTGCTCGCACAGGCGGCAGGCGATGTTCTCGTCGGTCTCGGAGAGCAGCCTGCCGGTGTCCGGGTCGCGCTCCAGGCCGCCGTGGTAGACGCCCACCAACACGTCCACGCCCTCCCGGCGCAGCGCCTCCACCGCCGCGCGGGCGGCGGGCAGCGGGTCGGACACGGTCAGGCCCGTAAGGTGCTCCGGCTTCTCCCACAGGTTCACCCAATCCGTCACCACGCCAACAAGGCCCACCCGCAGGCCGTTGCCCAGCGTGTGGACCGCCCAAGGCAGTATGGGCAGCCGGCCTTCGGCGTCGGTGACGTTGGCGCACAGGCAGCGGGCGCTCAGCGCGTCCAGGTAGCCGGCCAGCACCGCGCGGCCCCGGTTGAAGTCGTGGTTGCCCAGGGTCACGTAGTCATAGCCCAGATCGTTCAGCGCCGCGGCGAAGGGCAGCGGCTCGCCCGTCTGCTGGCAGAAGCAGGTCAGCGGCGAGCCCTGCAGGGTATCACCGCCGTCGATCACCAGCGTGTTTTCGTCCTTGGGAAAGCGAAAGCCCAGGAGCCCTTGATCCCGGGGCTCCCGGCTCGCGAAATCGGTATCGAACAGATATCCGTGGGTATCGCTGGTAAACCAAATGGTCATCCGGTTCATGGCATATCCCTTTGTCAGCCCCGCGCCAGGCGGTTGCGCACCCGGGTGGAGAAGATTTCGATGATGATCATCAGCGCCACCAGGCCGAACAGGTACGCGCCGACCATGCTCCAGCGGGAGGAGTTCATGCACTGTATCAGCGCCGCGCCGATGCCGCCCGCGCCGACGATGCCCAGCGTGGTGGCGTCCTTCACGTTGATGTCGAAGCGGTAGATCACCGTGGAGATGAAGTTGGGGATGATCTGGGGCAGCATGCCGTAGCGGACCTTTTCAAAGCCGTTGCAGCCGGCGGCGTCCAGGCTCTCCAGTATCTTGGTGTCCACATCCTCGATGGCGTTGATGTACATCTTGCAGATCATGCCGATGGAGCAGACCGACTCGGTGACCACGCCGCAGAAGGCGTTGGGGCCGGTGACGCGAATCCACACCAGCGCCCACACCAGGCTGGGAATCGTGCGGATGCCCAGTATCACCGCGCGGAAGATCACCGCCACCCACTTGGGCACGATGCGGTCGCAGGCCAGGAAGCTGAACGGTATCGCCAGCACGCCGCCGATCAGCGTGCCCAGCACCGCGATGGCCACGGTCTGCAACAGCTGATAGGGCACGCCCTCGGTCGTCAGGTTGAACAGCAGGCCCGTGTCCGGGTGGATCAGGCCGTTGCCCACGCCCTTGGCGATCACGATGCCCTTGGAGGCGAAGCCCTTGAAGTTGATGGCGCTGCCGCTCCAGCCCAGCAGCGCGGCGATAACCAGCACGATCAGCGTGTACAGCCACCACAGCCTCGGCCTCAGGGCGTAGGCCTCCTCGATGGTGAGGGGGCGGTCGGGATTCAGTAAGCGCTCTTTCTTTGCCATGCTCTCCCCCTCCTCAGCTCAGCTTTTTGCGCAGCGTCTCGCTGGTGTTCTCGATGATGAACACCACCACGAACAGCGCCAGCAGCACCGCGCCCAGGCTCTCGTAGTCGCGCCAGCCGATGACCTCGTTGATCAGTATGCCCAGGCCGCCCGCGCCCACGTAGCCCAGTATGGCCGCCGCGCGGATGTTCATCTCCAGGCTGTACAGGCAGTAGGACAGATAGGTGGGCAATATCTGGGGCATGCAGGCCGACCAGAAGGACTGGAACTTGTTGGCGCCAAAGCTCTCGGTGGCCTCGAAGGCCCCCATGTCGATGGTCTCGATGGACTCGTACATCATCTTCGCCACGATGCCGAAGGTGAACACGATGATGGCCACGGTGCCCGCGAAGGTGCCCAGGCCGAAGATCAGCGCGGCGAACTTGGCGATGATCAGCGTGGGCAGCGTGCGAATGATCATCAGCAGGATGCGCAGCGTCCACACCGCGAACCGGTTTTTGTTGATGTTGGTGGACGACAGCACCGCCACCGGCAGCGCCAGCGTCGCGCCGATCACCGAGCCCATCACCGACATCTTGATGGTGTCAAACAGCGCGTTCATCAGCTTCATGGTCTCGGCCCGGTTCTCCTCCACCCAGAAGCCCTTGAAGTAGTCCCAGTTGGGGTGGAATATGCGGCCCAGTATGTAGCCCAGCTGGTGGCCGCGCTCGAACAGTATCTTGAAGCTGAACCCGGTCATCTTCGCCGAGATCAGCACCACGGCGATCACCACCGCCGCGATGAAGGGCGTGCGGGACACGGGCTGCAGAACGGTGTGGCCGTTGGGCAGCGTGACGGTCTTCGGCTTGAATACGCGGTCGAACAGCGCGGGCGCGACCGCCGTCTCAGCGCTCTGTCTCTTCTTCATCCCGCGGCCCTCACTTTTCCGACGTGGGTATGGCCGCGCCGTTGTAGATCTGGTCCAGTATGTCCTGGGTGACCTCGGTGGTGGGCCCGTCGTAGACCACCTGGCCCGCGCGAATGCCGATGACGCGGTTGCAGTACTTGAGCGCCAGGTCCACGTGGTGGATGTTGATGAGCACCGTGATGTTCATTTCCTCGTTGATGCGCTTGAAGTCGCTCATCACCTGGTTGGCCGTCACCGGGTCCAGCGCCGCCACGGGCTCGTCCGCCAGTATGATCGTGGGCTGCTGGTTCAGCGTGCGGGCCAGGGAGACGCGCTGCTGCTGGCCGCCGGAGAGCTGGTCGCAGCGGGTGTAGGCCTTGTCCAGTATGCCCACCTTGTCCAGGGCCTCCAGCGCCTGCAGCTTCTGGCTCTTCGTGAACAGCCCCAGCAGCACGCTGAAGAAGTTCATGTCCGGCACCATGCTGGTCAGCACGTTCTTGATGGCCGTGGAGCGGGTCACCAGGTTGTAGGACTGGAAGATCATGCCGATCTTGCGGCGGTAGCGGCGCATGGCCTTGCCGTGCAGCGACATCACGTTCACGCCGTCCACGGTCAGCTCGCCGCTGGTGACGTCGATCATGCGGTTGATGGTGCGGATCAGCGTGGACTTGCCCGCGCCGGACAGGCCGATGATCGCCACGAACTCGCCCTGGTCGATGGTCAGCGTGACGTCCTGCAGCCCCTTGACGCCGTTGGGATAGACCTTGTCCACATGCTTGAACTCAATCAATTCGCTCTCCCCTTTGTGGGCGTTGATGGTGTCAGCACGACCGCAGGGGCGGCGACGCGCCGCCCGCCCGGCACATGCGCTCGAGCGGGCGCCGCATCGGCGCCCCTACAGGTGCTCTAAGCAGCGGTATTCCTATGAGAAACAGGGTCGATCACTTCACGACCGTCAGAGCCTGGCGCGCGCCGTCGTAATCGCTGTCCTGCGCGATGGCGTAGCCGGTGTGGCTGTACACGGAGAAGATGGCCTTGCCCTCGTCGGTGTTGATGATGTTGATCAGCGCGGTCTGCAGGGCGCCAATGAACTCTGGGTTGTTGATCTCGGGCTTGGCGGTGGTGATGGCCACGGTGTCGTTGTAGATGCCGGGGGTGACGCCGATGACGTTCAGCTCATCCCAGATGGCGCCTTCGCGGCCCATGCCCTGCTTGCCGGTCTCGTCCTGCTGGTCGTTGGGCAGGTTCCAGGCGGTCTCGTAGTCGCGGCGGCCGTCGGCGTAGCAGCAGATGATGTCCACCTGCTCGGCGGCAGCCTGCGCGAAGGCGTCGGCATAGCCCAGGTTCACCACGTTGGCCAGGTCGGAAATCTTCTTGCCGTCGTAGTGCTCCATCAGCCACATGGTGGGGTAGATGTAGCCCGCGGAGGAGGAGGTGTTGCCGACGGCCCAGGTGCAGTCGTTCAGCTCGTCCCAGGTGATCGCCTCGCCAGCGTTGGCCTTGGCGGCCAGGGCCTTGCCCTTCTCGGTGGGCGCGGCGTAGATCAGGGAGCGGTAGAAGGTGACCTGATTGTCGGTGGGCAGGGTCTTGTTGTCGATGCCGTTCCAGTCGGCGGGATTCTCGCTGTCGTTGGACAGGCCGGCGCGGGTGGCGGTCAGTATGACGGCCACTTCGCCGTTCTGGCTGTAGATGGCGTAGGTGCCGCCGGGCAGCCAGCCCACGTCGATGGTGCCGGCGGACATGGCCTCGCCGGTCGCCTCGTAGCTGGTGCCGACGGTGATGTCGACCTCGCCGATGTCGTAGCCCAGCTTCGCCATTTCGGCCTGGACCAGCTCGGGCAGATTCTGCGTGCCGGTGATGATGACGTCCGCGTCCTTGGAGGGCACGAACTCAAAGGTCAGCTTGTCCATCTTGACGTTCTCGGCCAGCGCGGAGACGGCGCCGAGCACGAGCAGCAGGGCCACAACCAGTGCCAAAAGCTTCTTCATGGGTATTCTTCCTTTCTTCGTCGGTGTGCATGGGGTTACCGGTCACATCCAGTATACCCCATGCCCGACTGTATTTCAATACTCAGGGCACATTTTCGTCTTATTTTTGTCAACAATTAACCCTGTGACCTGAAATTACTTCCGGGCGCCCTTGTGGGTGCCGGCGCGGTCCACGCCCTGCTGGAAGCTGACGGAGGTGTCGCCCAGCTGGTTCTTGCCGAACTCGTAGTCGTTGCCGGGGAGGATGGCGTTGAGCAGTATGCCCACCAGCGCGCCCACGGCCAGGCCGGACAGGCTCACCGGGCCCAGCGCGATGGCGCCGGCGCTGGAGAAGTTGATGCCCAGGCTCAGGCCCAGGATCAGGGCGGCGATGATGATGTTGCGGCTCTTGGTGAAGTCTACCTGGTTCTCGACCACGTTGCGCACGCCCACGGCGGAGATCATGCCGTACAGGATCAGGCTGACGCCGCCGATGGTGGCCGCGGGCATGGCGGAGACCAGCGCCGCGAACTTCGGGCAGAAGGAGAACAGCATGGCCAGCACGGCGGCGATGCGGATGACCCTGGGGTCGTACACCTTGGTCAGCGCCAGCACGCCGGTGTTCTCGCCGTAGGTGGTGTTGGCCGGCGCGCCGAAGCAGGCCGCCAGCGCGGTGGCCAGGCCGTCGCCCAGCAGGGTGCGGTGCAGGCCGGGGTCGGCCACGAAGTTGTCGCCCACGGTGGAGGAGATGGCGCACACGTCGCCGATGTGCTCGATCATCGTGGCGATGGCGATGGGCACCATGATCACGATGGCGCTGACCAGCTTTGCGCCGTCACAGCCCTTGAACAGGCTGAACACGGTGTCGCCGAACACGATGGGGAAGCCGACCCACTTGGCCTCGGCCACGGGGGTGAAGTCCACCTGGCCGCAGACGGCGGCCACGATGTAGCTGCCCAGCACGCCCAGCAGGATCGGTATGATCTTGATCATGCCCTTGCCCCAGATGTTGCAGACCACCACGATGGCGATGGCCAGCACGGCGATCCACCAGTTGGTCACGCAGTTGTTGATGGCGGAGTTCGCCAGGCACAGGCCGATGCAGATGATGACGGGGCCGGTGACGATGGGCGGGAAGAAGCGCATGACCCGGGCCGCGCCGAAGGACTTGAACAGCGCCGACAGCACCACGTACATCAGGCCCGCGCAGGCCACGCCCACGCCGGCGTAGGGAATCCAGTTCATGGCCTGGGTGTCGTTAAACAGCGTCGCGACGCTGGCGTAGCCGCCCAGGAACGCGAAGGAGCTGCCCAGGAACGCGGGCACCTTGCCCTTGGTCAGGAAGTGGAACAGCAGCGTGCCCAGGCCGGCAAACAGCAGCGTCGTCGAGACCGGCAGCCCGGTCAGCACCGGCACCAGCACCGTCGCGCCGAACATCGCGAACATGTGCTGGAAGCCCAGCAGCAGCATCTTCGGGGCGCCCAGCGACCTCGCGTCGCGAATACCCTGTTCAGACATGTGACATCATCCACCTTTCTATTCGTCCACAGCCCCCTCCCGGGGGAACCGTCGCCCGACGGGCGGACGTCGGCCGGGGAAGCGCCCGAATCAGCCCAGGCGCTTGAGGATCACCAACTCCACATCGTAGCCGCGGATGCTGACCGTGACGTTGTCCGCGATGTGGGAAACCACGGATTTTTCCAGCTCGTCCCATTCCTCCTGCGCGTCGGAGGAGGCGTCCTTGCGCCTGAGCAGGCGCTCCCGGTAGGCTTCCATCGACCAGGAGACGTCCCCGCTTGCGCTGCTCGGCGCGATCGTTTCAGCCAGATACGCCGGAGTGTCCTCGATCGGCATGGGCTCAAAAAACGCGCGGATCTTGCCCATGAGGCCGCGGTGCGCCTCGTTCTTTCCGCTGGAAGAAGACGAGATCAGCTGCGCGCGCTGCTCGGCGTCCATCAGAGTGACCGTCCGAAGATACAGGCGATAGGCCTTGCCCTCGGTCTCGATCCAGAATTTTCCCTCGAGCTGACCGATGATGGAGCGCACAAGGCCCATCATCTCTTCAACCAGAAGGCGCATGTGCAGCGCTTCCCTGGGGGAAAGCCCCATCTGTTCTGCGGTCCTGTCGGCCTGCGCCAGTGCGGCGTCCATTCCCTGGCCCTTGCTGGATACGACGATAACGTCAGATTTCATATCGCATTCTCCTCACTCGATATTCAGAATATCCGAAAACCCGGTGACTTCAAACACCTCGCGCACCATCTCGTTCACATTCGTCACCGTCATGCCGCCTTTCCTGCTCATGGCCTTGTGGGCGCTCAGCAGGACCCTCAGTCCGGCGGAGGAGATGTAGTCCAGCTTGCTGAAATCCAGCGTCAGCCGGGTGGCGCCGTCCAAATCGTTCTTCAGTTCCCTCTCCAGCTCCGGCGCGGTGGTGGTGTCCAGGCGACCCTCCAACGCGTAACAGACCTTCCCGTTCTCCACGTTCCTGTCGATCTTCATGACGCTTGCCTCCTTATGGTATCAAATAATCCTCAGTTGTCCCTGTCGCACAGCCACACGCCCGTCTCGCCGTCGATCTCGGGGATCGCCACGCGCACGAACTCCGTCTGGGCGGTGGGCACGTTCTTGCCGGCGAAGTCGGCGCGGATGGGCAATTCCCGGTGGCCCCGGTCGATCAGCACGGCCAGCTGTATGCGCCTGGCCCGGCCCAGGTCCATCAGCGCGTCCAGCGCCGCCCGGGCCGTGCGGCCGGTGTACAGCACGTCGTCCACCAGCACCACGGTCTTCTCCCCGATGGCAAAGGGCACGTCGGTGCGGTTCAGCTTCGGGTCGGCGGACAGGTGGGTCAGGTCGTCGCGGTAGAAGGTGATGTCCACCGTGCCCACGGGCACCTTCGCGCCCTCCACCCGCTCGATGGCCCCGGCCAGCATGCGGGCGATGGGCTCGCCCCGGCGGCGTATGCCCACCAGCACCACGTCCGCCACGCCCTTGTCGCGCTCGATGATCTCATGGGCCATGCGGGTGACGGTGCGGCGCAGCTGGGCCTCGTCCATGATCTGGGTCTTCTTATTCATCGCACGCCCTCCCACGCAAAACTGCGCCCCCGCCGGCAAGGCGGGGGCGCAGCACCACCGGGCCCCACGGGCCCGCTTCGCTTTCGCGTCTTCGTCACCTTGCCGACCTCACGGGATCGACTTAAAGGTTCACTGCGGTTATCATTATAATCCCCCCGCGAAAAGTTGCAGGGGGATTTCTGTTAAATGTGACGGAAGTTTGTTCAGCCCAGCGGGTTGGTCACCACGCCGGCGAAGCAGATCGCCTCGGTCTCCCGGTCGAATATGACGAATATGAAGGGCTGGTCCAGGGTCAGCTCCGCCGGCTCGTCCTCCTGCATGCGCGGGGCGGCCTTGTTCATGTCCACCTCGGTGACGGCGGCGGCCTTCGTGCCGCCCTCGTCGATCCGCACGCGCAGCCGCTGGGACACCTCGGTGATCACCAGCGGCTCTTCGCTGATGCCGGAGTAATCGGCGTACTGGTCGCTGAAGGGCACCCAGCAGCCCGCCGCGCTGATGGCCTGGACCATGCCCGCGTCGAAGGCGCAGTCCACCTTCGGCAGGCTCAGCTTCACGGAAACCGGGTTGCGCACGAACAGGAAGCTCTTCATGCCGTGCTCCTTCAGCTTCGCCAGCGCCGACGACAGCTTGCCGCTCCTGGGCACGGCCAGCATCATCGTGAGCCTGCCGCCCCTGTAGCCCTTCTGGATGAAGCGCATACCGTCCTGCTCGCCGTACTGGGCGAAGGTCTGCTGGTGCATGAAGGGCACCTGCACATCGCCGTCGGGCGCGTGGAACACGTCCTCATAGGTGTCCTCGGTGGCAAAGGGCGAGGCCCACTCCGCGTCCATCGACACGGCGTTCAGCAGCACCAGCTGCGCCTCCTGGAAACTGCCCGACGCGGGCAGGCCGTCCAGCAGCCCCTCCGTCTGTTCGCTGACCCAGGCGTCCGCCTCCGATTGGTCGTTCAGGGGAAAGCAGGGCGCGCCGTAGACGGTGTTCAGCCGCTCCACGTAGTCCGGCAGCAGCTTCAGCCCCGGGTCCGCGAACGCGGCGTTCGCCCAGCGCAGGCCCGTATCCTTCATGGACTCCGCCAGCGCGGCGGCGTCCTCCGGCTCGTTCAGGTCCAGCGCCTTCAACAGCCGCGCCCGGGTCTCCCCCGCGGCGCCGTCGGCGGCCATCGCCAGGCTCCAGGTCAGGCCGATGGGCGAGACGATGACGTTGTGGCTGCCGTCCGACAGCTGCGCCAGCACCTGGAAGCCCAGCCAGTTGCCCGGCACCCGCTCCGCCAGCGCGCAGCCGCACAGCATCAGTACGAGGACCAGCGCGACGATCTTTCGCATGGTATCGCTCCTTTCAGACAGGTCGATCATCCCCGCGCGGCGCGGATGAACGCGGCGGCGTCCGGCGCGCCGTACAGCGCGCTGCCCGCCACCAGCATGTCCGCCCCGGCGGCGGTCAGCCGCTTCGCGGTCTGCGCGTTCACGCCGCCGTCCACCTCCACGATGGCCTCAAGCCCGGCTTTGTTCAGCATGCCGCGCACCTCGGCCACCTTGTCGATGCAGGCGGGGATCAGCTTCTGCCCGCCGTAGCCCGGGTTCACCGTCATCACCAGCGCCAGGTCGAAGTCCCCCAGCACGTAGCGCAGGCACTCCGGCGAGGTGGCCGGATTCATCGCCACGCCCGCCAGGCACCCCGCGGCGCGAATCTGCTGGAGCGAGCGGTGCAGGTGCACGGTGGCCTCGGCGTGCACGGTGATGATCCGCGCCCCGGCCGCGGCGAAGGTGTCGATGTACTTCTCCGGGTTCACGATCATCAGGTGGGCGTCGACGGGCAGCCCGCAGTCGGACACCTGCCGCAATACGTCCGGCCCGAAGCTGATGTTCGGCACGAAGCTGCCGTCCATCACGTCGAAGTGCAGGTAGTCCGCGCCGGCCTCGGCCATGCGCCGCACCTCGTCCCCCAGCCGCTTGTAGTCGGCCGCCAGAAGGGAAGGGGCGATCTTAATCATAGCGATCCCTCCATTTCTGTTTCATCTCATCGAGAAGCGCCGCGTAGCGCGAATGCCGCCGCGGGTCGATCTCGCCGGCCGCCACCGCGTCGCGCACGGCGCAGCGGGGCTCCGTGGCGTGATAACAGGGCTGAAAGAAGCATTGGCCCTCGTAGGGCGCGAACTCCGGCCAGCTGTCCTTCATCTCCACCGGGTCGAACACATCGCTCTCCAGCAGGCTGAAGCCGGGGGTGTCCAGCACCATGCCGCCGCCCGGAACGGGGATCAGCTGGCAGTGCCGCGTGGTGTTCTTCCCCCGCTCGATCCTGCGGGACAGGCCGCCGGTCTCAAGCGCCAGGCCGTACAGGGCGTTGATCATCGTGGACTTGCCCGCCCCGGACTGCCCCGCCAGCGCGTGCACCTTGCCCACAAGCTTCCGGCGCAGCGCATCCAGGCCCTCGCCCGTGTCGGCGCACACCATCATCGGCGACGCCTGGGCGCCCCGGTACTGCGAGAGTATGTCCCGGGCGCGGTCCGGGTCCAGGTCGCTCTTGTTGACCGCCAGCAGCACGTCGATGCCCGCCCGGCGGGCGTTGAGCATCAGCCGGTCCACCATCATCAGGTCCGGGTCCGGCGTGGCGGCGGCGGCCACGATCACGATCACGTCGATGTTCGCCACCGGCGGCCGGACCAGCTCGTTCCGCCGGGGCAGTATGCGCCTGATCCAGCCGTGGGCCTCCCCGTCGCCGGGGACCAGCTCGATGCTATCGCCCACCTTGGGCTTCGTCCGCTCGCGCCGAAGCTTCCCCTGGGCCCGCAGCGTGTACATGTTGCCCGCCGCGTCCCGCGCGGTGTAAAAGCCGCCCACGCCCTGAAGGATCACACCGGTCAATGTCGTCTCCGTCATCCCTGTCCCCTGTCCCCTGTTCCCTGTCCCCTGTTCCCTGTCCCCTGTTCCCTGTCCCCTGTTCCCTGTCCCACGTTCCCTGTTCCCTCTCGGGCGGGCGCTCCTACTCCCTACTCCCTACTCCCTACTCCCTACTCCCTACTCCCTACTCCCTACTCCCTACTCCCTACTCCCTACTCCCTGTCACTCAAACCGCACCGACTGGCTCTCCATCAGCACGCCGTCCATCAGTATGTTCACGATGTGCTCGCCCGCCTCGGCGTCGGACAGCTCGAAGCGGTAGGTGCCCGCGTTCAGCTCGCCGTGGTAGGCCTCCTGGGTGGCCCCGGAGGGCGAAACCATCATGATCTGCACGCTGCTGCCGTTCAGCGGCACCACCACCGACAGCTTCGAGGTGGGATAGCACAGCGTCTGGTGCGACTGGTTGACGGTGATGTCCACCGTGGTGCCGGCCATCTGCTCGGTACCGGCCTCCGGCCCCTGGGCGATCACGGTGTTGGGCAGGGCGTCCACGGCCTCGCTCTCGGTCACCGTGCCCAGCCGCAGGCCCTCGGCCTCGATCAGCGCCTGAGCGTCCTCCAGCGTAAAGCCGTAGAGCGACGGCATCAGCACGCGCTGCCCGCTGACGGTCAGTATCACCAGCGCGTCCCTGGCCTGGCGGCCCGGCTCCGGCGACACGCTGACCACCGTGCCCACCGGCGCGTCCGATTTCACGTACAGCACCTGCACGTTCTCCACGCCCTGGGCCTTCAGCGCGTCGTAGACCTCGTCCATGCTCCGGCCCGCGCAGTCCTCCAGGTAGTACCACCGGGTGCCCCGGCTGACGGTCAGCGCCACGGGGACCGCCTGCTTCACCCGCGCCCCGACCCGGCGGGACTGGCCGATGACGATGCCCTCCTCGTAGTCTTCGCTGTAGTCGTACTCCACCTCGGCCTCGCCGCCCAGCTTCTCCAGCGCGTCCTGGGCCAGCAGCTGCTCCTGCCCCACCAGGTCCGGCATGACGTAGGTGTTCACCGTGACCACGAAGAACCACACGCCCGCCGCCAGGATCAGCGCCACGCCGATCAGCACGCAGGCCAGCATCGCCCGGCGCAGCCTGCGCCGGTCCTGCTCGCGCTTGCGGCGGCGCTCCTCCTTCTCCTTTTCGACCTCGTCGGCATCCTTCGGATAGGTCACGAAGCCGCCCTGGGGGTGGGCGATGGCCTTTCTCAGGTCCGCGGCCATCTCCGCCGCCGTCTGGTAGCGCTTGGTCGCGTCCTTGCACAGCGCGCGCATGACCACCTCGTCCAGGGCCTTGGAGATGCCCTGCTGATGGTCGCGCATGCTCTTGGGCGCCTCGCTCAGGTGCTTCAGCGCCACCGACACCGAGGTCTCGCCGTCGAAGGGCACCTGGCCCGTGAGCATCTCGTACATCACCACGCCCACGGAGTACAGGTCGCTCTTCTCGTCGGCCATCTCGCCGCGGGCCTGCTCCGGGGAGAAGTAGTGCACGCTGCCCAGCGCGGACCCGCTGCTGCCCCCCTCCTCGATGTGGGTGGTCTGGGAGGCCTTCAGCCGGGCGATGCCGAAGTCGGCCACCTTCACCCGGCCCTGGTTGTCCACCAGTATGTTCTGGGGCTTGATGTCCCGGTGCACGATGCCGTTGCGGATGCCGAAGTCGGCCACCTTCACCCGGCCCTGGTTGTCCACCAGTATGTTCTGGGGCTTGATGTCCCGGTGCACGATGCCGTTGCGGTGGGCGTGGTCCACCGCCGCAAGGATGCGGATGGTCATGCGTATGGCGGTGTCCGGGTGGATGGTGCCCCGCTGGCGGATCATGTCCTTCAGCGTCTGGCCGTCCACGTACTCCATCACGATGTAGCGCAGGTCGCCGTCGATGCCCACGTCCAGCATGTTCACGATGTTCTCGTGGGAGACCTTGGACGCCGCCTCGGCCTCACGGCTGAAGCGCCGCACGAATTCCTCGTCCGACTCATACTCCGGCCGCAGCACCTTGATGGCCACGATTCGGTTTTTCTTTTGATCGAAGGCGCGATAGACGACGGCCATACCGCCCGTCCCGACGACGGCCTGCACGACATATCGCCCCGATATGACGCGTCCGATCATCAGGCGGTTGCCTCCTCCATCACTGCGAACAGCGCGGTGATGTTGTCCGCGCCGCCGTTGCCAAGGGCCAGGGAGACCAGGTGCTCCAGCTTCCGCTGCCAGTCGCCCTCAGACCGGGCGGCCAGCAGTATGTCGTGCTCCTCCACGTAGTTGGTCATGCCGTCGCTGCACAGGAAGAATACGTCGCCGGGGCGCACGTCCAGGCGGATCAGGTCGATCTCCACGTCCGGTTCGGTGCCCAGGGCGCGGGTGATGATGTTGCGCCGGGGATGGAACCGCGCCTCCCGGGGCGTGATCATGCCCTTCTGCACCATCTCCTCCACCAGCGTGTGGTCGGTGGTGACCCGCGTGATCGCGCCGTCCCGCAACAGGTAGACTCGGCTGTCGCCCACGTGGGCGATGTACGCCACCCCGCCCTGCTCGGCCAGGGCCGAGAAGGTGGTGCCCATGCCGCTCATGCCCTCGTTCTCCAGCGCGGCCTCGAACACGGCCTCGTTGGCCTGGGCCACCGAATCGAACAGGGCCTGCTCGCCGATGTCCTCCGCCTGGCGCATGCAGCGGGAAAACACCTCCACCGCCATGGCGCTGGCCACCTCTCCGGCGTTGTGGCCGCCCATGCCGTCGGCCACGGCGCAGAAGCGCTCGCCCTCCCGGGGAAGGTAATAGGCGTCCTCGTTGATGGGCCGCATCCTGCCGATGTCTGTAATCGCATAGACCTTCATGCGCGTATCCTCCAGATGGCGTCGTGTTGAATGTGGAATCGTGCGCTATGTGTTTCCCGTTCCCGATTCCATATCGCTCAGTACCTTCCGCCTCAGCTGGCCGCAGGCGCCCTCGATGTCGGCGCCCATCTCGCGGCGGATCGTGGCGGAGATGTGCTTCAGCTCCAGGCGCTTCAAAAACGCCTCCACCGTCCGGCGGTCGGGGGCGGCGAGATTGCGCTCCTTCACGTCGTTCAGCGGGATCAGGTTCACGTGGCAGCGCAGGCCCCGCAGGCGGCGGGCCAGCTCCTCGGCGTGGCGCACGTCGCTGTTCAGGTCCCGGATGAGCGCGTATTCGAATATCACCCGGCGGCCCGTCTTCTCCACGTAGTACTTGCAGGCCGCCAGCACCTCTTCATAGCCGTAGGCGTTGGCCACCGGCATGATCTTCCGGCGAATCTCGTCGTTGGGGGCGTGCAGCGAGAGGCTCAGCGTCACCGGCAGGCCCTCCGCGGCGAAGTCGTACATCCGCCGCACCAGCCCGCAGGTGGACAGCGATATGTTGCGCAGCGATATGTTCAGCCCCTTGGGGGCGTTCACCAGGCGCAGGAATCTGACCACGTTGTCGTAGTTGTCCAGCGGCTCGCCGCTGCCCATCAGCACGATGTTGTGCACCCGGCGGTCCGGCTGTTCGGCCTGTATGTGGCGGTTCACTGCCACCACCTGGCCCAGGATCTCCGCCGCCGTCAGATCGCGCACCCGGCCCTCCAGCGTGCTGGCGCAGAAGGCGCAGCCCATGCGGCAGCCCACCTGGGTGGACACGCACAGCGTGTCGCCGTGGTGGTAGCGCATCAGCACGCCCTCGATCAGATTGCCGTCGGGCAGCGCGTACAGGAACTTCTCGGTGTCGTCGAGCTTTGAGCGGAAGGCCCCCTGTATGCGCACCGGGTTGGCGACCGCCAGTTCCAAAAGCCGTGCGCGCAGCGGGGCGGACAGATTGGTCATGCCGTCGATGTCCGCGCCGCGGGCCAGCCAGTCGGCGATCTGCCCGGCGCGATAGCGGGGCTGCTTCAGTTCATCGGTCACGAAGCGCTCCAGCTCCTCGCCGGTGAGGCCCAGTAGCTGTATCCTGTCCAAGCGTCACACGCCCTTTCTGCGCATCCGCGCGATGAAGAAGCCGTCCAGCCCGTCCCGGCGGGGCAGTATCTGAAGCATGCCGCCCTCATACAGCGGCCTGAGCCGCGGGGGCAGCCAATCGTCCGACAGGTCCGGCTCAAATTCCGGGTGGCGCTGTAAAAACGCCTCGGCCTGGCGGATGTTCTCCTCCGGCAGCACCGTGCAGGTGGCGTACACCAGAAGGCCCCCCACCTTTACGGTTTCGCAAACGGCGTCCAGTATCTGGCGCTGCAGCGGCGGCAGCGCGGCGAGGCGCTCCTCGCTCTGGCGGTACTTGATGTCCGGCTTCTCGGCGATCACGCCCAGCCCGGAGCAGGGGGCGTCCACCAGCGCCGCGTCCATCGTCAGGCGCATGTCCGGCGCCATTCGCCGCGCGTCCCGCTCGCCGGGGCGCACGTTCTCCAGGCCCAGCCTGCGCGCCGCGGCGCGGATCAGCTCCACCCGGTGCGGGTGCACGTCCCAGGCGTAGACCCGGCCCGAGGTGCCCATGCGCTCGGCCATCAGGCAGGTCTTGCCGCCGGGGGCCGCGCAGGCGTCCAGTATCTGCATGCCGGGCTTCGCGCCCACGGCCAGCGCCGCCAGCATGGCGCTCTCGCCCTGTATCGAGAACAGGCCCTGTCGGTAGCCCTCGTGGGCCGCCAGATTCCCGGCGTCCGACACGATGTACGCGTCCTCGGCGTCGCCCCTGCGCCAGTTGAGCTTCTGCCCGTCCAGCCAGGCTTCGAAGGCCGCGCCGTCCATGCGCAGCCGGTTCGGGCGGACGGTCTCGTTCCGGCGGGGCGGCGTCCACGCGGCCAGCTCAAAAGCGCCGTCCAGCCCGTAGGCGTCGATCAGCCGACGGGCGGCGGGCTCCGCCACGGAACACTTCACCCGCAGCCACGCCACCGGGTCGCTGTCCCTCTCCGGCAGCGCCAGCGTCCCGGCGTCCCGGGCGCGAATCAGGTTGCGCAGCACGCCGTTCACAAGGCCCGCGTAGCCCTCGCGACGGGCGGCGCGCACCTGCTTCACCGCCTCGTCCACCGCCGCGTGGTCGGGCACCCGGTCCATGAACAGCAGCTGGGCCGCCGCGATGTGCAGTATGTCGGTCACCAGCGCCTCGGGCCGCTGCTCCATGAAGCGCGCGAGCATGTATTCGATGTACAGCCGGTTCTCCACGGCGCTGTAGAACAGCCCCGCGGCCAGCCGCCGGTCGTCCGGCCTCAGCCGGGCCTCGTCCAGACGCCGGTTCAGCGCCTGAGCCGCGAAGGCGTCGCCCCGAACCACGTCCTGAAGCGCCCGAAGCGCCGCGTCCCTGGCGCTGACGCGCCGCTCCCTGTGGGGCGCATTCCCGCGGGGCCGCCGATTGCCGCTCATCCTTCTATCACTCATCCCAACACCACCTGTGTGAGTGAGGAGTTAGGAGTTAGGAGTGAGGAGTATGAGATAGCCAATCAATGCTCCTCACTCCTAACTCCTCACTCCTCACTGTTCCCAAACACCGTTCCGACCTCGATCTTCTTTCCCATCAGGTATGCTTTCGCCGTCATATGCCTGCCGCCGGGGGCCTGCAGCTCCAGTATCTCCAGCGCGCCCTCGCCGCAGCGCACCACCAGGCCCTCCTTCGCGCCGGAGGCGATCACCTCGCCGGGCACCGCGCCGCCGTCCATTTCGACGGGCCGGGCCAGGTACACCTTCAGACGGCCCTCGGGCATGTCGGTGTACGCGCCGGGCCAGGGGTTGAAGCCCCGCACGCGGCAGGCGATGGTCCGGGCGGGCAGGGTCCAGTCGATCTCGCCCATGGCCTTGTTCAGCATGGGCTGGTAGCTGGCCTTGTCCGGGTCCTGGGGCACGGGCTTGATATCGCCCGACAGTATGCCCGGCAGGGATTCGGCCAGCAGCTCTGCGCCCAGCGCGGAGAGCCGCTCCGTCAGCTCACCGGCGGTCTCCATTTCGCCGATGGGGGTCTGGACGCTGACGTACATGTCGCCGGTGTCGATGCCGATGTCCGTGCGCATGATCGTGACGCCGGCCACCGTCTCGCCGTTCGCGATGCACCAGTTGATCGGCGCGGGGCCGCGATAGCCCGGCAGCAGCGAGGCGTGCACGTTGATCGTGCCGAACGCGGGAATGTCCAGCAGCTCCTGGGTCAGAATCTGGCCGAAGGCTGCGGTCACCACCGCGTCCGGGGCCAGCGCGCGCAGCTGCGCCACGCCCTCCGGCCTGCGGATGCGCTCAAACTGAAAAACCGGCAGGCCGCGCTCCAGCGCCAGTTGCTTGACCGGACAGGCCGTCAGCTTCTTGCCCCGGCCCGCGGGCCGGTCCGGCTGGCAGAACACGCCGACCACGTCGAAGCGTTCGTCGTCCGCCAGCGCCTTCAGCACGGGCACCGCGAACTGCGGCGTGCCCATGAATGCGATTTTATACCGATTCATTCCTTCTCCCCGGCCTTTTCCCCGGCCTCATCTCCGTCCTCTTCCTGCAGCTTGTCCGTGACGTCCTCGATCATCTTGTCGACGTACAGTATGCCGTCCAAATGGTCGATCTCGTGGCACAGGCACACGGCCAGAATGCCCTCGCCCTCCACCTCGATGGCGTTGCCCTTGCGGTCCTGGGCGGTGACGCGCACCTTCTGGGGCCGCGCCACGGTGCCGCGCCGCCCGGGCACGGACAGGCAGCCCTCCGCGCCGACGACCTCGCCCTCCTGCCAGACGATCTGGGGGTTCACCAGCTCGATCAGGCCCTCGCCCACGTCGATGACCACGGCGCGCTTCAGCACGCCCACCTGAGACGCGGCCAGACCCACGCCGTCCGCCTCGTACATGGTGTCCGCCATGTCGTCCAGCAGCACGGCCAGCCGTCGGTCGAACTTCACGACCTGCCGCGCGTGCTTGCGCAGTATGTCGTCCTTGCCCATTTCAACGATCTTACGAATTGCCATAAAAGCCTCCGGTATTCAAAACAAATTATTCGGATTGACCTCCAGCTCCGCCCGCACGCCCTCCGGGGCGGCGTCGGCCAGCGCCTGCATCCGCGCCGCGGCGGCGTCCATGTCGGCCCGGTACGACAGCTTCAGCAATATCTGCCAGCGGTATTCGCCGCGGATCTGTTTGATCGGCGCTTCCGCCGCCGTCAGCTGCAGCGCCTCGGGCAGCGCGCCGGTCTCGCCCAGCCAGGCCCGCAGCTGCGCCTCGTGATCCGCGGCGCAGGCGCGCACGGCCTCCACGTCCCGCCCGCTGTACACCACGCGGGCGATCACGGAAAACGGCGGGTACATGGCCGAGCGCCGGAAGGCGCTCTCCCGGGTGTAGAAGGCGCGGTAGTCCTGGGCGGCGGCGCAGCGTATGCCGTAGTGGTCGGGGTCGTAGGTCTGCACCACCACGCGGCCCGGCACCTCGGCCCGGCCCGCACGCCCCGCCACCTGGGTGATCAGCTGGAACGTGCGCTCCACGCTGCGGTAGTCCGGCAGGTGCAGCGACAGGTCCGCCGCCACCACGCCCACCAGCGCCACGTTGGGAAAGTCCAGGCCCTTGGCGATCATCTGGGTGCCCACCAGCACGTTGGCCTCGCCCCGGCGGAACCGGTCCAGTATCCGGGCATGGGCGTCCTTCTCCCGGGTGGTGTCCACGTCCATGCGGGCCACCCGCGCGTCCGGGAACAGCCGGCGGACCTCCTCCTGCACCTTCTCGGTGCCCGCGCCGAAGTACTTGATGTAAGGGCTATTGCAT
The DNA here is from genome assembly GCA_902777335.1 of uncultured Eubacteriales bacterium. Classification (GTDB taxonomy): domain Bacteria; phylum Bacillota; class Clostridia; order Christensenellales; family Aristaeellaceae; genus UBA2862. Next base: position 20,734 of record CACYTF010000004.1, read on the forward strand.
TCGGGGCACTTCTTCGGCGGCGGCAGCGTCTGGCCGCAGTAGTGGCAGCGCAGCGCGTTTTCCGACTGGTGCCAGGTCATGGACACGTCGCACTGGCCGCAGCGCACCACGTAGCCGCAGGCCCGGCAGGACACGAACGTGGAGTGGCCCCGCCGGTTGATGAACAGCATGGCCTGATGGCCCTCGTCCAGGCAGCGCCGCAGCTCGCCGGACAGCCTGCCGCTGAATATGGAGTGGTTGCCCCGGCTGAACTCGCCCCGCATGTCCACCACTTCCACCTGGGGCATCGGGCGGTCCTTCACCCGCCGGCGCAGCTCGATCAGCTCCAGCCGGTTCTCGGGGCGCACGCCGGGCATCGCCCGCATGTAGGTGGAAATCGACGGCGTCGCGCTGCCCAGCAGCAGCACCGCGCCGTGGCGGGCGGCCCGCTGCCAGGCCACGGCCCGGGCGTCGTACCTGGGCCGGCGGTCGGACTGGTAGGTGGTCTCGTGCTCCTCGTCCACCACGATCACGCCGATGTTCTCCAGCGGCGCGAACACGGCGCTGCGCGCGCCGATCACCACCCGGGCCTCACCCGAGCGGATGCGCCGCCACTCGTCGAAGCGCTCCCCGGCGGACAGGGCCGAGTGCAGCACCGCCGCGTCGCCGCCGAAGCGCCCGTGCAGCCACGCCACCATCTGGGGCGTCAGCGCGATCTCCGGCACCAGCACGATGGCCGTCTTGCCCAGCTGAAGCGCCCGGCGGATCAGCCGGATGTAGACCTCCGTCTTGCCGCTGCCGGTGACGCCGTGCAGCAAAAACCGCCCGCCGCCGCCCTCCAGCGCCGCGGTGAGCCGCGATACGGCCCGGCGCTGCTCCTCCGTGGGCTCCGGGTCCGCCGTGCGAAGGTCCCCGGCGAGGGCCGTGGGCGTCCGGCGGCGCTCGCGCTCGTAGATTTCAACCGCGCCCTTCTTCTCCAGCGCCCGCAGCGCGGCGGAGTCGAAGCGCGCCGCGTCGGCGTCGCCTGTGCGCAGCGCCTCCACGATCTCAAGCTGCTTCGGCGCGCGCCGGTTGGCCGCAATGAAGGCGTCCAGCGCTTCGCCGGACAATACCAACCGCGCGCGCCGGGCCACCTTCTCCCGCACCCGGCCGCCCCGCATCTGGGCGGGCAGCATCAGCCGCAGCGCGTCCACGAAATTGCACAGGTAGCGCACGTGCAGCCACTCGGCCAGCTCCAAAAGGTCCGGCAGCACCACCGGCTCCTGGCGCACCACCCGCAGCACCGGCTTCACCTTTTCAGCGGGCAGGCCGCACCCGTCCGACAGCGAGATCACAAAGCCCTCCAGCGTGCGCGGCCCGAAGGGCACCGCCACCAGCTGGCCGGGGGTCAGCGCCATGCCGTCGGGCACGGCGTAGGTGAACTGCCGGTCGACGGCCTCGGCGGACAGGTCCACGACGACCTGGGCGTATCCGCTCATGTCGCCATCAGCCCGGCGACGCCGTCCAGTATGGCGTCCGCGGCGGCGCGCTTGGACATCAGCGGCAGCGCCTGCGCGCCGCTGTGGGTGACGAGCGTCACCGCGTTGGTGTCCACGCCGAAGCCCGCGTCCGCGCGGCTGACGTCGTTGGCCACCACCATGTCGGCGTTCTTGCGCGCAAGCTTGCCCCGGGCGTTTTCAAGCATGTTCTCGGTCTCCGCCGCGAAGGCCACCAGAATCTGCCCCGGCCGCTTGCGCCGGCCCAGCTCGGCGGCGATGTCGGTGGTGTTTTCCAGCTGCAAGGTCATGCCCGCGCCGTCCTTCTTGATCTTCTCGTCCGATGCGCGCACGGGCCGGAAATCCGCCGGGGCGGCGGCCTGGATCACCACGTCCGCCGTCGCGCCGGCCGCCAGCACCGCATCGCAAAGCTGGGCGCTGGACTCCACGGACACCAGCTTCACGCCCTCGGGCGCCTCGAGGTTGACCGGGCCGGACACCAGCGTCACCTCGGCGCCCCGGTCCCGAGCGGCCTCGGCGATGGCGTAGCCCATCTTGCCGGAGGACCGGTTGGTGATGTAGCGCACCGGGTCGATGCGCTCGACGGTGGGCCCGGCCGTGACCAGCACGCGCCTGCCCGCGAAGTCCTGCTTTCCGCTGAGCAGCGCCTGCAGCGCCTCAACGATCTCCCGGGGCTCGGCCATGCGGCCCACGTCGTCGTCACCGCAGGCCAGGCGGCCCCTGCCGGGGCCTACCGTGCGCGCGCCGCGGGAGAGCAGCACCATCACGTTCGCCTTGGTGGCCGGGTGCCGCCACATGTTGGCGTTCATCGCCGGGGCGATCAGAAGCGGCGCGGTCATGGCCAGCGCGGTGGTGGACAGCAGATCGTCCGCGATGCCGCAGGCCAGCTTGGCCAGGCAGTTCGCGGTGGCCGGGGCGATCACGAAGGCGTCCGCCCACTTGGCCAGCGCTATGTGGGCCAGCGCGTCCCGCGGGGCGAAGGTATCGGTGCAGACCGGATTGCCGCTGAGGGTCTCAAAGGTCAGCGGCGGCACGAATTTGACGGCGTTCTCCGTCATCACCACGCGCACCTTCGCGCCCTGCTTTACCAGCCGGCTGACCAGGTCGCAGGCCTTGTAGGCCGCGATGCCGCCGGTCACGCCCAGCACGATTTGCTTATCCTTCAACATGAAATGAATGTACCTCCGGTATAACGCCAATAAGCGAAACCGACGGACATCGGGTTTCGCTGTGGGTCAGGGGATATGAGCGCCCGTTCAATCAGGCTTCTTCTTCCGCCTCGTCGTCGCGGGTGTAGGTGATCAGCCGGCGGTTGATCTCCTCGATGGCGATGGACAGCGGCTTGGTCTCCTTGGTGTCGATCAGCGGCAGGCTGCCGGCGATGATCTCGCGGGCGCGCTTGGACGCCTCCACCGCCAGCGTGTAGCGGCAATCCACCTTTTCAAGCAGCTCGCCAATGGGGGGTTCGGTCATCATAAGTCTTTTTCCTCCTAAAACAGAATATTACGCCTTCAGCGATTGGCTGAGGTGGTCGAGAAAGTCTCTCCGGTTGTCGATTTCCAGCCGCCGCGCGACGATGATGGCGTAGACCTCGTCCGCCGCGATCTCCAGGGCGTTGGGCACCACGGACCAATCCTGGTGGATGATGACGTAGTGGTATTTGTAGGCCGTGGCGACCTCCGAGGCCACGTTGTTCAGCCGCACCCGTATGGATTCCTCCGTCTCGGTGCCGCGGTTGCGCAGCCGCGCCTCCAGGTTCTCCCGGCTGGGCGGGCTCACGAATATGCCCGTCACGGTGGGGTCCTGGGCCATGGCCTGCAGGCAGCCCTGCACGTCGATCTCCAGGATCAGGTCGTGGCCCTCGGCCAGCTCCTTCTGCACGGTGGACTTCAGCGTGCCGTAGTGGTTCTGGTGCACGTGGGCCCACTCGTAGAAGGCGCCCTCGTCCACCAGCTGCTTGAAGCGCGCTTCGCTGACGAAGTGGTAGTTCACGCCGTCCACCTCGCCGGGCCTGGGCGCGCGGGTGGTGCAGGACACGGACAGCCGCACGTCCGGGTGACTCGCAATGAGCTTCTTGACGATTTCGGTCTTGCCCGCGCCCGCCGGGCCCGATATGACAAACAGCCTGCCGCGATTCGCCATGTTGTATACCGCCCTTCTGCAATGGTATCGCGCCCTCCCGGCGCGCCGGTCACTCCACGTTCTGGACCTGCTCGCGCAGCTTTTCGATCTCCGCCTTCATGTCCACGGTCAGCTTCGTGATCGGTATGTCCTGAGACTTGGAGGCGATCGTGTTGGTCTCGCGGTTCAGCTCCTGCACGATGAAGTCGACGCGGCGGCCCACGGGCTCATCCAGCGCCAGCAGCGCGCGCAGCTGCTCCGCGTGGCTGTTCAGCCGAACGATCTCCTCGTCGATGGCGCTGCGGTCGGCCATCAGCGCCGCCTCCATCAGAAGGCGCGTCTCGTCCACGCCGCTGCCCACCAGCTCGGCCACCGCGTTCTTCAGCCGCTGGGTGTAGGCCGCCACCGTCTCCGGATAGCGCGCCCGGACCCGCTCGGTCATGCGCTGTATGGCGTCCACCCGCCCGGCCAGGTCCTGCCGGATGGTCTCGCCCTCCCGCGCGCGCATGGCCGTCAGCGCGTCCAGCGCCGCGTCCAGCGCGCCCAGCATCAGCGCCCGCACGGCCTCCTGGTCCTCCTCGGCCTCGGTGACGGTGAGCACGTCCGGCATGCGGGCGATGCCCATCAGCGTGCGGTCGTCCCGCAGGCTGGGGCCAGAGGAACCGCTGAGGGTCTGCAGCGCGTCGGCGTAGGCGTTGAACAGCGCCTCGTCCACCTGCACCACCCGCGCGTCGGTGCGCAGGTTGCGGTAGGTCACGAACACGTCCACGTGGCCCCGGGACACCCGCTCGCCGATGCGCTTGCGGGCCGCGTCCTCGAGGAACATCAGGTTGCGGGGCATCCTGAACGCTATGTCCAGGAAGCGATGGTTGACGCTCTTGACCTCCACGGTCATCTGGCGGCCGTCGACCTCCGCGAAGGCGCGGCCATAGCCCGTCATGCTCTGCATGTTCAAACCCCCTCAGCGCGAAGCGGCGCCGTCAAATCATTCAATTCCAAGATATATTATAGCACATCCTGAGGCCGTTGCCTACGGGTTGGATGTAAATTTCTGCGGGGTGCGCGCGATATGTCACGCGCCTTTCCTGCCCAGCATCGCCAGGAATTCCGCCTCGCCGATCACCTTCACGCCCAGCTGCTGCGCCTTGGTGAGCTTGCTGCCGGCATTCTCGCCGGCGACGACGAGGCTCGTCTTCTTCGACACGCTGCCCGCGGCCTTGCCGCCGCCGTCGCGGATGGCCTCCTCGGCCTCGCTGCGGCCCATGGACGAAAGCGTGCCGGTGACCACCACCGTCAGGCCCGCGAAGGGCCCGGCGGCATTGTCCCGCGCCTCCCACTTGGGGCTGACCCCGGCGGCCAGCAGCGCGTCCACCAGCCGGGCGTTGGCGGGGTCGGCGAAGAAGCCCACCACGGCGTCGGCCACGATCTCGCCCACGTCGTCCATCTGGGTCAGTTCCTCCCGGGAGGCCGCCCGCAGCGCGTCCACGCTGCCGAAGCGCTCGGCCAGGTCCCGGGCCGTCTTGGTGCCGATGCCCGGAATGCCGATGGCGTAGATGAAGCTGTTCAACCGGCAGTCCCGGCTCTTGGCGATGGCGTCCAGCAGGTTCTGCGCCTTCTTCTCGCCGAAGCGCTCCAGCGCGCACAGCTGCTTTAGGGTCAAAGCGTACAGCTGGTCCGCCTCCTGCAGAAGGCCCGCGTCCACCAGCTGGCGGGCGGTCTTCTCCGAGAAGGTGTCGATGTCCATGGCGTCGCGGCTGGCGAAGTGGGAGAGCCGCATCACGATCTGGGGCGTGCAGCCGTCCCGGTTCGGGCAGAACAGGTGCGCGCCGCGCTCCACCAGCGCCGTGCCGCAGCTGGGACAGACGGCGGGCTTTTCCACGTCCCGCTCGTCGTCCGAGAATTCGTCCACCCGGCCCATGATCTCCGGGATGACCTCGTTGGAGCGGCGGATCCACACCCGCGCGCCGATGCGCACCCGCTTGCGCTGTATATCCTGCCAGTTGTTCAGCGTGGCCTGGCGCACCGTGGCCCCGGCCAGCTCCACCGGCGCCACCCGCGCCACCGGCGTCAGCTTGCCGGTGCGCCCGATCTGCCAGTCCACGGCCAGAAGCTCCGTGGTCATCTCCTCCGCCTCGAACTTGTAGGCCACGGCCCAGCGGGGGAACTTGTCGGTGTAGCCCAGCGCCCGGCGGGTGGCGTAGTCGTCGATCTTGATGACCGCGCCGTCGATGTCGTAGTCCAGGCTGCCCCGGCTCTGTTCGATGCTGCGGACGGCGGCCACGGCCTGGTTCAGGTCGGCGGCGTCCAGCTCGCACTCGGAGACCGGGAAGCGGTTCTCGCGCAAGAAGGCCAGCATCTCGTGCTGGGTGGCGAAGCTGCGCCCCTCGATGTAGCCCACGTCGTAGAAACAGGCGTCCAGCTTTCGGGCGGCGGTGACCTTCGGGTCCAGGTTGCGAAGCGCGCCCGCGGCGGCGTTGCGCGGGTTCTTCAGCGGCTCCTTCGCCGTCTCGTTGTACTTCTCCAACACCGACAGGCGCATGAAGCCCTCGCCGTGCACCTCCATGCGCCCGGTGAACGGTATGGACAGCGGTATCGAGCGGATCGTCATCACCTGGGGCAGTATCGCCTCGCCGGTGACGCCGTTGCCGCGGGTGGCCGCGCCGGTGAGCTTTCCGCCCTCGTAGGTCAGGTTCACGGTGAGCCCGTCGAACTTGTGCTCCACCACATAGCGGATGGGCGGCAGGTCGGCGCCCGCGTCCACGGCGTCCTGCCGCAGCTTCTCGGCGCGGCGGGCCCACTCCTCCAGCGCCTCGATGGACTGGGCCTTGCCCATGCTCCACAGCCGCGCCAGGTGGGTGTGGGGCTCGAAGCCCGCCAGCACGTCGCCCCCCACGCGGCGCGTGGGCGAATCGGGCAGGCGCACGCCCGTCTCGGCCTCCAGCCGCACCAGCTCGTCGTACAGCCGGTCGTACTCGGCGTCGGACACGGTGGGGTCGTCCAGCGTATAATATCGGTAGCTCTTTTCGTTCAGATCATCCACGAGCTGGCGCATGCGGTCCATGGCACAATCCCCTTTGCCTTCGATTTACTGCAAGTATACCACATTTTGGGGTCAAGTTTCAACCGGAAAACCGCAATCTGCATGCCGCATGGAATTAACTTGCAATTTTCGCCCGAATATGGTACCTTATAGGGGACGCCCGCCAGTATCGGCCCCGCGCGATTGCAGGATTTGTATTTTCATTATGCAATTCGTCTTATGCAGTCCGTCGGAACGCGCCGGACGCGGGCAGCATCGCGAACACTTCCCCGGGGAAGAGAAAGGACCGCCTATGAAGCCCTATGCAGAAATGAGCGTACAGGAGCTCACGGAGGAGCTCGACCGGCTCAAGGCCCAGTACAAGAAGATGCAGGCGCTGGGTCTGCACCTGAACATGAGCCGCGGCATGCCCTGCCAGGAGCAGCTGGACCTGTCCATGGCCATGATGGACGTGCTGGATTCAGGCTCCGACCTGACCTGCGAGGACGGCACCGACTGCCGCAACTACGGCCAGCTGACCGGCATCGAGGAGGCCCGGGATCTGCTGGGCGATATGATGGAGAACAACCCGAAGGACATCATCATCTACGGCAACTCGTCGCTGAACGTGATGTTCGACACCGTCAGCCGCGCCTGGACCCACGGCGTGATGGGCAACACCCCCTGGTGCAAGCTGCCCCAGGTGAAGTTCCTGTGCCCGGTGCCCGGCTACGACCGGCACTTCGCCATCACCGAATACTTCGGCATCGACATGATCCCCGTGCCGATGACGCCCACCGGGCCGGACATGGACCTGGTGGAAAAGCTGGTGCGCGAAGACGAGGCCGTCAAGGGCATATGGTGCGTGCCCAAATACTCCAACCCCCAGGGTATTTCCTATTCCGACGAGACGGTGCGCCGCTTCGCAAGGCTCGAGCCCGCCGCGCCGGACTTCCGCATATTCTGGGACAACGCCTACGGCATGCACCACCTGTACGATCACCGGCAGGACTACCTGATCGAGATCCTGGCGGAGTGCAAGCGCGCCGGGAACCCCGACCTGGTGTACAAGTTCTCCAGCACCTCCAAGATCACCTTCCCCGGCAGCGGCATCGCCGCGGTGGCCACCAGCCCCAACAACATGGAGGACTTCCTCGCCACGCTGCGGCGGCAGACCATCGGCCACGACAAGGTGAACCAGCTGCGCCACGTGCGCTTCTTCGGCAACATCCACGGCATGGTGGAGCACATGCGCAAGCACGCCGAGATCATCCGGCCCAAGTTCGAGGCCGTGGAGGCCATACTGGAGCGCGACCTGGGAGAGCTGAACGTGGGCACCTGGACGACCCCGCTGGGCGGCTACTTCATCATGTTCGACGCGCTGCCCGGCTGCGCGAAGGACATCGTGGCCCGCGCCAAGAAGGCGGGCGTGCAGATGACCAACGCCGGCGCCACCTGGCCCTACGGCAAGGACCCCAACGATTCCAACATCCGCATCGCGCCCACCTACCCGAGCCTGGCGGACCTGCAGACGGCGCTCGAGATCTTCACGCTGTGCGTGCGCATCTCCAGCGCGAAGAAGCTGATCGCGGAAAAGCAGGCGGACCAGCAGGGCGCATAGCCGACATGAGGGTAGACGAACCCCGCCCCCGGAAGACCGGGCGGCGGGGTTCGTCTGTTCGATATCACGGCGTACCGGTCGGAACGGCAAGGTGCCCTATCCCCCGCTTCGCGGGTACTTCCCCGTTGACATGGGGAAGCTTTTCCTGTCACCGGGACGGTCCTGTTGTCAGGAAATCCTGTCAACAGGACCGTCCCGGTGACAGGTTTTCTCTGGCGATCTGAGGCCGTCGCACAGCGGGCGGCGCATCGCCGCCCCTACTGGTTGCCGGCAGCTTCACTCTCCACTCTTCACTCTCCACTCTTCACTCTTCACTCTCCACTCTTCACTCTCCACTCTTCACTCTCCACTCTCCACTCTTCACTCTCCACTCTCCGCCAACCACTTCCTACTGGCTGCTCCCCACCTTCACAATCGGCGCGGCGACGGCGGAGAAGGTGCGCTCGCTGCCGTTTTCAAAGCGTATCTTCACCCGCTGCTCGGCGCCCTGGCCGGTGAGCTCCACCACCGTGCCGCGGCCGAACACCCGGTGGTGCACGGCGTCGCCGGGCCTGAACACGGCGGCGGGCTGGGTCACGCGGGTCTGCGCTCCGGCGTTCCAGTTGAAGCCGCCGGAGGGGTTGATGCCCTTCTGCACGCCGGGAATGCCCGACTTTTTGTCACCGGCGCCGCTCTGATGCCGGCCGTTGTAGGGCGAGCGCGCGCTCTGGCTCCAGCCGCCCTGGCTGGGCGGCGGCACGCGGCGCGCTTCGGACGAACCCATGCCGTCCACGATCAGGCGCTGGGGGATCTCGGCGACGAAGCGGGACAGCGCGTTGCTGTTGCGGACGTTGTACAGCGCGCGGGAGCGGGCGTGGCTCAGGAACAGCCGCTTCTTGGCGCGGGTGATGCCCACGTAGGCCAGGCGGCGCTCCTCCTCCATCAGGTTTTCGTCGAACACGGCCCGGGTCAGCGGGAACACGCCCTCCTCCATGCCGGCCAGGAACACGTCGTTGAACTCCAGGCCCTTGGCGGAGTGCAGCGTCATCAGCGTCACCGCGCCGCCGGACTCGTTCAGGTTGTCCAGGTCGGACACCAGCGCCACGTTCTCCAAGAACCCGGCCACATCGCCGTCGGGGTTCAGGCGCTCGTATTCTGTGACCGCGCCCTGCAGCTCTCGGATGTTCTCGATGCGGTTCTGGTTCTCCTCGCTCTTGCTCTCCTCCAGCGCCTTCACGTAGCCGGTGCGCTCGATCAGTTCGTCCACGAATTCGGCGGGCTTCTTCTCGTACAGCAGCTCGGTCAGATCGATCATCAGCGCCGCGAATTCCGCCAGCAGCTTTTTGGGCCGGGCGGGCAGCGGCGCGTTCTCCGCGTCCAGCGCCGCCGAGAGCAGCGGCATGTCGCTTTCGGCGGCGTATTCGGCCAGTTTGTCGATGGTGGTGTCGCCGATGCCCCGCTTGGGCTCGTTGATGATGCGGCGGGTGGACACGTCGTCGTCGGGGTTCACCAGGCAGCGCATGTAGGCGATCAGGTCCTTGACCTCCTTGCGCTCGTAGAAGCGCTGGGCCCCGTACACCCGGTAGGGCGTGCCGCCGCGGACGAACGCTTCCTCAAGCACGCGGGACTGGGCGTTGGTGCGGTACAGCACCGCGACGCCGCCCGGGTTCTCGCCGGAGGCGATCAGCTTGCGGGTCATGGCGGCGATGAAGGACGCCTCGTCCCGCTCGTCCATGGCGTGGTACAGCGCGATGCGCTCGCCCCGGTCGTGCTCGGTCCACAGGGCCTTCTCCTTGCGGCCCCGGTTGTGGGCGATCACCTGGTTGGCGGCGTCCAGTATGTTGCCGGTGGAGCGGTAGTTCTGCTCCAGCTTGATGGTGACGCACTCCGGGAAGTCCTTCTCGAAGTCCAGTATGTTGCGCAGGTCAGCGCCGCGCCAGCCGTAGATGGACTGGTCGTCGTCGCCCACCACGCACAGGTTGTGCCTGTCGCCGGCCAGCAGCCGCACCAGCATGTACTGGGCGGCGTTGGTGTCCTGATACTCGTCCACCAGTATGTAGCGGAACCGGTCGCGGTAGTAGTCCAGCACCGGCGGGTGCTCGGTGAGCAGCTCCAGCGTCCGGATGAGCAAGTCGTCGAAATCCAGGGCGTTGTTGCCCTTCAGCGTCTTCTCATAGAGCCGGTAGGCCTCGTACAGCTTGCGGCTGCGGGCGTCGCCCTCCGACTCCTTCAGCCACTCCTCGGGCGTCAGCAGCCGGTTTTTGGCGTCGGAAATGACCGCGCGGATCTGCTTCGGCGGGAATTCCCGGTCCGAGAGCTGCAGCTCCTTCGCCACGGCCTTGATCACGGTGGTGCGGTCGTCCTCGTCGTAGATGGCGAACTGGCGCTTGTAGCCCAGCTTTTCGATGTCCCGGCGCAGTATGCGGGCGCAGCAGCTGTGGAAGGTGGAGATCCAGGCGTCCTCCGACGCCTCGCCCGCCAGCCGGTGCACGCGGTCGGCCATCTCCCGCGCGGCCTTGTTGGTGAAGGTGATGGCCAGTATGTGCCAGGGCGCCACGCCCTTCTCCATCAGATACGCCACCCGATAGGTCAGCACGCGGGTCTTGCCGCTGCCCGCTCCAGCCAAAACGAGCAGCGGGCCCTCCGTCTGTTCGACGGCGGCGCGCTGCTGCGGATTCAATGCGTTCAGGTCGATCATTCGCTCTTCTTCCCCTGGTTCAGCCTCTCCAGCACCCGCTGATAGCCGCCCGCGCCGTAGTTCAGCGCCCGGTTCACGCGGCCGATCGTGGCGGTGGAAACGCCGGTCTTTTCCACGATCTCGGTATAGGTCGCCTGCTTCTGCAGCAGCTGGGCAACCTCCAGCCGCTGGGAGAGGTCCTGAATTTCCCGTATGGTAAACAGGTCCTCAAACAGGCGATAGCAGTCCTCCATGTCATTCAGCGCCAGGAAAGCCCGCGCGAGGTTGTCGGTCTGCCCATTCTGCAGTCTGGATGAAAACATCGCATTGTACCTCCACTCACCCATGATATCGTTTTATCATGTCGCTGCATTATTATTATAACGTATGAAATCAAAAACGTCAAGGCAGGCGATGATTATTTCGGTTCAGATGACAACGGGGACGGTTTGCGGATGACAGCGGGGATGACAACGGGGACGGTTCTCATTGTCATCTTTTCAATAAAAAAAAGATGACAGCGAGAACCGTCCCCGCTGTCATCTCTATTGCCTATTGCCTTCCCCTCAATGATACCCTCTCTTCCTGGAGTGCTCGCGCACCAGGTGCATCAGGCCGTTCATCAGGTCCTGGTTTTCCGCGTCGACGGACAGCTGGCTGCGCATCACGGCGTCGCTGAGGGAGTCCTGCAGCAGCACGGACGGGGAGATCTCCATGGCGTTGCACAGCGCGACCACCGTCTCCACGCTGGCCTTTTTTTCGCCCCGCTCGATGTGCCCGATGAAGGAGCTGGACACGCCCACCCTGGCGGCCAGCTGGCTCTGGGTCAATCCGTTCAATTCGCGTTGCTGGCGCACCCGCACGCCCAACTGACTGTAATCCATGCGTTCAGCCTCCGATTTCCGCTTTACTACCTATAGTGTACCAAAGCTGTCAACCCCTATAGAGTACCTATGGTTATTATTTATTATGCATGGGTTGTTTGCACAAAAAATATTGTCTTTCGGAGCGCTTCCGGCTATAATGGTGTGGAAGGGAGGCGATCCGGCGCATGAAGCACCGATGGGTTTGGGCGTGGGCGCTGCAGATCGCCGAGATGCTGGCGGTGGGGCTGATCACGGCGTTCACCCAGGGCGTCAACCCCGTGCTGCACGGCGCGATGCTGTGGGGCGTGGCGCCCGCGGCGGGGCTTGTCACCGCCTGCCGGGCCGTGCTGCGCGGCCTGAACAACTACCTGGCCTGGCTCGCGCCCGCCGCCTGCCTGTTCGCGGCCAACCACCTGCTGTGGGGCTATTCCCCGCCGGCGGGCCCGGCGCTTCTGACCGCGCTGACGTCCCTGACGGGCGCCGCCGCCGGCCAGGTGCTGCTTGAGCGCCGCAAAAAAAACCGGAGCAAACACAAAGGAGCCTGATATGCAACAGCAAACCTCCGAAGCGCTGCGCGACTGGTTCAAGGCCGTTGAACCGGTGTGCGCCGAGCTGTTCAACGCCGCCTACGTGATGTGCGGCAACTACGACCTGGCGGAATACGCCCTGCGCAGCGCCATACTGAACGCGTGGCTTCAGGACACCGGCACCGGCATGGGCTTCCGGGAGCGCCTGCGGGCCGCGCTGCGCCGCGCGGCGTTCTCGTCGGCGCTGTCCGACGAGGGCATCGAGGCGGAATTCACCTGGCCCGGCATCGGCCAAGTGGACGCGGACGACCCGATACTCGCCCAGCTGTCCAATGAGAAGGTGCAGACCCAGCGGCTGGTGCTGCTGCGCCACGGCTGCGGACTGTCGCACCGGTCCATCGCCCAGCTGACGGAGCTGTCCCAGGCCCAGGCGCGCGGCGAGCTGCGGCGCTTCGTCTCCCGCTGCCGGCGGCGGCTGGACAAATCGGAGCGCGGCCGCGCCGAGGCGATGATCGCCCGGCAGGCCAAGCGGCTGCTGGCCCGGCGCGGCCCCGGCACGCCCCACCCCGCCCAGGTGTACCGCGCCTTCGAGGCCGAAGCCCTGAGCAGTGGGGGCGGCGGCCAGCGGATCTCCCGGGTGCTGGGCGCGGCGCTGATGCTGCTGATGGCGCTGGCCTGCGCCGGGGCGTTCTGGCTGTTCGCGGTGCTGGTCAGAAGGTGAGCGGGGAGCGGCGTTTGCTCGCTGCAGATTGTCAAACTTTTAACCGGAATCCCCTATTGAACTTGTCGAACGGTTGGTATAATTGACAAAATAGTTCAATGGGAAAGGGTGAGGATATTGGCGATCATTCGTGAAGGGTTGACTTTTGACGATGTACTGCTCGTACCCCAGCGCAGCAGCGTACTGCCCCGGGAAGTGGATCTCACGGTTCAACTGACCCCCAGAATCAAACTGAATATCCCGATGCTCAGTGCCGCGATGGACACCGTCACCGACCACAACATGGCGATTGCGATGGCACGCGAAGGCGGCCTGGGCATCATTCATAAGAACATGACCATCGAGGAGCAGGCCAGCCAGGTGGACAAGGTGAAGCGCTCTGAGAACGGCGTGATCACCGACCCCTTCTTCCTCTCCCCGGAGCACAGGGTCTCCGACGCCCAGGCGCTGATGAGCAAGTTCCGCATCTCCGGCGTGCCGATCACCGAGAACGGCAAGCTGGTGGGCATACTCACCAACCGCGACCTGCGGTTCGAGACCGACTTCGACCAGCCCATCCGCAACGTGATGACCCACGAAAACCTGGTCACCGCGCCGGTGGGCACCACGCTGGAGGACGCCAAGGCCATACTGGCCAGGCACCGCATCGAGAAGCTGCCCATCGTGGACGAGAACTTCATGCTGCGGGGCCTGATCACCATCAAGGACATCCAGAAGAGCGCCAAGTACCCGAACTCCGCCCGCGACGACAAGGGCCGCCTGCTGTGCGGCGCGGCGGTGGGCGTCACAAGCGACACCATGGACCGCGTGGCCGCGCTGGTGGCCGCCAACGTGGACGTGATCGGCCTGGACACCGCCCACGGCCATTCCGAGGGCGTGCTGAAGATGGTGGAGCGCATCCGCGCCGCCTATCCGAACCTGGAGCTCATCGCCGGCAACGTGGCCACCGGCCCCGCCGCCGAGGATCTGATCCGCGCCGGCGCGGACGTGATCAAGGTGGGCATCGGCCCCGGCTCCATCTGCACCACCCGCGTGGTGGCCGGCATCGGCGTGCCCCAGATCACCGCCATCATGGACTGCGCCGAGGTGGCCGACAAGTACGGCAAGACCGTCATCGCCGACGGCGGCATCAAGTATTCCGGCGACATCCCCAAGGCCATCGCCGCCGGCGCCACCGCGGTGATGATGGGCAGCCTGTTCGCCGGCACCGAGGAGAGCCCCGGCGCCACCGAGATCTACCAGGGCCGCTCCTACAAGGTGTACCGCGGCATGGGCAGCCTGGGCGCCATGGCCGAGGGCAGCAAGGACCGCTACTTCCAGGAGGGCCAGAAGAAGCTGGTGCCCGAGGGCGTGGAGGGGCGCGTGCCCTTCAAGGGCCCCCTGGCCGACACCGTGTTCCAGCTGATCGGCGGCCTGCGGGCGTCCATGGGCTACTGCGGCACCGAGAACATACAGGCCCTGCGCAAGCGCGGCGAGTTCATCCGCATCACCAGCGCCGGCCTGGTGGAGAGCCATCCCCACGACATCAACATCACCAAGGAAGCGCCGAACTACAGTTTGCACGTATAAATTCCACAAGGGCGGCCCCCAATGGCACCGTTGCCATTGGGGGCCGCCCTTGTGTTCTGTTTTGCGCCGGTTTTCCTGTCACCGGGACGGTCCTGTTGTCAGGAAAAGTTGTCAAAAGGACCGTCCCCGTGACAGGATTTCAGCCCGCCAGCAGGTCCACGGCCAGCTTCACGGTCATGACGGCCAGCACGCCCAGCATCACCCAGCGGATGAAGCCCGCGCCCTTGCGCAGGGCCAGCCTCGCGCCCAGCCAGCCGCCCGCGACGGAGCAGCACATGGCCGGTATCGCCAGCGCGAACAGCACGTTGCCCGCCGCGATGCGGGTGACGAGCGAGGCGATGTTGCTGAACAGGTTCACCGGCTTGGCCGTCGCCGAGGCCGACACCATGTCCATGCCCAAGAACGATGTGAACAGCAGTATCAGGAACGTGCCGGTGGCCGGGCCGAAGAAGCCGTCGTAGAAGCCGATGATCAGCCCGATGGCCGCGCAGAGGTACAAATCGCGCCGCACAAAGGGCCGGGAGCGCTCCGGGCCCTTGCCCCTGAGCAGCACCAGCGCCCCCACCACCGGTATCGCGAACACCATGAACACGTGCATCACCCGGTTGCCCAGGGCCATCGCCGCCCGGGTGCCCAGCCACGACCCCGGCAGCGCCAGCGCCGCCGCAATCAGCGCGGGCTTCAGCTGCAGCTTGCCGCTGCGCCAGTAGCGCACCGTGGCCGTCAGCGTGCCGAAGGTGGAGGAGAACTTGTTGTTGCCCGAGGCAAAGTCGTAGTTCAGCCCCGCCAGCGTGTAGGCCGGCAGCGTGATCAGCCCGCCGCCCCCCGCGATGGCGTCCACCGCCGCCGCCAAAAACACCATCGGCAGCACGATCATATACATCTGCGGCGTCACAAGCATGGAAATCCCTCCACTCCCCACTCTCCACTCTCCCAATATACCACCCCATTGTAAATCCCGTTGCGTATCGTGCTGTCGTTGCACCACTTTAACGCAGCAGTGGTGGCACGGTTTCGCCATATGTGTTATCATGATCCGCAGCAAATGCAAGGAGGTCTGCGACATGCAACCAAAGAAGAAGCTGGCGCTGTCCACGCAGATATTCATCGCCCTGGTGCTGGCGATCATCGCGGGCATCGCGTTTACCGGCAACCCCGGCATCGCCACCGGCTACATCAAGCCCTTCGGAACGATCTTTCTGAACCTGATCAAGTGGATCGTGTGCCCGCTGGTGTTCTTCTCGATCATGGCGGGCGTGGTCTCGATGCGCGACATCCGCAAGGTGGGGGCCATCGGCGGCAAGACCGTGGTCTACTACATGTGCACCACCGCCTTCGCGGTGGCCATCGGGCTGCTGTTTGCCAACCTGCTCAAGGGCATATTCCCGGTGCTCTCCACCACGGATCTGAGCTATGAGCCCTCGGCGACCACCGTGAACTTCATGGACACGCTGGTGGGCATATTCCCCTCCAACTTCATCAAGCCCTTCGTGGAGGCGAACATGCTGCAGATCATCGTGGCCTCGCTGTTCATCGGCTTCGCGCTGATCCTGATCGCCGACCACCATGACATCGACTTCAAGGCCGTGGACGTGGCCAACGACATCTGCATGAAGGCCATGGAGATGATCCTGAAGCTGTCCCCCATCGGCGTGTTCTGCCTGCTGTGCCCCGTGGTGGCCGAGAACGGCCCGGCAGTGCTGGGGTCGCTGGCCAAGGTGCTGCTGGTGGCCTATCTGTGCTACGTGATCCATGCCGTGACGGTCTACTCCGCGGCGGTGAAGGCGCTGGGCCACGTCAGCCCCATCGCGTTCTTCAGGGGCATGACGCCCGCCATCATGATGGCCTTCTCCTCCGCCTCGTCGGTGGGCACGCTGCCGCTGAACATGGAGTGCGCGCAGAAGCTGGGCGCGGACAAGGAGGTCACCTCCTTCGTGCTGCCCCTGGGCGCTACCATCAACATGGACGGCACCGCCATCTACCAGGGCGTGTGCGCGGTGTTCATCGCCTCGTGCTTCGGCATCAGCCTGACCTTCTCCCAGATGCTCACCATCGTGCTGACCGCCACCCTCGCCTCCATCGGCACCGCCGGCGTGCCCGGCGCGGGCATGGTGATGCTGGCGATGGTGCTGCAGTCGGTGGGCCTGCCCGTGGAGGGCATCGCCCTGGTGGCCGGCGTGGACCGCATATTCGACATGGGCCGCACCGTGGTCAACATCACCGGCGACGCCTCCTGCGCCATCGTCGTGTCCGAGATGCAGCGGCGGAAGGAAGCAAGGAAGTGAGAAATGAGGAATGAGGAATGAGGAATTGTTGTTGAAATCCTGACGGATTTCTTCGATTCAGGGGACCGGATTGCCACGTCGCTTACCGCAATGACAGAACGGGGCGTTTGCCCTCCGCGTGTCATTGCGAGGAAGCCGAACACCAGTGAGGCTGACGTGGCAATCCGGTCCCCGGCATTTTCCTGCTCCTCACTCCTCGCTCCTCACTTGAATGAGTCACTCGGGGACAGGTTCCTGTTGACTCAAAATTGATACTTTTAGCAAGTATATATATACTGATAGTAGTAATTCTGAGTCAGTTGGAACCTGTCCCCGAGTGACTCAATAACAACGATCGAGGCACAGGGTTGTGCTTCGATCGTTGTCACTGCAAGGATCATCCGTGTATTCCGGGCAATTCCTACTGCCTACTCCCTTATCGCCCAGCGCCACTGCACATTCACGCAGGCGCGGGCTCTGGGCGGCGCAGCCAAGTGCGCTCGCCCTCCGGCCCTTTGGGCGCTCCTATTGCCTACTCCCTGTTGGCAACTGTTCACTAACCACCAAACACTAATCACCAGCCACTCCTGGCAACTGGCTGCTGGCTGCCCCTATTGCCTATTGCCTATTGCCTCATCAACTCATACATCATGATCCCCGCGGCAACGGCGGCGTTCAGCGACTCCGCGCCGCCGCGCATCGGCAGCTTCACCAGCATCGTGGCGGCGCCGCGGACGGCCTGGGAGATGCCCCGGGCCTCGTTGCCGATCACCAATACGAGCTTCTCGCCGGGGGCGGGGCGGCGGTAGAAGTCCGCGCCGGCCAGGTCGCTGGCGATCACCGACCAGCCCCGATCCCGCAGGTCCATGAGCGCGGCGGGCAGGTCGTCCGAGACCATGAAGGGCACGCGAAAGCCGCTGCCCATGGCCGCCCGCTGCACCTTCGGGGAGAGCGGGTCGGCGCAGCCCGCACCGAACAGCAGGCCCTGGAAGCCCGCGGCGTCGGCGGTGCGCCAGATGGTGCCCACGTTGCCCGGGTCCTGGGTGCCGTCCAGCGCCACGACGCGCGCCGGGGCATCCGCCAGCGGCAGCGGCGAAGGCAGATCGAAGCTGGCGCAGATGCCCTGGGGCGTGCGGGTGTCGCAGACGGCCTCCAGCACCCCGCCCGGCACGGCGAAGCACCGCGCCCCGGCGGCCTCGAAGGGCTGCGCGTCGGCGGCCCGGCTCTCCTCCACCAGCAGGTCGCGAATCGTCAGGCCGCACTTTACTGCCTCGCGCAGCATGACCTCGCCCTCCACCAAAATGCGGCCCTCAGCCTCGCGGCCCTTGCGCTCCCGCAGCGATTTCATCGCGCGGACGAGCGGGTTTTTCATACTGGTGATGCGTTCCATGATGACCCTCCGATCATCCCTATTTATCATTCCTCGCCTCCGCGTAGCACAGCAGCACCACCGACGCGGCGCCGCCCTCCCGCAGCGCGGCGGCGCAGGCGTTGGCCGTCGCGCCGGTGGTGCACACGTCGTCCACCAGCAGAAGGCGCATGCCGGCCACATCCCGGACGAGCGCAAAGGCGTTCTCCAGATTGCTCTGCCGCTCGGCGTTCGACAGCAGCGCCTGCTGGGCCGTGTCCCGCACGCGCTCCAGCGCGTCGATCCGCGGCAGCGCCAGCGCCGCGGCCACCCGCTCCGCCAGCAGCGCGGCGTGGTTGCCGCCGCGCTCCCGAAGGCGCTTCTTGTGCATCGGCACCGGCACCACGCCGTCGAGCTCAAGCGGCCGCAGGCCGGACAGCGCGCCGACCATCGCCCGGGCCATCGGCTCGGCCAGCTGCCACGCGCTGTGGTACTTCAGATGGTGCACCATGCCGGCCACCGGCCCGCCGTAGCGATAGCCGAAGGCCGCGCCGTCGATCAGGCCGCCCCGGGGCGGCTGGCCCGCGCCGTACCAGCGCCGGGCCAGCTCCACCCGGCAGTCCTCGCAGAGCCAGTCCCGCTCGAAGCCCGCCTGCGAGCCGCAGCCCATGCACAGCGTCCTTCTGGGGTAGACCAGGTTCACAAGCTCCCGCGCCGGGCGCTTCAGCCACACCATCACATTTCACCTCGCAGCCGCCGCTCCAGCGCGCTGTAGCGGCGGGTGATGCGGTTGTTGTCCACCATGCCCCGCAGGCACGACTCCCGGCCCACCAGCACCACCAGGCGCTTGGCCCGGGTGACGGCGGTGTACAGCAGGTTTCGGGTCATCAGCATCGGCGGCCCGCTGATCAGCGGCATCACCACCGCGTCGAACTCGCTGCCCTGGCTCTTGTGCACCGACATGCAGTAGGCCAGCTCCAGGTCCTCCAGCAGCGACTCGTCGTACTCGGCCACCCGCCCGTCGTCGTACTCCACGGTCAGCGCCCGGGCCCGGCGGTCCACGGCCAGTATGTAGCCGATGTCGCCGTTGAACACGCCCTTGCCCTCCTCGTCGCCGCGGGTCCAGTCCAGGTCGTAGTTGTTGCGCACCTGCATCACCTTGTCGCCCCGGCGGAAGATCTCCCCGGCGCGGCTGATCTCCGGCAGGCCCTGGGCCGGCGGGTTCAGCGCCTGCTGCAGCAGCGCGTTCAGCGCGAACACGCCCACGTCGCCCCGCTTCATCGGGGCCATCACCTGGATGTCCCGCAGGCTGTCCAGCCCCATGTAGGCCGGCAGCCGCTTCTGAACCAGCGCCACCACCGAATCCGCCGCCTCGGCAGGGGTCTGGCGGCGCTCCATGAAGAAGTCGGTGCCCCGGTTGCGGATCTCCGGATACTCGCCCCGGTTGATCCTGTGGGCGTTCACGACGATCTGGCTCTGCCTGGCCTGGCGGAAGATCTCCGTCAGGCGCGTCACGCGCAGCACATCGGCGTCGATCATGTCCCGCAGCACGTTGCCCGCGCCCACGGACGGCAGCTGGTCCACGTCGCCCACCAGCACCAGCCGCGTGCCGGGCCGCAGCGCGGTCAGCAGCGCGCGCATCAGGAAGATGTCCACCATGGACATCTCGTCCACGATCACCACGTCGGCGTCGACGGGGTTGTCCGCGTCCCTTCCAAAGCCCAGGCCGTCGCCGCTGTACTCCAGCAGCCGGTGGATCGTGCGGGCGGAGCAGCCGGTGGCCTCGCTCATGCGCTTGGCGGCGCGGCCCGTGGGCGCGCACAGCTCCACCCGCCCCAGCGGGCTCAGCAGGCGGATGATCACGTTGATGGACGTGGTCTTGCCGGTGCCCGGCCCGCCGGTGATGATGCACACGCCCTCCGTCATCGCGGCCAGCGCGGCCTGGCGCTGCTCGTCGCACAGCGACACGCCCAGCTTCTCCTCCTGCCGGGCGATCCTCTGAAGCGCCTCGTCCCGGCTGAGATCGGCCTGCCGCACGCTGCTCACCTGCCGCAGCAGCAGCCGCGCGGTCTCGCTCTCGGCCAGGTGCAGCGCGGGCAGGTACACCGCGTCGTCCTCGCCCACGCGCTGGGCGATCAGCTGGCCCTCCAGCACCAGGCCGCGGATCACGTCCTCCGCCAGCGCGGCGTCCGCGCCCAGTATCTCCGCCGCCCGCTGGATGAGCAGCGGCCTGGGCAGGTACATGTGGCCCCCGTTGCCGGCGGCCTCGGACAGCACGTACTTTACGCCGCTGCGCAGCCGGAACTCCGACTCCCGGCCGAAGCCCATGCTCATGGCGATCCCGTCCGCGGTGCGAAAGCCCACGCCGTTGATCTCATCCACCAGCCGGTAGGGGTTGGCGCGCAGCACCTGCTCGGTGGTGTCGCCATAGGCGCGGTAGATCTTCATCGAGAGCGCCGGCGACAGGCCGTAGCCCTGCAGGAAGATCATCGTATTGCGCACGTCGTTCTGCTCCGCGAAGGATTCCGCGATCATCGCCGCCCGCTTCGGGCCGATACCGCTCACCTCCATCAGCCGCTCGGGCTGGCTCTCCAGCACGTCCAGCGCCCGCGCGCCGAAGGTGTCCACGATCAGCTTCGCGGTGGCCGGGCCGATGCCCCGGATCAGGCCGGACGCCAAAAACCGCTCCACTCCGGAGCGGGTTTCGGGGCGGGTGGCCTCGTAGGAAGCCACCCGAATCTGTTTGCCATAGTCCTTGTGCTCGGTCAGCTCGCCGTCAAATATGGCGTGCTCGCCCGCGGAGAGGAAGGGCATGACGCCCACCGCGCTGATGCGGCTTCTGTCGCCGTCCAGCTTGACGGACGCCACGGTCCAGCCGTTCTGGTCGTTGCGAAAGACGATGTCCTCCACCGTTCCCTCAAACTTCGACATGGCGCGGCCTCGCTTTCAGACATTCGCGTTCTTCTCGTAGATCAGCCGCAGGCCCTTCAGCGTCAGCAGGCCGTCCATCACGTCGATCACGCTGGACTCCCCGGCCACCAGCACGGCCAGGCCGCCGGTGGCGATCACCTTGATGTCCGGCACGCCCATCTCCTTCTTCATGCGGTTCACCAGGTACTTGATCTGCCCGATGTAGCCGTAGACGATGCCCGCCTGCATGTTGGTGACGGTGTTGCGCCCGATGACCCCCTCCGGCTTGATCAGCTCGAACCGGGGCAGCTTGGCGGTGTTCTCGGTGAGCGCGTCGGCGGCCAGCTTCAGGCCCGGGCAGATCGCGCCGCCCAGGAACTCGCCCTTGGCCGATATGGCGCCGAAGGACGTGGCCGTGCCGAAGTCGATGGTGATGCAGGGCCCGCCGTACAGCTCGTAGGCGGCCACCGCGTTGGCGATGCGGTCGCTGCCCAGCTCCCGCGGGTTTTCGTATTTGATGTTGATGCCGGTCTTCACGCCGGGCTCGATCTTCATCGGTTCCATGCCGAAGTAGTTGCGGCACATGTGCTCGATGGTGAAGTTGATCTGCGGCACCACCGACGACATCATGACGCCCTTGACCTCACTTCGGTCGATGCCGTGGTAGTCCAGCAGCTTCATCAGCGACATGCCGTACTCGTCCGACGTGCGGTTGCGATTGGTGGACAGCCGCCAGTACTGCTTCATCTCCGCGCCGTCGAACAGGGCGGTCTTCATATTGGTGTTGCCGATGTCCAGGGTCAGTATCATGGATGGGCCCTCCGTCCGTCAGTGTTCCTGAATGAATCCCGCCTTGTACAGCGCGAAGCCGATCGCGCCGGACAGCACGGTGGATACGATCATCTCCACGAGGCCGTTGACGCCGACCGCCGCGACGATGTAGGTGAGCATGCCGCGCCCGGCCATCGACGCGCGCATGTACTCGGTGCCGCCGAACAGCCACACCAGGCTGGTCATGAACAGCAGCGTGTTCAGAAACGCGGCCATGAAGCCGGTGGCGGCGCAGCAGAACGATATGTTCAGCTTCAGGCGATTCCACATCAGCCTGAACAGCCAGCCCAGCGCCAGCCCGTCGATCAGCCGCGGGAAGAAGCGCTGCACAAAGGCCAGGAACGGGTTGATGCCGGCCAGCGCCGCGCCCATGCCGGAAAAGCCGCAGATGCCGAAGCACTGCAAGAAGCTGATCAGGCCGAAGGCCCCGCCCACGATGGCCCCGCCCACCGGGCCGATGGTCATGGCGGCGATGGCCACGGGGATCATGTTGAAGGTGATGGACAGCCCGGCGGGCTGCGGGATGTTGACGTAGCCGAGGATCACCAGCACGGCGATCAGCATGGGGATCAGCACAAAGGTACGCGTTGAAAGCTTTTTCATGTTTCATTCCTCCGCTCGAGTTCATTGAATGATACCCTACGAAAATTAGAAAAGGGTTTCCTGTTCGGCTCCTTTTGGGATGCCGACACCGCAATTATAGCATATTATCCGCCAGCAACAAACCACATCGTGTTAAAAAGAATTTACTTGTCTGTCAGCACAAACCATACTATAATGGCGTTGCAGATCACCGGCGCAGCGCCGGATCGGATGGGAGGCCGTATCATGATTACACGCAAGGAACAGCAGGCCCACAGCGTGCGCGAATTTATGCGCGGGGGCAAGAAGTTCGTACAGCACACCGAGCTGTCCGCGCAGCTGCCGGAGCGCCTGCGCATATTCAACCTGTTGACGCTGATCCCCGGGGCGTCCATCGGCTATCACGTGCACGAGAACGAGTCGGAGATGTTCTACTTCATCGAGGGCAACGGCCGCGTGCAGGACGACGACGCGTTCTACGACATCACCGCCGGCGATTCCATGGCCACCTTCAGCGGCCACGGCCACGCGGTGGAGAACACCGGCGACACCGACCTGGTGATCCTCGCCACCATCGTGAAGGACTGACGCCTCGCACACAACGATATGCCCCGGCGCGACATCATCGCGCCGGGGCATATCGTTGTTCGGGTCACAGCGCCACCTGGGCAAATTCCAGGCCCCGCGGGCCGCGGACGAGGATATTGGCGTGGTCGAAGCCGCAGCTTCTGGCCAGCGCCGCCGCCCGGTCAAAGCCCTTGTCGAGCTCCGAAATGTGATGGGCGTCGGAGGAGATCACGATCTCGCCGCCCAGCTCCCGCAGCGCTTTCAGCATCGGCGCGCCGGGATAGAGCTTGCCCCAGTGGGCCTGCTTGGTGTTGATCTCCAGCGGCAGGTCCTCCCCCACCAGGTACTCGATGACCTCCCGGGCCGAGGCCAGGTAGGCGGGGTCCTCCTCGTCCACGAAGTGAAGGCTGTGGTTGTGCCGGGTCACCAGGTCGAAGTGGCCGATCCAGGCGCAGCTTCCGCGGTGGTAGGTCTCGGCGATCAGGCGAAAGTACGCCCGGCAGAGCTTCAGGCCGTCGCCGCCGAAGCCCTCGTTCAGCAGGCACAGCAGCTGCTCCTCCGACCAGTCCACCGCCAGGACCTGGTCGCCCGAGCGCATGTGGTGCACCGAGCCGATCAGGTACTCAAAGCCCGCCGGGCGCCTGTCGGGGTACATATTGTCCAGCTCGCCGCCCCGGAGGATGTCGATGCGGCCCCGGTACTTTTCCTGCAACCGCGTGATCTCCGCCAGGTACGCCGGCACGTCCATCACCGGGTCGATGTCCACATGGCCGGAGAAGCCCAGGTGCTCAAAGCCCAGCTCTATCGCCCGCAGCACCATCTCCTCCGGGGTGCTGCGGCCGTCGCAGTACGTGGTGTGCGTGTGGTAATTTGCCTTCAGCATGCGTTCCCTCATTATCTGTGTCATAGTATAACACCCCATTTGCCGCCGGCAAATGGGGTGCGGTTCAATTCCGATGCTCAGTCCGCCTCAATATCCAGGCCGACCGGCGCGTCTTCTTCGTCGCCGCCGATGACCAGGCCGTCCTCCGGCGCGCTGACGGCGTAGACGCCGTCGGTGTTCAGCGGAACGCGGGCGTAGAGGATCTCATCCTTGGCGATGAACTCAGCGGGCGTGCGCAGGGACGTGTCCGCGTCCTCGGGCTCGTCAATGAGGGAGATGAAGACCGTCTCGGCGCCCTCGCCGACCTCGCGCACATCCTCGGTGGGCAGAATCAGTAGCTCCGCGCCCTCGGGATAGCAGCCCTCCGGCAGCTTCACGCCCACCGGCTTGGACGGCGCCTCTTCCCCGGCGTCGCCCTCGGGCTGCGCCTGGTTCAGCAGCGCCTCGTCCGGCTCCACCGGCGCGTACTCGCCCTCCTGGCCCACCGGCACGGCGCGGATGCGCACGCGATAGGGCGGAGCCAGCAGCGGGTTGCCCTCCAGCAGCGCCCGCTCACGGTCGGTCAGCTCCGTTTCGTCGATCTGCTGCACGCACACGTCGTAGAAGGCCACCTGCAGCGTCTCGGGCGCGAGGTCCAGTTCCGCCTCGTCGTCGACGGCCTCTATGCCGTCCTCCGAGATCAGGCCTGTGCCGCCCTCACCCATGGCGTCGGCGTTCAGCACGATCTCGCTGACCAGCGAGGTCATCGGAATGTGCAGGTCCGCCTGCTCGAACGCGTAGACGATCTCCGTAAACTGCTTGTCCAGCAGGGTCTGCACCAGGGAGGCGCTCAGCCTCAGGTGCTGCTCGCCGTACTGCTCGCGGATGCCGTCGGACAGGTACAGCTCCTCGCCGGTCTCTTCGTCCTTCAGCGGCTGGGGAATGACCGTCAGCACGCGGTTGCCGGGCTCGATCTCCTCGTCGACGGTCGTGAACGCCTGTATGACGCCCGAGTCATTGAACAGCACCGCGCCGTAGTCGATCTCATCGACAATCAGGCTGCCGGCGTCCTCATCGCCCTTCTCGTCGTCTTCGGTGTCCAGATCGCTTTCATCGTCATCATCTTCATCGTCGTCTTCGTCGTCATCTTCGTCGTCTTCGTCATCGTCGTCTTCATCTTCGTCGTCGAAGAAGTCGTCGCCGTCCTCCAGATCCGAGTAGTCGGAGGGATTGAAGCCGCCGTGGGTGTAGGAGTCGCCGCTGCCCGTGCCACTGCCGGTACCGGTACCGGTACCCGTACCCGTGCCGGTACCCGTGCCCGTGCCGGGATCGGTGGTGATCTTCAGAATTCTGAAGCTGGTTTCGCGTTCACCGGTAAAGTTGCCGATGCCCTTCAGCACCACCTTGGCCGTGCCGGGCTCAATGTTGTCAGAGAATTTCACGGTAAAGTCGGTATCCTGCTTCAAGAGCAGCGTGCCGAAGCGCAGCGTGATCTCAGGCTCGACCTTGGAGCCGGTGTAGCGCTGGTTGCCGATGGTCATCAGGCCCACGTCGGTGCTGTTGATGGATTTGGCCTCTATGCTGAAGTACTCCTCCACCATCTCAACGGCGTAGTTCTGGCCGGCGTCTATGGTGCCCTGCACGATCTTGTACTTGCCCACGTCCTCGCCGCTCTCGCGGGACAGCCTGCCGGTGATGGTGTCGCCGGACAGCAGGCCCTTCACCTTGCCGGTGAAGTAGCTGGGATCCGCCGCGCCATAGACCTTCATCTGGCCCTCGGTGGGCGTGATCAGAAGCTCCTTGGGCGTGATCGTGGCGGGAATGGTGATGTCCTTGGTGGTATAGCGCTCCGCGTCATCGCCGCCGATGGTGAAGCTGACGGAGACCTTCCGCTCGCCGCAATCGGGGCTGTCGTAGGCCGCGCGGATGCCGGTGAGGCGCACGTTTGCGTGGCCGGGCTGCGTGTCGCTGATCGTGAAGTCAGATCCCTTCAGCGCCACGTTGCGGGTCTTGTCGTATACCTTGGTCAGGCCCGAACCGGTGTAGCTGATGTTCAGCGTGGTCACCACGATCTCTTCCTTCAGACCGCAGCCGGTGCAGGCGCCGGACGCATACACGTGCTCGGTGACGTAGACGCCTTCCTTTTTCTTCTCCGGCGCCTTGCCGTTCCAGACGCCGCCGCAGGTGATGATCTTACCCGCGTAGAGCACGGCGCCGTCGTTATGAACGGTGCTCTGGTTGTTCAGCGTGTTCTCCGCCGTCACCTTCAGCGTGCCCTGGTTCTCGACGGTCAGCTCATGGCCGGCGGACACGGTGAAATCGCAACCCAGGGTCAGGCTGCCGGAATTGACGGTGATGTCAGTGACCGCCATCGGAAGCTCCAGCTTGTAGGTGACTTCCTTCTCGTTGCCGTCCTTGTCCTTTTCCTTCACGGTGCGCTCGACGGTTTTCTTGCTCGTCAGCACGGAATCCAGATCCGTGCGCAGCACCAGGTTGACCAGCGCCTCGTCCTTCTTCAAAATGTCATCGCCGTAGCTCTCCAGGGAGTCGGGCAGCACCAGGGTCTGCAACAGCTCGCACCCCGCGAAGGCCTTGTCGCCGATGGTCCTGACGCCCTTGGGCAGCTCGATGCTGGTCAGCGTGGCGAACTTCTCAAACAGCTTGTCGCCGATGTGCGTCACCGGATGCTTCTTGTCGATCAGCTCCGGAACCACCAGCTCGGTCACCGGCTTCTTGTCCTTGGTCTTGCTCGCGTCCTTCAGCGTGCACCCGACGAGGGTCAGCTCATCCTTGTCGTTCATGCGATACTTATAGGTCGCCTGGTCGTCGGTGAACTCGCCGGGCGCGACGGTCAGCGTGCAGGTGGGCAGCGCCACCTTTTCGCCCAACTCGTTGCCGGCCTCTGTGGCCAGCGCGTCGGGGATGAACACATAGGTCCCGTCGCCGGAGCTCTTGCTGTACCCGGCGCAGGCCGCTTCGGACCAGGTCAGGGTCGCCTCGGCATAGGTCTTGTCCGCCAGCTTCACCTGAACGGTGGCCGGCATCAACTTCAGCACCTTCTTGATGCTGGGCGAATAGGTGAGGGAGATGCCCTCCAGCGCGCCGACCTCCACGATCTGCGCCTTCCACTTGGCGGTGTACTTCTGGTTGTTGTCCTTGTCGGTGGCGATATCCCATCCCATGAACGTGAAGCCCTTGCGCACGGGATCCTTCACGTCCTTCAACGACAGGGTCTGGCCCACCGGCAGCACAACGGGTTCCATCTCGTTGCCGCCCACGGTGTCGAAGGTAATGGTGTAGGTCGGGGCCGCGGTGGGCTCGAGGGGCGGGATGGGCTCTTCCTTCGTGGTCTGGCACACCGTGCAGGTATAGGTCATTACGCCCGCTTCTCCTACGACGGCCTCCTTGGTCACCACGCCCTCGTTCCAGGTGTGCTCGGTCAGCTTCGCAAGCGTCTGCTCCTCAACGGTGGTCGGCGTCGTGCCCGCCTCGTCGGCAAACACCATCCCACACACGGAGCAGGCCCAGTAGGCGTTGTTGCCCGCTTCAGCGCAGGTCGGAGCCTTTGCTTCGACCTTGGTCAGCGTATGCGCCGCCAGCGGAAGCGTCTGGGCCTCCACCGTGGTCTCTGCCGTGCCCGCCTCGTCCGCAAAAACCTTTTGGCACACGGAGCAGGTCCAGTAGGCGTTGTTGCCCGCTGCTGTACATGTTGAGGCCTTCGCTTCGGTCTGGGTCAGCTGATGGCCCAGCGCGGGAATGACCTCGGTCTTCGTGTGTTCATTGTTGTTCTGGCAGGTATAGGTCTTTACGCCATCCGCCTCGCAGGTGGGCGCTGTCGTTACCGTGCCCTCGTCCCAGGCGTGGTTTTCCGAGTTGATCTCGGTCTCGGTTCCGTCGCTGATCTTGTTCCCGCAGGCCTTGCAATACGTGTCCCCGGTGTAGCCCTTTGCCGCGCAGGTGGCCGCCACCACGTTCTTTACCTCTGTCTCGCCTACATGGTTGGTTGCGTCTTTGGAAGTCTCCTCGCCGCTGCCGATCTTTTCACCGCAGCCCAGGCAATAGGTATCGCCCGTGTAGCCCTTTTCCACACAGGTGGCTGTCCTTTTGTCCCTGACCTCTGTACCGCCCACGTGGTTGCCTGCGTCTTTGGAAGTCTCCTCGCCGCTGCCGATCTTTTCACCGCAACCCAGGCAATAGGTATCGCCCGTGTAGCCCTTTTCCGCACAGGTGGCTGTCCTTTTGTCCCTGACCTCTGTACCGCCCACGTGGTTGGTTGCGTCTTTGGAAGTCTCCTCGCCGCTGCCGATCTTTTCACCGCAGCCCAGGCAATAGGTATCGCCCGTGTAGCCCTTTTCCGCACAGGTGGCTGTCCTTTGGTTCTTGACCTCTGTATCGCCATCATGCTTCTCTTTATTCAGGCCAAGCTTCTCCTCGCCTTTGGCTTGACATATTGAACAAGTATAGGTTTTCACGCCTTCCACATGGCAGTTCGCTTCTGTCGTTACTGTGCCTTCTCCCCAGTCATGCGTGCATTCCGGATCATTGCCAGCTTCAACAACAGTTATTTCCGCCACCGCCGTCACAGCGCACGCCAGCAACAGAGCGCATACCAGCGCCATCCAAACCAAGCCAAACCGAATCTTTCTGTTCATGGGCAACCTCCTGAATCATCACAAGGTGAAATGTACCTATTACTTATATAGAGAGATACCTAATCGGGCTTCTATTCTACTTTCCCGGCCTGTTTTCCTGCCGGCCCATGGCTTTGACGGCAAATAACCAATATTTGTTCCCGGTTTGCCGCATTTTTCGCACAATTGGGCGCGTCACGGCGCATTAAATTTCACGATACCGTCGAAAACACGGCCCCAGCCCCTTGATTTTTGAGGGAATACCGGTTAAGATAATATTGTGATAGATATCTGCATGGTTCGAAAACGATTTAGCCGTGTATGAAAATGAGGAGGAAGCGCCTATGGAATACGGACACTTTGACGACCTGGCGCGGGAATACGTCATCACCCGCCCGGACACCCCCTCGCCCTGGATCAACTACCTGGGCAGCGAAGCATTCTTCACGCTGATGAGCAACACCGGCGGCGGCTACAGCTTCTACAAGGACGCCCGCATGCTGCGCATCACCCGCTACCGCTACAACAACGTGCCCACCGACGCCGGCGGCCAGTACTTCTACATCAACGACGGCGGCAGCGTGTGGACCCCGGGCTGGATGCCCGTGAAGGCCGAGCTGGACGCCTATGAGTGCCGCCACGGCCTGGGCTACACGAAGATCAGCGGCACAAAGGCCGGTCTGAAGGCCGAGCAGCTGTCCTTCGTGCCCCGCGGCACCAACGCGCTGGTCACCCGCGTGCGCCTGACCAACGAGAGCGCCGAGGAGAAGAAGGTGTCGCTGTACAGCTTCGTGGAGTTCTGCCTGTGGAACGCCCAGGACGACTCCACCAACTTCCAGCGCAACTTCTCCACCGGCGAGGTGGAGATCGAGGGCAGCGCCATCTACCACAAGACCGAGTACCGCGAGCGCCGCAACCACTTCGCCGTGTACGCGGTGAACGCGCCCATCGACGGCTTCGACACCGACCGCGCGTCCTTCCTGGGCTACTACAACGGCTTCGGCGAGCCGCAGGTGCCCCTGGCCGATCAGAGCAACAACAGCGTGGCCAGCGGCTTCTCCCCCATCGCCAGCCACTGCCTGCGCCGCGCGCTGAAGGCCGGCGAGAGCGTCAGCTTTATATTCGTGCTGGGCTACTGCGAGAACCCGCAGGACGAGAAGTTCATCGCGCCCAACGTGATCAACAAGGCCCCGGCCTACGCGCTGCTGGACATGTTCAAGACCGACGAGCAGTTCGACGCCGCCTTCGCCACGCTGAACGCCTACTGGACGGAGCTGCTCTCCTCGTTCCAGGTGGACAGCGGCGACATCCGCGTGGACCGCATGGCCGGCCTGTGGAACCAGTACCAGTGCATGGTGACCTTCAACATGTCGCGCTCGGCCAGCTACTATGAGTCCGGCATCGGCCGCGGCATGGGCTTCCGCGATTCCACCCAGGACCTGCTGGGCTTCGTGCACCTGATCCCGGCCCGCGCCCGCGAGCGCATCCTGGACATCGCCGCCACCCAGTTCCCGGACGGCAGCGCCTATCACCAGTACCAGCCGCTGACCAAGCGGGGCAACAACGACATCGGCTCCGGCTTCAACGACGACCCGCTGTGGCTGATCTTCGGCGTGGCCGCCTATGTGAAGGAGACCGGCGACCTGTCCATACTGAAGGAAATGGTGCCCTTCGACAACGACGAGAGCCTGGCCCAGCCGCTGATGGAGCACCTGCGCCGCAGCTTCCACTACACGCTGGAGCACCGCGGCCCCCACGGCCTGCCGCTGATCGGCCGCGCCGACTGGAACGACTGCCTGAACCTGAACTGCTTCTCCAACACCCCGGGCGAGAGCTTCCAGACCACCGAGAACAACGAATCCGGCACCGCCGAATCCCCGTTCATCGCGGGCATGTTCGCCGGCGTCTGCCCGGACTACGAGGTGCTGTGCCGGCTGTACGGCTGGACGGACGAGGCCGAGCAGGTGCCCGGCTGGCACCGCGAGATGGAGCAGGCCATACTGACCCACGCCTGGGACGGCGAGTGGTTCCTGCGCGCCTATGACGCGCTGGGCAACAAGGTGGGCAGCAACGAGTGCGACGAAGGCAAGATCTACATCGAGCCCCAGGGCTTCATCGTGATGAGCGGCGTGGGCGTGAAGGAGGGCTACGCCCAGAAGGCCATGGATTCCGTGTTCAAGCACCTGGTCAGCAAGCACGGCGTGGCCATACTCACCCCGCCTTACACCCGGTACCACCTGGAGCTGGGCGAGATCAGCTCCTATCCGCCGGGATACAAGGAGAACGGCGGC
Organism: uncultured Eubacteriales bacterium; assembly: GCA_902777335.1. GTDB lineage: Bacteria > Bacillota > Clostridia > Christensenellales > Aristaeellaceae > UBA2862. The sequence continues at coordinate 51,595 of CACYTF010000004.1, forward strand.
ATCTTCTGCCACAACAACCCGTGGATCGTGCTGGCGCTGGCGAAGCTGGGCCACGGCGGCCAGGCCTTCGACATCTACCGCCGCACCTGCCCCACCTGGATCGAGGACCAGAAGCTGCACTACACCGAGCCCTACGTGTACAGCCAGATGGTGGCCGGCCCCTACGCGCCGAACTTCGGCCAGGCCAAGAACAGCTGGCTGACCGGCACCGCCGCCTGGACCTTCTACACCATCAGCCAGGCCATACTGGGCGTCAAGCCGGACTACGACGGCCTGATGATCGACCCGTGCCTGCCCAAGGAGCTGACCGACCTGAAGCTGGTCCGCAAGTTCCGCGGCAGCACCTACAACATCCACATCGTGAACAAGGCCGGCGACGAGAAGGGCAAGCTGACCCTCACCGTGGACGGCAAGCCCGTGGACGGCAGCGTGATCCCCGCCGACAAGACCCCCGCGACCCACCAGGTCGAGGCGGTGCTGGCGTAAGCGCTCCTGCCATGACAAGGGGCTTCCTGCTCAACATGCGGGAAGCCCTCTTGTTATAGGTTTTACCAGATTTTCTGAATCTGCGGATAACCTGCCCATATGTTCTCAGACGGGACATTGGGGACGGTTCTGCTGTGTCTGTCCCCAGTGTCCCATTCAGCCTCCCAGCGCCCGATAGACCACCTTCCGGTTGTATCCCGTGATTCTGCCGATTTGCGCGATGTTGACGCCCTCCTGATAGAGCATTCGGAAGATTGCCTCCCGTTCATTCTTTGCCAGTCTTTGAATCTCCGAGGCGGATGCGCAACCCGAAAACGCCAGCATCGCCGCTTTTGCCTCTTCATCTGTCTTGGGAAAGCCTGGCTCTTCGATTTCAATAAACCGATCCTCGTTCTCCTGTTCCGTGAACGCCTTCAGCTGATCCCTTGGCATGATGCCCAGAACAAATCCGGTATCTGTCAAGGCATCGTGCCCATTCAGGTACGCTCTGTAGCTGCTTCCCGGATAATCCTCCGGTTTTGCGCAAAGCCCCGCCTTGACCGGGTTGCGATGAATGTATCGCAGCGCCATGAGCAGATACGCGTCATCCTCAATCGGCTCGCTTCTGAACCGATCCTGATAGAGATGCCCCACCCGCTTGTACTGATAGTTGATCCCCCGGATCATAACGTGATAGACTCCCGATCCAGACAACTCCCTGGCCTGCCTTGCCATACCCATCACCTCTGTTTGCTTTCCTATCCTGTATTGTACATCACGAATCTTAACACGTCAATAAAAAAAGTGGACACTGGGGACAGACACACCAGAACCGTCCCCAATGTCCCCCGTCAATAAAAAAAGTGGACACCGGGGACAGACACACCAGAACCGTCCCCGATGTCCCCCGAGATGATGGCTTAGCCTGATAGCGAATACACGACAATCCCGATCAGGATCAATGACAGTGCCATCAGCTTTCGCATCGTCAGCTTCTCGCCAAAGATCACCACGCCAAATACAGTGACATACACATATCCCGTCGCTTCCAGGATCGCGCCCAAGGAGAGCGGCACGACTCTGTAGGCAAATATGGACAGGAACGTCGCCGCGAAGAATACCCCGTAAGCCAGCATTACGCGCGGGTTCAGGTACTGCGCCCAGAATGAATCGTACTGACGCATCGCGGCCTTTTTGAGCAGCACCTGGGCGACGGCGCTGATGAACACGCCCAGCAGCATCAGGGCGGCGTAGGGCAGCATGGCGCGGCTCATGACTTGGCCCTCCCATCCTCCAGGCCGTAGAGTATGACCCCGGCGAGCACCATCAGCCCGCCGAGGACCTTTCCGGCGGAAAGACGCTCGTGGAATATCAGTATCCCCCAGACGCAGCCCCAGATGACCGTCACGGCCTTGTTGGCATAGGCCACCGACAGCGGCATGCGCTTGATGAACTGCTGCCAGCCGGCGGCATACAGGCCGAGAATGACGATTTCCAGGCCGTAGAACAGTATAAACGGCAGGGACATGAAGGGCTGCCCTGCCGCCAGCTTGGAGACGATGCCGCCGGTGGAGTAGAGCATCAGAAAGAGGTGGAGGGCAAGATAGGTTTTTGCTTTCATACATTCCTCACACGAAGCGAAGTCATTTGGCGCACTCAGTCCTCGGTATGGCGTACAGTACCAGCTCTGCCAAATCCAAGCCATGGAATCCAAGATAATAGTCGTAGGCGCTTTCCCCTACAGTATCGTGGATAAATCGCGGCAGGTCGATCAGATCTGTTTCCCTGTGATAGACAGATATCGCCATCGCCGGTTTCTTTTCCCGAAGCAGTTTCTCCGCACCATGTAATGCATCCAACTCCGCGCCTTCGATGTCCATCTTTAACAAGATTTGACCAACTTCGCCCTCGGTTTCGGCCAAAATGCCATCCAGCGTGGTAATTTCTACCTCCATGTCACCTTCTTCATTCAGGAAGGAATTGGATGCTCCATTGGCACGAAAGCGCAGCATACCCCTTTGTGCGCCGAGCCCCTTTGGGATAACGGCAAGGCTGTGAATGCCTTCCTGTTTTTCCCTTTCCCGGAGCCTGTGGACATTTTGCGGATCGGGCTCTATTGCGATGATCCTTCGGTATTCTGGATGCGCCGAGGTAAAATCATGAATTGAATCGCCGTCAAAGGCCCCACAGTCGATCAGGGTGTCAATGTTCAATCTCTCCGTATACCTGTTGAAGTATGCCGGCGCTTCATAGCATTCTGTAAAGAGCTTCCGGAACTCACCCGCAGTGGCGGTATTCAGGTAAAGCTGCATCACATGACGAGAATGATCGTCGCCCAGTAGATCATAGGTCTTTCGGTATTCATTTTCTCTCGACTTTGCTGCCGAGCCATTCCACAGCAGGGTCCTGCCGTTGACATAAGTGAGGTGAAAATCAAACAAGTGATGAATTACAGCATTCCACTCCGCTCTCTTCTGCTGAACAACAGGATAGTTGTAGATGCCGAAAACGACAGGTGTTTCCCTGTCATTCAGCTTCAGATATTCTGAAAAAGAAAGGGTGTCCGGCTTTCCGGAATGATAGAACACATCATCAACGATTGCAATCATGGTACCCGTATATCCACCTACTGTTCTGATGTATTCTCGGATACTCTGACCATATACCCCATCTCCCCAGATGTACAGCTTGTCCGGATTGAGATGTCTTATTTCCTTTAGCGCTTCAATCCTGGCATCTTTGGTCTGGATGATAAGCATACTCAGTTCTCACCACTCTCCATATTGTTTTCTCTCTCGTCCGTCGTTTCCTTGATCACATACTGTGGAGCCTGATTCTGCCCAATGTATATCCTGCCGACATACTCCCCAATCAACCCCAATGAAAGAAGCAATACCCCGCCAAGGAAGAAGAGCGTCACCATGATCGAGCTGTAGCCCAATATGATCGCTGGATTGATCAGCTTCCTGACGATGATCACGGCTCCAAGAAGAAAGCCAATCATGGAAAAAGCGAAACCGAGGATGGAGGCAATCCTGAGCGGAAGCACCGAGAAGGCGGTGAATCCATTGATCCATAGCATTATCAGTTTTTTCATCGTATAATTGGAGGTGCCCTCTGTCCGGTTTCTGTGATTCACTTCAATTTCGGCGATGTTGCTCGTGGTGCGAAAGACCAATCCCCCGAGATACGGGAAAGAATTCGTATACTTGACGATTTCGTCGCACACAAATTTCCTCATGGCAAAAAAGCTGTTCCCCTGGATACCGGTGGGCTTTCCGACGAGCGTCTCCGCCATTTTGCGATTGATCCAGCTGCCAAATCTGCGAAACAGAGATTTCGCAAAAACGGGATACTTGGCATAGACCACATCGTATCCCTCGTGAATCTTTTCTATCATACGGCAGATCGCTGACGGATCGGATTGTCCGTCATCGTCCATTGTTACGATGATGTTGCCTGTGGCATAGCGGTATCCGGCCAGCGTCGCTGCATGCTGCCCGTAGTTTTTGGAAAACAGGATGCCATGGATCGCCCGATTGTTCCTCTGAAGCCGCTTGATCTCCTCCCATACCTGATCCGGAGAACAGTCGCAGACCAGTATGATTTCATACTCCATGTCCCGGAGATATGAGATGATCTCTTCGACGACGGAAGCGATCATCTTTTCTGAACGATAGCATGGAATAACCACGGAAAGCTTATCTTTCAATACTTACTCGCACTCCCCTCCGGATATATCAAACGCTGTCTGCCATGTCCGCAACCAGCTTTTCGGTCTTTTCCCAGCCAAGGCACGGGTCAGTGATCGATTTCCCAAATACCCCCTGGCCGGCCATCTGGCTCCCGTCGATCAGATAGCTCTCGATCATCAAGCCCTTTACAAACCCGTTGATCGTCCTGTTCCGCCTGCAATTGTGCATCACTTCCTCTGCGATGCGACCCTGTTCATCATAGTGCTTGCCGGAATTGCTGTGATTGCAGTCGACGATCACGCTCTCGCCCGACAGGTTGAAGCGATGGAACATATCATAGAGCCGGCACAGGTTCTCATAATGATAGTTGGGATACGCGTTTCCACTGATATCCTCATAGCCTCTGAGAATCGCGTGCGCGTACGGATTGCCCTCTGTCTCCGTCACCCACCCGTGGAATATCATGGAACCGGCATGCCTGGCGGCAGAGATGGCGTTGAGCATAACCTTCAGATCGCCACTCGTCGGGTTTTTCATGCCCACCGGAACATCCAGTCCGCTCGCCACCAACCGGTGTTGCTGATCCTCAACGGATCTGGCCCCTACAGCCGTATAGCAGACCAGATCCATATAGTTGTAGAATACCTCCGGATAGAGCATTTCGTCCGCGCCGAACATGCCGGTATCCGTGATCACTCGATAATGAAGCCTTCTCGTCGCAATGAGTCCGTTCATGAGATCATCGGTGCCGCGCGTCGGATCAGGGCGGTGGAGCAAGCCCTTGTATCCCATCCCGTTTGTCCTGGGTTTGCTGGTATACACGCGAGGGATGATGAGAAAGCGCTCCTTCACTCTGTCCCGCAGCTTTGACAGCTGCTCCATATACTCACGTGAAAAGTAAAAAACAGTGTGTCTCCAAGCCGCTGCTGCGGCGATGGAAACACACTCTGCATTCGTCAACTACCGAGATGTCGGCCGAACAGCGCCCTGCAATCGCGGAGCAGCTCCAGGGGCCGACCGCACTGGCAGGCCAGAAAGTGCAGCGCCAGCACGGCGCAGCATGCGCAGCCGCTGGCAATCGCCTGTCCGTTCGGCAGCACGGCCTGCCCGTCCGGCGCGCGCTGTGGCGTCGGCGTGTCCGCCATCTCCAGCAGTTGTTCCCGCAGGGCGCAGTCCGTCCGCGCCCCGCGGCAGTCCATATGGTTCATGTGAGCATTCATCCTTTGTGTTGATTCAGTTTTTATACTACTCTCAGTTTCAGACAGCCAGAGCAGCGGAGGGTTTTTCGTTCTGGCAAGGCGAACCCTTGCGGGCTAGCTGGCGGCAAGTCAAAAGGGATCAACACCGTCAGAGTGGAAAAGGCACCCGCTGAATGGCTGGATTAATCTGAGAGGAGTACTAAATGGAAGGGCGGGGGAGCTCCCCGCCCGCGGTCAAAGTCGCTTTTGAATCGCCCTGAGCAGGCTTATGATCCATTCCCAGGGCAGTCAGGTGGCCGTCTTCTTGATGCTGGTGTAGGACTTTGATTCCATTGAGCCGCCCTTGACGCAGACAAACACGCACTTCACGCGATAGGTCTCTCCCGCCACGCCATAGAATATCTTGCTGAAGGAATGCGAGGTGGTGTTGGTCTTGGTGGAGCCGGAGAGTACGCCGGTTACATCATACCAGTTCCCAGAACTATCTTTCTTCTGAACCCAATAATTCGCCACCCCCAGCTGGTCGGCCAGGCCGACGGCGGAGCAGGTGAACGACAGCTGGAGCCTGCCGCTGCCGATGGCGGTGACGGCCATGCCGTAGCTGGAGAAGTAATTGCTTGCCTGAGTTCCGTCTGTCTCAGGCAGCGCGGCGAACGCGACGGAGCTGCAGAGCAGCATGGAAACGGCCAGAATCATGGCGATGAATTTCTTCATATTTGGAATCCTCCCTTTATCTTCGCTTCGGGAAGAGCGCGTCTCCATCTGCGCAGAATCGACGCTATGTATTCAGTGCATGGATGACATGGCGCAGTTCATCCTCGGTCAGCGTCCCGTACAGGTTGTAGTGGATATTCCCCGACAGCCAGGATACGTACATCCCTCTCTCGTCGGAATTGTAGTACACTGTCACGTCGACGCCGTCGATTTCGACGGTCCCGGGCACTTCCGCCTGCCGCTCGTACTCCACATCAAACGACGCGCTTGCATCCTGCGCAACCTCCAGCGCCTCGAGGGTGGCCCACTGCTCTCCCTTCGTCATGTACAGGCTCCATTTCTGGAGGATGCCGTCGTCCGACCAGGTTCCCTGAACGAACGCATATCCTTCCGGCAGGCACCCGGAGGCCGCAATGGCCTTGCCGATCTCGCCGGGGATGTCGTCCAGGGATGTGAACTCCATTTCCCGGCCGTTATCGTTGTCTGCCGCCCAATACTGTGTATTCTGCCCTTGTTCCACCTCGTAATCAGGTGTCACGATGCCGAATGTCTGCGCAACCGGCATCAGATACTTCAGCAGCAGCGTCCAGTTGAACGCGCGCGCGGAAGTGTAGGTGACGAGGAATGCCGCTATGATCGAGGCCGCCGCAATGGCCGCGCGGCGCAGCACCACGGGCAAGCGCCGCCGATTCAGCTTCCGGGAAATCGCCTGCCAGTCCGCCGCCCTGTCGGCGTCGGTCGGCGCGTCCTTCTCCACCAGCTGAAGCAGCTCCGATACAAGCTGGGTATCCATCTCATCTTCTGGTTTTGCCAGCTCCGCATCAAGCAGCCGCGTTAGCTCATCGGGCATCAACTCCAACCTTTTATCTTTGACCAAGCGGTTCAAAACATTCGGCATTTTTGCACGCTCCATTTCTATCTATGTCGTCAGAAGCCTGAATATTACAATACAAGGTGCAAATTTATTTTATCGCCAAGTGGAGCATAAAGGCGACGATGCAGACCAGAAGCACCGCCCGCAGACGCTCCCGGATCCGGTGGATGCGCACGCGGATGCAGTTTTCGCTCAGGCCTGTCTTCGCGCTGAGGTCGCGAAGGGAGGTGCCCTTGATGCAGTATTCCTCGATCAGCTCATAGTCCTCCGCAGGCAAGGTCGATCGCAGCGTCAGCATCGCGTCCACGGCGTCCGTCTCGTCCGGTGCGGCGCTGTCCAGCGTTCCGGCGGATTGAGTGGCGAGGTGGATGGCTTGCAGCGAAGCCGCCTTCTGCGCCTGGCGGACATGGGCCTTTTGGTGATTCTTGCACAGGTTTCGCGCCGTGACGAACAGCCATCCCTCCGGCTTCACATGGCCGGAGATGTCCTTCTCCGCCGCCAGCAGGAACACCTGCTGCACGATGTCGTGCGAATCCTCCACAGGGTATTGCTTCAGCAGATATCTAACGAGCTTGAAGACGTTGACATACTGCGCCCTGTACAATTCCTCCAGCCAGGTCTCGCCGCGCTTCGACATGGTGCTCTTCCTCTCATATGTTTCTTTAGACCGATGGAATGGTTACCAAATTATTAATTGATGCTGTAATGGTAATTATACCCTGTGAAACCATGCAAGTCAATTGCCCGAGGGGGCGTATTGTTGTACTATAGTGTCTCCTCAATGGATGCTTCGCATATGCTGAAATTCATTTTGCAAGGCACTCGACGACAAGGGGAATCGCTGCTCAATGCCGCCGGTTTCACTGCTCAATTCGTCCGGTCGCGGTGCTCGTTCTGGGGCGGAATACTCATTCAGTACCGCATCTTCACGATCAGCGGAACAGGGACCGATGATCAGCAGTTTCCTGCTGTCCGTTCCGTCCAATACGGCCTGTATCTCTTTTATGGTCCTGTCTCTGTCCCGCTTCTGCGCTTCGCTCAGAGAATAGCCCTCCGTCAAAGCCCACAGCTCAGGAACCTGTTAAAAAAAGTGGACACCGGGGACAGACACACCAGAACCGTCCCCGATGTCCCCGTGCGAATCTTAACACGTCAATAAAGAAAGTGGACACTGGGGACAGACACCCGAACCGTCCCCAATGTCCCATGTCCTAATGTCCCACAAAAGAACCGCCCCCTCCTCTTCCAAGTGATCAGAAGGTTTGGGGGCGGATACAAGGACAGGCCCTTTGTTTCGCAGACAAAGGAGTTATCCCCCTCTGTCTTCTATTTCACCTTGATGGTACAGGTGGCCTTTTTGCCGTTGGGCGCTTTGACTGTGATAACGGTCTTGCCGGGCTTCAAGGCTGTCACCTTGCCCTTGGAGGAGACCTTTGCGACCTGCTTGTTGCTGCTGGTCCACTTCAGCTTCACCTTGGCGGAGGTTTTATGCGCGGGAGTGAACGTCACCTTCAGCGTCAAGGTTTTGCCCACGGCGAGATTCGCCTTGCTCTTGCTCAGCTTCAGCTTCTTGACTGTCAGCTTCGGCACGACCTTTTGCCGCGTGATCACCTTGCTGCATACCGAGCAGTGCTTTCCCTTGGTGAGGCCCGTCTTCACATAGGTTGCCGCTACCGCCTTGTCGGTCACCACCTTGTGTCCAGTGGCAGGCACGATCTTTTGAGCCACCAGCACGGTGTCGCAAACGGAACAGTGGCTGCCTTGCGTCCGTCCACTCTTGGTGCAGGTAGCATCCACAGCGGGATCGACGACCTCCTTGTGACCCGTGGCCTTGATGACCTGTTGATCCACCAGCACGCTTTCACAAACGGAGCAGTGTTTTCCCTCGGTCAGGCCGTCCTTGGTACAGGTGGCCGGAACCGCAGGATCGATGACTGCGGTGTGTCCTGTCGCGGGTATGTTCTTCTGGGGCACGGTCACGGTATCGCAGACCTTACAATGCTTGCCCTCGGTCTTGCCCGGCTTGGTACAGGTTGCCTCCACCGCAGGGTCGATCACCTCGGTATGTCCCTTGGCGGGAATCGTTTCCTGGGCCACAAGCACGGTATTGCACACAGAGCAGTGGCTGCCCGCGGTCAGGCCGCCCTTGGCACAGGTCGCCTCCACCGCGGCGTCATCGACCACCACGTGGGTTGTGGTCTGCACCTCATAGCCGTGCTCCCTGGCCCACTTGGTGGGCGCTGTTTCACAGATCGTGTGAAAGATCATGTGCTCGGCACAGGACTGGAATGCCTTTTCCGCAATGCTCATCGAGTCTTTGCGCTCGATGGTGACATCCGAAAGCTGATAGCAATCCTTGAACGCTTCGTTATTGATGGTCTTCACGTTCACGGGAATCGTGAAGCTGGTGAAGCTGAAGCAGTTGTAGAATGCATTGCCGCCGATACTGGTCACGCTGGCGGGCAGCGTAACGGCGGTAAGCCGGTTGCAATCGTAGAAGGTCTTGGACTCAATAGTGGTAACATTGCTGGGAACATTGACCGATGTCAAGTTGGTGCAGCCCTCAAAGGCCGAGCTGCCGATCTTGACCACGCTTTCGGGCAGCTTGACGGTGGTCAAGCCATCACAACCCTTGAACGCGGATGTCCCGATGTTGGTCACTGTTTGGGGAATCGAAACGCCGGTCAGCTTGGTACAGCCCGAGAACAGCGAATTGCTGATCTCGCTAATACCGCTGGGCAACACGACGCCGGACATACCGCTGCAGTTCTCAAAGGCGGAAGCACCAAGCTCAGTCACCGAATCCGGGATAACCACGCTGGGCAGGCTTGAGCAGCCCTTGAAGGCCGATTTGCCGATGCTTGTGACATTGCTCCCGATGGAGATAGCCGGCAAGCGGGAACACCCCTCAAAGGTGGATTCATCGATATAGACGAAATTTGCGTTTCCGGAAAGCCTTACGCTGGTTAGCGCGCTGCAGCCCTTGAACGCTGATTTGCCTACGTGGGTGACGGTATTGGGAAGGTCAATAGCCGTCAAATCCTTGCAATTCTCAAAGGCTGAATTGCCGATGCTGGACAGTGTCTGCGATAACGTCACCTTATTCAACGCCGTGCAGCCGGAGAACGCTTTGTCAAAGATGTGGGTTACGCCGTTGTGCAGCTGTACCGTTTCCAGCTTTTTGCAGTTCTGAAACGCGCCGGTGCCAATGACGGTGACATCCGAGGGAATGACCACATCCCGATCGCTGCCGCTATACTTCGTCAGTACGCCGTCCACCACGCTAAAGCCTTCGTCCTCAGCGGCCTCCACGAACCGCGCATCCGCCGGGGCTACGTCCGGCTCCGCCTCATAAAGGTCGAATTCCTGCTGTTCGGCAACAATCCCGTCGATCGCTTCGGTGAAAGCTTCCTCCGTCATGCCCGATTCAAGGGACAGCCCTTCCGCCGATGCGCAGGCCAACAACGCACAGCAGATCAGGGCGGCCAACAGGCTCCAAATTCGCTTCATGTTCATTCCTCCCATGGTTGTATATAAGGGCTTCTTTAACATCATATTCCCATTATATGTCATTTTGGCGAAATTGGCAAGAGGTCAGTGGAAAATGTACATTGGGTAGGTTACATTGTTACACTGGGGACGGTTACACTGGTTACACTGGGGACGGTTCTTGTGTATCCGTCCCCATGTATACCTTCATATGTCCAGCGCCTGATAGATGGTCTTTCGCGTATACCCCGTGATCCTTCCAATCTGCGCAATATTGACGCCCATTCGATACAGCTTTCGGAAAATCGCCTCCCTCTTCTCCCTCTCCTGCTTTTGAAACTCCGATGCCGAAGGACAGCCCGAAAGCTTCAGCATCAGCGCCTTCGCTTCTTCATCTGTCTTGGGTAGGCTGGGCCGCTCGATATCGATGAATCGATCCTCATTCTCCTGTTCCGTGAACTCCTTCAGCTGATCCCGGGCCTGGATGCCCAGCACAAAGCCGGTATCCGTCAGCGTATCAACGTTTCCGCGCAGATAATCCCTGTAGCTGCTGTCCGAATAATCCTCCGGCTTTTCACAAATTCGCGCCTTAACCGGATTGCGATGGATGTACCGCAGCGCCATGAGCAGATATGTGTCATCCTCTACCGGTTCGCTCCTGAAGCGGTCCTGAAACAGATGACCCACGCGCTTGTACTTTCGGTTGAAATACAGGACATAGGAAACGCCGATTCTTTTCATAGCGTTGTCCAGTGGCTCCCCCGGCCCGACCTCAACGTCCTCGCCATGTATCGTCATCACCGACGGGCGCGCCGCTTCCTTGATCAGCAGATGGACATGATTCCCCATCAGGCAATAACCGTACAGTGCAAAGCCACAGCGTTTTTTGTAGATTTGAAGCAGACGGAGGTATTTCTCCTGGTCCTCTTCGTCTTCAAATATTCTCTGATAGTTGATTCCACGTATCATGACATGGTAGACCCCGGATTCAGAGATTTCCCGTGCCATCCTCGCCACACCCATCACCTCTCTTCGCCTTCGTAATGACTATTGTATCGCAGGAATCATGCGGAGTCAATACAGAAGTATACATAGGGGACGGATACACAAGAACCGTCCCCATGTTTAGGTAAAAAAGCATAATGGGGCAAAAGTCTGGCTGGGAAATAGGTGTGATGTATTTGTGCAGCAATGGGAATGTGCAACATGGTCAGTAACTCAAATGGAAAGTCGCCCAGATCGTTTCTGAGCGGCTCTCTTGCCTATTTGACTTCAAACCACGCCGGGTCGATCTCGTCAAAGAGGTTGGCGTATTGGATATACTGATACTTCTGGATCAACGGGTCATCCATGACATCCGCCACACCCGTATAGATATTGCCCTCAATGTCCATCACGCCCTGTGAAGAGATAATGGGGTACTTCGCGTAAACCTCCTCCAGCATCCTGATATATGGCGGTTTCGGGAAGTTGCCCTGATCGAGAATTACCCATGGCAGATAGTTTGCGCTAAGACCGGCATTATGCCATTCTGGCGAGTCGAAGTTCGTCCAAATGAAGAATTTGGATTTATAGAGATCAAGATTCGATGTAATCCCCGAGTACAATTCGTCCAGTGAGGGCTGGGGCAGTCCAGGCTGATGATCTCCAAAGAAGATAATCATGGTAGGCTCATCGCTGTTCCGATATGTCTCAATGAGCTGGCTGACCTCATCGTCCGAAGCCTTCACAAGGGATAAATAAATCTGTGTATCCAAATACAGATCACTACCGTTCTCTGCTACGCTCTCAGCCTTCTCCACATCCAGCCAGCGTTCATAGCCTGAATGGTTCTGCATGGTCACGTTAAACAAGAAGCGTGGTCGATTACTGTTTTCCTCACTAATGGCCTCCAAATATAGGTAGTCGGAGATATCCGCAGGTTGGTCATGCAAATAAGTCACATCACCGAAGGCCTTGTAGTCCTCGATACTATGGAAATCTTCAAATCCAAGATTGGGATAAGCCATATTGCGATTCCAGTTGTTCGCCAGATTAGCGTGGAAGGCATTTGTCATGTACCCCAAAGACTCAAAGTATTGCGCCAGCGAAAAAAGCGGCTTCGTAACATTCTCTGTATATGGATATGCGCCTGTGCCGAGGAAGGCCAGCGTATTGCCCGTCAGTGCCTCGAACTCTGTGTTGCAGGTACCTCCGCCGAACACACCTACATAGAGGCTTCCTTCTACTGTATTATCCTGAAGGCTATCAATATAGGGCATTACGTCAATGGCAGGATTCAGACCAACCGTCCGTAGATCAGCAAAAGCCTCGTTCATAACCATGATAATGTTTGTAGGCTGAACACTCTTTGCCTCGGCTTTGGTGTCGTTCTTATACTCTTCCAAATAAGCATTGACAATCTCCCGCGTATATCCATCGGGGCGTTTTACGCCAGAATTGAAGACGCTTTTCAGGTATGTTAGCACCATGCCTTCTTCGTGAAAACTCTTCATGAGCACAGCGTCCCATGCAAAGGAATTCAGGGATTTGAAGGTGGTGGTATTGACTCCGATGAGCATAAGTGCTACGGCAGCCACAGCAGATATGGTGCGTCGGATGATTTGCGTTTTTAAAGACTGCTTTTCAGCGGGCTTACTCTTTCTATAAAGCTGCACCAGTATAACGGCATAGGCTATGACCACCAACACACCCAGCACCATCTGCCAAGGTGGGGTAAAGTTGTATGCGCCCATGACCTCCGCAGCTGTGCCCGCCGCTTTCAGATCCGCAGGCATAATAGGTTTCGAGCGGAATTGGATGACGTAGTAGTTGGCAATGTACCAGAAGGTTGTAAAGCCCATGGTCAGCACCGTGCCAAGCCAAGGCATGGTCACGGCGTCTAATAGCAGACTCACAGAAAACACGAGTAACCAGTTCAGAAGGAAGTTTACATAAGTTACATAAGATAGACTACCACAGAAGAAACACCCCGCAAGCAATGTGATACCGATACAGGCCATCTTAAACAATGGTTTTTTTAGAGCAGGAATCCGCTCAAAGACAAAGCTGAGCAAAAATGCCATCAAGATGGCTAAGAGTATTAGTCCTCCAAAATACACAATCCAAAACCAAGCAGGAATGAAGGTTGGAGAGAGCGCAACCGTGGCACCAACATCAGGATCAAATACTTCTACATGAAGCGCGCCATCTCGGGATGATAGAATGGCTTTAGTTCCTTCTGCTGTTTCTCCGATAGGAAGTATCTCTTCCGGTGCAATATGTGTGAGGTGAAGCCCCTTCACATAAGAATCTATTCCAGTGATTTCAAACTCTGAGACACCTGATGTTATTAGTTGGATTGTTTCAACGTCATAGTGGAAATCTCCAACAGTGGCTTTCTTTAACTTACTGCCAAAGTAAAAATCTACTTCATAGAACGCTGCGTAACCAGCCATGGGGCACACATATGTCTGACAAATGCCCTCCCCAACAATGTTATCAGTTTGAAGGACAATTGTATATTGCACAGGGAAATACCCAAAGAAAAGCAGCACAAAAACCAATGGCAGAGTAATCAACAATGCCGGGATTGATTTTCTAATACGCTGTTTCATGCTGCAAACCTCCAATTATGCGTTTGTGAAAAGACGCCATCCTTGCATGCAGGATGGCGCCTTTTGATGCTTCAGCCTATCCTTCCCGGGGGATTGGCTTACATTACCTATAGAATTATTCCACGACAACCAGTTTGCTGTTGCTCGGAACAATCTTCACAGTCCAAGTATTGGAAGCAACTTTAGACGGAACAGTAACGGACTTTTCAGCACCATCGACACGGACGATCAGTTTTCCGTTCTCAGTATTCTGCCAGCCATTCTGGGTCTGACGAGCAGTTACAGTTGCTTGGCAATTCGTGCTTGCAGTACTACCAATCTTAGCACCATTTGCCAGATAAGTAGCCATAACCTCGGCATAAGCGGCACGGAGGTTAGACATGTCAGTAGCCTCACGGCTCTTCTCCAACTGGGTTGTGAATACCGGGATTGCGATAGCAGTCAGCACGGCGATGATCGCGACGACGATCAGCAGCTCGGCCAGGGTAAAGCCCTTCTTGTTGTTCTTCTTCATTGATTCAGTTCATCCTTTCTACATGTAGAATTGCGCTTGCTCATTTCCGCGGTTCACGGCCGCTCGCCGCGGGAACGGGATTATCTTTCAGGCCGCCGGGAACGGCCAGAAGGAACCTTGTCATGGGCGCGCCGGCCGGCACGCTTACCATCTATTACATTGTAACACACATCCGTGATAAATGCAATACCTTATTTACATTTTTTTACCACCGCTATCCGTTCACCGCCGCCGTATCCCTGGGCAGGCCGGCGTCCGGCGTGCCGTCCACCATGGTCTCGTAGAAGGTGGCGGACTGCTGCATGACCACGGCGCCGTTGTCGGCGATGGAGCAGCGCACATCCCCCACCAGGCAGCGGTTCTCGCCGGCGCACAGCTTCTTCATGACGGCCTGGGCCGCGGCGTAGTCGGCCGTCTGGTAGCGCAGGGTAAAGCTCCGTCGAATCTGGTTGCCGCTGCGGGTGACGTTGGCAAAATCGATGGAATACTGCTGGGTGTCCGCCAGTATGTCGTTCAGGAAGGCCACCTCGGCCTTGCTGTTGTTGTAGCTGCCCATGTAGGAGAGCTGCCCCTCGGCCTTTAGCGCGTCCATCTTGTTCTGCAGGTTTTGCAGATACATCACCCGCTGCTGCATGGTGTCCAACTGGGTCTGTATCATCTGGGCCTCGGATTCCGAGTTGGCGACCGAGCTGCGCACGTTCTGGTCCACGAAGCGGTAGTACACCAGCCCCAGCAGGATCAGTATCAGCACCAATATCAGCAGCTTCTCCTTGGTGGTAAAATCACGGCTCAGGACCTTCACGGCGCCTTCACCTCCTCAGCCGGCTTCTGCAGGTATACGATCAGTTTGGCCAGGACCTCTCCGGTGACTTGCCGCTGCCCCGCCTTGTTGGCGGTGATGATGGCGCAGCTGTTCACGATGGGGCTGTCCTCCAGCGACTTGCCCAGCAGGTTCAGCGATTCCAGCGACGGGCCGCCGATCTCGATGGTCAGCACGTTCTCGCTGACGCTCCAGCTGCGAACCACGTAGCGGGGTTCCCCATCGTCCTCCGCGCCTTCGCCGTCGTCCTCGTCGTCCTCGTCGTCGAACCATTCGTCGTCGTCCAGAAATTCGTCGTCCTCGTCCTCTTCCTCGTCTTCGCCGGTCTCCGGCTCCTCCGGCAGGATCGAGGTCACCAGGTCCAACACCTGCACCCGGTCCACCAGGTTCAGCTCCGCCTGGCTCATGCCCTCCATGGTGTAGTGGGCGTAGGTGGTTTCCACGTCGCCAAAGCCGTTCAGCAGCTCCATGGTCGCGTCCAGATCGGCCTGCAGCCGCTCCACCTTGGCCGAGGCCTGGGAGACGGCCGTCAGCCGGTCGGCCACCAGGTATTTGCCGAACAGGTACGCGACCCCTACGATCAATACTATGCTGAGGACGGCCATGGGTATGTTGAGCTTCTTTTCCTCCACCAGCACCAGGTTGATGGAGCGCTTGGTGGGCAGACGGCCGTGCATGCCCTTGCCGGGCTTGCCGGACTTGCCGCCCTTTGCGGGCTTCTTCAACAGTGCAGCCAATACAATCCCTCCCCGCTCAGCTCATGGCGATGCCGATGGCCTGGGCCATGTCGTTGCAAGCCTCCACACCCTCGCCGCCGGGCACCAGCTCCGCGGCCGGGTGCAGCTGTACGTTCAGCATATCGCCGATGGCCTCGGTCAGGGGCTGGATCACCGCGCCGCCGCCGCACAGCCAGAGGTCGCCCAGGGCGCTGTCCGGGTTGCTGAAGCGGTAGAAGTTCAGCACCCGCATCAATTCCACCGCGATGTTCTCGTAGGCCGTCCGGCACTCCTCCCTGTCCTGGCAGTTTTCATAGTTGCTGGTCAGGTAGGTGCGCGCCAGGTGTACGTCCACGCCATAGGCCTCGGCGATGACGTCGTCCAGCGTGAAAAGCCCGGTTTCCAGCACGCGGGTGGCCACGTGCCGGTCCTGCCTGAACATGTACATGCGAATCGCGCTGTAGCCCAGGTCGAGTATGCCATACTCCTCGGATTCCGCCGACAGGCTTTCGCGCTGCGCTCGCAGCAGCGCGATGTAGGCGCTGAGCGCCGGGGCGCACTTCGTCAGCTTCAGCCCCGCCTTGCGCAGGGCGTCGCGGGCGTCCTCCAGCACGGCGCGCAGCGTGCCGACGGCCATCAGCTGAAGGGTCGCCTCCTCCGCCTCGCCCCCGTCGCCGGCTTCCTCGCTGGGCTTGGATTCGCCGGGGCGGGACAGCACCGCGTAGTCGAACACATAATCCTTCAGCTCGCCGGTGATGTAGTCCTTGAACTCGAAGGGAATGTTGTAGACCAGCTGCTCCACCGTCATCAGGGGCATATCCACGTTTTTGACGTAAACGGTTTCGTTGGGCAGTGCCATCGCAGCGAGGTTGGCGCGGATGCCGTGCTGCTTCATCGCGTTGCGAATCAATTCGCCCATCGACTCCACAGAGGTCATCCGGCCCTGCCGCAGCAGGTTTTCGGGCATCTGAACGATGGCGGTCTTCAGTACGCGCCCGCTCCTGACCAGCGCCAGCTTCATCTGGTCGTGCCCGATGTCAATGCCAAGAATCGTCTTTGCCATGATTCTTCTCCGTCAATGCATTATTGGAACAATCCCAAATATACGTTCACAAGCGGTTCGCCGTACAGCAGCATCGCCGCCGCCGACAGCGCGATGGCCGGGCCGAACGGAAACGCCCGGTCGCCGCCCTTTCGCTTCAGCAGCGCCTGCAGCAAAAGCCCCAGGGCGCAGGCGATGATCACCGAAAACAGCGTGCCCACAAACCCCAGGTACAGCCCGACAACCGCGAACAGCTTGATGTCGCCGCCGCCCATCGAATCCCGCCCCAGCAGCCTGTCCATGACCAGCGACAGGACCAGCAGACCGCCGCCGAACGCCAGCGCCGAGCTCGCGTGGAGCAGCACGTCCCGCCAGCCTGTGAACAGGAACGGCAGCGCCGCGACCCACGCGACGGCGGAGGCGATGTGACACCCGTCCGGGATCAGCATGGCGTCCAGGTCCGTCAGCGTCAGCAGGAACAGGCAGCACAGGAACACGTAATTCCTGAGGCAGAGCACCGTGAGGTCAAAGCGCAGCAGGCACAGCACCGTGATCAGCGCAAAGCCCAGCTCGGTGAGCGGGTAGCGGGCGGACACCTTTTGCCCGCAGGCGCGGCAGCGCCCCCTCTGCATGAGCCAGCTGAACACCGGTATCAATTCCCGAGCCGTCAGCTCGTGGCCGCAGCCCGGGCAGCGGCTGCGCCCCCGCACGAAGGATTCCCCCCGGGCGATGCGCCACGCCGCGCAGTTCAGGAACGAGCCCATCACCGCGCCAAAGGCCGCCGCTACCGCCGCGCAGAAGATCAGCGCGGGCCGGTATTCGTAGATGGACATGCTCCGTCACCCTTCCCGGCGCGTCGGAAAACGCGGCCTTCCTGTCTCCCATTACTTTAGCGCATCCAGCCCGCGATGTCAAGCAAAATTTAACAAATGTAATAAAATATTACAAATGTATGAATTTGCGCAAAATGCAAGCACATTTGCGCCAACGCATCGCCGCCCCTACGAACCACCAACCACTGTCTACTCCACTCTCCACTCTCCACTCTCCACTCTCCACTCTCCACTCTCCACTCTCCGCTCTCCACTCTCCGCTCTCCGCTCTTCACTCTCCGCTCTTCCCCGTCGCCTCCCCCACGCTCCAGCTGCCGTCATCGGCGCGCAGGTAGGCGGTGTCGGTGCGCAGCAGGTCGTAGGTCACGGTGTCCACGGGCTGGCCCTTGGCGTTGGACAGGGTCAGGGTCTCGCCCTCGGTGGACAGTTTGAAGCTGGTGTGCAGCCGGGAGGTGTTCTCCACCCGGTTCAGGCCCGAGCAGTACACCAGCAGCGTGCCGCCGCCGGGGATGGACGTGCCCTGGGGGAAGCGCCACAGCCTGGGCAGCTTCGGCTTGTCCGACAGGTACCAGCCGCCGATGTCCACCTCGCCCTCGGAGGTGTTGCGCAGCACCACGTAGTCGTGGAACACGCCGCTCTCGTCCGGGGCGTATCTCGTGTTCGAGGCCACCACCTCGCACATCCGGATCGGGGAATCCTGCACCACGCTGGTCAGGACGCGGTAGTTTTCCTCGGTGTTCAGAAGGCCGGGGGTGGTCTGGGCGGAGACGGTCCAGGTGTCCCGGTCCATGCGGGCGTAGACCTCGCCGTCGGAAAGCTGGGGGATGTTCACGGTGTCCACCGCCACGTCGGCGGCGTTGAACAGCATCAGCACGTCCCCGGTCGAGGACAGCCGAAACGGCGCGTGCAGCTCCTCGCCCAGCTCTGCCTGCAGCGTGCCGTCGGCGTAGACGATGGCGCACTCGCCCGGCTGGAGTATGGCGTCCGGAAACACGAACACATTGCCCGCCTTGGCGCTGCGGGCCAGCACGTAGCCCTTCAGGTTCACGGGCCGGTTGCCGACGTTGGCCACCTCCACCCAGTCCGGCGTGGCGCCGGAGGCGTCCACCATCACGCCGCCGTTGGCGGTCATGATCTCGTTCAGGCGGATCGGGCCGTCCCCGTGGATCTCGCTGATCCTCACCGGCTGGTTTTCGACGGCGATCTTGCGCGCCTTCAGCGCAAAGCCGCCCGGCATGGCGCTCTGCAGCGCCAGCCCCAGCGCGAGTATCGCCGCGCACACGATGACGAGCGGCACAAAGCCCTTCGGCAATTTGCCGTAGGGCGGGCCGAGGGGCGCCTTCCTCGGCTTCGCCGGGCGCGCCGGCGCGGCGGGTGGCGCGGGCGTCGCGGGCCTTCCCGCTTGCGGCGTCCGGGGCGGCGCGGGGCGGTTTCCCTGCGGGGCGCGGGGCGGCGCGGGGCGGTTGGCCCTGTTGTAATCAGTCAACGGGAATTCCACCTTTCACGGTTACACCGCTTCTCCGGAATAGGCGACCAGTGTGGCGTCGTACACGCCGGGCAGGCCGCGCAGCTTGTTCAGCAGGGCGTCGGGCTTGTCCGCGCGCACCTCGTAGGTGGCCTCGATGCCGTTTGAGGTGACGGTCTTGCTCTTCAGCTGCTGCACCTTCAGGCCGTTCACCAGCTGGTTCACCTGGCGCTCGGAATCGTCGGACATGCGCACCACCAGCAGGTAGCTGTTCAGGCCCTTGGCCTGCATGTGGGTCAGCAGCGTCAGGAGCAGGCCGATGCCCACCACCGCGCAGGCGGTCAGGAAGAACTGGCCCGCGCCCAGCAGTATGCCCATCGTCAACGCCCAGAACATGTAAGCGGTGTCCAGCGGGTCCTTCACGGCGGTGCGGAAGCGCACGATGGACAGCGCGCCCACCATGCCCATGGACAGCTGTATCGACTCGCGGATGCACATGACCACCGGGCAGGTGACCAGCGTCATCATCACCAGCGTGAGGGTGAAGTTGTTGGAATACATCACGCCGCGGTAGTTGCGCCGGTAGATCCAGGCGATGAACAGGCCCGCGCCCAGCGCCAGGGCCAGCGAGAACAGTATCGTCGGAAAGGATGCCGGGGTGATGGTCTGGGAGCTGAATAGGTTGGAAAAGAAGCTGTTCATGGGCGGTTCCTCCTGTCGTCGTTGGTATATATAATTGAAAGGATTTCGCGTTCAGGGTTCGTACCTTCGGCAGAGTATGTATTTCGACACGGCGCTGCGCTCCGCCTCCACGCCGCTCAAGAGCCCGGCAATGTGATCGGGCAGGTAGTTGTTGAACTTGACCTCCAGGATCTCCACGTTCCGGTCGTGGGGGCACACGGTGGGCAGGGCGGGGTTGAAAAGGTCCCGGCTGAACAGGCCCGAGCGCAGGGTGAGGTCGAAGGTGATGCGCACCTCCTCCGCCGGGTGGATGTAGGCCTCGCGGGCGTAGTCCACGATCACCCTGGGGCGCAGAAGCCGCGTGCGCATCTGCACGTACATGTCCTGCAGCAGCGGGCTGTTCGCCTTGTACAGCCCCGCGGGATTGCCGTCGATCAGCTGGTCGCACAGCCGGCGGGTGATCTGCACGCTGGACTTCTGGATCAGGTCGCCGGCCTTGCGCTTGCGCTCCAGGAAGATGGCCTTGTCCGACAGGTTGTAGATGCGGATGCGGTACTTGTCGCGGTGCATCACGCCGGCCTGCTTCTCAAACAGCGCCGAATCGCCGATGTCGTCGAAGTACAGCGAGCGGATCGCGTAGGGCCTGCCGCCCTCGCAGTGGCGGTCCATCGCAAGCGCCCCCCTCAGCCGCGCGCGAAGCGCCTTTAGCTCCGCGGGGTTGATGAAGTATTTCAGCTCGTGCCGCGCCGGCAGCGCGTTTCTCTTTTGCTGCATAAGCATCCTTCCTGTTCCCTGTTCCCTGTTCCCTGTTCCCTGTTACGGCTTCTTGATCTGCTCGTACGTCACGCCCTGCTGGGCCATCACTTCGCCGAAGTAGTGCTCCATCTGCTGCTGGGTCAGCGGCAGGTACTTGTTGTACTTGATGAACTGCAGCATGCGCATCGGGCGCTCCTCGCCGTAGCGCAGGAACTTGCGGATTTCGGCCTTGTGCTTGGATTCCGTGAAGTCCCAGCGGGCGTAGTGCTCCGGCATCAGCGGCTCGATGGCGCTGTAGAACTCCTCGGCCATGCGCTTGATGTTCTCGTAGGTGTAGGTGGTGGCCATCTTCTCGCCCAGATAGGTCAGGAACCGGTCGACGAAGGTGGCGTTCTTCATGCAGGCGATGAACAGCGTGTTGTCGGTGCGGTTCTTGTTGCCCATGCCGCCCGGCGTCAGCCAGCGCTGGGGCGAGTTGGTGTCCACCGTGAAGGCCCAGTCCAGGTCGAACAGCACCCACTTCCACTTGCCGTCCTTCTTCGGGTTGCGGTAGCGCTTCACGTTCAGCGTGTCGGTGTTGCCGGTGTACATCTCCACCGCCATGTACTCGATGTAATTCTGAATGTCGATGGCGCTGTCCAGCACGCGGTAGGCCTCGTCGGTGTTCATGTCGTGGTGCTTCACGTAATCCAGAAGCTGCACCATGGTGTCGTTGCTGCCCTGCATCACGTTGGTGTTGGCCTTGACCAGGTCGATGTCGTCCTCGTCGCCCTCCCAGCCCTCGAACTGGCAGATGTTGGACTTGCAGATGCGCTCGCGCAGGTTGTAGTGGCCCCAATACTGGCCGTCGATGTACAGCACGCCGAACTCCGTCTCCTGGTAGTCCACGCAGCCGCCCTCGATCAGCCGCTGCATCAGCGCGTCGCGGAAGCGGGTCTTGTCGCCGTCCTCGCTGGAGGAGCGCAGCAGGAAGGACTGGTACTCGGTATAGGGCCGGTGGGAGAATATGGCCGCCTCGAAGCGGTTCGCGCCGTACTTGCTGCGGGCGATCACCTTGAAGGCCTTCTGGGCCTCGGCGCGGCTGAACTGGCCGTGCAGCTTGATGCCGCACTCCTGGGAGATCATGGTGCTGCCGTCGGGGTTGAACACCTCCACATGGGCCTCGCGCTCCCAGTCCATCCAGAAGTTCGCGCCGCTGTTCATGGAGCCGTAGGGGTAGGAATCGGTGGCGTTGGGGCCCTTCACCATGATGCCGGCCTCGTCGCTGGTCAGGTTGTACGGGTCGCTGACCAGCGAGACCACGTAGACCGTGCCGCCGCCGTTGTTCACGTCGTACAGGTAGCTCTGGGTGTCCATGATGGACTCCAGATAGCCCTCGCCGTACACCCGCGTGCGCAGTATCGTGGTCCCGTTCACGGTGATCGGCCCGGTGTAGAGCGTGCTGGCCTCGGTGGGGTCGGTGTAGTCCAGCGTGTAGTAAACGCGGCAGCCCGAGGGCACCGACAGCGTCACCGCCATCTCGTCGCCGGTATGGTACATGCCGCCCAGCACCGAGTACACGGGCCTGGGCGCGCGGCCGTAATAGCTGGGGCCGCTGTTCGCCGCGCCGGGCGTGGCCGTGGTGAAGTAGCGCAGGCCCGCCTGGCCCTCTTCCCGGCCGAAGGAGATGTCCTCGTACTGCATGGGCACGAACACCCGGTCCACGATGTTGCCCCCGGGCTGGGACAGCACCACGGAGTAGCCGCCGTCGGCGGACAGGCAGTAGTTGGTCTGCAGGCGGCCGCCGTCGGAATTGTTCAGGCCGTTGGCGAACACGCCCAGGTAGGCGCCGGGCCCGATCGTCGTGCCCGCGGGGAACTGCCACTTGCGGGGACGGCCCGCGTTGTCGGACAGGCCCCAGCCGGACAGGTCCAACGCCTGGGAGGTGCCGTTGTACAGCTCGATCCAGTCGTTGGAGCGGGAGGAGGAGGCCAGCACCTCGGTGATGCGCACGCCCGTTTCATTGCGCGCCAGTATGTCCTGGGCCGCGGCGTCCGCCCCCGCGGGGGTGTTGGGATAGTTCGGCGACGGCGAGAACTGCCTGCTCCAGCCGGTCTCCAGCAGGCTGTAGCACTGGTCCGGCTCCATGGCCGGGGTCTTGACGTAGCTGGTGACCACGCCGGCGGGGCTGGTCAGGTACACGCAGTCGCCCTTGTTGGACAGCTTGAAGCTCGCGTGCAGGTGGGCGGCGTCCTCGCGCCGGTCCTCGCCGGAGCAGTGCACCGCCAGGTAGCCGTTCGCCGGCAGCGTGACGTCGGGGAAGCGCCAGCGGGTCAGCTTGTCGGACTTGTCCGACAGCGCCCAGCCGGCCAGGTTCACCGGCGCGCCGGAGCGGTTGTGGATCTCCACATAGTCGGGGAAGGCCCCGGTCTCGTCCGGGAAGAAGGTGCAGTTGTCGGCCATGGCCTCGGTGATCTCCAGGTCGCCGGGCCGCACCGTAAAGGGCCGCGCACTCTCGTCGGAGCCGTCCCAGCGGGCGGCGCGGTTCGGCTGGCCCGGGGTGGGATAGTCGCTGACCTGCCACGCGCCCGAGGCGTCGCGGCAGTACACCTGGTCCCGGTCCAGCGACGGCACCGACACCTGGTCCACCCCGCGGCCCCGCTTGTCCATAAGCGCCAGCGTCTCGCCGGAGGCGGGCAGCCGGTAGGGCGCGTGGTAGCCGTCGGCCTGCTGGGCCTGGCCGCTGCCGTCGGCGTACACCAGCACATACGCGCCGGGCTGCAGCACGCCGCCCGGGAAGGCGAAGGCCTTGGCGGGGCGGGTCTCGCGCATCAGCGCGTAGCCCGTCAGGTCGATGGGCGCGTCGGAGGTGTTCTGCAGCTCGATCCAGTCGGCGATGCCCAGCGCGTCCCCCACCTGGGTGGAGGCGTTGGCGGACATGACCTCGCTGATGCGAAGCCCCGTCTCGCCGGAAGCGCCGGCGGACCCGGCCAGCAGCGGCGCGCCCTGGGCCAGCCAGGTGACCGCCAGGGCCGCGACGCCGATCAGCGCGATGAGCCCCGGCAGCGCGCCCATGGGGCGCCTGCGCTGCCAGGCGTTGTGCTTGCTCTTCTTCTTATGTGTTCCGTTCATTGCCCATTTCCCATCTCATCAGCAGTCGTCTCGTCTACCGCCTTCTGTGCCTGTGCCTGCGGCGGCGCCTGCGGCCCGACAGCGTGCGCCAGGCGTACCAGCCGCCCGCGCCCAGGCCCCCGACGCCCAGCGCGATGGCCCCGATGGCCAGCGCGCTGCCGCCGTCGTTCTCCCCCGTCGCGGCCCGCGGCGCGGCGGCCTCGGGGGCCGGCGCCGGGACCTCGACCGGCGGCTGCGCCCCGGCGTCCTCTCCCCCGGCTTCCTCCGGCGCGGGGGGCGCTTGCTCAGCGGGCGCTTCCTCAACAGGTGCTTCCTCAGTGGCCGCTTCTGTTTCCGCCGATGCCGCCTCGGAAGGCGCTTGCTCCGGCTCCGGCTGGGGCTCGGGGGCGTCCGCCAGCGCCTCGTCGTCGTCCTCGGCGGTGCCGTCGGCCACCGGCGTGTTGTCGGCCTCTTCCTCGGGCTCCGCCGGCTCGCCCCGGGCGATGCGCCGGCCCTTCTCCACCAGGTCGGCGGCCTCCGGGTGCTCGGCCAGGTAGTTGGCCGAGGCGTTCGGGTCGATGTTCTCCAGGAAGTCGTTCTTCGCCACGTCCTCGCCCACGGTGGTCATGTACAGGCCGAACTTGGCGTTGTCGTACTTGCCGTGGCTCTTGACGGAGTAGTATTTCAGCTGGGAGGCCTGCTCCTTCATGCCGATCTGGGCCACCTTCAGCGGCGAATAGCCCGCCAGGCTGTCCAGCTTGGTCTCCCAGTCCATCATGATCTGGTTCTTGCCGTACAGGTGCAGATACAGCTTCTTCACCTGCCACGCGCCGTAGAGCTCGAAGGACTCCGGGAAGCGCGTCGGGTCCGCCGCGGCCTCGATGGCGTAGCTCATGGCCCGGGCGGTGACCTTGTGCTGGTTGTGGCCGTACTCGCCGTTCAGGTCGTGGGTGACGATGACCTCCGGCTTGAAGCGGCGGATGCGCTCCACCAGCACCGACAGTATCGCCTCCTTGCCGCCCCACAGGGCCACGGCCTTCTTCAGCGAATCCACCCGCGAATCCTGCAGGTTGATGAACTCCGGGTAGTCCCGCACGCCCATCTTCCACAGCGAATTCAGCGCCTCCATGCGGCGGTAGCGGGTGCAGTTGGCCATGTACACCACCACGGTGGGCTTCTTCAGCGCCGTGGCGTAGTAGGGGATCGTGCCGCCCATGAAGATCAGCTCGTCGTCCTGGTGGGTGGACACCAGCATCACGTCCGCCTTCAGCACCGGCGGGTTCCAGGCCTGCACACTCCTGGGCAGCTCTCCCTTGGAGTAGACCTTCACGGTGCAGACCTTCTGGTTCTTCGCCGTCATCTTCAGCTGGATGTAGCGCGTCTCGGGCAGCAGGTCGAACAGCGTGTAGATGTTCGGGAAGGTGTCGTCCTGGTTGCGCTGGCGCAGCGCGTTCAGCCCGGCGTCGTACTCGATAAGGTCGAAGCCGGTGGGGTCGAACAGCCACTCGATGCGCACCCACCCGGCCTCAGCGCCCTCCGGCAGCTTCACGGCCACGTAGGCGCCGGTCTTCTTGTACTCCCAGTAGGTGCGCACGTCGTCGTCCGTCATCCTGCCGCGGTAGCCCTCGGTCACCTTGAACTGGCACTTCCTGGTGATGTCCTGCGCCGTCGCCGCCGCCTGCTCCGCCCCCGCGGGGATCGCCCCGAGAATGAGGCACAGGCAGAGGCAGAGCGCCGCCGCCAGGTGTCTGATCGGTCCCATACTGCCCGTCATGCTTTCGTATCCTCCAATAGCTCCAACACCACGGCGTTGTGCAGCTCCATGCCCCTGGGGGTCAGCCGCAGAAAGCCGCCGTCCGTCTCGATCCATCCGCCGCGCGCAAGCCGCGCCAGCGCCGCCTCCCGGCCCCGCCGAAAGGGCGCGCCGAATTCCCGCTCCCACCGGGCCAGGTCCAGCCCGCGGGTGGTGCGGGTGGCGAGCATCACCGTCTCCTCCGCGGCGTCCGCGGCGGTGAGGCGCTGCGCCTCCTCCTCCCGGCCCCCGGCCAGGTAGCCGTCCAGCGACTCGGGGTTGTGAAAGCGGCGGCCCTCCAGCAGCGAATGGGCCGCGCAGCCCAGCCCCAGGTATTCGCCCCGGTCCCAGTAGACCAGGTTGTGCCGGCACTCAAAGCCCCGGCAGGCGAAGTTCGATATCTCATACCGGCCATAGCCGGCCCCGGCCAGCGCGTGAACGGCATGCCGCTGCATGGCGTTGACCTCGTCGTCCTCCGGCAGCGCCGCGGCCCCCGAGGCCACCCGCGCCGCCATCGGCGTGCCCGGCTCCACGATCAGGCTGTAGGCGGAGATGTGCTCCACCCCCAGCGCGACCGCCGCGTCCAGCGTGTCCCGCCACTGGGCCATGCTCTGCCCGGGCAGCGCGTACATCAGATCGAGGCTGACGTTGCCGAACCCGGCCTCCCGGGCCATGCGCACCGCCTCGCCGGTCTGCGCCGCCGTGTGGATGCGCCCCAGCGCGGTAAGCAGAGCGTCGTCAAAGCTCTGGGCCCCCAGGCTCAGCCGGTTCACCCCGGCCCCGCGCAGAACCGTCAGCTTTTCAGGCGTCAGCGTGCCCGGGTTGCCCTCGCAGGTGATCTCGGCGTCCGGCGCGAAGGGCACCGCCCGCCGCAGCCGCGCCAGCGTCTCGGCGATGTATTCCGCGTCCATCAGCGTGGGCGTGCCCCCGCCGAAGAACGCCGTGACCGCCCGGCGGCCCACAAGGCGCGGCGCCCAGGCGTCGATCTCGCCCCAGAGCGCCTCGAAGTACCGCCGCCAGTCCCCCTCCCGGCCGGGATAGGAGGCGAAGTCGCAGTAGGCGCACTTCGATCGGCAGAACGGGACGTGGATGTACAGAGACAGCGCAGACATCAGTCCATCTTCAGAACCGCCATGAACGCCTCGGACGGCACGGAGACGCTGCCCACCTGGCGCATGCGCTTCTTGCCCTCCTTCTGCTTTTCCAGCAGCTTCTTCTTGCGGCTGATGTCGCCGCCGTAGCACTTGGCCAGCACGTCCTTTCTGAGGGCCTTGACCGTCTCCCGGGCGATGACCTTGCCGCCGATGGCCGCCTGTATGGGGATCTCGAACAGCTGGCGCGGTATGGCCTCCTTCAGCTTCTCGGCGATGCTGCGGCCCCGGGGATAGGCCCGGTCGCGGTGCACGATGATGGACAGCGCGTCGCACTGCTCGCCGTTCAGGAGCATGTCCAGCTTCACCAGGTCGCTGCGCTCGTAGCCCTTCAGCTCGTAGTCGAAGGACGCGTAGCCCCGGGTGCGGCTCTTCAGCTGGTCGAAGAAGTCGTAGATGACCTCGTTGAGCGGCAGGTCGTACTTCAACAGCACGCGCCCGCCCTCGATGTACTTCATGTCGCGGAAGGTGCCCCGCTTGTCCTGGCACAGCTCCATGATCGCGCCGACGAACTCCTGGGGCGTGATCACCTGGGCGTCCACCATGGGCTCCTCCATCCAGTCGATCTCCTGGGCCGTGGGCAGATTCGTCGGGTTGTCGATGAACAGCGTCTCGCCGTCGGTCTTGACCACCTTGTACACCACGCTGGGGGCGGTGGTCACCAGGTCCAGGTCGAACTCCCGCTCCAGGCGCTGCTGGATGATCTCCATGTGCAAAAGCCCCAAAAAGCCGCAGCGGAAGCCGTAGCCCAGGGCCACGGAGGTCTCCGGCTCGTAGGACAGGGCCGCGTCGTTCAGGCGCAGCTTTTCCAGCGCGTCCCGCAGGTTCTCGTAGTCCGCGCCGTCGGCGGGGTAGATGCCGCAGTACACCATCGGCAACACCGGCTTGTAGCCCGGCAGCGGCTCGGCGGCGGGGTTGTTCGCCAGCGTGATGGTGTCGCCCACGTGGATGTCGGCGATGTCCTTGATGGAGGCGGCGATGTAGCCCACCTCGCCCGCCGACAGGCTCTCCCGGGGGCTGTAGCCCAGGGGCAAATAGGCCCCCACCTCGGTCACGTCGAACTCGCACTTGCCCGCCATCATGCGGATGCGGTCGCCCACCTTCACGCTGCCGGCCTTCACCCGCACCGAGGAGATGGCCCCGCGGTAGTTGTCGTAATAGGAATCGAAGATCAGCGCCTGCAGCGGGGCTTTTGGGTCGTCCTTCGGCGCGGGCACGTTGTTCACGATGTCCTCCAGCACGTCCTCGATGCCGATGCCCTGCTTGGCCGAAACCAGCGGGCAGCCCTCGCAGTCCAGGCCGATCTCGTCCTCGATCTCCTGCTTCACCACCTCCGGCTGGGCCGAGGGCAGGTCGATCTTGTTGATCACCGGGCGGATCTCCAGGTCGTGGTCCAGCGCCATGTACACGTTGGCCAGCGTCTGGGCCTCGATGCCCTGGCTGGCGTCCACCACCAGCACCGCGCCCTCGCAGGCGGCCAGCGCCCGGGACACCTCGTAGGTGAAGTCCACGTGGCCGGGGGTGTCGATGAGGTTCAGCTCGTATTCCCGGCCGTCGCGGGCCGTGTAGGGCATGCGCACCGCCTTGGACTTGATGGTGATGCCGCGCTCCCGCTCCAGCTCCATGGAATCCAGCACCTGGTCGGTCATGTCCCGCAGCTTCATGACGCCCGTCTTCTCCAGTATGCGGTCCGCCAGCGTGGACTTGCCGTGGTCGATGTGGGCGATGATGCAGAAATTGCGGATTCGGCTCTGATCGTAGCTCAAGGGGCAGACCTCCGTCGCAAGATAATTATACATTATCTATCATAGTGCATCCTTGTTAATAAATCAAGCGCCGGCGCGCGGATTGGGCCGCCCGAAGGCATGTATATTTATGCATCTCTATGCGAAATGAATCGGCATCGCCGTTTGCCCTTTTATGCAAAAATACCCGGCAGGCCATCGTAAACGGCCAAAAATGCAATTATTAACATACCGCCGGGCCGTTTTCTATTGCTTTTCCCCGCTTTGTATTGTATAATACGGTCATAATCTGACCGGAAAACCGGTCGTGGAATGGAGGAACCCATAATGAAGAAAGTGATCTCCCTCGTGATCGCGCTGGTTCTGGCGCTGTCCTGCATCGCCGCGCTGGCTGAACTGAGCTTCGGCACCGGCGGTGAAGCCGGCACCTACTATGCCTTCGGCACCGTGCTGGCCCAGTACATTTCCGAAAACGCCGGCCTGTCCATCACCGCCGTCACCAGCGGCGGCTCCGCCGACAACATCGACAACCTGGACGCCGGCCTGCGCCAGCTGGGCTTCACCCAGAACGACGTGGCTTCCTACGCCCTGAACGGCATCCGCCTGTACGACGGCGAGCCGATCACCTCCTTCACCGCGCTGGCCGCCCTGTACGACGAGACCGTGCAACTGGTCACCGTCAACCCGGACATCAAGTCCGTGGCCGACCTGAAGGGCAAGGTCGTGTCCATCGGCGCCGCCGGTTCGGGCGTGTACTTTAACGCGCTGGACTTCCTGGCCGCCTACGACATGACTGAGGACGACATCGTGCCCCAGTACCTCTCCTTCAAGGATTCCGCCGAGCAGCTGAAGGACGCCAAGATCGACGCCGCGTTCGTCGTGGCCGGCGCTCCGACCACCGCCGTGACCGACCTGAGCATCGCCCGCCAGGTTTACCTGGTGTCGCTGAGCGACGAGGACATCGCGAAGCTGCAGGCGATCTCCCCCGCCTACTCCAAGACCATCATCCCCGCCGGCACCTATGACGGCATCGACGAGGACATCGTGACCGTGGGCGTGAAGGCCACCATCATCGCCAATGAAGACGTGACCGAGGACGAGGCCTACGCCATCGTCTCCACCATCTTCGAGAACAAGGACGCCATCGCCCAGCAGCACGCCAAGGGCCTGGAGCTGGATCTGGAGTACGCCTCCTCCTGCGGCCTGCCCTATCATCCCGGCGCGGCCAAGTACTTCGCCGAGAAGGGCATCGAGGTCCAGACGGCCGGCTAACCCCCTCGCCCCATAAACCGACTCGCACGGGGCTGCGGTAGAAACCTGCCGCAGTCCCGTTTTCAAAACCGCGAGCGGGGTGTGAAGCTGTTTCAAACTCACTCCACTCTCCACTCTCCACTCTCCACTCTCGCATCTAAAGGAGGCTGCGCCTATGGCCGGCAACAAACCCCAGGACCCGAACCTCACTGCGCCGAGGGCCGACAGCGCCGCGGACATCGCCGCGAACGTCGACGCCGTCATGCGCAAGTTCGACCGTGAGTCGAACACGCGCATCTGGACGGGCATTCCCAAGATCATCGTCAGCAGCCTTCTGGTGCTGTTCTCCATCTACTGCATCTACACCACGCTGTTCAGCACGATGATGGAGCAGGTGCGCCTGACCTCCTTCATGGGGCTGATGGTCATCATGGGTTTTCTGACGTTTCCGGTCAAAAAGGGCTATACGAAGCCGAACCACCTGCCCTGGTATGACCTCGTGATCATGGCGGCCGGCGCCGCGGCGTTCTTCTTCTTTGCGTTCAACGCCAAAGAGATGATGACGATGCGGCTCAAAAACTACCTGGCCAACCCGCTGTACACGATCGTCGGCATCACGGGCATACTGGTATTGATGGAGCTCTGCCGCCGCAGCGTGGGCGTGCCGATCCTGTGCGTCGCCACCGCGTTTCTGGCCTACACGTTCATCAGCGGCGAGACGCTGGAGCTGACCGTCAAGCTGCTGTTCTACAGCGACGCCGGCATACTGGGCACGCCGGTCAGCGTGTGCAGCAAGTACATCGTGGTGTTCATCATCTTCGGCGCGTTCCTGGAGCGCACCGGCGTGGCCAATTTCTTCATCAGCCTGGCCAACAGCCTGACCGGGCGCTTCGCCGGCGGCCCGGCCAAGGTGGCCGTCATCTCCTCGGCGCTGTGCGGCATGGTGTCCGGCAGCTCCGTGGGCAACACCGTCACCACCGGCTCCATCACGATCCCGATGATGAAGAACACCGGCTACAAGCCGGAATTCGCCGGCGCCGTCGAGGCCGCGGCCTCCACCGGCGGGCAGATCATGCCGCCCATCATGGGCGCGGCGGCCTTCCTGATGGCGGAATACCTGGGCAGGCCCTACTCCGACATCATCGTGCGCGCCATCGTGCCCGCGGTGCTGTACTTCCTGGGCATATTCATCGCCGTGCACCTGGAGGCCAAAAAGCTGGGCCTGAAGGGCATCGCGCCGGAGATGCTGCCCAAGATGGGGAGCCTGGTCAAGGACACCTACATGCTGCTGCCGCTGATCATACTGATCTACCTGGTCTGCTCCAACGCCCACACGATGCAGTTCTCCGCGGCCGTGGCGATCATCGTATCGATGGCCGTCGGCTTCATCAACAACTTCACCCGGGTCCGCCCGCGTCTGACCCAGGCCGCGATACTGACCGCGATACTGATCGTCTACGCGGTGGTCCCGAACCTGCCCATCTATCAGTCCACCCCCTTCCTGCAGAAGTCCTGGGACGTCATCGCGATCTGCTGCATCGCCGCGATCATACTGTTCGGGTTCATCGTGAACCTCGTGCAGCGCAGAAAGACCGCGGGCACGGGCAGCGAAGTCCCCTCCGGCAACGCGGCGGAGGTCTTCAATGAAAAGACCCTGTTCAGCGCCCTCGAGTCCGGCGGGCGCAGCTGCATCTCGGTGGCGGTGGCCTGCGGCATGGCCGGCATCATCACCGGCTGCCTGACCGTCACGGGTCTGGCCAGCAAGATGATCACCGCCATCGTCAGCCTGACGAAGGCGCCGCTGCTGGCCGCCATTCCAGGTCTGCCGCTGCTGGTGGGCCTGCTGCTGACGATGCTGTGCTGCATCATACTGGGCATGGGCATCCCCACGACGGCCACCTACTGCATCATGGCCTCCACCTGCGCGCCGATACTGACCCAGATGGGCGTGCCGATGCTGGCGGCCCACTTCTTCGTGTTCTACTTCGGCATCGTGGCGGACATCACCCCGCCGGTGGCCCTGGCGGCCTACGCCGGCGCGGCCATCGCCAAGGGCAATCCGATGAAGACCGGCGTGACCGCCACGCGGCTGGCCATCGGCGCGTTCATCATCCCCTTCGTGTTCTGCGCCAGCCCCGCGCTGCTGTTCATCGACACCGTCTGGTACGAGGTGGTGCTGAACATCATCACCGCCACCATCGGCATGATGGGCGTTGCCGCGGGCCTGTCCGGCTACCTGCTGACGCACATGAACCTCCTGGAGCGCATACTGCTCATCGGCGGCGGCCTGGCCCTGATCATCCCCGGCACGCTGACCGACTTCATCGGCCTGGGCCTGATCGCCCTGGGCGTGGTCCTGCAGGTGATCCGCAAGCGGGCAGCAAAGCCAAACACATAAACGTACCACTGGCAAGAACAATAACCCTAATGCTCTCTCCATTCTCATGTTAGGCTTTCTCGCTCAACAATGAGAATAGAGAGCTTTTTTGAGAAACTGATGTTGCTTGACAAAAAAGGAATATAATAGTATGATATCAATCGAACAGATGTGCGATATATGACGAGGTTACACCATGAAATTTGAACCTGACAGTTTTTCTCTCGAGGAGACGACAATATGGTCCTTTCCAGACCGAGGTAATTGGGCAACCCATTCTGGTCAATATCGAGGCAACTGGTCTCCATATGTCCCTCGCAATCTGATCCTTCGATACTCCAATCCAGGAGATTGGATTTTGGACCAGTTTGTCGGGAGTGGTACAACACTTGTGGAGGCCAAACTGTTGGGTAGAAATGCTATCGGTATCGATATCAACCCCGCAGCATTAAACCTGTCTAAGCATAATATTGATTTTCACTATGACACAGAGGTCAAAACCTATCTCAGAAAGGGTGACGCACGTGATCTCAGCTTCCTGAAAGATGAAAGCATCCAGTTGATATGTACACATCCCCCATACGCAAACATTATTCGCTACAGTGATAACATTCCCCAAGACATGTCGCAGTTAGGCTATGATAACTTTATTGAAAACATGGAAATCGTTGCAAAAGAGTCTTTTCGTGTATTGCGCAAAAACAGCATTTGCGCTTATATGATAGGCGATATCCGGCAAAAAGGTCTTGTCAAACCGTTGGGTATGGACTCATTGCAAATCTTCTTGAAGGCTGGGTTTTTGCTGAAGGAAATCATAATCAAAGAACAACATAATTGCCGCTCTTCAGAATACTGGGCTGGAAGAGGTAAAGCCTTTCTGATGTTGGCGCATGAATACATATTTGTCTTACTCAAAGCATAAGGGAGACTTTAGTCAATTTGTATAGGTCATATCCTTATGCTGCCAATACTATTCTGGAAAACAGAAATACACCATTGATCATTTTCTTGACAAGTGATATACTGTCATTATCGGAGGTGGTAGTGGATGTTGTCGAAATACATAGACAATGACCTGTTCTCCCGCTATGAATTTCACAATTATGGCCACGCAGTAGAGATTCTTCATGAAGCATATCCCACTGAATGGGCTGAATTGCAGGAATGCTTACACAATTTGACGCTGACATTATCAGATCTTCAAAAGGCTGGAGGAAACGAAAGCCCGATACCTAAGAAGTTTGACAATGCTCTATACCCGTATGGATGGCGGGAAATCCGTATCTCAGGAGATTTGACTGTTAAAAAGTATCCACGTCAAACTGCGCAGAGAAGAGGGCGGTTCGCTGATGAGCCCTATGAAATTGAGAATATACCGGGCTATATCGACGGGCACAACATTGACTTTCTAAAAAACAAGGTCGCGTTTGATCTGGAATGGAATAGCAAGGATCAGACTTTTGACAGAGATCTCTTGGCGATGCGAACTTACTACGACTGTGGTCTCATCTCTGTCGGCGTTATTGTTACACGATCTGAGGAGTTAAACGAAATCTTCAAAAGCCTTGGAATTCTGGCCAAGTATGGTGCATCAACAACATGGATGGGGAAACTACAATCCAGGCTTGATTCCCGTCGCAATGGCGGTTGCCCCATTCTTGCGATTGGGATCAGAAAGGGGTGTGTCATCGATTATGAGTAATCTGTCTGCTACCATTGATGACCTGCTGACTTTTACCGCCGGAAAGAAATACAACACCATATACGCCGACCCGCCATGGCAGTTTCAAAACAGAACAGGAAAGGTGGCTCCTGAGCACAAACGTCTGACTCGCTATGAAACCATGGCGCTTGATGAGATAAAGCACTTGCCCATAGAGAAAATTGCAGGAGAGAAGTGCCATCTATACCTATGGTGTCCAAATGCGCTCCTCCCCGATGGGCTTGCTGTGATGGAAGCATGGGGCTTTGAATATAAGAGCAATATTATCTGGGAAAAGGTCAGGAAAGACGGTCAGCCAGACGGAAGAGGTGTGGGTTTCTATTTCCGTAATGTTACAGAAATGCTGTTGTTTGGCATCAAAAAGAGATCTACTCCCAACAGGACGCTTGACCCTGCCCGATCTCAAGTCAACCTGATAAGGTCAATTAAACGCGAGCATAGCAGAAAACCGGATGAAATCATTCCGATCATCGAAGCCTGTTCACTTTCCCCGCGTATAGAATTGTTTGCCCGCGGAGATCGGGACAACTGGGACATGTGGGGAAATCAGGCTAACCCGGATTATGAACCAACATGGAATACGTATAAGAATCACACGACAAAAGAAGTGGCAGGATTATAGAACACGGCGTAGGGTTTGACACCATACATGCCACACCCCGGCATCAATCGGGATTGATGCCGGGGTGTGTTATATCATCTATATCGCCTCGTACACCGCCTTTTCCGCCAAACTCCGGTTCTTGTACGCCGGGTCGGCGCTCACGTCGCGGATGATGCGCACGTAGTCGGGGATGGCGGCGCCTTCGGCCTCGCTTTCAAGCTCGATCTCCATGATCGCCCGGTCCTCCCAGAAGGGGTAGATGTCGAACTCCAGCACGTGGCCCGCGTAGGGGACGCGGTAGCGGGTCTTGTTCAGGGGCCTGCAGCCCGGCTGCTGCTCCTGGCAGAGCCGTATGAACTCCAGCTGGTCGATCTCGCCCTCGTCCTCCTCGCAGCTCAGGTCGGAAAGGCGCTTCTTGAAGGTCTTGTAGTATTTGATCTCGCCGCCGGACACCACCTGCCGGATGCGGCGGGTCTCCCCCAGGCCGGACACGGTCAGGTAGATCTGCATGATCTCCCACTGCTCCACGCCCTTCTGGGCCTTCAGCGTCTTGATGTCCGGATAGCGTATCAGGTATTTCCGCTCGATTTCGCAGTGCTTGCCCGCGCTCATATTGCCACCTCCCGAAACCTGTCAAAGGCCGATCCGGCCAAGCTCGTCGTCCGGGGCGTCCATGCGGAAGTCCCAGGTGAGCTTGGTCAGCGTGCAGTAGCCCTGTTCGGCCCGTATCACGTCGTAGTCCTCGCCCGCGAAGGGGCGGGCGATGCCCTGGTAGCGCCAGCCGCCGCTTCCGTCGGGAATGTAATTCGGCTCGTCCAGGAACACCGGGGCCAGCCGCACCGGCACCAGGCCCTTCAGCCGCTCGTAGGGCAGCGGCGGCACGTTCAGGCTGTACAGCGCCCCCAGCGGCAGCGGATGCTCCGGCATCCACTCCGCCACGCGCAGGGCCACCCGCGCAGCGGGGCCGAAGTCCTCCGCGGCGGCGGAATGCGGGTCCACGATCAGCGACGCCGCCAGCGCGGGCGCGCCGCACATCGAGGCCTCCATCGCCGCGGCCACCGTGCCCGAGTAGATGGCCGCGCCGCCCATGTTCATGCCCCGGTTGATGCCGGAGACCACCAGGTCCACGCCCGCGTCCCGGGTCAGAAACAGCCCCAGCGACGCGCAGTCCGCGGGCGTGCCGTCCACGGCCCACGCCCGCGTCGCGCCGGGCACGTCCACCGCCCGGGCGTGAAGCGCGCCTCCGATGGTCACGCTGTGGCTGGCCGCGGAGCGCTCCCGGTCCGGCGCGCACACGTACACCCCGTGCCCCGCCGCCGAGAACGCCTCCGCCAGCGCCCGAATCCCCGGCGCAAACACGCCGTCATCATTGGTCAACAATATGCGCATATTTTTATTTCTCCTCATTCTTGTAGAACCGCACCGACTCGTTATAGATCTTCACGATGTCCTGCAATATGTCCGCGTGGCTGAAGCTCTTGTGGTACAGTATATTCATCTCGCGGATCATGCTCAGGTTCTCGATGGGCAGCACGGTCATCTTGCCCTTCTTCAGTTCGTCCATGCAGGCGCTGCGGGGCAGTATCGACACGCCGTAGTTGCGGCGGATCAGGTCCTTGATGGTGGCGATGTTGTCCACCTCCAGCGTGACGTTGAACTCGTCGATGGAGATGTTCCGGCTCTCCAGGTGGGCGGCGAACAGGTTGCGCGTGCCGGAGCTGGGCAGGCGCAGGATCAGCCGCTCCCGCTTCAGTTCGTCCAGCGTGACGATGCTCTTGCGGGCCAGCGGGTGCTCGTTGGACACGGCGCAGACCAGAAAGTCGGTGTCCAGCATGATGGAGTTGATGGACGGGTCCTGCACCGCGCCCTCGACGATGGCGATATCGATCTTATAATTCTTCAGCATGGCATAAAGATTATTGATCGTATCGGTCTGGATCGTGATGCTCACGTTCTCGTTCATCTCGGCGTACTTGGCCAGCACCTCGGTGACCACGTTGCTCTCGGACGTGTGGGTGACGCCCACGCGCATCCGGTCGATGCGGCGCTGCTGGTCGCGCAGGGCCTGCTGCAGGTTCTCGTACAGCGACAGCACCCGCTCGGCGTACTCGATCACCAGCTTGCCGTCGGGCGTGGGGCGGATCTTGCCGCCGCTGCGCACGAACAGGCTGATGCCCAGCTCCTTCTCGATCTGCTTGATGTGCTGGCTGACCGCGGGCTGGGTCAGGGAGAGCTGCTCTGCCGCCCGCGTGTAGTTGCCGGTCTCATGCACCTTGAGAAGGGTCAATAGCTTGACGTCTATCATAGCGGCCTCCCATAATTCATGTTTATTTGACAATGTTATGAAATAACATATCATTATCCAACTACAGTGTACCATATCCCGCGGCGAAACGCAAGGGCCCACATAAAAAAAGACGCCGCCCGAAGGGGCGGCGCCTCGCGTCGTAAAGTTGAGTTCCGATTATGCCTTGCCGTCGCAGCCCAGCACGTCGACCAGCTTGTGCTCGACCATCTCCTTGATGGCGATGCGGGCGGGCTTCAGATACTGGCGGGGATCGAAGTGATCCGGATGCTCGGTGAAGTGCTGGCGGATGCAGGCCGTCATGGCCAGGCGCAGGTCGGAGTCGATGTTGATCTTGCAGACCGCGCCGCGGGCCGCCTGACGCAGCTGCTCCTCGGGGATGCCGACGGCGTCGGGCATCTTGCCGCCGCACTCGTTGATGATCTTCACGAACTCCTGCGGCACGGAGGAAGAGCCGTGCAGCACGATCGGGAAGCCGGGCAGGCGCTTGGAGACCTCGTCCAGGATGTCGACTTCTCGTTGCGGGTGCACTGCTCGGCCTTGAACTTGTAGGCGCCGTGGCTGGTGCCGATGGCGATGGCCAGGGAGTCGCAGCCGGTCTCCTCGACGAAGTGCTGCACGTCCTCGGGACGGGTGTAGGAGGAATCCTCGGCGGACACGTTGACCTCGTCCTCAACGCCGGCCAGGGTGCCCAGCTCGGCCTCGACGACCACGCCGTGGTCGTGGGCGTACTCGACGACCTGCTTGGTGATCTTGATGTTCTCCTCGATGGGCAGGCCGCTCTTGTCGATCATGACGGAGGTGAAGCCGCCGTCGATGCAGCTCTTGCACAGCTCGAAGGAATCGCCGTGGTCCAGGTGGACGACGATGGGCAGGTCAAAGCCCGCGGTCTGCTCGGCGTCCTGAATGGCGGCCTCGATCAGCTTCATCAGGTACACGTGCTTGGCGTAGGCGCGGGCGCCCTTGGAAACCTGCAGGATCAGCGGAGCGCGCTTTTCGATGGCGGCTTCGGTGATGCCCTGGATGATCTCCATGTTGTTGACATTGAAAGCGCCGATGGCGTAGCCGCCGTCGTAAGCCTTCCTGAACATTTCTTTGGAAGTAACAAGGGCCATACGAAACACTCCTTTTCAATTAGGCTGATGTAATTATACCAGTACCCGCCCATAAAATCAAGCGGAACTTTATCGGGGGAACAATTCCGGTTACGCGGCCGGCTCACGCCTCGCCGGACAGCGGGTCGTGGGCGCTCAGCGCGGCGCGGATGATCCTGGCCGTGCTCGCGTCCAGGGCCTGGCGGGGCAGGAACTGCCCGTTCTCGCCCCGCAGGGCCTCCAATATCTCCCGGCGGTCGCTGGGCGCGCCGGGCATCACCAGGTCGTTGCCGGCGCGGATGCACTTCGCGGCGGAGGAGCCGTGGCCGCCGTTGGTGGTGGTCCAGTCGGTCATGATGAAGCCGTCGAAGCCCCACTCCTGCCGGGCCACGGTGGTGCACAGGTCCCGGCTGTTGGCGGCGTGTACGCCGTTGACGCGGTTGTACGAGGTCATGATCGAGGCCGGGCGGGCGGTTTTGACCGCGATCTCAAAGCCCTTCAGGTAGATTTCGCGCAGGGCGCGCTCGGAGATCACCGCGGTCACGTGGAAGCGGTTGTCCTCCTGGTTGTTGCAGGCGTAGTGCTTGATGCAAACGCCCACGCCCGGCGCGCGCTGCACGCCGCGGGTGATGGCCGCCGCCATCATCCCCGAGATCAGCGGGTCCTCGGAGTAGTACTCAAAGTTCCGGCCGCACAGGGGGTTGCGGTGGATGTTCATGCCCGGGGCCAGCCAGATGGCCACGCCGAAGGCGCGCATCTCGCCGGCGATCATCGCGCCGACCTCCTCCAGCAGCGCCGGGTCGAAGCTCTGGGCCAGCAGCGTGCCCACCGGTATCGCCGTGGCGAACTGGTAGCGGCTCTCGGCGCCCGCGTGCAGCGCCAGCTTGCCGAAGAACCGGTTCTCCAAGACCTCGAAGCGGCTCAGCGCGTAGATGCGGCCGCTGTCCGGCTCGATCTCGTAGCGCTGCTGCAGCCGCAGGCCCGCGGGGCCGTCGGCCAGCACCATGCCGGGCACGCCGCGGTCGGGGAACGCGGCGGTCTCGCCGGCCGCGCCGGGCACCGAGCGGGCCGCGCCGCCGATCTCGTCGTTGGACCTGTCCCGGCTCGCGCCCACCACCAGCCGCGCCTTTTCCTCGTCGGTCATCTGCCGGGCGATCTGCATGGCGCGGTCCTCCGGTTCGCCCGCGGGCGCGGCGGGGCTCGCGTTCGCCCGGGCCAGCGCCTCAGCGGCCGCGTCGATGGCGATCACGGGCAGGTCCGCGGCCTGAGCTTTTAGCGCCGACCGGGCCGCGCCGTCCGGCTTCAGCTCCCGCAGGGCGTCCAGCAGCTCGCACACGTTGCCAAGCTGCCGCACCGGTGTGGTCTTCTCCAGGCGCAGCCGGTATTCGGGCCGGGCGTCCCGGGCGTCGAAGCCCGGCAGGAGGATGTAGTCTCCCGCCTGCATAAACCAGGCCGCGTGTCCGGCGCGCCAGGAGGCCAGGGCCTCCAGGTCAAAGCGCAGGCTCAGCGTCTCGGCCGCGCCGGGTTCCAGCGTTTGCGTCTTGCCGAAGGCCACCAGGCGCTTGAGCTCCATCGGCTGGGCCGCGTCGGGGCAGGAGGCGTACAGCTGCACCACCTGCCGCCCCGGCGTCGCGCCGGTGTTGACCACCTCCACGTCGGCGCAGACCCGCGCGCCCTCGACGCGCACGCCCTTCAGCGCCCGGGTGAAGGTGGTGTAGGACAGGCCGTAGCCGAAGGGGTAGCGGGGCTTGACGGAAAAGGTGTCGAAGTAGCGGTAGCCCACGAATATGCCATCCTCGTAGTATTCCTCGATGGTGTTGCCGTTGCGGTGCGAGAAGCCGGCGCTGGAGGGATAGTCCTCGTAGCGGCGGGCCCAGGTGTCCGTCAGGCGGCCGCTGAAGTTGACCTTGCCGCTCAAAAGGTCGGCCACGGCGCTGCCGCCCTCCGCCCCCGCCTGGGACATCAGCACCAGCGCGGCAATGGGCAGCTCGTCCATGAAGCCCAGGTCGATGATCCCGCCGGTGTTCAGCAGCACCACCACCGGGCGGCCCAGGGCGCACAGCCCGGCCAGCTCCAGGCGCTCGGCCTCGGAAAGGTAGTAGTCGCCCGGCGCGTCCCGCCGGTCCAGGCCCTCGCCGGAATTCCGGGACAGCACGTAGACGATGGCGTCCGCCGCCGCGCAGGCCGCCCGGGGCAGGGGCATCGCCTCCGGCAGCTGGGGCGACAGGCGCGCGTGGGCCAGGTACATCTTCATGAAATCCCGCTCCGGCCCGGCCTCGGCGTAGATCGCCGCCTCCCAGGCCTGACGGGCGCGGGCGTAGGCGGCGTCGAATTCGTCCAGCCAGGCGGCGTTGACGATGTCGAAGCCGGCGGCCTTAAGGCCCGCCTCCACGGATACGGTGTCGCGGCTGTTCACGTCGCCGCTGCCGGTGCCGCCCTTGATCGTGTGGCGCGCGCCGATGCCGAACAGCGCCAGCCGCGCGCCGGGCTTCAGCGGCAGCGTGCCGTCGTTTTCCAGCAGCACCATGCCCTGGGCGGCGGCCCTGCGCGACACCTCGCGCCCGAAGGCCTCCCGCGGGCTCACCTGCAAATCGGTCTGTCCGGGATAGAATGTGCGATTGCTGTTCATCGGATCGCCGTCCTTTCGATGGTCGTATCGTTCAGCTTGCGCGCAGATGCCCGAACCGCGCGTCCACGTCCGCCCGCGTCCAGCCGCCGCCGGTGGCGCCCACAGATTCGACGCACAGCGACGCCGCGGCGTTGGCGTAGCGGCCGCAGTCGGCGAAGGGCCGGCCCTCAATAAGCGCCGCGATGAACGCCCCCGCGAAGGTGTCGCCCGCGCCGGTGGTGTCCACGCAGCGCGCGACGGGGTGCGCCGGGATGCGCACGCGCTCTCGGGCGGACTTCAGCAGGCAGCCCTCCCCGCCCAGCTTCAGCGCCACGTGCCCAACGCCGCAGGCCAGCAGCGCGTCGGCGCAGGCGTCCGGGTCGCGCTCGCCGGTGAGCAGGGCGGCCTCGTCCAGGTTCGGAAAGAAGTAGTCCAGCCGGGAGAGCGCCGCCCCCGCCTCCTTCAGTGTCTCGCCGTGCTTGCGCCGGGTGGCGTCCGCGCACAGCGTCATGCCCCGCGCCTTCAGCGCGTCGAACAGCGCCGCCGCGTCCTGTAGCGTCAGCGCCGGGGACACGAACAGGCTGGCCAGGCAGGCCACGCGGGCGCGCGCCAGGGCGGGCAGCTCCAGCGCCGGTTCTATGTGCTTTAGGCCCAGCCGCCGCAGGCTGCCGTTGCGGTTGGTAATAAAGCGGCGCTCGCCGTCCTCCCCCACCAGCACCACGTTGACGCCGGTGTCCATGTCCGGATCCCGAGCGACGCCCTCGACGTACACCCCGGCCTCCTCCAGGCGCCTCATCAGGTAGTCCCCCGCCGCGTCCCGGCCCACCACGCT
The DNA here is from genome assembly GCA_902777335.1 of uncultured Eubacteriales bacterium. Taxonomy (GTDB): domain Bacteria; phylum Bacillota; class Clostridia; order Christensenellales; family Aristaeellaceae; genus UBA2862. The sequence goes on from CACYTF010000004.1 coordinate 93,026, forward strand.
GACCAGCGCCGGCGCGCGGCCCAGCCGGGCCAGCACCACGGCCTCGTTCAGCGCGTCGCCGCCCGGCTGCAGGGCGATGCGCTCCAGCGACGTGGATGGCGCGTCGAACACCGCCGCGCTCACCGGGGCGAGGGGCACGTCCACAATGCCCGCGCCGATCAGCAACACCTCCGGGCCGTCCATGGCAACGCCTCCCCTGTTCTCCCCGCGGATAACACGTTTGTAACCCTCACACAATAACATAGTACAATCCACCGTGAAAGTCAATAGCCTTCCGCGGTTTACATTGGGTAGTTTACATGGGGACGGTTCTTGTGTATCTGTCCCCAGTGTTTTTTTTTGGTTTACATGGGGACAGATACAGTAGAACCGTCCCCATGTAAACCTGCGATGCCGCCAAAACAATTAACCCAATCGACAGCCCCGCGTGATTGACACGCGCTTTCGGGAAATAATACAATATAGGTTGTGATTTTTACGCGGAGGGGAATTGTCATGCGCGGTCCGATTTGATGCCCAGCCCGGGAACACGGCATTGATACAGTATCAGGAGGAATAGCTATGAATCATCCCGAGCTTCAGGCCGAGGTGGCGCGCAGGCGCACCTTCGCCATCATTTCCCACCCCGACGCCGGCAAGACCACGCTGACGGAAAAGCTGCTGCTCTACGGCGGGGCGATCCGCCTGGCGGGCAGCGTGAAGGCCCGCAAGACCGCCCGACACGCCACCAGCGACTGGATGGAGATCGAAAAGCAGCGCGGCATTTCGGTGACGAGCTCCGCCATGCAGTTCGATTACAACGGCTACCGCATCAACATACTGGACACCCCCGGCCACCAGGACTTCTCCGAGGACACCTACCGCACGCTGGTGGCGGCGGACAGCGCCGTGATGCTCATCGACAACGCCAAGGGCGTCGAGGAGCAGACCGTCAAGCTGTTCAAGGTGTGCCGGCTGCGCAGCATACCGATATTCACGTTCATCAACAAGATGGACCGCACGGGCCGCGACCCCTTCGAGCTGATGGAGGACATCGAATCGGTGCTGGGCATACGCTCCTGCCCGGTGAACTGGCCCATCGGCATCCACGGCGACTTCAAGGGCCTGTACCACCGCGACACCCGGCTGATCGAGCTGTACAGCGGCGGCGACCACGGCCAGGATCAGGTGCAGGTGGAGACCATCTCCATCGACGACCCCGCCTGCCCGTCAAAGATCGGCCAGAGCTACTACGACAAGCTGATCGAGGACATCGAGCTTCTGGACGTGGCCGGCGACGAATTCGACCTGGAGAAGATACTCTCCGGCCAGCTGACGCCGATGTTCTTCGGCTCGGCCACCAACAACTTCGGCGTGGAGCCGTTCCTGAACCGGTTTCTGACCTACACCAAGTCCCCCACCCCCCGCGTGGCGGAGGAGGTCGGGGCCATCGACCCCGCGGACGACAGGTTCACCGGCTTCATCTTCAAGATCCAGGCCAACATGAACCCGGCCCATCGCGACCGGCTGGCCTTCATGCGGGTGTGCAGCGGCGTGTTTGAAAAGGGCATGACCGTGTGGCACTCCTCCACCAACAGCCGCATCAAGCTGGCCCAGCCCCAGACCTTCATGGCCCAGGAGCACGAGACGGTGGAGACCGCCTATCCCGGCGACATCATCGGCCTGTTCGACCCCGGCATCTTCCGCCTGGGCGACACCATATGCACCGGCGCGCCCGTGCGCTATTCGGGCATACCGCTGTTCGCGCCGGAGTTCTTCAGCCGCGTGAGCCCCGAGGACTCCATGAAGCGCAAGCAGTTTTTGAAGGGCGTGAACCAGCTCTCCCAGGAGGGCGCGATCCAGACCTTCAAGCGGCCCAACATCGGCCGCGAGGAGATGATCGCCGGCGTCGTGGGCGTGTTGCAGATGGACGTGCTGGAGTACCGCCTGAAGAGCGAGTACGGCGTGAACATCACCCGCGAGACGCTGCCCTTCCGCTTCGTCCGCTGGGTGGTGGAAACCCCCAAGCCCCTGGACCGGCTGCGGCTGACCAGCACCACCGCCATCGCCGAGGACCGGGTCGGCCGCCCGGTGCTGATGTTTGAAAACGAATGGTCCATCCGCCTGGCCTGCGAGAACAACGAGGGCCTGGTCCTCGCCGAGACCGCCGACCGGATGAATGCGGATGAGATGGAATAATGAGGAATGAGGAATTAGGAATGAGGAATTGCGGAGGAAATCCTGACGGATTTCATTGATTTGGTGCTCGATGTTTCAATCAAACAAATTCCGCAAGGAATTTGAACCTTCATTCCTCATTCCTCATTCCTAATTCCTAATTGGAGAACGCTTTTCCCTGAAAAGAGGTAAATACATTGAATATCGTCAGAAACGACTTACGCAACATCGCCATCATCGCCCACGTCGACCACGGCAAGACCACGCTGGTGGACGAGATGCTGAAGCAGGGCGGCGTGTTCCGCCAGAACCAGCAGGTGGTGGACCGCGTGATGGACTCCAACGACCTGGAGCGCGAGCGCGGCATCACGATACTGTCCAAGAACACCGCCGTGCACTACAACGGCGTGAAGATCAACATCGTGGACACCCCCGGCCATGCGGACTTCTCCGGCGAGGTGGAGCGCGTGCTGAAGATGGTGTCCGGCGTGCTGCTGCTTGTGGACAGCTTCGAGGGCCCCATGCCCCAGACCCGCTTCGTATTGAAGAAGGCGCTGGAGCTGAACCTGAAGGTCATCATCGTGGTGAACAAGACGGACCGGCCCGACGCCCGCTGCGACGAGGTGGTGGACGAGACGCTGGAGCTGCTCATCGACCTGGACGCCAGCGACGAGCAGCTGGACAGCCCCATCATCTACGCCTCGGGCCGCACCGGCACCGCCACCACCGACTGGCATGTGCCCGGAAAGGACCTGCGGCCCCTGTTCGACTGCATCCTTGAGCACATCCCCGCCCCCGAGGGCGACCCGGAGGGGCCGCTTCAGCTGCTGGTCTCCACCATCGACTACAACGACTACGTGGGCCGCATCGGCGTGGGCCGCATCGAGCGGGGCGCCATCGAGGCCGGCCAGATGGCCATACGCTGCGTATACGGCTCGGCCTTCGTGTCGCCCCCGGCGCGGCTGGCGGGCCTGTTCGAGTTCGACGGCCTGAAGCGGGTGAACGCCGAGCGCGCCGAGGTGGGCGACATCGTGGCCGTATCCGGCTTCACCGACCTTCTGATCGGCGACACCATCTGCCCCGCGGCCATGGCCGAGCCGCTGCCCTTCGTGAAGATCGACGAGCCCACCATCTCGATGACCTTCTGCGTGAACGACAGCCCCTTCGCCGGCACCGAGGGCACCTACGTGACCTCGCGCCACCTGCGCGCGCGGCTGGAGAAGGAGGCGCTGACCGACGTGTCGCTGCGCGTGGAGGAGACCGAGAGCACCGACGCCTTCCGGGTGTACGGGCGCGGCGAGCTGCACCTTTCCATCCTCATCGAGACCATGCGCCGCCAGGGCTATGAGTTCGCGGTGACCAAGCCCGTGGTGCTGTACAAGGACATCGACGGCGTGCGCTGCGAGCCCTTCGAGCGGCTGGTGTGCGACGTGCCCGCCGAGTACTCCGGCGCGGTCATCGACAAGATCGGCCGCCGCCGCGGCACACTTTTGTCCATGAACGGCGAAAGCCGCATGCGGCTGGAGTTCCTCGTGCCCAGCCGGGGCCTGTTCGGCTATCGCAGCGAGTTCCTGACCGACACCCGCGGCGAGGGCGTGATGAGCGCCGTGTTCGAGGACTATGAGCCCGTGAAGGGCGACATCCCCACCCGCAACACCGGCGCGCTGGTGGCCTGGGAGGACGGCGTCTCCACGTCCTACGCGCTGTTCAACATCCAGGACCGCGGCGAGCTGTTCATCGAGGCGGGCGTGAAGGTGTACAACGGCATGATCATCGGCCGCAACTCCCGCCCCGGCGACATCGACGTGAACGTGTGCCGCAAGAAGCACATGACCAACAGCCGCAACTCCGCCGCCGCCGAGGAGGCGCTGAAGATCACCGGCGTGCACGTGCCCACGCTGGAGGAGGCCATGGAGTTCATCGACGACGACGAGCTGGTGGAGATCACCCCCAAGTCCATCCGCATGCGCAAGAAGGTGCTGGGCACCGAGGCGCGCAAGAAGCTGGAGGCCCGGAAGAAGAACAGCTGACCCACGGCCAGGGAGGATGTGCGCATGGAGCTCCACTCGAGATTTCCCGACCGCGTCGCCCAGGGCAGCGACGGCGCGTACCGCTGGCGCTACGACATGAAGGCCCACGGCAACGACGCCCCGATGCGCATGATGCTTGGGATCGGTCTGGCCATCGGCGCGCCCATCGCGCTGATCCTGCTGGCGCTGACCTGGGGCTTCGACCCGCTGCAGGCCGCGCTGATCGCCGCGGGCGTGCTGGCGCTGATCGTGCTGCTGCCGCTTTTGATCTGGAAGCTCGCGCCCCCGGACGCCGGCTATCGCATGGACGATCAGCAGATCGAGGCCTGGCCCAAGGGCCGGAGCAACAACATCCACCCCTTCAAGGGCGTGACCCGCGTGGAATCGGACCCGCGCCAGGACCGCATCGTGCTGCGCTGGCGCGTCACCCGCCTGGAGGTCTACGTCCCGCCGGAGGACCACGCGTTTGTGCTGGATTTCATATGCGCCCATGTGCCGGAAGGGGCGGGGCAGCGATGAGGGCATGGCAACAGGACTGTCAAATGGAGTGCCCTATCCCCCGCTTCGCGGGTACTTCCCCATTGACATGAGGAAGCACTGGGTGGCGTCCACATTCTGTGCCTCCCCGCCCGCAGGCGGGGAGGGGGACCGCTTGCGGTGGTGGGGGTCCTGAACCTATCGTCGTGCGCTGCGGTTCGTCATAAGTGCCCTATCCCCCGCTTCGCGGGTACTTCCCCACTGACATGAGGAAGCACTGGGTGGCGTCCACATTCTGTGCCTCCCCGCCCGCAGGCGGGGAGGGGGACCGCTTGCGGTGGTGGGGGTCCTGAACGTATCATCGTGCGC
>CACYTF010000005.1 GCA_902777335.1 uncultured Eubacteriales bacterium
GCGCACCAAGCCCCTGCGCGTCATCCTGAACGGCCTGGGCAAGGACGCCGCCATGATCATCAGCCGCATCAACGGCTTCACCTATGTGCAGACCAAGTACGACTACCTGTCCGCCGACGTCAAGGAAGACCACGCGCTGACCATCGTCAGCAAGACGGCCTACTCCACCGGCGACCGCGCGAAGGTGAACTGCTATGGCGCGGACGACGTGCGCGAGGGCGTGGCCATCATGTGGCATGAGAACGCCGACGTGTCCATCACCGGCAACTCCACCAACCCCACCCGCTTCCAGCACCCGGTGGCGGGCACCTATAAGAAAGAGCGCTGGGAAGCCGGCAAGAAGTACTTCTCCGTGGCTTCCGGCGGCGGCACCGGCCGCACGCTGCATCCCGACAACATGGCCGCCGGCCCCGCCAGCTACGGCATGACCGACACCATGGGCCGCATGCACTCCGACGCCCAGTTCGCGGGCTCGTCCTCCGTGCCCGCCCACGTGGAAATGATGGGCTTCCTGGGCATGGGCAACAACCCGATGGTCGGCGCGACCGTCGCCGTGGCCGTGGCTGTGGAAGAGGCCATGAAGTAATATCGGTTCCGGTATCGTGAGGCGCCGTCAGGCGCCTCACTTTTCGCGAGGAGAGGCGTATCATGAATACGATCGTCAACCTGGTGTTGCTGTTCTTCGCCTATTCGTTCCTCGGGTGGGTGATGGAGGTGACGCTGAAGTACATACAGTTTCACCGGTTCATCAACCGGGGGTTCTTCACCGGGCCGCTGCTGCCCATCTACGGGTCGGGGGCGCTGCTCATCACGCTGGCCGTTGGCGATATGGCGCGGTTTGAGTCGGCCTACGGCACCACGTTTTTGGTGTCCTTCTTCCTGTGCGGGGCCATCGAGTACCTTTCCAGCTACTTCATGGAGAAGCGGTTTCACGCCCGGTGGTGGGACTACAGCCAGAAGCCCATGAACCTGCACGGGCGCATCTGGATCGGCAACCTGCTGCTGTTCGGCCTGGGCGGGATCGCCATCGTACACATCATCAACCCCCTGCTGTACCGGCTGATGGGCGGTGCGAGCCTGGCCGCGCGGACGTGGCTGGCGGGCGGGCTGCTGGCCGTGTTTGCGGCGGACTACGTGATCACCCACTTCGTGCTGAAGCTGATCAAGACCAACGTGGAGCGCAGCGAGGCCGACAACACCGAGCAGATCAACCGCGAGGTGCGGCTGCTGCTCAGCGACAGGTCCTACTTCTACCGGCGCTTTGCCGACGCCTATCCGGACGTGATCTACCGCACCGAGCGCATCAGCGCCCGCATGGCCCAGATCAAGGCCGAGACCGAGCGCCTGCGCCGGGAGGCGGAGGCCCGCATCGAATCCGGGCGGGAGCAGCTGGCGGCGTCGCTTGAACCGGCGGGCGCCATCAAGAACGCGGTGATCGAGCGGCAGACGGAGCTGATCGACATGCTGTACAGCGAAAACAAGGCCACCGAGGCCATGCGGAAGCTGAAGCGCGAGATCGACAACAACCTGAACCGGCTCAGGAACCGGCGGCCGTGACGGGGAGGCGAGAAACATGAGCAACATGCTGGACTATTTGCGCTGGCGCGGCGACCTATCGCTGGACGCGGTGCCGCTTTCAGAGGTGGACGGCCTGATCCTGGCGCAGTTGGCCATGCCGCGGTGGGAGAAGGGGCTGGAGGATTCCGCGCCGCTGAGTACGCTGGCCCAGCGCATGGCGGGGCAGGTGGTCTCCGACGGCTATGACCCGGACAGCGACGGCAAGCTGGTGGCGCTCACCGGCGGGAGCGCCCGCTTCGGCGGCGCGGTGGTGAGCGACTACGTGCAGGACTTTGACCCGGCGGCGGAGAAGCAGTTCGCCGCGGTCACGCTGCACCTGTCGGAGGACATGCACTACGTGGCCTTCCGCGGCACCGACAGCACCATCGTGGGCTGGCAGGAGGACTTCAACATGGCCTTCTCGAAGCCCGTGCCCGCCCAGGAGGCCGCGCGGGACTACCTGACGCGCATCGCCGGGAAGTACCCGGGCAGGCTGTGGGTCGGCGGCCACTCCAAGGGCGGCAACCTGGCCATGTACGCGGCGACGACGGTGGAGGACGCCGTGCGGGAGAGGCTCGTCGCGGTGTTCAACTTCGACGGCCCCGGGCTCAGCGACTGCATGGACGCGGCCATGCTGTACGCCCGCGTCGCGGGCCGCCTGCGCTCGTTCGTGCCCCAGGGCTCCATCGTGGGCATGCTGCTGGCGCACCCGGACGCTTACGCCATCGTCAAGAGCAAGTCCATCAGCATCTTCCAGCACGACCCCTATTCCTGGCAGGTGGAGGGGCCCGGCTTTGTGCGGATGCCGGAGCTGTCCGGCGACAGCCGCCGGTTCGAGGCGGGCTTCCGGCAGTGGCTGGCCGCCCAGGACGAGGTCAGCCGCGCGGAGCTGGTGGACACGCTGTTCGACGTGCTCCGGGCCACCGACGCCCAGAACTTCGGCCGGGAATTCTGGCTGGGCCTGGCGCAGAACGGCCGGGCGGTGCGCAAGGCCATCAAGGACGTGGGTCCCGAGAAGGCCGCCCGGGTCTGGAAGATGATCACCGACCTGGGCAAGCTGTCGCTGTAGCGGATGGAGGCGAGGCGTTTGACGCGCGGAAGGTTTGCCCCGAGCCCCAGCGGGCGGATGCACCTGGGCAACGCGTTCACGGCGATGCTGGCGTGGCTGTCCGCGAAGTCGGCGGGCGGCGAGGTCGTGCTGCGCATCGAGGATCTGGACCCGAACCGCAGCCGCCCCGAGTACACAGAGGCGCTGATGGACGACCTGCGCTGGCTGGGCCTGACGTGGGACAGCCGCGCCGAGGACCAGAGCCAGCGCGGCGCGGCCTACGCCCGGGCGATGGACAGGCTCGACGCGATGGGCCTTCTGTACCCCTGCTACTGCACGCGGGACCAGCTGCACGCGGCCTCCGCGCCCCACGCCTCCGACGGGCGGGTGCTGTACGCCGGCACCTGCCGGAGCCTCACGCCCGGGCAGCGCCTGGCGATGGGCACAACGCGCTGCCTGCGGGCGCGGGTCCCGGACGCGGACGTGGCGTTCACGGACGGCCTGCAGGGGCCTCAGGAGATGAACCTGGCCCGGGAGTGGGGCGACTTCATCGTGCGCCGCTCCGACGGCGTGGCGGCCTACCAGCTGGCCGTGGTGGTGGACGACGCCGCGGCGGGCGTCAGCGAGGTGGTCCGCGGGCGCGACCTGCTGACCAGCACGCCGGTGCAGCTGTGGCTGTATCGGACGCTGGGCCTGGAGGCCCCGGCCTTCTGCCACGTGCCGATGCTGCTGTCGCCGGGCGGGCGGCGGCTGAGCAAGCGGGAACACGCGCTGGAGCTGGGCGAGGTGCGCAGGCGCTGGCCGCCGGAGAAGGTCACGGGCTATTTGGCCTGGCGCTGCGGTCTCATCGACAGGTGGGAGGACGTGCCGCCCGCCGAGCTGGCGCGCCACTTCGACTGGCGCCGCGTGCGGCGCGAGGACATCGTGATCGACGAAAGAGAATTTATGTGATAAAGGGTGATTGCCATGAAGCGCTACCGTCCCTACTGTGCCGGGTACATCGTGCTGTACGTGCTGGCCCTGCTGTGCCTGGGCGACGCGGTGTACACCGCCATCCGCCAGGCCCGCGGCGTCAACGACCTGATGACCAACTTCTCGTTCTTCTCGTACCTGATACTCGCCATGGCGGCGTGCTATACCTGGCACTACGCCCGCGCGAAGGTGGTGATCGACGGCACGAAGCTGCGCTTCGCGTTCCCGGCGAACGTGCGCGTGAAGCCGGGCCAGCCCCGGGCGTTCTTCCTGTTTCGCCAGGGCGAGCTGGACATGAAGTTCATCGACAAGACCATCGACCTGAAGAAGCTGGTCAGCTACGGATACGTGGAGGATCTGGGCTACGAGCCCATCGACAAGAGCGGCGCGGGCGAAAAGAACAAGCTGTTCCCGGTGCACGAGGTGGCGCTGATCACCGATGAAAACAAGCGCTATCACCTGAACGCCGCGGTGTACAGCGCCAGGCAACAGCGCGAGATATTTACGCAGATACGGGATATTTCGGGCGTCGAGCCCCAGGGGAAGCTGGCGGAGGTGCTGAACTGAGCGGGCTGAATAGATTACCGCCGCGTCAGGTCGACAAACCGCGCCCCGGTGAAGGCGCGCAGGTCCTCCGGGTTCAGGATCAGCTGGCGGCCCCGGAGCCCGGCGCTCACGTAGATGCGGTCGAACAGCGCCGCGATCTCGTCGATGAAGGTCGGGTACTTTTTCTTCATGCCGATGGGGGAGCAGCCGCCCCGGATGTAGCCGGTGAGCGGCAGCAGCTCCTTCACGTGGATCATCTCTATGCGCTTCTCGCCGGCGGCAGAGGCGCATTTTTTCAGGTCCAGCTCCTCGGCCACCGGGATCACGAACACGTACAGGCTGTTGCCCGCGCCGCGGCCCACCAGCGTCTTGAACACGCAATCCGGGTCCACCCCCAGCAGCTGCGCCGCGTGGACGCCGCTGAGGTCGCTCTCGTCCACCTCGTACTCGGAGGTATCGAATGGGATGCCGGCCTGCTTCAAAAGGCGCATGGCGTTGGTGACCGTCATAAAACGTTGCCCCTTTCCGTATAGAACACTTCCATCAGCGTCAGCCCGTGGGCCGGGGCCGTGACGCCCAGGTCCAGCCGGTTGCCGGTCTCGATGGCGCGGGCCAGCGCGCCGGGCGCCAGCTTGCCGGAGCCGATGTCCCGCAGCGTGCCCGCGATGATGCGCACCATGTTGTACAGAAAGCCGTTGCCCTCCACGGTCAGCTCCACGTCGTGATCGCGCCGGGCCACGTCGGCCCGCCAGATCGTGCGCACGGTGTCCTTCACCACCGAACCGCTGGCGGCGAAGGCGGCGAAGTCGTGCTCGCCCAACAGCGCCAGCGCCTCCCGCCGCATCAGATCATCGTCCAGCGGATAGATGCTGTGGGCGTGGGTGTTGCGGTTCAGCGCGCCGGCGTGGGGCGCGTCGTAGAACAGGTAGCGGTAGCGCTTGCCCTTCGACGAAAAGCGGGCGTGGAAGTCGCAGGACACGACCTCGGAGCGCCTAACGCGGATGTCGTGGGGGAGCAGCGCGTTCAGCGCGTAGCTGTACTTCTCGCCGGGGATGCGGCTGTCGGTGTCGAAGTGGGCGGACTGGCCCAGCGCGTGCACGCCCGCGTCGGTGCGGCTCGCGCCGTGGAGCACGACGGCCTCGCCGGTCAGCCTGCGCAGGGTCTCCTCCAGCACCTGCTGCACCGCCAGGGCGTTGGCCTGGCGCTGCCAGCCGGCGTAGTTCGTGCCGTCGTATTCGATGGTCAGGTGGATGCGCCGCATGGTCAGAATGCTCCCAGGGCGTTCAGCGCGATCACCGCGGCCAGCAGCAACAGCAGCGCCAGCCCCGCCAGCAGGTCGATCGTGCCGTACTTCAGCTGCTTCATGCGCGTGCGGCCCTTGCCGCCGCGGTAGCAGCGCGCGTCCATCGCCAGCGCCAGCTCCTCGGCCCGGCGGAACGCGCCCACGAACAGCGGCACCAGCAGCGGCACCATGGCCTTCGCCCGGGCCAGCACGCTGCCGGTCTCGAAGTTCGCGCCGCGGGCCTTCTGGGCCTTCATGATCTTGTCGGCCTCGTCCATCAGCGTGGGGATGAACCGCAGCGCGATGGACATCATCATGGCGATCTCGTGGGCCGGGAAGTGGATCGCCTCCAGCGGCCGGAACAGCGATTCCAGGCCGTCCGTCAGCGCGATGGGCGACGTGGTCAGCGTCAACAGCTGCGAGCACACCACCAGCAGGATCAGCCGAACGGCCATGAAGCCGGCCATCCGCAGGCCCTGGTCGGTGACGCGCAAAAAGCCCAGGCGCAACAGCTCCGTGCCGCTGGTCTGGAAGAACAGGTTCAGCACGAACGTGAAGATCACGATGAACATAATGGGCTTCAGGCCGCGGAACAGAAACTTCAGGTGGATGCCCGTGGACGCCGCGGCGATCAGCACGAAGGCCGCGATGGCCAGGAAGCCGGAGAAGCCCTGGGACACGAACACGATGGCGATCAGCGCGATGGTGGCCATCAGCTTCGTGCGTGGGTCCAGCCGGTGAATGAAGGAGTCGCCGGGGAAGTACTGGCCCAGCGTCATGTTCTTAAGCATCGCCCGACACCTCCCCGGAAAGGTTGTTCAGTATCGCGCCGCACACGTCCTGAGCGCGGTAGATGCCCTCCGGCATCGCGAAGCCCGCGCCCCGCAGCATCCGCGCCAGCTTGGCGCACTCGGGCACGTCCAGGCCGATCTCGTGCAGCCGCTGGTCGTGCAGGAACACCTGCTCCGGCGTGCCGGAATAGGCCAGCTCGCCCCGGTTCAGCACGAACAGGCGGTCGCAGTATCTGCCCACGTCGTCCATCGAGTGGGACACCATCACCACCGTCACGCCGGATTCGTGGATGCCGTGGATCAGCTCCAGCATCTCCCGGCGGCCGGCCGGATCCAGCCCGGCGGCGGGCTCGTCGAGTATCAGTATGTCGGGCTGCATGGCCAGCACGCCGGCGATGGCCACGCGGCGCTTCTGGCCGCCGGACAGCTCAAAGGGCGACTTCTCCGCCACCTCCTGAGCGTTCAGGCCCACCTGCGAAAGCGCGCGCTGCACGCGCCGGTCGATCTCGGCGCTGTCCAGGCCCAGGTTCGACGGCCCGAAGGCCACGTCCTTCGCCACGGTCTCCTCGAACAGCTGGTACTCCGGGTACTGGAACACCAGGCCCACCGTCTGGCGCACCGAGATGAGGTCCGCGCCCTTTTCGCCCAGGTCTCTGCCCTTCACGAACACCGTGCCGGGCTCGGAGCGCTCCAGGCCGTTCAGGTGGGTGATCAGCGTGCTCTTGCCGCTGCCGGTGTGGCCGATGATGCCCACGAATTCGCCGCTTCGTATGGCAAGGCTCACGTCCGAAAGGGCCTTTGCCTCAAAGGGCGTGCCGGGCAGGTACACGTGGGTCAGGTGCTTCACGTCGATGACGGCGTCGCCTTCGGGCTGAGGGGCATGAGCGCCCGCGCTTTCCGGCGCGGAGCAGGGCCTGCCGCCGCTTTTACGCAGGCGCGTGAGGGCGTGGGCCATTTCGTTGACGGTCATCAGCCCCTCGGGCAGCTTCAGCCCGCCGGCCTTCAGCATCCGGGCCAGCTTCATCATCTCGGGAACGTCCAGCCCCAGCGCCAGCACCCGATCCGCCTGGGCGAACACCTCCCGGGGCGCGCCCATCAGCGCGATTCGGCCGCTCTCCATGACGGCCAGCCGGTCGGCCAGCGCGGCCTCCTCCATGAAGTGGGTGATCCACACCACCGTGATGCCCTCCTCCACGTTCAGCCGCCGGGCCAGGGCGAACACGTCGCGCCGGCCGATGGGGTCCAGCATGGCGGTGGATTCGTCGAACACGATGATCCTGGGGCGCATGGCCAGCACGCCGGCCACGGCCACGCGCTGCTTCTGGCCGCCGGAGAGCATGGAGGGGGAGGCCTGGGCGAATTCGGACATGCCCACGCTGTGCAGCGCGTCGTCCACGCGGCCGCGGATCTCCTCCGGCGGCGTACCCAGGTTTTCCAGGCCGAAGGCGCAGTCCTCCTCGACGATGGTGGTCACGATCTGGTTGTCCGGGTTCTGGAACACCATGCCGCAGGACTTGCGCACCTCGTAGCAGTCGTCCTCGGTGGAGGGGGTGATGCCGTTCACCGTCAGCGTGCCGGACGTGGGCAGCTGCAGGGCGTTCAAGAGCTTTGCGAAGGTCGACTTGCCGCTGCCGTTGCGCCCGAGTATCGCCAGGAACTCGCCCTGCTCGACGCTGAGGCTCACGTGGTCGACCGCGAGCGCGCCGGAACCCTCGTAGCTGAAGCACACGTCGCGCGCTTCGATGATCGTATTGCTCATGGCATTCCCTCCCAATCCCCGCAAGTATAGCACCTCATCGTTAAGAGTTTTCCGATTTATGGGCGTTTTTCGGGGCTTTTGCCCGATTCAACGTAAATTTTATAGTGGTCCCGCGCCGAAATCACTTTTAATTTGGGCTGTGATGTGGTAAAATATAGCTATCAATTTGAGGTAAGGAGTGACTCACCATGAATCTGAATAAGATGACCATCGAGGATGTCCAGGTCAAGGGCAAGAAGGTATTGGTTCGTTGCGACTTCAACGTGCCGCTGGACGCGGACAAGAACATCACCGACGAAACCCGCATCAATGCCGCGCTGCCGACGATCCGCTACCTGCTGGACAACGGCGCCGCCGTGATCCTGTGCTCCCACCTGGGCCGTCCCAAGGGCGAGTTCAACATGAAGTATTCCCTGGCCCCCGTCGCCAAGCGCCTGAGCGAGAAGCTGGGCTTTGAGGTGAAGCTGGCCAAGGACGTCATCGGCCCCGACGCCAAGAAGCTGGCCGCCGAGGTCGAGCCCGGCAAGGCCGTGCTGCTGGAGAACGTCCGCTTCCACGCCGAGGAGGAGAAGAACGACCCGGCGTTCGCCAAGGAGCTGGCCTCCATGGCCGAGCTGTACGTGTCCGACGCCTTCGGCACCGTGCATCGCGCCCACGCCTCTACCGCCGGCGTCGCCGATTACCTGCCCGCCGTGGCCGGCTACCTGATCGGCAAGGAGCTGAACTTCCTGGGCAACGCCGTGGAGAATCCCATGCGTCCCTTCGTCGCCATACTGGGCGGCGCCAAGGTCAAGGACAAGATCGGCGTCATCACCAATTTGCTGGAGAAGGTCGACACCCTGATCATCGGCGGCGGCATGGCCTACACGTTCTCGAAGGCCATGGGCGGCGAGATCGGCGACTCCCTGCTGGACGAGGAGCGCATCGAGCTGGCGAAGGACATGATGAAGGCCGCCGAGGCCAAGGGCGTGAAGTTCCTGCTGCCGGTGGACACCGTGATTGCCAACGACTTCGACAACCCCACCGAGATCAAGACGGTTCCCGCCGGCGAGATCCCCGAAGGCTTCCAGGGCCTGGACATCGGCCCGAAGACCATCGAGCTGTTCTCCGACGCCGTGAAGTCCGCCAAGACCGTCGTCTGGAACGGCCCCATGGGCGTGTTTGAGAAGCCCGAGTTCGCCAAGGGCACCCTGGCCATCGCCACGGCCATGGCCGAGTCCGACGCCACCACGATCATCGGCGGCGGCGACAGCGCGGCGGCCGTCACCCAGATGGGCCTGGCCCCGAAGATGAGCCACATCTCCACCGGCGGCGGCGCGTCCCTGGAGTTCCTGGAGGGCAAGGTGCTGCCCGGCGTCGCGTGCCTGAAGGACAAGGCCTGATCTAAGCTCAATAACAACGAGGAGGAGATTCCCATGCGCAAGCCCATTATCGCCGGCAACTGGAAGATGAACAAGACGCCCGAGGAGGCGGCCCAGCTGGTCACCGAGCTGATCCCGCTGGTGAAGGACGCCAAGTGCGACGTGGTCGTCTGCACGCCCGCCGTCAACTTCGCCGCCGTCAAGGCCGTCATCGCCGGCACCAACATCAAGCTGGGCGCCCAGAACGTCCACTTCAAGGCCTCCGGCGCCTACACCGGCGAGCTGTCCGCCGACATGCTGAAGGCCGCCGGCTGCGAGTATGTCATCATCGGCCACTCCGAGCGCCGCCAGTACTTCGGCGAGACGGACAAGACCGTCAACCTGCGCACCGTCGCGGCCGTGAAGGCCGGTCTGATCGCCATCGTCTGCGTCGGCGAGATGAAGGACGAGCGCGAGGCGGGCTACACCGACATGATCGTCACCTATCAGACCCAGATGGCGCTGCACGGCCTGACCGCCGAGGAGCTGGACAACGTCGTGGTCGCCTACGAGCCCGTGTGGGCCATCGGCACCGGCCTGACCGCCACCGACGAGCAGGCGAACGAGACCATCGGCGTCATCCGCAAGGCCATCGCCGAGAAGTTCGGCAAGGAAGCGGCCGAGAAGATCCGCATCCAGTACGGCGGCAGCATGAAGGGCTCCAACGTGAAGGGCCTGATGGCGCAGCCCGAGATCGACGGCGGCCTGATCGGCGGCGCGTCCCTGAAGGCGGCGGACTTCGCGCAGGTCGTCAATTTCTGACCCGCGCCCTGATAAAAGACAAGGAGGATTGATCCCCATGATGAAGTTGGTTCTGGTTCGCCACGGCGAGAGCGAGTGGAACAAGCTGAACCTGTTCACCGGCTGGACCGACGTGGACCTGAGCGAAAAGGGCCACGAGGAGGCCAAGGCCGCCGGTCAGCTGCTGAAGGCCGAGGGCTATGACTTCGACGTCTGCTACACCTCTTACCTGAAGCGGGCCATTCACACGCTGTATCACATCCTGGACGAGATGGATCGCGCCTGGCTGCCCGTGGTGAAGTCCTGGAAGCTGAACGAGCGCCACTACGGCGCGCTGCAGGGCCTGAACAAGTCCGAGACCGCGGCGAAGTACGGCGAGGACCAGGTGAAGATCTGGCGCCGCTCCTTCAACATCAAGCCGCCGGCCCTGGATGAGAGCGACGAGCGCTCCGCGATGAACCAGCCGATGTATCGCGACGTGGACAAGGCGCTGCTGCCCGCCCACGAGAGCCTGGAGACCACCATCGAGCGCGCGGTGCCCTACTTCAACGAGGTCATCAAGCCCGATATGCTCTCCGGCAAGCGCGTGATCATCGCCGCCCACGGCAACAGCCTGCGCGCGCTGGTGAAGTACTTCGACAACATCTCCGACGACGACATCATCGGCGTCAACATCCCCACCGGCACCCCGCTGGTGTACGAGTTCGACGACGACTTCAAGGTCATCAAGAGCTACTACCTGGGCGACCAGGAGGCGCTGAAGGCCAAGATGGAGGCCGTCGCGAATCAGGGAAAGAAAAAGTAAAAAGGGATTATTACAGGATGGGGGCTGTTGCACAGGCGTGCAGCAGCCCCTATGTTTCACTTCCCCACCTCGGTGGGGAAGTGTATGTCACGCCTCGATCATATAGTGCCGGAATCCGTCCGCCTCGCGCTGGAAGCGGAAGCCGGCCTTCTCCAGCACGCGCTGGCTGCGGGCGTTCTTGATGATGCTGTCCGCGCGAACGCGTACAAGGCCCAGCGCGCCGAAGGCGTAATCGACGGCCAGGCGCTCCGCGCGGGTGCCGTAGCCCCTGTTTTTGACCGCGTCGTTTTTCAGGTGGATGCTCATCGAGCACTCCCCGGCGGCACGGTTGATGTGCTTCAGACAGACCTCGCCGATCGCCTCGCCGTTCAGCATCACCGCGAAAGAGAGGCTGTCGGCCTCGGCCTCGCGGCGGTCGTACAGCGCGTCTATCCGCTCGCGGGTATAGACGTAGTTGCGCGCCCGCTCATACAGCGACATGTCGCTGAAGAGGTCCGGGTCCGGCGCGAAGTCCCGGAACATTTCGTGCATGAGCGCCCGGGTCATCGGCACGAGCGCAATGTAGTCCGCCATCATTCACCGCCCCCAGTTGTCCAGCGCCTTCTTCAGATACTGACCGGTGAAGCTGTCCGCGCAGTCGGCCACCTGTTCTGGCGTGCCGCTGGTGACCACGGTGCCGCCGCCGTCGCCGCCCTCGGGGCCCAGGTCGATGATATAATCGGCGGTCTTGATCACGTCCAGGTTGTGCTCGATGACGACCACGGTGTTCCCGGCCTCGGCCAGGCGGTCCAGCACCTGGATCAGCCGCTCCACGTCCGCCACGTGCAGGCCGGTGGTGGGCTCGTCCAGCACGTAGATCGTGCGGCCCGTGGCCTGGCGGGACAGCTCGGTGGCCAGCTTCACGCGCTGGGCCTCGCCGCCGGAGAGCGTGGTGGCAGGCTGGCCCAGCTTCACGTAGCCCAGGCCCACGTCCCGCATGGTCTCCAGTTTCCGGGCGATCTTCTGGATGGGGCGGAAGAACTCCAGCGCCTCGTCCACGGTCATCTCCAGCACCTCGTAGATGTTCTTGCCCTTGTAGCGCACCTCCAGCGTCTCCCGGTTGTAGCGGTGGCCCTTGCACACCTCGCAGGGCACGTACACGTCGGAGAGGAAGTGCATCTCGATCTTGATGATGCCGTCGCCCGAGCAGGCCTCGCAGCGGCCGCCCTTCACGTTGAAGCTGAAGCGGTTGGGCCGGTAGCCCCGGGCCTTGGCGTCCGGCGTGGCGGCGAACACGTCGCGGATGGTGTCGAACAGGCCGGTGTAGGTGGCGGGGTTGGAGCGGGGCGTGCGGCCGATGGGGCTCTGGTCGATGGCGATGATCTTGTTCAGCTGCTCCGTGCCGTCGATGCCGTCGTGGGCCCCGGCCCGCTGGCGGCTGCGGTTCAGCGTGCGGGACAGCGACTTGTACAAAATCTCGTTGACCAGCGAGCTCTTGCCGCTGCCGGACACGCCGGTGACGCAGGTGATCACGCCCAGCGGGAAGCGCACGTCGATGCCCTTCAGGTTGTTGGCCCGGGCCCCGCGCACGGTGAGCCAGCCCGATGGCGCGCGGCGCGCGGCGGGGATGGGCACGAACTTCCTGCCGGACAGGTATTGACCGGTCAGCGAGTTCGGATTGTCCATGATCTGCCGGGGCGTGCCCTCGGCCACGATCTCGCCGCCGTGGATGCCCGCGCCGGGGCCCACGTCCACGATCCAGTCGGCGTCCAGCATGGTCTCCTCGTCGTGCTCGACGACGATCAGCGTGTTGCCCAGGTCCCTGAGGCCCTTCAGCGAGTTCAAAAGCCGCCTATTGTCCCGCTGGTGCAGGCCGATGGAGGGCTCGTCCAGGATGTACAGCACGCCCACCAGGCCGCTGCCGATCTGGGTGGCCAGGCGGATGCGCTGGGCCTCGCCGCCGGACAGCGTGCCGGCGCTGCGCGACAGCGTGAGGTAGCCCAGCCCCACGTCGCTCAGAAAGCCCAGGCGCGCCTTGATCTCCTTCAGGATCTGGTGGGCGATGATCTGCTCCCGCTCGGTCAGCGCCATGCCCTCGAAGAACGCCCGGCAGTCTCGCACCGACATATCGGAGATCTCGGAGATGTTTCTGTCCTTGATCGTGACGGCCAGCGTCTCCTTCTTCAGGCGCTTGCCGCCGCAGTCCGGGCAGGGGACCTGGCTCATGTAGCTCTCGTACAGCGACTTCATCGCGTCGGAGTTCGTCTCCCGGTAGCGGCGCTCCAGATTGGTGACGATGCCCTCGAAGGGCGCGTGGAACGTGCCGCCGCCGTCGCCGCGGGTGTAGCTGATCTTCACCTTCTCGCCGTTCGTGCCGTACAGCAGTATGTCCTGGGCCTTTTCCGGCAGGTCGCACACCGGCGTATCCAGCGAGAAGCCGTACTGGTCGGCCAGGGCCTGCAGATAAGTGTGGGCCATGGAGTCAAACTCGCCGCTGTTCCAGCCGGAGACCTGTATCGCCCCCTGATTCAGAGACAGACTTCGGTCGGGTATGACGATACTCGGGTCTATTTTCATCAGCACGCCCAGGCCGGAGCAGGTGGGGCACGCGCCGTAGGGGTTGTTGAACGAGAACATGCGGGGCGTCAGCTCGCCCACGGAGATGCCGCAGTCCGGGCAGGCGTAGTTCTGGCTGAAGAGCATCTCCTCGCCGTCCACCACCGAAGCGATCACCAGGCCCTCGGCCAGCTTCATGGCGGTCTCCAGCGAGTCGGTCAGCCGCTGCTGGATGTCCGCGCGCACGGCCAGGCGGTCCACCACCACCTCGATCGTGTGCTTCTTGTTCTTCTCTAACTTCGGCGGGTCGGACAGCTCGTACAGCTCGCCGTCCACGCGGGCGCGCACGTAGCCCTGCTTCTGCATGTCCTCCAGCAGCTTCACGTACTCGCCCTTGCGGCCGCGCACCACCGGGGCCAGTATCATCAGCCGCGTGCGCTCGGGCAGGGCCAGGATCTGGTCCACGATCTGGTCCACGGTCTGCTGCTGTATGGGCTTTCCGCACTTGGGGCAGTGGGGCACGCCGATGCGGGCGAACATCAGGCGCAGGTAGTCGTGGATCTCGGTGACCGTGCCCACGGTGGAGCGGGGGTTGCGGCTGGTGGTCTTCTGGTCGATGGAGATGGCGGGGGACAGGCCCTCGATGTAGTCCACGTCCGGCTTTTCCATCTGCCCCAGGAACTGCCGCGCGTAGCTGGACAGCGATTCCACATAGCGCCGCTGGCCCTCGGCGTAGATGGTGTCGAAGGCCAGGCTGCTCTTGCCGCTGCCGGAAAGGCCGGTCATCACGATCAGCTTGTTCCGGGGGATGACCAGGTTCACATTCTTCAGGTTGTGCTCCCGCGCGCCCTTGATGATGATTTCGTTGATGTTCATATTGTCCTCGTTTCGGGAAAAATCAGTCGCCCGCGTAAGCGATGGCGTCCAGCTGGAACTGCAGGCCGTCCGGGCCGCCGACGTGGGCGAACTCGGTCTGTATCGACTTGCGGACCGGGTACTTGCCGCCAAAGCGCTCTTTGATGACCTTCTCCATCACCGGGATGTTCCACACGTCCCGGAACAGGCAGTCCATCTGGACCACGTTTTCCAGCGTCAGGCCGACCAGCGCCAGCCGCCGCTCCAGGTGGTCGAGGGCCCCGTTCACCTGGGCCTCGATGTCCTGGCCGATGTTGCCGACGCAGTAGCCGACGAAGCACAGGTTCCCGGCCCTGATGATGCCGGAATGGGCCCATTGCTCGCTGATGTCGTAGCGCTCGATGCTCATTTGCGATGCCTCCTGTAAACAGACTTCGGTCTCATTTGCTGCTGTTCGAGCCGTTGTGCCGGGCGTAGCCGTTCTCCCAGGCCTTGCCCGCGCTCAGCCGCGTAAGCGCCTCGGCGTCCAGCGCCCCCTTGCCGTCGTAGCGGTAGTATTCCGCGGCATCGGCGGTGAATTCGATCACGCAGTAGTCCGGGTCGTCGACGCCCAGGGGGTAGTATTTCTCGTCCCCGTTGTTCCACAGCAGCTCTCTAAGGGCCCTGTCGCGGGTGGGGACGGCCCGGCCAGTCAGACAGACGCCCTCGAAGGTTTCGCTGTCGGCAAAGTACAGGCAGGCCTCGGGATGCTCCGACAGCAGCTTCACGTGCCGGGAGGAGGTGTTCGTGGAGATCAGGTGGCGGCCCGGGCCCCTGTGCCACACGCAGAACACCCGGCGTATGGCGGGCCGTCCGTCGCCGCCGATGTAGCCCAGGTCGGCAAACAGTGAACGGTCGATCAGGTTTTGAAGCTCTGCGTGGGTCATGACTCTATTCCTCCGGTTCCTTCCAGAATCCGCCCGTGTGGAAGTTCTCGTTGCCCGTGGGCTTCGCGGTCAGCCTGAAGATCACGCAGCCGTCGGGGCACACGACGGTCTTTTCGTACTGGCCCTCGCCGCCGAGGCTGGTCAGGTTCCCGCCGGCGCGCACGGCCTCCATCAGCGGGTAGAGCATCATCATGGTCTTGGAGCAGATGCCCTCGCCCTGCGCATTCACCGGACAGCCGTAGCCGCAGGTGTACACGTCGCCGATCTCCTCGCCGTTTCTGCAATAGTGCTCCGTGTGGTCGCCCCGCAGAAAGCCGGTGACCTCCACGGTGAATTCATACTCCTCGTCATACCATTTTTTCATAAGATCATCCCTTCGCAAAACTGCCGTATCTCATTGATCTTTCCGGCGACATCCTCTCGGCGCTCGACGCCACACAGACCCAGGCGGCCCCGGCACGCGATATCAAGGTGGCCGTAGAAGTGCTCCAGGGTGTCCAGTATGCGCTCGCACTCCCGCATGCCCGGCCCCGTGCGCAGCGCGACGGCAAAGCCCCGCTTGCCGGGCCTTAGCCGCGCGTGGGGCTCATGGGTGTTGCACCAGGGCGTGCAGCGGTCTATGAACGCCTTGAACTGTCCCGGCACGTCTGCCCAATAGGAGGGCGATACGCAGACGATCACATCCGCGCAGCTGAATTCCTCCATCAGATTGTCCACGCCGTCCCGCTGGACGCAAATCGCGGTGTCGTGGCAGCGTCGGCAGCCCAGGCAGAAGCCGAAGCGGTAGTCGTCGATGCACACTTCATGTACCGCGTACCGCGCGGAAAGGCGCTGTGCGATGATGCCGGCGATCCGCGCTGTCGCCCCGGTTCGAACGGGGCTGCAGTTGACAATCAGAGCCTGTTCCATCGCGCCCATCCCTTCATTCAGCTTCTTCGTCCAGCGCCTCGACCAGGAAGCTGACCGGCCGGAAGCCGTCGTTGCAGGAGATCATGGCGGACCTCGGGTCCTTCATCCAGCCGTCATACAGGTTTTCCGCCCCGTGGGCCAGCGCCATCACGAAGGGGGAGAGGGTCTCCCACGCGCTGTCGCACATGCCCTCGGGTTTGGCCCAGCCGTTGCAGGTGAATTGCTGCCCCACCCGCATATGGCAGGCGTGCTCGATGGGGTTCTCGTACTTCTCGATGAGGTCGTCGTGGCGCGCCGTGCGCATGACGGTGATCCTGACCTTCTTCATGTGGTTGTCCTCCTGATCTTCTCCAGCCGGTACAGCTTTTCTTCGTCCAGCCGGTCGTTCCCGTCCTTGTAGGTATAGCCCAGCTTCAGGTAAAACGGCAGCCCGGTGATGGAGGCGGGGACCTCGATGCGCCACGCGCGCCGGGCGAATTCGTCGGCCTCCAGGGTTTCGACGATCTTCCTGCCGATGCCCCGGCCCTGGCAATCGGGGCGCACGAATATCGAGAACAGGCTGCTCTCATCCTGCTTGCCCCAATAGGGACCGATGGCCCCGCAGCCGACGACGGCGCCGCCCTCCTCGGCCACGTAGAAGTGGGTCCAGCCGGCCCGCTGCAATATGTTCTCGGGCTGCTGGTGGAGGATCAGCGCCTCCATGTCCGCCGCGGAATAATCGCGGGTGTTGGAAACGCGCATGGTCTCGACGATCAGCGCCGACACGGCGGGCGCGTCGGCATCGGCAAAGCGGCGTATTGTCATGGTGCGCCTCCCTTCCGGTTATCCCGGATTCCTGTGGGTCATCTTCTCTCTTCTGCGGCGCTTCTGCCGCGACTGCTCGCCGCTGGCCATCACCTTTTCGCCCTTCAGAGAGAGCATCTGATCGCGGTACTTGGCGGCCTTCTCGAAGTCCAGGTTGTTGGCGGCCTGCAGCATCAGCTCCTCCAGCCGCTCGATGGCCATGCGCTTCTCCTCGTCGTCCAGGCCGGAAGCGGCGGCGTCGTCGGGCGCGCGGGTGACCTCCATCAGCTGGCGGATGGCGGTGCGCACGGTCTGAGGCTCGATGTGGTGTTCCTCGTTGTACCTTTGCTGGATCTCCCGGCGGCGGTTGGTCTCGGTGATGGCCCGGGTCATGGACTCGGTGACGGCGTCGGCGTACATGATGACCCGCCCGTCCACGTTGCGGGCCGCGCGGCCGATGGTCTGGATCAGACTGGTCTCGCTGCGCAGAAAGCCCTCCTTGTCGGCGTCCAGTATGCACACCAGGCTGACCTCCGGCATGTCCAGGCCCTCGCGCAGCAGGTTGATGCCCACCAGCACGTCGAACTCGCCGCCGCGCAGGCCGCGGATCAGCTTGATGCGCTCCAGCGTCTCGATGTCGCTGTGCAGGTATTCCACCCGCACGTCCATCTCCTTCAGATATTGGGTCAGGCTCTCGGCCATGCGCTTGGTCAGCGTGGTGACCAGCACGCGCCCGCCTGTAGATGTGACCTTGTTGATCTCGCCCAGCAGGTCGTCCACCTGGCCGGTGGCGGGGCGCACGACGATCTCCGGGTCAATCAGGCCCGTGGGCCGTATGATCTGCTCCACCACCTGCTCGGCCCGCTCCAGCTCGTAGGGGCCGGGGGTGGCGGACACGTAGATGGTCTGGCCCGCCCGCTCCTCGAACTCGTGGAACTTCAGCGGCCGGTTGTCGTAGGCGGCGGGCAGGCGGAAGCCGTAGTCCACCAGCGTGCGCTTGCGGGCGTAGTCGCCGTTGTACATGGCGCGAATCTGGGGCACGGT
Organism: uncultured Eubacteriales bacterium; assembly: GCA_902777335.1. GTDB lineage: Bacteria > Bacillota > Clostridia > Christensenellales > Aristaeellaceae > UBA2862. The sequence goes on from CACYTF010000005.1 coordinate 17,954, forward strand.
CACGTGGGCCTCGTCGATGAAGATCAGAAAGTCCTTCGGGAAGTAGTCCAGCAGCGTGAACGGGGCCTCGCCGGGCCGGCGGCCGTCGAAGTAGCGGGAGTAGTTCTCAATGCCGCTGCAGTAGCCGATCTCCCGCATCATCTCGATGTCGTAGTGCACCCGCTGCTCCAGCCGCTGGGCCTCCAGCAGCCGGCCGCTGTTGCGGAAATCCTCCAGACGCAGGGCCAGGTCCGCCTCGATCTGCTCGATGCAGCGGTCCAGCTTGTCCTTGCTGGTGGCGTAGTGGCTGGCGGGGAAGATCAGCACGTGGTTCATCATCCGGAGCACCTTGCCGGTGACGATGTCGACCTCGCTGATGCGCTCGATCTCATCCCCGAAGAACTCCACCCGCACGCCCCGCTTTTCCGACGCGGCGGGGATGATCTCGATGACCTCGCCCCGCACGCGGAAGGTGCCGCGCTCCGGCTCGAAGTCGTTGCGGTTGAACTGTATGTCGATCAGCCGGCGGATCAGGTCGTCCCGGTCGATCTGCATGCCCTCCCGCAGCGATACGGAAAGCCCCTCGTACTCCTGAGGGTCGCCCAGGCCGTAGATGCAGCTGACCGAGGCCACGATCACCACGTCGCGCCGCTCGGCCAGCCAGCTGGTGGCGCTGTGGCGCATGCGGTCGATCTCGTCGTTGATGGAGGAGTCCTTCTCGATGAAGGTGTCGGTGGAGGGAATGTAGGCCTCCGGCTGGTAGTAGTCGTAGTAGGACACGAAGTAGCCCACGGCGTTCTCGGGGAAGAATTCCCGGAATTCCGCCGCGAGCTGGGCCGCCAGCGTCTTGTTGTGGGCGATGATCAGCGCGGGCCGGTTGGCGTTTTTGATGATGTTCGCCATCGTGAAGGTCTTGCCCGAGCCGGTGACCCCCAGCAGCACCTGGTGCCTCATGCCCTTCTCCAGGCCCTCTGTCAGCTTCTGTATGGCCTGGGGCTGGTCGCCGGTGGGCTGATAATCTGAATGGAGCTGAAACATGGCAAACCTCATTGCAGTGTGATATGGTCTCATTATAACACCAAACGCCCCGCTTGAAAACATGAAACGCAACATTTAAACGTATGTTCGACGCGCATTTGACACGGCCCGCCTTTCGGGCTATACTGTAGGCAGAGGGGGGCTGACCGATGGGCTGGAGGATGAAGACGGTTGTGATATTCGCGGTCGTGCTGTTTGTGGTCACCACCGCGTGGCTGGGCTTCGTGGTGTACGCGCGCTATCAGAGCAACGACTACTCGGTACAGGTCGCCGCCGCGTTCAACGCGGCTTTACTGGTCAACGGCGAGGAGACCTTCACCGACCCGGAGAGGGCCGTGATCAGCGGCTATCAGGGGCAGCGGTACGTGATCGTTCCCGAGAACTACAAGGCCATCGTGTCGCTGCTGAGAAAGGACTGCGCCATGCCGCCGTTCAAGCGGGCGGGGAAGGACGCGCCGCTGACGATCACCGTCTGCGACAGCGCCACGATCCACATAAGGCCCGACGGGGACGGCGTCGACGCGGCGCTGATCGACTTCACCGCCGGCGACGGCAGGCGCTACGCGATGCACGTGCGCGGCGGCAACATCTGGAAGCAGTTCGTGGAATACGCCACGGCGGGGCACGGGCAGAACAAAAACCTGCCGCTGTAGAGCAGGGGGAGAGGGATGCTATGAACATCGTCGTATTGAACGGATCGCCGGCGGGGAAGAACAGCATCACGCTGTACACGCTGCTGTACATCCAGAAGCACTTTCCGGAGCACAACTATGAGATCATTCACGTGGGCCAGCAGATCCGCAAGCTGGAGCAGGACCCCTCTGGCTGGCAGGCAACGCTTCGGCGCGCCGACCTAATCCTGTTCTGCTACCCGGTCTACACATTCCTGGCGCCGGCGCAGCTGCACCGGTTCGTAGCGCTGATGAAAGGCCTCGACCTGTCGGGCAAATACGCCACCCAGATCACGACCTCCAAGCATTTCTACGACGTCACCGCCCACCGGTTCATACAGGACAACTGCGTCGACATGGGGCTGAAGTACGTCCGCGGCCTGTCCGCCGACATGGACGACCTGCGCCACGCCCAGGGCCGCGGCGAGGCGCTGGCCTTCTTCCGGTTCGTGCTGTGGAACATGGAGCGCGGGTACTGTGAGCCCGCGGCACGCCTGCCGGAGGATACTCCGGCGGTGCCGGCGCATCCGGAGGCCGAAAGGCTGGATGTCGCCGCGCCGAAGCGCGTCGTGATCGTGGCGGACTATACCGATTCCGAGGGCGGCGCGCTGCAGGCCATGTGTAAGCGGCTGAAGCACCGGCTGCCCTGCGATACAGAAATCGTGGACATCGGCCGGTTTCCCTTCGCCGGCGGCTGCCTGGGCTGCTTTCACTGCGCCTCGGGCGGGCAGTGCGTCTATAAGGACGGCTTTGCCGACTACCTGCGCGAGCACATACAGTCCGCCGACGCGCTGGTGTACGCCTACACGATACGGGACCACAGCATGGGCTGCCGGTTCAAGCTGTTCGACGACCGGCAGTTCTGCAACGGGCACCGGACGGTCACGATGGGAAAGCCCGTGGCCTACCTGGTGGACGGCAATTTGGACGCGGAGCCGAACCTGCAGATGCTGATGGAGGCCCGCGCCGAGGTGGGCGGCAACGCGCTGGCCGGCGTCGCCTGCAACCGGCGGGATACGGACGCGGCCATCGACCGGCTGGCCGAGACGCTCTGCCACGTCGTCGCGGAGCGCTACCTGCCGCCCAAAAACTTCTACGGCGTGGGCGGCATGAAGATCTTCCGCGACCTCATCTGGCAAATGCAGGGCCTGATGCGGGCCGACCACCGGTTCTACAAGCGGCACGGCTTCTATGATTTCCCGCAGAAGAAGCGGGGCACGATGCTGGCCATGTATCTGGTCGGCGGCATGATGAACAGCCCGAAGCTGCGCAAAAAGCTGGGCGGGAAGATCGACGAGGGCATGATCATGCCGTATCGGAAGGTGTTGGAGGAGGAGTAGGGAACAGGGAACAGGGAACAGGGAACGGGGAACAGGGAACAGGGGCGGCGCCCGCTCAATATGGAGTCGTTACTGATCTTATTGTTTGTTAATTTTCACGAATTTTGACGGGTTTTGTTAACTGGTGGTAGAAAAAACCGGGAAAATATGGTAAACTGATTGTGAATATGACACCGCTCCGCGTAATGGTGGGGCGGTGAAGCGAAGTACGGGGGAGAAGCACTATGCGCCTGAAGAGGATGCTGCTGCTTGCGCTGTGCGCGATGATCGCGCTGGGCGCGGGCATACCGCTCGCGGCGCGGGCACAGAAGTCTGAGCCGAAGGTGGTGCGCGTCGGGTGGTATGAGTCCGCCTTCCACCGCACCGACCAGTTCGGGCGGCGCTCCGGCTACGGCTACGAATACCAGCAGCGCATTGCCACCTACACGGGCTGGACCTATGAATACGTGGAGGGCAGCTGGTCGGAGCTGCTCGAAAAGCTGATCGCCGGCGATCTGGACCTGCTCAGCGACGTGTCCTACACCGAGGAGCGCGCCCAGAAGATACTGTATTCCACCGAGGCCATGGGCTCGGAGGGCTACCACGTGTTCATCGCGCCGGACAACACCGAGATCCGCCCGGACGATTTCTCCACGCTGAACGGCAAGCGCGTCGGCGTGAACAAGAACAGCATACAGGAAAAGCTGTTCGTCGAGTGGGCGGCGAACCACAACGTGACCCCCCAGATCGTGGAATCCACCGAGAAGACGCCGATGCTGCTGGAGATGCTGGCCGGCGGTGAATTCGACGCGCTGGTGACGCTGGACACCTACGGCAATTCCGCCGACGTGGTCCCCGTCTGGAAGGTGGGCTTCGCCGAATCCTTCTTCGGCATCAACAAGGCCCGGCCCGACCTGAAGCGCGATCTGGACGTGGCGATGAACCGCCTGTTTGAGGACAACCGGGATTTCAACCAGCAGCTCACCGAGCGCTTCAACCCCGCCAGCGCGGTCAGCAGCTTCCTGAACGCCGAGGAGAAGGAATGGGTGGCCGAGCACAGCGTCATCCGCGTGGGCTACAGAGACGATTTCCTGCCTTACAGCGGTCTGGACCCCGCCACGGGCGCGTTGACCGGCGCGCTGTCAGATTACCTGGCCTTCGCTGAGAACTGCGAAAAGAACGCGAAGCTCGCTTTCCAGACCCGGGCCTTTGAGACCACCGAGGACGCCCTGAAGGCCCTGACGGACGGCGAGATCGACTGCGTGTTCCCCGTCAACCTGAGCGCCTACGACGGCGAGCAGCTGGGCGTGGTCATCACGGACCCGTACGTGCGCACCGAGATGTACGCCGCCGTGCGGGCGACGGATCGCGAGGGCATTTCCTCCGACCGCGAGATGACCATCGCCATGAGGAGCCGCCATCTCAGCCACGAGACCTTCCTGAAGGATCATTTCCCGAACTGTCAGATCAAGTACTACGACAGCAATGAGGAGACCTTCCGGGCGGTCGGCACGGGCGACGCGGATTGCACGCTCGTCAGCAACTACCGCATCAACCGGGTCGGCGAGCTGTGTTCCAAGTACAAGCTGTCCACCCTGGCCACCGGCGAGACCATGAACCTGTCCTTCGCCGTCCGGCGGGAGGACGACTGCCTCTATTCGATACTCAACAAGGTCACCCGGCTCATGCCGGACACGGCCATCAATTCGTCGCTGACCAAGTACGGCTTCAAGGACGAGAAGGTCACCTTCTTCGACTTCCTGAGGGACAACCTGGTCTACGTGGTGGCCGCCGTGGCCATCATCACCGTGATCATACTGCTGCTGGTGCTGGGCAACGTGCGGGCGGAGGCCCGGGCCAAGGAGGGCCGGCAGATCATATCCGAGACCGAGCGCGATCCCCTGACGAATCTGTACAGCTGGAACTTCTTCATGGTGTACGCCAACCGGCTGTACAAGGAGAAGCCCGACAAGCCGATGGACGCGGTGGTCATGAACATCGACCGGTTCCACTCCATCAACGCCCTGCACGGGCGCGACCTGGGCGATAAGGTGCTGACCCGGCTGGGCGAGGAGCTCCAGAGCTTTGCCGGCGCCGCGGGGGGCATCGCCAGCCGCCACGAGGCGGACCGCTACTACCTGTACTGCCCCCACAGGGAGGATTGGCAGACGGTGCTCGAGCGCTTCCAGGCGAGCCTGGACAGCCTGCTGACCGACGGCGTGATCCACCTGCGCATGGGTGTGAAGCCCTGGCAGACGGGCATGGAGCCCGTGCCGCAGTTTGACTGCGCCCGCACCGCGTGCAACAAATCCCGGGGCGACTTCAAGACCAAGGTCGTGATCTACGACGGCGCCATGGGCCAGCGCGAGGAGCGCGACCAGCGCCTGCTGAACGACCTCGGCCTCGCCCTGGAGCAGAACCAGTTCGAGGTGTACTACCAGCCCAAGTTCAACATACAGTGCGACCCGCCCAGGCTCTCCAGCGCCGAGGCGCTGGTGCGCTGGCGGCATCCGGAGCTGGGCCTGATCTCCCCGGAGGAATTCATCCCCCTGTTCGAGCGCAGCGGGCAGATCAGCGCACTGGACAACCACGTGTGGGCCCAGGCCGCCCGGCAGATCGCCGTCTGGCGGGACCGGCTCGGCACCACGATACCGGTGTCCGTGAACCTCTCCCGTGTGGACGTGTTCGACCCCAACCTGTGCCAGACGCTGGACGGGCTGCTGGCCAAAAACGGCCTGACCCCGAAGGACCTGAAGCTGGAGGTCACCGAGTCGGCCTACACCGAAAACGCCGACAGGCTGATCCAGGTCATCGGGCAGCTGCGGGGCAGGGGCTACGAGATCGAGATGGACGACTTCGGCTCGGGCTATTCCTCGCTGAACATGCTCTCGTCCATGCCCATCGACGTGCTGAAGATGGACATCGTCTTCATCCGCAATATCGAGCGCAACGAGAAGGACTTCCGGCTGGTGGAGCTGATCGTGGACATCGCCCGCTACCTGAAGGTACCGGTGGTGGCCGAGGGCGTGGAGACCGAAGACCAGATCAGGCTGCTGAAGAACGCCGGGTGCAACCTGGTGCAGGGCTATTACTTCTCGCGCCCGCTGCCCGCCGACGAATTTGAAAAGTTCATCGCCGGCAAGGCGGTTGGATAAGGGCGCGAACCGGCGGCGGACGGCGGAATTTAACGCTATCTTCGCTTGCATTGCCCGGGGGACTTTGCTATAATACTTTAGGTAAGCAGAAGCGCCGACTTCTCACCTTGCGACTTGCGTTGTACAGGTTAATGGCAGAATGGACCCTGTATGGGTTTGTTGAGAGCGGCGCGATGCGCCGCTCTTATTCAATTGGCAGACGATTTTAGGAGGTGTTTCGGTATTAACGATCTCATGATTAACGAGGAGGTTCGCGATCGCGAGGTGCGCGTCGTGGATCAGAACGGCGAGCAGCTGGGCGTCATGTCCAGCAGGGATGCGCTGGCCCTGGCCGAAGAGCGTCAGCTCGACCTGGTCAAGATTGCCCCGCAGGCCCGTCCGCCGGTTTGCAAGCTCATGGACTACGGCAAGTATCGCTTCGAGCAGTCCAAGAAAGAGCGCGAGTTCCGCAAGAATCAGAAGGTCATTACCGTCAAAGAGGTTCGCCTGTCCGCCACCATCGAGGATCACGACGTCGACGTGAAATTCAAGAACGCCGTCAAGTTCCTGAAGGATGGCAACAAGGTGAAGGTGACGATCCGCTTCCGCGGCCGTCAGATTACCCACTCCGAAATTGGCCGTCAGGTCATGAATGAGTTTGCCGAGAGGATCAAGGAGTATGGCACCGTGGACAAGCCCCCGCAGATCGAGGGCCGCAACATGTCCATGTTCATCTCTCCGAGAGCATCCGATTGATCCATACCCAACGATGAGAGGAGGAAAACCCAATGCCCAAGCAGAAGACGCACAAGGGCGCCGCAAAGCGTTTTAACCTCACCAAGACCGGTAAAGTCAAGCGCGCTCAGGCTTTCAAGCGTCACATCCTGACCAAGAAGCCCACCAAGCGTACCCGCAACCTGCGCAAGGCCGCCTATCTGACCACCACAGAAGGCCGGACCATGAAGAAACTGATTCCGTACAAGTAAGGAGGCGAATCAAAAATGGCAAGAATCAAGCGTGCTGTCAACGCACAGAAGAAAAAGCGTAAGGTCATGAAGTTTGCGAAGGGCTTCTTTGGCGCCAAGAGCAAGCAGTATCGCGCGGCCAGCGAACAGGTTCGCCGTTCTCTGCGCTATGCCTACATCGGCCGCAAGCTGAAGAAGCGCGACTTCCGCAGCCTGTGGATCGCCCGCATCAACGCGGCGGCCCGCATCAACGGCCTCAGCTATTCCAGGATGATCAACGGCCTGAAGGTGGCCGGCGTCGACATCAACCGCAAGATGCTGTCCGAGCTGGCGATCTCCGATCCCGCCGCGTTCGCGGTGCTGGCGGAGAAGGCCAAGGCCGCGCTGGAGAAATAAATCTCCCGGATATAAGCAATGCAGGGAATGCTCTGTCTGAGCATTCCCTGCATTGCTTATGAAAAGAGCCCGAAGGCGTTTGCCTTCGGGCCTTGACAAGGTGACCCATTGGAGATTCGAACTCCAGACACCCTGATTAAAAGTCAGGTGCTCTACCGACTGAGCTAATGGGTCGCGCTGGCTGGGGCGGCAGGGGTCGAACCTGCGAATGCGGGAGTCAAAGTCCCGTGCCTTACCGCTTGGCTACGCCCCATCAGAGCGCCGCACCAATCGAGAAAATGGGGTGGGTAGTGGGGCTCGAACCCACGACCTCCAGGGCCACAACCTGGCACTCTGACCAACTGAGCTATACCCACCATATACTGGCGCGCCAGAAGGGATTCGAACCCCTGACCCACGGCTTAGAAGGCCGTTGCTCTATCCGACTGAGCTACTGGCGCAATCCCAGACGCAGGCAGGAGAAATATCCCGCCGACAATTTGATATTATAGCATCAATCCGGTTTTTTGTCTATAGAAGGCAGGAAATAAACCAACATTTTACCTTGATGCGCTATAGTATACGCAGTACACTGATGCGCGGCATCGACCGGCGCGGACGGGGAAGGGGGCGACGCGGGCATGCTGAAGAGGATCGCGCTGATCGCCATCGCGGCGGCCCTGTTTGCCTGCGCTGCGCGCGCGGAGGGCCCCCTGTGCGTCTGCGCGGGCGGGGTGGTCGCGCTGACGGACGCGGCGGGGGTCGAGCTGATCGAAAGCAGCGCGTTCGAGGCGATATTCGCCGTGCGCGAGGGCGCGCTGTACGCGGCGGGCCGCCGGGGCGACTATCGGCTGTACGACGCCTCTGGCAACGCCCTGGGCGAGGAGCGCTTTGCCATGATCCACGACGAGGGCGGAGCGCTGGTGTTTCGCCGGGACGGCCTCTACGGCGCGATGGACGAGGCCGGCGCAGTCGTCGTCAGCCCCCGGTGGACCCAGCTGACCGGCGACGGCGCGGACGGCTGGCTGGCGCTGGACGGCGATCCGCTGGACGACCGCCCGGATGAGATACGCCACCTGGACGCCTCGGGCGAGGCGCGGGGCACCGGGGTCTACACCGCCTGCGGCCTGCGGCCCGTGCGCTGCGACAGGATGCCCTACCAGGCGGCAAACGGCCTCTACGGGGCGGTAAACGGCCGGGGCGAGGTGGCGGTCAAGCCCACGTGGAAGTGCGTCGGCGCGTATGAGAACGGCCTGGCGAAGGCCTGGCGGGACTATGGCGTGGGGCTCATCGACGCCGCCGGGAACGTGATCGTGCCGCCGGTGTACGATTGGCTGGAGCGGGGCGGCGCGATGATCGCCGCGCAGGCCGGGGACCGCATAGACGTGTTTTCGACGGACGGCGCGCAAAGGCTGTTCGGCATACGGGGAGAGGGCGCGGAAGTTGGCCTGGTCGGCAGCTGCCTGAGCCTGACTGTGAACGGCCGAACTCTGCTGTACGGGCCGGACGGCGCGCTGCTGTACGAGAGCGCCTCCAGAGTCCGCTTTCGCGAAGGCCTGCAGGGCCGGCTCATCGCCAGCGACGGCGCGTGGGGCGAGGCCTGCGAGTGGCTGACGGACCCGGACGGCAGCCCGGCCTCGGGGCGGTTCCAGCAGCTTCTGCCGCTGTGCGCCGACCGGTACGCCTATCTTGAGATGGACGGCGTGGAGTACTACAGCGACGAGCTGGGCGCGCTGCAGCGCTCGTGGGACTACGGGCACATGCGCTACGGGCTCACAGACGGCGCGGGCAACCGGCTCCTGCCGGCCGAATACAGCGAGATCCGCGCCCTCAGCGACGACAGGCTGCTGCTGGTGTCTGAGAATTCGGTGAGCATCGCGGATCTGAACGGCAGGGCGCTGCACGAATGGGCTATTGCTGAAAGCGAAGCACCCAGCGCTTCAGCAGGCGCCTGACGGACTGGGCGAAGCTGCGCCGGGGCACATCCGCCGCGGCCACGAGCTCGCACCGCGCCAGCTCTTTTTCGCCCGCCAGCAGCCGGGCGCTGCCGACGGCCTGCCCGGCCTGCACCGGGGCCACCAGGCGCTTGGGCAGGGCTTTGCCCAGCTGTACGGCCGTGCCGACATGCACCGCGGCGCGCAGCGGCTGCGCGGCGACCACCGTCACCGTCTCGGAAAGGCCGCCCTCCACGGGTAGCTCAACCACCGCCTCGCCCTCCGACAGCGCCGATTCCATGCGGAAGTTTTCGAAGCCGTAGTCCAGCAGCACCGTGGCCGTGTCAAACCAGGTGGGGCAGTTCAGCACGGCCCCGATCAGCGACAGCCCGTCCCGCTCGGCGCTGAACACCAGGCAGCGCCCCGCCCGGCGCGTATAGCCGGTCTTGCCGCCGGTGGCGCCCTCATAGGTCCGAAGCAGCCGGTTCTTGTTCTCAAGAACCCGGCTGTATTCGTTTCCGATCCAGGGAATGACCTTGCGGCGCGTGCCGGTGATCCTGCGAAAGTCCTGGCGCTTCATGGCCTCCCGCATCACCAGGGCCAGGCCGAGGGCCGATGTGCGGTGGCCCGCCGCGTCCAGCCCGTGGGGATTGACGTAGTGGGCGTCGGCGCCCAGCTCGGCGGCGCGGCTGTTCATCATGTCGGCAAAGGCCGAAACGCTGCCCGCCACGTGCTCGGCGATGGCCACGGCGGCGTCGTTGCCGCTGCGCAGCATGAGCCCGTAGAGCATCTGTTCCATCGTGAGCGTCTCGCCCACGGACAGGTACAGCGAGGTCCCGGTCACGCCGCTGGCGTTCTTTCCCGCGGTGACCAGGTCGCTCAGTTCTGCGTTTTCGAGGGCGATCAGCGCGGTCATGACCTTCGTGGTGGAGGCCATGGGCAGCTGCCGGTTTTCGTCCTGGCCGAACAGCACCGCGCCGGTCTCATCTTCGATCAGCACCGCGCCGCCGGCCGCCACCGTGAAGGGCTCCGACGCCCGGGCGGGCAGGGGACTGGCGATGAGCGCGAGCAGCACAAGGAGTATGCGGATGCGTTTCATGGCGTGCCTCCGGTAAAGCAAGTATCGCCCGCAGGCCGCCCGCCCTGAGTCTTTCGTATCAGGGAGGGCGGCCTGCGGGCGTCCTTAACTCATATGCGGCAAAGCCCTGTTATTGAACCGCGTCGTCTTCGGATTTGAGCACCGCGGCGCAGCCGGCGGTGTAGCCGGCGGCCAGTATCGCGAAGTCCAGCGCGGATCTGGGGGCCTCGACGCTCCCGGCGCCCGTGCACATGCTCTCCAGCACGTGGCTGAAGCGGGCGCAGAAGGCGGTGTACAGCGCCTGCGTCGAGGCGCTGTCGTTGGCGGTCAGCATGCGGCGGATGTCCTCCATGCTGCAGGTCTGCTTCAGCGCCACGATCATCATCAGCAGCGCGATCTGCTCCCGGCTGTACTTCTTACCCGTGGGCCGGGGGATCAGCCGGCTCTTGACGTAGTTGTTGATCATCGATGGCGAGAGGCTGCCCCGCAGGCCCGCGCCGTACAGCGGCTCGTAGACCCGGGAGATGAAGGTCACCACCTGGTCCATATACAGACCGAGGTCGGGAATCTGGGCCCATGGAATGGGCCTGTAGCCCTCGAGGGGCGCGAGTATGCTGCGGATGTCGCCGCTCATGAAAATGCCTCCTGACGGTGTTCCAAAATCAGACGTTGGTCTGTTCTTCGGCGGGCTGCACGTACAGCGTGCGCTGGTTGGTGTAGATCACAAACCCCGGCTTCGCGCCGCCGGGCTTTTTCACGTACCGGCGCAGCGTGTAGTCCACCGGCACGCGGGAGCCCGTGCCGCCCTTGGAGTAGCGGGCGGCCAGGCGCGCGGCGAAGCGTATCGTGTCCTCGTCCGGGCCTTCGCCCACGATGATCACGTGGGAGCCGGGCATGTCCTTGGCGTGCAGCCACACCTCGTTGGGCTGGGCCGTGCCGGTCAGCTTGTCGTTCTGCAGGTTGTTCTTGCCCACCAGAATCACCCTGCCAGAAGGCGCGGTGAAGCGCATGGGCTTTGACGGCGGCAGCTGCTTCATCTGCCTACGGCTGCGGTTGGCCCGCACGTAGCCGAAGCGCTCCAGCTCCTCCCGAAGCTCGGAGAGCTCCGCCTCCTCGGCGCACTTGCCCAGATTGTCCATCTGGCCCTCTAAGTAGTTCAGCTCGGCCTCGGTCTTCTCGATCTGCTCCGCGGCCAGCGTCTGGGCGTTCCGGGCCTTCTGGTACAGCTTGAAATAGCGCTGGGCGTTTTGGCCGGGCGACAGCTTCTCGTCCAGCTCCACCGTCAAAGGCGGCATGTCCGGCTCGTAGTAGTTGGGCACCTGAACGCTGCGCATGCCCTTCTGGGCCAGGTGCAGATTCGCCGTCAGCAGCTCGCCCTTCAGGCGGTACTCCTCCATCCGCCGGCTGCCCAGCAGCGCCTCGTTCTGCAGCGCCAGTTTGCGCTCGCAGCGCTCGATGTTGGTCTTCAGCGCCCGGTGCAGCGCGGCGCTCTTCTGCTTGATGCGCTCGGCCATGTCCCGGGAGCGGTAGAAGGCGTCCATGGCCTCCGAGATCGTCGGGTACGCTTCCGATTTCAAATGGCGGCGGCTCAGGTAGGGGAAGGCGGCCACGTCCACCGGCGCGCCGTCCTCGCCGAAGAGTATGGCGGGGGACACCTGATCCGGGATGGCGGCCAGGTTTTCCGCGACGCTTTTGCAGGCGGCGAAGAGGTCGATCTCGCTGGCGTGGGCCTCCTCGTTCCCGGTGGCCCGGTAGGCCAGCTCCCGGGCGGTCTGGGCGGACATGCCGCTGATTGACTGGGCGATCAGCCGGTGCAGCGGCCCGTTCATGCCCGCCATGGCGGCCAGCAGCGCCTCGGCGTCCACGTGGTCGTAGGGCAGCTTGCCGTGGGCCGGGGGCAGCTCGTAGCGCAGGCCGGGCAGCACCTCGCGCACCGAGGAGATCTGCTCGGTGACGTGCCGTGCGCTGTCGATGATGCGCCCGTCGCCGCCCACGAAGATCAGGTTGGAGTGCTTGCCCATGAACTCGCAGATGAGCTTCTTGCGCGCCCTGTCGCCCAGCTCGTCGAAGTGCTCGATCTCAATTTCCAGGATGCGGTCGCTCTCGACGGCGCGCACGCCGCACACGCGCCCGCCGGTGATGTGCTTGCGCATCAGCATGCACAGCGCGGGCGGCTCCAGCGGGTTGTTCTTCCGGGTGGTGGTCAGGTGGGCCCGGGCGCAGTTGGCCGTGGCCGACAGCAGCAGCTGGCGGTTTTCGCCGCCGCTGCGGACGGTCAGTATCACCTCGTCCCGCTCGGGCTGTATGATCTTATTGATGCGCCCGCCGGTCAGCGCGGCGTCCAGCTCCCGCGCCACCAGGCCCAGCGTCAGTCCGTCAAAGGGCATGTCTGTTCCTCCGTATGATTTCAGCTTGTTTTCAAAACCAATTATAGCGCATAACCGTCGATTGCGCAACCGCCGGTTTTGTGGTAGAATACAAAATGTGCCCGGCATACCCCCTTGCCCCGTCGAATACATTGAATCGAAACGGGTGAAGCAAGGAGGGTTCCACATGAAATTATCCGGAAATCAGCGCAGGATGTACCTGCTGGCGCTGGTGCTGATGGTCATCGCCGTGGCGCTGGCGTGCACGTGGTCGCTGTGGCGCGGTCCCGCAGACGCGGTGCTCTCGCCGGGGACCAACGCCCAGGCGCCCCAGGGCGCGGAGCCCTCCGCGCCGCCGGCGGCGACGCCGCAGCCCCAGGACGCGCAGACAGGCGCGCAGGCGGACGCGAAGGCGGGGGCGTCGAAGGTCTCCACCATCGTGTACTACCAGGACAACTACGGGTACCTGGTGCCGGTGATGTGCTCGGTGCCCATGGAAGACGGCATCGCCAAGGCCACGCTGAATTTGATGGTCCAGAGCGTCGGCAACGACATGCAGGCCGCCCGGCTGGGGCTTCGGACCGTGCTGCCGGAGAACACGAAGATCGACCTGGACATCTCCGGCGGACTGGCCCGCATCGACCTGAGCGCCGAGGTGCTGAACATGGCCGACGCGGCGGCCGAGGCCAACATGATCAACGCCATCGTGCAGACGCTGACCGAGTTTGAGAGCGTGGACCGCGTGACGTTTTTGATCGACGGCCAGAAGCGGGAGAAGCTGCCCCACGGCACGCCGGTGGGCGGCGAGTTCACCCGGGGCGACATCAATTTAGAGAGCGCCGAGCCCACGCTGAGCCTGGCCTCCTGCAAGCCGGTGACGCTGTACTTCCCGGCGGATTCCGGGGCGGTGATCGTGCCGGTGACCCGCATGGTCTACGCCAAGCCGGACATCAACACCGCGGTGATGGAGCTGGCCAAGGGACCCAGCCGCGAGGACATGCTGGAGAGCGTGGTGCCCGCGGGCTGCGGCCTGATCGACGTGAAGGTGGAGGACGGCGTCGCCAAGCTGAACTTCACCGGGGAGTTCGTGAACCTGGTGCAGAATTCCGACGGCGGCCGCATGGCCCTGAAGGCGCTGGTGCTGACCTGCACCCAGTTCGAGGGCATCAAGTCGGTGGAGATCTACGTGGACGGGAAGAAGTACGACGCCGCCCAGGGCGAGCTGGGCGTGCCCAGCTTCATGAACGTGGCCGATTCCATCGTGTACGACTATATACAGACCCAGTCGGCGATGCTGTTTGATTTTGAATAGGGAAACAGGGAACAGGGTACAGGGAACAGGGAGTAGGGGCGGCGATGCGCCGCCCGCCGTTTGGGAAATACAAAGGAGGCATAATACATGAATGATATCAATCGGGCGGCGGATGAGATGCGGCTGGTGCGCATCGTGCCGGACTATACGGAGATGGCCGCGGGCTCGGTGCTGATCGCCTGCGGCCGGACCAGGGTGATCTGCACCGCGTCGGTGCAGGAGGGCGTCCCGGCGTTTTTGAAGGGCAAGGGGAAGGGCTGGCTGACGGCGGAATACGCGATGCTGCCGGGCTCCACGCCCCAGCGCAAGGCGCGGGACGGCGTGAAGAAGGACGGGCGCGGCGTGGAGATCCAGCGGCTGATCGGCAGGAGCCTGCGGGCGGCCTGCGACCTGACCCGGCTGGGCGAGCGCACCGTGTACATCGACTGCGACGTGATCCAGGCCGACGGCGGCACGCGCACGGCCTCGATCACCGGGGCCTTCGCCGCACTGTGCATCGCGGTGGACCGGCTGATCCAGCAGGGTCAGCTGGTCGACTCCCCGATCATCCGCCAGGTGGCGGCGGTGTCCGCCGGCGTGGTGGACGACGTGTGCACCCTCGATCTGGAATACGCCCAGGACAGCCGCGCCCAGGTGGACATGAACATCGTCATGACCCGGGACGCCTCCGGCGAGATGGGCTATGTGGAGGTCCAGGGCACCGGCGAGGGCCGCTGCTACACCAAGGACGAGCTGGACCGGCTGCTGGCGCTGGGGCGGCAGGGCTGCGAGGCGCTGATGCAGGCCCAGACCGAGGCGCTGGGCAGCCGGGCCCAGGTCATCTGCCAAAAGCCGAAGCTGGTGCTGGCCAGCAACAACTTCGGCAAGCTGCGCGAGCTGAAGCAGCTGCTGGGCGACCGCTACGACGTGCGCTCCATGCGGGAGATGGGCATTGAGATCGACGTGGAGGAAAACGGCGAGACCTTCGAGGCGAACGCGCTGATCAAGGCGAACGCGCTGATGGAGATCTGCCGCTGCGCCACGCTGGCCGACGATTCCGGGCTGTGCGTGGACCAGCTGAACGGGCGGCCCGGCGTACACTCGGCGCGCTACTGCGGCGTGCACGGCGACGACGAGGCGAACAACCAACTGCTCTTAAAAGAGCTCTCGGACAAGCCCGCGCCGCATCACGCCCACTACGGCGCGGCGGTGGCGCTGTGCCGCCCCGGCCACGCGCCGCTGACGGCCTACGGGCGCTGCGACGGCGAGATCATCGATCAGTACCGGGGCGAGGGCGGCTTCGGCTACGACCCGCTGTTCCTGTCCAACGACCTGGGCGTCACCTTCGCCGAGGCTGACGCCGAGGCGAAGAACCGGGTGTCTCACCGGGCTCGGGCGATACAGGCGCTGCTTGAGAAGCTGGAGGCCGAAGCGTGACCCGCCTGGGCATCGTCTCGGACAGCCACGGCCGGGATATCTGGCTGGAGCGCTACCTCAAGGTCTGCAAACGGGAGAAGTACGACGCCGTGTTCCACCTGGGCGACCTGAACTCAGACGCCCGGTGGCTCCAGAGGCGCATGGACACGCCCCTGATCGCGGTGGCCGGGAACTGCGATTACTGGTCCGAACAGGCCCGCATGGCCCGGGCCAGCTACGGCGTCCACCGGATCGTGGCGGTCCACGGGCACCTGCAGGACGTGAAGTACGGCTACGAGCGCCTGTCCTACTACGCCGAGGAGCAGAACGCGACCATCGCGCTGTTCGGCCACACCCACCGGGCCTACGCGGGCTGGGTGGGCAATGTGCTTTTGATCAACCCCGGCGCGCTGATGGACGGCCGCTACGCCGAGCTCACCCTGGACGGCAACAACGCGGTACCGATGCTGCTGGACCTGCATGAATCGGGGAAATGATGGATGTGAGACAGTACGATGCAGGTATACCCTGGGATTCTCCCGAGACCGGCTTGATTTTGCCCTTGGTTTTGCGTATAATATTATCAGCTTACAGAATGTTAATCATGCTTCGTGGTCTGATACAGGGAGGCAGAAATATGCTTGAAGAGAAAATGATCATACAGGACGCATCAGAGGTTGATCCCAATTTGCTTCGCATGCTGGACAGGGGTCTGGAAGATATAGAAGCGGGAAGAACGCTGCCTCATGAGGAAGCCATGGCGGAGGTTCGGAGAATACGGGATACTCGTCGCTTTGCAAGGTCAAACACAGGAGCAGCGGCCAATGAATGACTATGATGTTGTATGGTCGCGAGAGTCGATATATGATGTGGCCGATATAGCGGATTATATTGAGCTTCGCTTTGGACGGGAAAGAGCCGACCGTTTCAATGATGAGATTGAGATGATATGTAAGGCTCTTGGACGTGATTTTCGGATGTATACAGGAACGGGGATTTACTACAGAAAGAGACTGATTCTGAAAAGGGTGTTTGATCCATCCATTATCTTCTACTATGTTGACGATGTCATGCAAACCGTTTGTATTATTCGCGTTTTAAGGCATGAACGGAACTGGCAAAAAATACTCCGAGAGGGAATTGGCTATACTTTCGATTGATACGCCGAGCTGACCCTGGACGGCAACAACGCGGTGCCGATGCTGCTGGACCTGCATGAATCGAGAATGAAATAAACTCCGCGCGTGCGGAGTTTATTTCACATATACTTGTCAATGGCCTCGCACAGATCGTCGATGGCCTTCCGGTCGCCCTCGGCGGCGGCCTCCATGATGCAGTGCTTCAGATGGTCCTGCAATATCAGCTTGCCGGTGTTGTCGATGGCGGAGCGCACCGCGGCGATCTGGATCAGCACCTCGCTGCAGTCCCGGCCCTCCTCCACCATGCTGCGCACCGACTGCAGATGGCCGATGGCCCGGGACAGCCGGTTCAGCACGGCCTTCGTGTTCTCGTGGCTGTGGCTGTGGTTGTGGGCATGGGTGTGGGGAATGCCGTGCGCGTGCATGTACTCGTGGCTCGGGGACGCCTGGGGCGCGCCGTCAAGGGGCTTGTTGGGTTTGCTCAATGACTGTCACCTCGCGATACATACATCTCTACAGGAAATCCTCGCGCATCGGCGCGAACATGTCCAGCAGCACGCCCTTCTCCAGGCACACGGTGCCGTGGGGCACGCCCGACGGGAGGGCCAGCGTGTCCCCGGGGCCGACCTCCACCGGCTCGCCGTCTATGGTGAAGCGGAACCGGCCGGACAGCACGTAGGTGTTCTGGCAGTGGGGGTGGCTGTGCACGCTGCCGGCGCTGCCCTTTTCAAAGTGGACCTCGACCACCATCAGCTGCTCGGTGTGGGCCAGCACCCGGCGAAAGACGCCGCCGCCCAGGTCCCGGAGCTCTGCCTCGCTGTGATACACGATGTTCGCCTTCATGGTCATCCTCCTCGTTCAATGGATCGTCCTTGCTTTATTGCCCATGTGCTTTTCGATGTACGCCCATAATTCGTCCGCCGGGGCGTCGGCCTGGCCGTCGGGCAGCAGGAACGCCCGGGCGGCGTTCACGTACAGGTACGCGCAGCCCTTCGCGCGAAAGGCCGCCTGCACGTCCTTCCAGGGCGCGTCCAGCTGTTCCTCGGCCTTCCGGTCGTTGGTCACGTGCACGCCCTCCCGGTTCAGCCGCACGGTGTACACGTTCCGGGCCGGCTTCAGCTCGTGGCGGAGCACCTGCATGTTCACCTGCGAAAAGAAGGTGCCGAAGTAGACCACCGGCAGGCCGACGCCCACCGCCAGCAGCACCGCGGCGATCATGCCGGACTGGGGCCTGCGGGAGAAGAGCGCCACGGCGGCGAACGCGATCATGATCAGCGCGAACACCGTGGGGCGCACCCACTTTTTGCGCAAGCGCAGCGTGTCGAACCGGCAGAAGCGCTTGAAGGTCTTCGCGTCCAGCCTGACGCGTACGGTGTATTCCTGGCCCATATGTATCCCTCCTCGCCCGCGTCACTGCGCGGGCGATTCCAGCTTCACGCCGCTTTCGGCGCTGCTGGCGCATTCCCTGGGGCTGACGCCGTAGGTCTGGCGAAAGGCCCGGTAGAACGCGCTGTAATCGGAAAAGCCGCACTCGTGGCAGCTCTCGGTGATGCCCGCGCCGTGGGTGATCATCATGTAGGCGGCGTCCAGCCGCTTGCGCCGGATGCACTCCGCCGGCGTCATGCCGGTGACCAGCTTGAACTGGCGGGTGAGCGTGTTCTTGTCCATGAAGAACTGCTCCGACAGCGCGGTGATGGAGAGCTCGTCCTTCAGGTGGGCGGAGATGTAGTCGTAGACGGCCATGATCTCCTTGTAGCGCTGGGCATTGCGGTGGGGGAGGCCGCCGGCCCCGATGGAGAACGCCCGGCTGATGTGGATCAGCAGCTGGGCCATCACCAGACGGTTCAGCGAGGCGCTGTCCATGTCGTTCAGCTGCTTTTCGTGCAGCAGCGAGAACAGCATGCCCAGCATCAGCTCGTAGGTCTCCGCGTCCGGCGTGATCATGTTCCGGCCCTGCAGGTCCTGGGCGGTGAGGTTGCGCACGCGGGGCAGCAGGCCCTTCAGCGAATCGATGAAGCCGGGGTTCACCCACAGCACGAAGCGCTCCACCACCAGCCCCGGCACGGCCACGTCGGAATAGTGCACCTGCCCCGGCGCGATCAGAAGCAGCGACCCCGGGCTCAGCCGGAAGCGCCGCCCGTCCACCATGTAGCTGACGCCCTCCACGCGGGGGAAGTAGATCTCGTAGAAGTCGTGGGAGTGGGGGCTGATGTAGCCCGAGGCGGTGTCCATGCGGTGGAAGATCTCAAAATCGTCCTGCTGCATGACCTGACGGACAACAAATGGCGAGATATAGGACAAATTCATCCGCGCGCCGCTCCCTTCCTTTTGCTCAGTATTATACCTGATTTTGATGTTTTTTGCAATGTTGTTCGTGATAAAAACTATAGACTTTCACCCATAAATGTGATTAAATATATCCGTCGGGTTTACAAGACGGCAACAAGACTGGTAAATCCGTCCGAAACCGAATCCTTGCGGCACAGCCGCTGGAATAATAAAAAGGAGGATCCTCTCAATGAAGAAGCTGTTTAGTATCGTTCTCGTGCTGGCCATGATCCTGGCCTGCTCCGCGGCGCTGGCCGAGGAACCCATCACCCTGACCTATTCCGAAGTCAACCCGCTGGACGGCACCATCGTCGGCGAAATGGCCAAGGCCTTCAAGGAGAAGACCGAAGAGCTGACAGGCGGCTCCGTCGTCATCGACATCCAGGCCGGCGGCGTGCTGGGCTCTGAGGACCAGATTCTGGACAACCTGCTGGGCGGCGGCAACATCACCGACGTCGGCCGCTTCTCCGCCTTCGCCTTCACCCAGTACGGCTGTGACAAGGCCAAGCTGCTGTCCATCCCCTACACCTTCGTGAGCGAGGATCACTTCTGGAATTTCGCCGCCAGCGATCTGGCCAAGGAATTCCTGAACGAGCCTGAAGAGCTGGGCCTGGGCATGAAGGGCCTGTGCTACGGCGAAGAGGGCTTCCGCCACTTCTTCTTCACCAAGCAGGTCAACGGCCTGGACGACATCAAGGGTATGAAGCTGCGCGTCTCCAGCGACCCCGTCATGACCGGCATGGTCAGCGGCCTGGGCGCTTCCGCCACCACCGTTCCCTTCACCGAGCTGTACAGCGCGCTGCAGACCGGCGTTGTCGACGGCGCTGAGCAGCCGATCGCCAACTACCTGTCCAACGCCTTCCAGGAGGTCGCCCCCTTCGTCATCAAGGACGGCCACACCCTGGGCGCCATCCAGATCGTCATCACCGACGCCGCGCTGGCGAAGCTGAGCGACGAGCAGCAGGCCGCCATCCAGGAGGCCGCCGATTACGCCTCCCTGGTCTGCAAGCAGAAGGTTGCCGAGATCGAAGGCACGACCTACGACAAGCTGGCTGAGGCCGGTGTGACCGTGGTCGAGGTCGAGGACAAGGCGCCCTGGGTCGCCGCCTGCCAGCAGGTCATCGACGAGAACACCGCTACTCAGGCCGAGCTGTATCAGCAGATCGTGGCCATGCAGTAAGCGCAACGCCAATATTGCCGAACCCGAGGGGGCGCAGGGATTAACCCCTGCGCCTTTTCTTTACCTTGAACAGCCTCGAGGAGGAAGAGACAATGCCTTCTGTATTCAAGACCCTCGAAAAGATCAGGCCGCTGTACGATTGGACATACAAAATCATCATGTTCATCTGCAAGCTGCTTCTGATCGGGGATATCGTCATTACCACATGGGCGGTGCTGGGCCGCTATGTCCCCTTCATCGACGACCCGCACTGGTCGGAGGAGATCGTGCTGACCTTCATGGTCTACATGGCGGTGCTCTCCGCCACGCTGGCCATACGCAAGCGCGCCCACATCCGCATGACCTCGTTTGACAACAAGCTTCCCAAGCGCGCCATACAGGTGCTCGACCTGGCCGCCGACCTGGCGGTGATGGCGCTGGGCGTGGTGCTGTTGATCTACGGCATCAAGTCCGTCAACTCGCCGCTGAGCCTGCGCGGGCACTACGCGTCGCTGCCCAACCTCAGCAAGATGTGGCAGTACCTGCCCGTGCCGATCGCGGGCCTGGGCATGATCGTGTTTGAACTGGAGCAGGTCTTCCTGCGCATCGAGGATTTCTTCATCAAAGACGATGATAAAAAGGAGGTGACCGGCGCATGAACGCTGAGACCCTTTCCACGCTCATACTGCTGGGCAGCTTCCTTCTGATGGTGTTCCTGCGCTTCCCGATCGCCTATTCCGTGGGCATCTCCACGGTGCTGTGCCTGATCAGCATGGGCGAGCAGCTGACGACCCTTCCGACGCAGATGGTCAAGGGCGTCTGGTCCTTCAGCCTGATGGCGGTGCCCTTCTTCATCACCATGGGCGTGCTGATGGGCTCCGGCGGCATATCGGAGAAGCTGATCGCGCTGGCCAACAGCCTGGTGGGCTGGATGCGCGGTGGACTGGCCATGGTGAACATCGTGGCCTCCTACTTCTTCGGCGGCATCTCCGGCTCCGCCGCGGCGGACACCGCGTCGCTGGGCTCCATACTGATCCCGATGATGGTGGACCAGGGCTACGACGCCGACTTCTCCACCGCCGTCACCATCACCTCCAGCTGCGAGGGCCTGCTGGTGCCCCCCAGCCACAACATGGTCATCTACGCCACCACCGCGGGCGGCATCTCCGTGGGCGCGCTGTTCATGGCGGGCTACCTGCCCGGCGCGATACTGGCCCTCAGCCTGATGGTGGGCAGCTACATCATCTCCGTCAAGCGCAACTACCCCAAGGGCGAGCCCTTCTCCGTCACGCGCTTTCTGAAGCAGCTGGGCACCTCGTTCTGGGCCCTGGCCGCGATACTGATCGTGGTCGTGGGCGTGGTCGGCGGCGTGTTCACCGCCACCGAGTCCGCCGCCATCGCGGTCATCTATTCGCTGGTCGTGTCCGTGTTCATCTACAAGGGCCTGAACTGGAAGGGCGTGTGGCAGAACCTGGAGCACTGCATCGAGACGCTGTCCATCGTGCTGATACTGATCGCCATGTCCGCGGCCTTCGGCTATTGCCTGACGAAGCTCCACGTGCCGGCGAAGGCGGCCACGCTGATCACCAGCATCTCTTCCAGCCCCGTGGTCATCGCGCTGCTGTTGAACCTGATCCTGCTGGTGCTGGGCATGATCATGGACATGGCGCCGATCATACTGATCGCGACGCCGATCCTGCTGCCCGTGGCGACGGGCATCGGCATCAGCCCCATCCAGTTTGGCATCATGATCGTGCTGAACTGCGGCATCGGTCTTCTGACGCCGCCCGTGGGCGCGGTGCTGTTCATCGGCTCCGCCGTGGCGAAGCTGCCCATGGAGAAGGTCGTCAAGGCCACGCTGCCCTTCTACCTGTGCATGCTGATCGCGCTGCTGCTGATCACGTTTATCCCGCAGATCTCCCTGTGGCTGCCCAGCCTGTTCGGCTACGCCATGTAATAAGCGAGGTGCAACGCTATGAAAATGACATTCCGCTGGTACGGCTCCGGGTCCGATCCGATACCGCTGAAGTACGTGAAGCAGATTCCCGGCATGACGGGCCTGATGGGCCTTCTGGACAAGCCCGCCGGCGTGGACTGGCCGGAGGAGGAGTTCAAAGCCCTGGTGGACGAGGTGCACGCCGCGGGGCTGGAGCTTGAGGTCATCGAGAGCGTGAACGTTCACGAGGACATCAAGATGGGCCTGCCCACGCGGGACGAGTACATCGACAACTACATCTCCACCGTGCGCATGCTGGCCCGCAACGGCGTGAAGGTGGTCATCTACAACTTCATGCCGGTTTTCGACTGGCTGCGCACCGACCTGGCCCGGGTAATCCCGGAGGACGGCAGCAACAGCCTGTATTTCGACGAGAAGGACCTGGGCGAGATGGGGCCGCTTGAGATCGTGCGCAAGACCGCCGAGGACAGCCACGGCTTCAGCCTGCCCGGCTGGGAGCCGGAGCGCCTGGCGCTGCTGGAGAAGACGCTGAAGCAGTACGAGGGCATGACCGGGGACGACCTGCGCCGCCACTACAAGTACTTCCTGGACGCCGTGATCCCGGTGTGCGAGGAGGTGGGCGTGCGCATGGCCTGCCACCCGGACGACCCGGCCTGGCCCATCTTCGGCCTGCCGCGCATCGCCCACAGCCAGGCGGACTTCGACAAGATCGTAAAGCTGCACGACAGCCCGGCCAACACCGTGTGCCTGTGCACCGGCTCCCTGGGCTCAAACCCCGAAAACGACGTGGTCGCCGCCATCCGCCACTTTGGCGCCATGGACCGCATCGGCGCCATGCACGTGCGCAACGTGAAGTTCCTGGGCCACCACCACTTCCGCGAGGCCGCGCACCTGTCCAGCACCGGCGATCTGGACATGTACGCCATCATGAAGGCCATCTACGACACCTGCCCCGACACCTATGTGCGCCCCGACCACGGGCGCATGATCTGGGACGAGGTCGGCCGCCCCGGCTACGGCCTGTACGACCGCGCCCTGGGCGCGACGTACCTGAATGGGCTGTGGGAGGCGATTGTTAGAACAAATAATGGATAATGGAAAATGTACCGAGTGAAAGCAAATGGATTGACATACGCAATTTTCCATTATCCATTATCTGACGATTATTGGAGGTTGAACAACCATGCAATTATCCTACAACGGTTTGCAGGACCGCGCCGCTTGGGAAGCCGCCGGCGTGAAGCTGCCGGGGCATGACTGGAAGGCCATGTGCGCCGAGACGGAGGAGAGGCCGGTTTGGGTCCACTTCGGGGCGGGCAACATATTCCGCATATTCATCGCGGGGCTGATGCAGAAGCTGCTGGACGCGGGCGAGGCCAAGGCGGGCATCGTGGCGGTGGAGACCTTCGACAGCGAGGTCGTCGAGAAGATCTACGTGCCCCACGATTCGATGACCCTGGCCGTCAGCCTGCTGGCGGACGGCGGCATCGACAAGTCGGTGGTGGCCTCGGTCGCCAAGGGCGTTGTCGTCCGCGACCCGGCGGACTGGGAGGCGCTGAAGGCCATCTTCCGCAAGCCCTCGCTGCAGATGCTCTCCTTCACGATCACCGAGAAGGGCTACGCCCTGAGGGACATGAAGGGCGAGCTGAGCCCCATTGCGAAGGGCGACATCGAAGCGGGACCTGCGCACCCGGTCCACGCCATGGGCGTGGTGGCGGCACTGCTGCTGGAGCGCTACAACGCGGGCGCGACGCCCATCGCCGTGGTGAGCATGGACAACTGCTCCCACAACGGCGAAAAGCTGCGCGCGGGGGTCACCGAGATCGCCCGGGCGTGGCACAAGAAGGGCTTCGTGACGGCGGACTTCATCGCGTGGCTGGAGGACGAGGCCAAGGTCTCCTTCCCGTGGAGCATGATCGATAAGATCACCCCGCGGCCCGCCGAGGCGGTTCAGAAGCAGCTCACCGCGCTGGGCATCGAGGACATGGCGCCCATCGTCACCGAGAAGCACACCTACATCGCGCCGTTCGTGAACGCCGAGGCGCCCCAGTACCTGGTGATCGAAGACCGCTTCCCCAACGGCAGGCCGCCGCTTGAAAAGGCCGGGGTCTACATGACCGACCGGGACACCGTGAACAAGACCGAGCGCATGAAGGTGACCACCTGCCTGAACCCGCTGCACACGGCGCTGGCGGTGTACGGGTGTCTCTTGGGCTATGAGAAGATCTGCGACGAGATGCGCGACGGTGAGCTGGTGAAGCTCATCATGCGCATCGGCTACGACGAGGGCCTGCCGGTGGTGACCGACCCGGGCATACTCAGCCCGAAGGCGTTCATCGACGAGGTGGTCGAGCGGCGCTTCCCGAACCCGTTCATGCCGGACACGCCCCAGCGCATCGCCTGCGACACCAGCCAGAAGGTGCCGATCCGCTTCGGCGAGACCATCAAGAGCTACATGGCCGACCCGCAGAGAAATGCCGCGGACCTGAACTGCATACCGCTGGCCATCGCCGGCTGGCTGCGCTACCTGCTGGGCGTGGACGACGGGGGAAACGCCATGCCCGTCAGCCCCGACCCGATGCTGCCGACGCTGCAGGCGGCCCTTGAGGGCGTGAAGCTGGGCGACCCCGACAGCGTGGACGGGAAGCTGGACGCGATACTATCAAACCCCAACCTGTTCGGCGTGAGCCTCATTGACGCGGGGCTGGGCGGCAAGGTCACGGGCTATCTGAAGGAGCTGCTCGCCGGCCCCGGCGCGGTGCGCGCGACGCTTAAAAAGTATCTGGACTAAAGCAGTTTTCATGAGAGGAAGGAGACCGACATGTTGAATCTGAATCTGAAGCCCGCCGGTTCGTGCCGCTACGACGCGGTGTCCCTGGGCGAGATCATGCTGAGGCTGGACCCCGGCGAGGGGCGCATCCGCACGGCCCGGGAGTTCAAAGCCTGGGAGGGCGGCGGCGAGTACAACGTGGTGCGCGGCCTGCACAAGTGCTTCGGCATGAACACCGGCGTGCTGACCGCCTTCGCGAACAACGAGGTGGGCCGCCTGCTGAAGGACCTCATCGAGCAGGGCGGCGTGGACACGAGCCTGATCTACTGGAAGAAGACCGACGGCATCGGCCGCATCTGCCGCAACGGCCTGAACTTCACCGAGCGGGGCTTCGGCATCCGCGGCGCGGTGGGCTGCTCCGACCGGGCCAACACCGCCATCTCCCAGGCCACGCCCGAAGACTTTGACTTCGAGCATGTGTTCGGCGAGCTGGGCGTGCGCTGGCTGCACACCGGCGGCATCTACGCGGCGCTGTCGGAGCAGAGCTGTGAGACCGTCATCGAGGCCTGTAAGGTCGCCAAGAAGCACGGCACCGTCATCTCCTACGACCTGAACTACCGGCCCTCCATGTGGTCCGCCATCGGCGGCATCGACAAGGCCCGGGAGGTCAACCGCGAGGTGGCCAAGTACGTGGACGTGATGATCGGCAACGAGGAGGACTTCACCGCCTGCCTGGGCCTGAAGGTGGAGGGCAACGACGAGAACCTGAAGACGCTGAACCTGGACGGCTACTACCGCATGATCGAGGAGGCCGCCCGCCAGTTCCCGAACTTCAAGGCCATCGCCACCACGCTGCGCACGGTCAAGACCGCCACGATCAACGACTGGAAGGCCATCTGCTGGGCCGACGGCCAGGTGCACATGTCCCACGCCTTCGACAACTTGGAGGTCCTGGACCGCGTGGGCGGCGGCGATTCCTTCGCCTCCGGCCTGATCTACGGCCTGATGACCACCGGCGACCCCCAGCTGGCCGTGAACTACGGCGCGGCCCACGGCGCGCTGGCCATGACCACCCCCGGCGACACCAGCATGGCCAGCCTCGAGGAGGTCGAGGCCGTCGTAAAGGGCGGCGGCGCGCGAGTAAAGCGGTAAGACAGGAGGGGAGAAAATGTTCCTGGACAAGGACTTTTTGCTGAATACCAAGACGGCCCAAAGGCTGTATCACGAGGCGGCGGAGAACTGCCCGATCATCGACTATCACTGCCACATCAACCCCCGGGAGATCTGGGAGGACCGGCGCTACGACAACATCACCCAGGTCTGGCTGGGCGGCGACCACTACAAGTGGCGTCTGATGCGCTCGGCGGGCGTGCCGGAGAAGTACATCACCGGCAGCGAGACGAGCGACCACGACAAGTTCGTCAAGTGGGCCGAGGTGCTGGGCAAGGCCATCGGCAACCCGCTGTACCACTGGAGCCACCTGGAGCTGCGCCGCTTCTTCGGCTACGAGGGCGTGCTGAACAGGGACACCGCCGAGGAGGTCTGGACGCTGGCGAACGAAAAGCTGAACAGCGCGGGCTACAGCGTGCGGGGCCTGATCGAGCGCAGCAATGTGGAGACCATCTGCACCACCGACGACCCGGTGGACAGCCTGGAGTGGCACGAGAAGTTAGCGGCGGACGCCACGTTCAAGACCGCCGTGCTGCCCGCGTGGCGGCCCGACAAGGCCATGAACCTGGAAAAGCCCGACTGGCCGGACTACATCCGCAAGCTTGAGGCCGCCGCCGGCATGAAGATCGACAGCTTCGGGGCGCTGAAGGAAGCGCTGAAAAAGCGCATGGCCTTCTTCAGCGACCACGGCTGCAAGCTGAGCGACCACGGGCTGAACTACGTGATGTACGCCCCGGCGGAAGAAAATGAGATCGAGCGCATATTCGCGGACCGCATGGCCGGGAAGCTGCCCTCGCGGCTGGAGGAGGACCGGTTCAAGCACGCCTTCATGCTGTTCATGGCGGGCGAGTACAAGCGCCTGGGCTGGGTGATGCAGCTGCACTACGGCTGCCGCAGGGACAACAACGGCCCCATGTTCCGCAAGATGGGCCCGGACACCGGCTTTGACTGCGTGGACAACGGCGCGTCCTCCACCGACACCGCCGCCTTCCTGGGGGCGCTGGCCGAGGAAGACAAGCTGCCCAAGACCATACTGTACAGCCTGAACACCAACGACAACGCCGCCATCGACACGATACTGGGCTGCTTCCAGCGGGACGAGGCCGTGGGCTACATCCAGCACGGCTCCGCCTGGTGGTTCAACGACCACTTCGACGGCATGACCGAGCAGATCAAGTCCCTGGCGTCGCTGGGGTATCTGGCGGGCTTCGTGGGCATGCTCACCGACAGCCGGAGCTTTCTCAGCTACCCCCGCCACGAGTACTTCCGCCGCATACTGTGCCGCGTGATCGGTGAATGGGTGGAGGACGGCATGTACCCGGACGACTTTGACACGCTTTCCGAGATCGTCCGCGCCATCAGCTACGGCAACGCCCGGGCGTACTTTGGCTTTGAGGGAAAACAGACCGGAGTTTAATTGAATAAAGGAGGCATACATATATGCTTACGGTTGAACAGGTTGCGGCCTGCGGCGTGGTGCCGGTGGTCGTATTGGAGGACGCGGAACAGGCCGTGCCCACCGCGAAGGCGCTGCTGAAGGGCGGCATCACCGCCATGGAGATCACCTTCCGCACCGCCGCGGCGCGGGACAGCATCGCCAAGGTGGCCGCCGAGGTGCCCGAGATCACCGTCGGCGCGGGCACCGTGGTCAATGTGGAGCAGCTGCACCAGGCCGTGGAGGCCGGCGCGAAGTTCATCGTGTCGCCCGGCACGGACGAGGCCATCGTCGCCGAGGCCTGCCGCATGGGCATGCCGATGATGCCCGGCGTGGTGACGCCCAGCGAGATCATGGTGGGCCTGAAGCACGGCATACGGGTGTTCAAGTTCTTCCCGGCGGAAACCTTCGGCGGGCTCAAGACCATCAAGGCGCTGAGCGGCCCGTTCCCGCAGATCAAGTTCATACCCACCGGCGGCGTGAACCAGGCCAACGCGCCGGAGTACTTCAAGAACCCGAAGATACTGGCCGTGGGCGGCAGCTGGATGGTGACCAAGGACATGGTGGCCGCCGGCGACTTCGACGGCATCACCGAAAAGTCCGCCGCGGCGACATCGCTGTTCAAGGAGATGCGCGGCTGACGCAAAAACAGGGTGTGTCCCCAGTGACGGGGACACACCCTGCAGGATGCGCGGCGGGGGATTACGGCTGCTTGCCGATGTAGGCGAGTATGCCGCCGTCCACGTACAGCACGTGGCCGTTGACGAAGTTCGAGGCGTCGGAGGCCAGGAACACGGCCGGGCCCATCAGATCCTCGGTGGTGCCCCAGCGGGCCGCCGGCGTCTTGGCCACGATGAACTGGTCAAAGGGGTGGCGGCTGCCGTCGGGCTGGCGCTCTCTGAGCGGCGCGGTCTGCGGCGTGGCGATGTAGCCCGGGCCGATGCCGTTGCACTGGATGTTGTGCTCGCCGTACTCCGAGCAGATGTTGCGCGTCAGCATCTTCAGGCCGCCCTTGGCCGCCGCGTAGGCGGACACGGTCTCCCGGCCCAGCTCGCTCATCATTGAGCAGATGTTGATGATCTTGCCGTGGCCCTTTTGGATCATCGAGGGGATCACGGCCTTGGAGACGATGAACGGGGCGATCAGGTCCACGTTCACGACCTTGGCGAACTCCTCGGCGGGCATCTCGGTCATGGGCACGCGGCGGATGATGCCGGCGTTGTTGACCAGTATGTCCACCACGCCCACCTCGGCCTCGATGCGCTTCACCAGCGCCTGCACGGCGGCCTCGTCGGTCACGTCGCAGACGTAGCCCGTCGCGTCGATGCCGGCCTCGCGGTAGGCCGCCAGGCCCTTGTCCACCAGCTCCTGGTTGATGTCGTTGAACACGATCTTCGCGCCGCACTGGGCGTAGGCCGTGGCGATGGCGAAGCCGATGCCGTAGCTGGCGCCGGTGATCCAGGCGATCTTGCCCTCCAGGCTGAAGTTCTTCAGAAAGTCATTCATGGGTATCTCCTCCTTTGAATCGCGTCGGTGGGGCGCGCAGATTATTTCAGGTCGGGCGTGGCGATGTTGTCCATGTCGTCAAAGGCCTGGTTCTCGCCGCCCATGGCCCAGATGAACGTGTAGTTCGAGGTGCCCGCGCCGGCGTGGATGGACCAGGAGGGGCTGATGACGGCCTGCTCGTTGGTCATCACGATGTGGCGGGTCTGATCTCCCTGGCCCATGAAGTGGAAGACCACCTGGTCGTCCGGCACTTCAAAGTAGAAGTAGATCTCCATGCGCCGCTCGTGGGTGTGGGCGGGCATGGTATTCCAGACCGAGCCGGGGGCGAGCACCGTCATGCCCATGGACAGCTGGCAGGTCTTCAGCACGTCCGGGTGGATGAACTGGTTGATGACGCGCTGGTTGCTGGTCTCGGCGCTGCCGCAGGGCTTCTTGGCCGCGTCGGCGATGCGGATCAGCTTGTTCTCGTAGCGGGTGTGGGCCGGGGCGGACACCAGGTAAAACTTCGCGGGCTTTGCCAGGTCGTCGCTTTCAAAGGTGACGCTGCGCGCGCCGCGGGTGATGTACAGGCAGTCCTTGTAGTCGAGTGGGTAGACCTGGCCGTCCACGTTCACCTTGCCCGCTCCGCCCACGTTGAACAGGCCGCACTCCCGGCGCTCCAGGAAGTAATCGGTGCCGAAGTTCTTCCACACGTCGATGCCCTTGTCGATGGGCAGCGGCTCGCCCGCGGGCATGATGCCCAGGGCCACCATGCGGTCCACATGGCTGTACACGGCGACCACCTCGCCGGGGGTAAACAGGTTTTCAATCAGGAATTCCGCGCGGGTCTCTTCGGTGTTGTAGCGCTGAAAGTCGCGCGGGCTGCAGGAATAACGTATATCCAAGTTCACGCCTCGCTTTGCTGGTTATTCGATGCGCAAAGGCATCTATTGGAATTATACTGTCACGGACGGAGTTTTGTCAACGCCGCGGCACAAGAAAATTGGAATCATTTGACAGGAGGATGGAATTCACATGGCACAGCTCAACTATGAAGTGTTGCGCAAGTCCGGTTACGAGGGCTTTGTACAGGAAAAGGGCGTCGAAAAGGTGATGCAGTTCGGCGAGGGCAACTTCCTGCGCGCCTTCGTGGACGACTTTTTCGACATCGCCAACGAAAAGGCCGGGTGGAACGGCAAGGTGGTGCTGGTGCAGCCCATCGCCGGCGGCCTGTCCGAGCTGATCAACCGGCAGCAGGGCCTCTACACCCTGTACCTGCGGGGCAGCCAGAACGGGAAAAAGATCGACGAGAAGCGGGTCATCTCCGCCGTCAGCCGTTGCCTGAACCCCTACGGCGAGTGGGACAAGGCGCTGGAGTTCGCCCGCTCCGATGCCCTTGAGATCATCGTGTCCAACACCACCGAGGCCGGCATCGTGCACGACAGCGAGAGCGCGTTCGACCAGGTGCCGCCTACAAGCTTCCCGGCCAAGCTCACCCGCGTGCTCTACGAGCGCTACACCGCCGGCAAGCCGGGCATCGTGATGCTCAGCTGCGAGCTGATCGACAACAACGGCAAGGAACTGTTGAAGTGCGTCAATCAGTACATCGACGACTGGAAGCTCTCCGAGGACTTCCGGCGCTGGGTGAACGAGGAGAACACCTTCTGCTCCACGCTGGTGGACCGCATCGTTCCCGGCCGCATAAGGGACGAGGCCGAGGTAACGCGCCTGAATGGCATCAACGGCTACGAGGACCCGCTGACCGACGTGGGCGAGTGCTTCGGCGTGTGGGTCATCGAGGGCCCGGCATGGCTGGAAGAGAAGCTGCCCTTCAAGGCCGCCGGCTGCCCGGTGATGGTGGTGCCGGACGTGACGCCCTACAAGAAGCGCAAGGTGCGCATACTCAACGGCGCGCACACCGGCTTTGTGCTGGGGGCGTACCTGGCGGGCTACGACATCGTGCGGGACTGCATGCACGACGACACGGTGCTGGGCTACATGAACAAAATGCTGTACGAAGAGGTCATCCCCACCCTGCCCCTGGACAAGGAGGACTGCCGGCAGTTCGCCGCGGCGGTGCAGGACCGGTTCAACAACCCCTTCGTCAACCACGAGCTGATGAGCATATCGCTGAACTCCACCAGCAAGTGGCGCGCCCGCAACATGCCCACGTTCCTGGACTATGTGGACCAGTTCGGCAGGCTGCCCGCCTGCCTGACCACGTCGTTCGCGGCCTATATCGCCTTCTATACCAGCGATATACAGGCCTTGAACGACAGCGGCCTGGTGTGCCGCCGGCCCAAGGGCAACACCTACACCGTGTCCGACGACCGCTGGGTGCTGGAATTCTACTATGCCCACAGAAACGACGGCGACGCCGCGCTCATACACGCCGTGATGACCAACGCCGACATGTGGGGCCGGGACCTGACCGAGGTGCCGGGCTTCGAGCAGGCGGTCGCGCGCATACTGGGCGTCATCCGCGGAGAGGGCGCGCTGGCGGCCTACAGGGCGGCGCTTCAGGCCGAATGAGCGGCGGGAGGAATCGCAATGGACAGACTGGTACAGATCGCGCCCCGGGACATGGTGGCCGTGGCGCTTCAGCCGATAAAAGCGGGGGAGCCGGCGGCCTGCGCGGCCGGCGCGGTGACGCCGCTTGAGGACATACCGATGGGCCACAAGGTGGCGCTGTGTGACATACGGGCGGGGGAGCAGGTGATCAAGTACGGCTTTCCCATCGGCAAGGCCACCCGGGACATCCGCCGGGGCGAGCACGTGCACACCCACAACCTGAAGACCGGGCTCTCCGGCGCGCTGGAATACGAATACCGGCCCACCCACCCCGCGCTGGCGCCCCGTCAGGCGGCCACGTTCATGGGCTATCCCCGCGCCGTCGGCCGCGCCGGCATACGCAACGAGCTGTGGATCATCCCCACCGTGGGCTGCGTGAACGACAACGCCCAGGCGCTGGCGCGGATGGCGCAGAAGCTGGTGGGCGGCTCGGTGGAGGGCGTGTACGCCTTTACGCACCCCTACGGCTGCTCCCAGATGGGCGGCGACCAGGAGAACACCCGCCAGGCGCTGGCGAACCTGGCCACCCATCCCAACGCCGGCGGCGTGCTGCTGCTGGGCCTGGGCTGCGAGAACA
Organism: uncultured Eubacteriales bacterium; assembly: GCA_902777335.1. Lineage (GTDB taxonomy): Bacteria > Bacillota > Clostridia > Christensenellales > Aristaeellaceae > UBA2862. The sequence continues at coordinate 50,111 of CACYTF010000005.1, forward strand.
GCGGCGTCGGCGAGATCGTGGCGCGCCTGGGCGAACACGACCCCCAGCGGCTGCGCACGCTGATCTGCCAGGACGTGGAGGACGAGCTCGAGGCCGGCATGGCTCTCATTGAGGAACTGGCCGCGCGGATGCGCAAGGACGTCCGAAGGCCCTGCCCGGCAAGCGAGCTGGTGGTGGGCCTCAAGTGCGGCGGCTCCGACGGCCTGTCCGGCATCACCGCCAACCCGACCATCGGCGTGTTCTCCGACATACTGACCTCGATGGGCGGCAGCACGATACTGACAGAGGTCCCGGAGATGTTCGGCGCGGAGACGATCCTGATGGACCGGTGCGCCGACGAGGCGCTGTTTGAAAAGACGGTGCGCCTCATCAATGACTTCAAGGGCTACTTCGAGGCCCATCACATGCCGGTGTACGAGAACCCCTCGCCGGGCAACAAGGCGGGCGGCATCACCACGCTGGAGGACAAGGCCCTGGGCTGCACCCAGAAGAGCGGCTCCGGCCCGGTGACGGGCGTGCTGAAGTACGCCGAGAAGCTCGAGGCCCCCGGCCTCAACCTGCTGAGCGCCCCCGGGAACGACCTGGTGGCCTCCACGGCGCTGGCCCTGTCCGGGGCGCAGCTGGTGCTGTTTTCCACCGGCCGCGGCACGCCCTTCGGCTGCCCGGTGCCCACGGTGAAGATCGCCAGCAATACGCCGCTGGCGACCAAAAAGCGCAACTGGATCGACTTTGACGCGGGACGCCTGCTGTCGGGCATGACGCTTCCTCAGCTGGGCGAGGAACTGGCACAGTACGTGCTGCGGGTGGCCGGCGGGGCGCAGACGCGCAACGAGATCAACGGCTTCCACGACCTGGCCATATTCAAGCAGGGCGTGACGCTGTAGCCGTGAAAAACGACGGGGCGGCGGGCAAAATGCCTGCCGCCCTTGACTTATCACAATTATATCACTGCCGCGCTTGACAGATGAAGAAATGATCGATAAAATGATTCAGATAAAGCGCGTTTGTACCGATACAAATCGACTGCGTACAAATCGACCGCGGGAAGCACGGTGATCGAACATGAACAGGCTGGTGCGCGAGGGCGAGAAGTACCGCCATGAGCTGAAATACATCTGCCACAACACGGAGCTGGAGGTCATCGAGCGTAAGCTGCGCTGCGTGATGCAGCCCGACAGCCACGCCGACGCCAACGGCGAATACCTGATCCGCAGCGTCTACTTCGACGATTACCGGCGCAGCTGCTATTACGAAAACGAAGACGGGGTGGACCCCCGGGAAAAGTTCAGGCTTCGCATCTACAACTACCAGGACGGGCGGATCTCCCTGGAAAAAAAGAAGAAGAACCGGGGCATGACCGGCAAGGAGAGCTGCCTGGTGGACCGGGAGATATGCGACAAAATGCTTCGGGGGCAGCCCATCCGGGATAAGCTGGGCCGCCACAGGCTGCTGGACGAGTGGATCATACGCAGCGAAACCGAGCGCCTGAGGCCGGTCATGCTGGGGGAGTACGTTAGAAAGCCGCTGGTCTACCGGCTGGGCAACGTGCGCATCACGTTCGACAGGAACATCTGCGCGTCGCCCCAAATGACGGACATCTTTGAGCGGAACGTATCGCGGGTGGCCGTGCTGCCCACCGGCTACCACGTGCTGGAGGTCAAGTACGACAACTACCTGCCGGACGTCATCTACCAGCTGATCGACAACGGACATCTTCAGCAAACCACGTTTTCTAAATTCTATCTGGGATGCAAAGCAATAGGAGGTATCGTCAATGAGCTTTCGTGACATCTTTAGGAAGGGGTTTCTGACATCCTACGCCAACCGGGAGATCACCTTCAAGTACGCGGTGATCTGCATGGCCATCTGCCTTGCGATCGCGCTGGTCATCTGCGCGGTGTACTACATGAAGTCCCGGAAGTACTTCTTCTCCAAGGAGTTCGCGGTGTCGCTGGTGGGCCTGTCGGTGATCACCGTGTCGGTCATACTGACGATACAGTCCAGCGTGGTGGTTTCGCTGGGCATGGTGGGCGCGCTGTCCATCGTCCGCTTCAGAACGGCCATCAAGAACCCGCTGGACCTGGTGTTCCTGTTCTGGTCGATCTCCATCGGCATCATCTGCGGCGCGGGCCTGTTCTACATCGCCGTGCCGCTGACGCTGATCCTCGGCGTCGCCATACTGCTCTCCGACGAGGTGCCGGGCTTGCCCCGCAACCGCATACTGGTGCTGGACGGCAAATATCCCCATGACGAGGCCGCCATGCTGGCCATACTGAAAAAGTACGTCAAGTGGTACAACATCCGCACCGAGAGCGTGCACAACGACAGCGTCAACCTGATCATCGAGGTGCGCCGGGTGAAGAACAGCGCCGAACTGATTCGGGAGATGAAGGGCCTGGGCGCCTTCAGCGACGTTTCGCTGCTCATTCAGGAGGGCAGCGTCGACTGACGCCGGAGTGCACCATGAACGCTAAGCCTGCAAAGTTACTGGCATGCGCGGCGGGCGGCATTTGCATTGCGATGCTGCTGGTAGCGGCGCTGCTTTCGCCGAAGACGAACGGCCGGGGCGTCGGCGCGGTGGCAATGTCCCGGGCGTCGGGGTTCTACGACGCGCCCTTCGATCTGGAGCTGAGCTTTGACGGCAGAATCTACTACACCCTGGATTCCAGCGACCCGGATGAAAATGCCATACCCTATGAGGGGCCCATTCACATAACGGATGCCAGCGTCAACCCCAATGTCTATGCCATGATCACCGATGTCTGCCTGGAGTATCAACCCGAGCAGATCGCCCATTCCGGTAAAAAGCCGCACTTCGGCTTCCAGTTGCCCGAGCAGCCCGTAGACAAGTGCACGGTGGTGCGCGCCGTGGGCATTGACGGGAACGGCAATCGCAGCGACGTGACCACCGGCGTTTACTTCGTGGGTTTCCAGGAAAAGACGGGCTATCAGGGCATGGGGATCATCAGCATCACAACCGATCCCGAGAACCTGTTTGGCTTTGAAAAGGGCATCTATGTGCTGGGCAAGACCTTCGCGGATTGCCTGGAGGACGACGGGCTGTATCCGGTCACGAAAGATGACTACGTGTTCTGGAAATCCAACTACAGAAAGCACGGCATCGACTGGGAGCGCGAGGCGAACATCTGCTGCTTTGATGCCGACAGAAACCTTCTCTTCTCCGGCAATTACGGCGTCCGGATACAGGGAAGGGTGAGCCGCGCCTTCCTGCCGAAGAGCTTCAACCTGTTTGCGCGCAGCCGGTATGGCTCAACCGCGTTCTCCGGCATGGATCTGTTCGGCGAAAACTGGCAGCTTGGCAGTTTGAACCTGCATTCGGGCGCGCATGCGATCGTGACCAAGCTCAACGATTATCTGATCAATGACCTGGTGAGGGATCTGGACATCGATACCCGCATCTACAGGCCCTTCGAGCTGTTCCTGGATGGCGAGTATTGGGGGGGTGTACTGGCTGACACCCCGGTATGAGAAGGAGTGTTTTCAATACAAGTACGGCGTACAGGACGACGAGGTCGTACAGATCAAGGAGAAATCGGTGGAGATCGGCAACGAGGACGACGAGGCCCTCTACAAGGCTTTTGTGTCATTCGTTACCGGGCATGACATGAAGGATCCGGCCCAGTATGCCCAGGCCTGCGCGCTCTTTGACCTTGAAAGCTGCATCGATTACTACGCCACGGAGATCTACATCGCCAACCACGATTGGCCGCGGACCAACTACTCCGTGTGGCGCACGCGGCAGAAGGGCGGGGGAGCCTGTGGCGATGGGAAGTGGCGCTGGATACTGTTCGATGTGAACATGGCCATGGCGCTCGGTGAAACCCAAGCGGATACCATCGCGAAGGCGAAAAAGTATGACAGGGTATTCAGACATCTGATGAAAAACACGGAATTCGCAAACGCCCTCACCGACAAACTGGTGGAGCTGGCCGATAACACCTTCAATCCGGCCAGAGTAGAAGCCCGGATCAGGGAATACGAGGCGTTTATGGCGAATGCCATCGAAAACGAATACGCGCGATACTACAACAACACGAAAAGTGAAGAGGATTTTATAGCCAAGTGTGAAAACAAGATCCGCTTCTTCTACGAACGCAACGCCTATATCAAAGAGATGTATGGAGACGGAAGAGTCGTGCGATGACCGGCGTCGGAGCCTGCGGCGCCGGTGCAGATGGAGAAGGGCATGAGCAGCAAACGCAAGAGGATCATCAGTTGTGTCATCGGCGGCATCGTATTGGCGATGCTGTTGTTCGGCGCACTGCGGTCGCCCCGGACAAACAGCTCCGGCGTCGATGCCGTGACGTTCTCCCGCGCGTCCGGCTTCTACGACGACCCGTTCGACCTGGAACTGCGCTTTGACGGCGGGAAGGTCTACTACACGCTGGATTCCAGCGATCCAAACGAGCATTCCACGCCCTACGAAGGGCCGATCCACATCGCGGACGCCAGCGCAAACGAGAATGTGTACTGCATGAACGAAGACCTGTCGCTGGAGTACCACCCGGACATCATCAAGCACGCCGGCCACTCGGTGCACTACGGCTACAAGCTGCCACAGTCCAAGGTGGACAAGGTCACGGTGGTGCGGGCGGTTGGCGTCGACGCCGCGGGCAATCGCAGCGACGTGGTCACCGGCGTCTATTTCGTGGGGTTTCAGAATAAGACGGGCTATGACAACTTCGGCATCATCGCCATCACAACAGATCCGAAGAACCTGTTTGACCCGGAACACGGAATCTACGTGCTGGGCAATGCCTTCGCAAAAAAGCTGGTCAACGGATACTTCAAAAAGACGAGCGCGCTGTACGAAGCCTGGCCGGCCAACTATAACAGGCGGGGCAGGGAATGGGAGCGGGAGGCCGCGGTCGCCTGCTTTGACACCGACAGGCGCCTGCTGTTTTCAGGCAACCTCGGCATTCGCATACAGGGCAAGATGGCCCGCGGCATGCTGCCCAGAAGCCTGAACCTGTTCGCCCGGAAGGAATACGGTCAGGTCGACATCCCGGCGCTCGACCTGTTCGGTGAAAACTGGCGGTTGAGCAGCCTGAATCTGCACGCGGGCGCGCATACCATGCGGGACATGCTGCGCGACTATCTGGCCAACACCCTGACCAGCCATCTGAATTTTGACACGCGCGTCTACAAGCCTTACCAGCTCTTCCTTGACGGGGAATACTGGGGCGTCTACTGGCTGACGCCGCGGTATGAGAAGGAGTATTTCCAGTCCAAATACGGCGTGCCCAGCGACGAAGTCATCGATGTCAAGGAGGATAAAATCGAAATCGGCAGGGCGGAGGATATTGAGCTCTACAACGAGATGAAGTCCTTCATCACGGACAACGACATGAGCGATCCGGCCATGTACGCCCGGGCCTGTGAGCTGGTCGACATGTCCAGCTGCATCGACTACTACGCGACGGAGATCTACATCGCAAATACGGACTGGCCCCATGGGAACGTGGCCCTTTGGCGAACCCGAGGCAATGACAGCGGCGTATATGGTGACGGCCGGTGGCGCTGGATACTGTATGACCTGAACCTGGCCATGGCCCTCAAGCATTCGGAAACGGATACTGTAACACGTTCGATGAAGCAATCCCCGATGCTGGCCAGCCTGATGGACAGCCCCGATTTCACGCAAGCCCTGCACGCCCGTCTGGTCGAGCTGGCGGAGAATGAATTCAACCCGGCCCGTATTGAGACCTTCATCCGCGACTACGAGACGTTCATGGTGGACGCCATGGAGAACGAGTATATCCGCTTCTACGATGCAGAAAAGACCGCGGACGATTTTATACGGATGTGTGAGAACGTTGTGACGTTCTTCCAGCGGCGCTGCGTGTACATACTTGAAAACTACGGTGACGAATTGGAACGGAAGTGATGACCATGACACTGACAGAGGCCTTCAAAAACCGCTTCCTGAACGCCTATGCCAGCCAGGGGGCAGGTATAAAGCAGGTCGTGCTCGCGATGGCCGCCTGCCTGCTGCTCTCGGCGGCGATCGATCTGGTGTACTGCATGCGCAAATGCAAGCATGGGTTTTCGCGGCGCTTCATGGTGTCTCTGACGGCCGTTTCGCTGATCACACTGGCCTTCGTGCTGACGATCGAGTCCAGCATCGTCGTGTCCCTGGGCATGATCGGCGCGCTCTCCGTCATCCGCTATCGCATGGCGGTAAAGGGCCCGCTGGAGATGATGTTCCTGGTCTGGTCCGTTTCGGTGGGCATCATCTGCGGCGCCGGGCTGTACTACATCGCCGTGCCGCTGACCGCGCTGGTGGGGCTCGTCGTTCTCCTTTCAGACCGGGCGCCAGGCGCGGCGCGCAACCGGCTGCTGGCGCTGGACGGCCGCTATCCCTATGACGCGGCGCGGCTGGAATCGGTGCTGAAGCGCCATGCGCGCTGGCACCGCGTGCGCACGGAGAACATACACAACGGCGATGTGAACCTGGTGATCGAGCTGCACCGAACGCAGGACGAGGCCGCGCTGATCGAAGAGATCCGGCAGATGAGCGACTTCCACGACGCAACGCTCCAGACGCAGGAAGGGGTTGTGGACTGACATGAGAGAGATTTTGGGAAAACGGCTGTTCATCGCGGCGATGGCCATCTGCCTTCTGCTGGTCTGCGCGCTGTCCTGGAGCGATGTGCGCCATGTCGAGGCCGGGTCGGCCGCGAAGACGCCTGAAAACGAAACGCTGACCATCGAGGTGTCCCCGAGTGGTACGGTGTACATCGGCGGCGAGGGCGAGCTGACGTCAAACGATATGAACCTGCTGATGCAAAGCAAGCAGATCAAGACGCATCAGGTCAACGGCATCGTACTTGGCGACGGCATCACCGAGGTGGGCTACAACGCGATCAACGGCTATAGCTATTTGCAGACGCTGAAGCTGGGCGCGGGCATGTGCGTGGTCAACAACGGCGCGATCAAGAGCTGTATCGCACTGGAATACGTGTTCGTCCCCAAGACGGTCCAGCGCCTGGGCAAGGACTTTCTGTACCGGTGCGGCGACGCGATCGTCGTGACCGACGGCGAGGCCAAGGACCTTCCGAAGATGAAGAACGTGCCGTCGGAGCGGGTTTTCGCGCAGGTGGATTCCTATGATTCGCTGCTGGCGCGGCGCGCGGCGCTTATCCCCGCAGGGGGAGAGGCCGAGGCGCCCGAAGTGCCCGAGGCCTGCCGTGAATGGTGGCAATGAGACCTTACAGACAACCGCTGGGAGAGAATACCGATGGCAATACGTAGAACGGCGCGCCGGCGCGGCGCGCTGGAATGGCTGCGCCGGCAGCTGTCAAGACGGCCCCTGCCGCTGTGGATGGTCCTGACCGCCCACGTGTTGGCGCTGGGCGTCGCCATGCTGCTGTACGCGCTGCCGCACCACGTGATCCCCCACGGCGAGGCGTCCATCGGCATCGTCTCCACGCGCGGCGGCGCGGCGGCCATGTCTCAGGCGGCGGAGCCCGCGCCGTCGGAAGCGGCCGAACCGGCGGCTGAAACGGCGGAGGACGAAGCGGCGGCCGGAGCCGTGGACGCGCAACAGACCATCGCGCCGACCCCGGCGCCGACGGTGGACCCGAAGACGGTGGGCAACTTCAGGGAAAAGTACGCGGGCAAGTTTACCAGCGGCGAGGTCCGCGTCACCGAGGACAGCTACCAGAGCGAGAACCTGAACATACAGGTCATCAAGAAGTACATCGAGGACCTGCCGGCGTGGGTCTACGTGGTGGACATCTACATCGCGGACATCAGCTGTCTGCAGACCGCCTTCGGCAAGGACACCTACGGCCGCGGCTATACCGAGTGGGTCACCAAGGTGGCGGAGCGCTACGGCAGCGTGGTCACGATGAACGGCGACTACTACGGCACCCGGGACACCGGCGTGGTGATCCGAAACGGCATGCTGTACCGCGACAACAAGACCACCCACGACATCGCCATACTCTACTGGGACGGGCACATGGAGACCTTCTCCGCCGACGCCTTCGACGCCAAGCGGGAGATGGACCGCGGCGCGTACCAGAGCTGGTGCTTCGGCCCCTCGCTGCTGAATGAGACGGGCTCGCCGAACACTTCATTCGATGATTACGCCGACAACCTGCTCAAAAGGAATCCGCGCTCGGCCATCGGCTACTTCGAGCCGGGGCACTACTGCTTCCTGGTGGTGGACGGCCGCAGCAAGGAGTCCAAGGGCGCGCGCATGACCCAGCTGGCCAATTTGATGGCCGGCGTCGGCTGCAAGATCGGCTACAACCTGGACGGCGGACAGACCTCGCTGCTGGCCGTCGGCACGCAGCTGTACAACCACCCGTCGGACGGCGGGCGCAACAGCAGCGACTACATCATGATCATAGACGCGGTCACCGAATGACGCGGCACCGGCCGCGGGAGAATGTGAGAAGAGAATGGAGTCGGGCGATGATGCTGAAGAGGGCTGGCAGGCTGCTGCCGCACGCCGCGATACTGCTTTGCAATATGTATATCGTGCTCTACCTGATCGACCGCGTGAATCCGGCGATGAATTTCATCGACAACGGCCTGACCAAGGGGCTGCTGCTGTTGATGTGCGCCGTCGCGCTCATCAACGCGCGGCGTCTGCTCGCGCGGCCCGCCCACCAAAGCGCCCGCCGGGCGAGCTACGCCCCGGGGCGGCAGGCGCGCCCCGCTTACGCCCGGACCGACGGCCATCGTCGCGCGCCGGAGCCGTCCCGCCCGCGGGCGGGCTATCGCGAACCGGACCGATACGCCCGCGCCTCCGGGCGGTACGAGGCGCGGCCCGGCTATGCGCAGCGGACCGTGAGCACCGGATACGCGCGGCAGTCGCGCTATGGGCAGCCGGACGGCCGCGAAAGCTATCCGCGGCGCGGCACAGGCTATGACAGGGAGGGCGTGCGCCGATGAGTAACTGGCAAAGGCTGCTGCCCGCGGTCAGCGCGCTGCTGTGCGCCGTGCTGATGATACTGCTTTTGATCGACGCCATCTGGCCGCTGGCCAATCTCTTTCTGAACCCGTTTGTGAAGCTGCTGGCGCTCGTCACCGGCCTGATCGCCGCGGTCTGCGGCATATTGCTCGCCGCCAGGGAGCGGCGGCGCATCCGCTACGGCCAACGGGCCAGGCGCGGAACCTACCGATAAGCATTAAGCACGCCCAGGGCGTTAAGGAGGAATCAGACATGCTTGATCCCACGATCTACAAGGACTGGCAAATCGCGGAAGAGGCAGAGAAGACGCTGCCGCCGGTAGAGCATTTCCGGCAGAAGCTGGGCCTGCTGCCAGAGGAGATCATCCCCTACGGCAAGACGCCGAAGCTGGACTTCATACGCATCATGAACCGGCTGAAGGACAAGCCAGACGGCAAGTTCATCGAGGTCACCGCCATCACGCCCACGCCGCTGGGCGAGGGCAAGTCCACTGTGTCGCTGGGCCTGATCGAGGGCCTGGCCAAGATCGGCAAGAACGTGGGCGGCGCGCTGCGCCAGCCCTCCGGCGGCCCCACGATGAACGTGAAGGGCACCGCCGCCGGCGGCGGCAACGCGCTGCTGATGCCGATGACGGAGTTCTCGCTGGGCCTGACCGGCGACATCAACGACATCATGAACGCCCACAACCTGGCCATGGTGGCGCTGAACGCCCGCATGCAGCACGAGCGCAACTATTCCGACGCGGAGATGGCGAAGCACAACATGGGCCGCCGCCTGGACATCGACCCCAAGCGGGTGGAGATGGGCTGGGTGCTGGACTTCTGCGCCCAGGGCCTCAGGAACATCATCATGGGCATCGGCGGCAACCGGGACGGCTACCTGATGGAGAGCAAGTTCGGCATCGCCGTGGGCTCCGAGCTGATGGCCATACTGGCCGTGGCCAGGGACCTGAAGGACCTGCGCCAGCGCATCGGCAACATCGTGGTGGCCTACAGCCGCAGCGGCGAGCCGGTGACCTGTGAAGACCTGGAGGTCGCCGGCGCGATGACCGCCTGGATGCGCAACACCATCAACCCCACCATGTGCTACACCGTGGAGCACCAGCCGGTGCTGATCCACGCGGGCCCCTTCGCGAACATCGCCATCGGCCAGAGCTCCGTCATCGCGGACCGGCTGGCGCTGAAGCTGTTCGACTACCACGTCACGGAGTCCGGCTTCGCCGCGGACATCGGCTTTGAGAAGTTCTGGAACGTGAAGACGCGCCTCTCCGGCCTCACGCCGAACGTGTCGGTGATCGTGGCCACCGTGCGCGCGCTGAAGATGCATGGCGGCGGCCCGAAGGTTGCCCCCGGACGCCCGCTGCCGGAGGAGTACACCCGGGAGAACCTGGAGCTGGTGGAGAAGGGCTGCGAGAACCTGTTCCACCACGTGAACACGGTCAAGAAGTCCGGCATCGTGCCGGTGGTGTGCGTCAACCGCTTCTACACCGATACGGAAGAGGAGATCAAGCTGATCAAGCGCCTGTGCGCCGAGCGCGGCGTGCGCTGCGCCCAGTCCGACCACTGGCGCTACGGCGGAGAAGGCGCGGTGGAGCTGGCCGAGGCCGTGGCGGACGCCTGCGAGCAGAAGCCGGAGATCAAATTCCTGTACGACCTGGACATGCCGCTCACCGAGCGCGTGGAGCGCATCGCCCGCGAGGTCTACGGCGCGGACGGCGTGGACTGGGCTCCCCTGGCCGTGGAGAAGGCCAAGCGCTTTGAGAGCGACCCGAAGTACGCCGACTACTGCACGATGATGGTCAAGACCCACCTGTCGCTGACCCACGACCCGGCGCTGAAGGGCGTGCCGAAGGGCTGGCGGCTGCCCATCCGGGATATCCTCGAGTACGGCGGGGCCAGGTTCCTGTGCCCGATGGCCGGCACGATCTCGATGATGCCCGGCACCGCGTCGGACCCGGCCTATCGCCGCGTGGACGTGGATACCGAGACCGGCAGGGTTTCGGGGCTGTTTTGATGAAGATCAAGGGGCGGCGGATCGCCGCCCCCGCTTGCGTATGGAGGACGGTTATATGACACGGGATTGCACGCAGCATACCTGCCGGGAATTTGTTTCCGTGCTGGCCTCCGCCGCGCCCGCGCCGGGCGGCGGCGGCGCGGCGGCGCTGGTGGGGGCCGTAGGCGCGGCACTGGGCAATATGGTGGGCGCGCTGACGGTGGGCAAGAAGAAATACGCCGCCGTAGAGGGCGAGATCGCGGCCCTGATGGAGAAGTGCGACGCGCTTCAGACGGCGCTTTTGGACCAGGTGGCCGCCGACGCCGAGAGCTTTGAGCCGCTGGCCCGGGCTTACGGCATACCAAAGGACGACCCTTCCCGCGCCGATGTGATCGAGGCGGCCACCGTCGCGGCCTGCGAAGCGCCGCTGCGCATCATGGAGCTGTGCTGCGAGGCCATCCGGGCCGTGGCGGTGTTCGCGGAAAAGGGCTCGCGGCTGGCGGTTTCGGACGCGGGCTGCGCCGCGGCCTGCTGCCGGGCGGCGCTTGAAAGCGCGTCGCTGAACGTACTGATCAACACGCGCGCTCTGCGCGACCGGGCACTGGCCGAGGGGATGAACGCCCGCGTCGAGGCGATGCTCGGCGAGTATGTGCCGATGGCGGACCGGGTTTATAAGGCCGTTCGCGCAGGGCTGGTATAATCATCACGGACGGGAGGGTTAAGCTATGGCGAAGCTGTTGCCGGGCAAGCCTGTGGCGGAGGCGCTGAACGCCAAGGCGCGCGAGGAAATCGCTCGGTTGCAGGCGCGGGGCGTCGCGCCGAAGCTGGCCATCGTGCGCTGCGGGGAGGACGCCTCCCAGCTGGCCTATGAAAAGGGCGCTGTGGCGCGGGCCGAGGCGGTGGGCGTGGCGGTGGCGCGTGTCGCGCTGCCGGAGGACGTGCGCGCGGAGGCGCTGATCGAGACAATCCGACAGATCAACGGCGATAACGGCATCCACGGCGATAACGGCATCCACGGGGCGCTGCTGCTGCGGCCGCTGCCCAAACACCTTCGGGCCCGGGAGCGGGAGATCTGTGACGCGCTGGACCCGGTCAAGGACGTGGACGGCATGACAACCCTGTCCTGCGCGGGGGTGTTCGAGGGCCTGGACGGCATGGGCTATCCGCCCTGCACGCCCCGGGCCTGCATCGAGCTGCTGGACCACTACGGCGTCGACCCAAAGGGCAAAAGCGCCGTCGTGATCGGGCGCTCGCTGGTGGTGGGCAGGCCGGTGGCGATGATGCTGCTGGCGCGGCACGCCACCGTCACCGTGTGCCACACCAAAACGCCGGACGTGGCCGAGGTGACCCGCCGGGCGGACATCGTCGTCTCCGCGGCGGGGGCGCTGGGCTCGCTGACTGCGGCCCACGTGCGGCCCGGCCAGGTGATCGTGGACGTGTCCGTGAACTGGGACCCCGCAAAGCCCAACGCGAAAGGCGGTATGGGCGCGCTGTCCGGGGACGCGGCGTTTGACGAGGTTTCGCGGGTGGTGGACGCCATCACGCCGGTGCCCGGCGGGGTCGGCGCGGTGACCACCAGCGTGCTGATGCGCCACGTGGTTCAGGCCGCCGCCCGGCAGTCGGAAAGCTGACGCCCGCGCATACGGAGGAAAAAGCCCATGGGATACCGCCGACTACAGGATATCGAAACCGGACGCGCGCTCCGGGCGCTGATGTGCGCATTCACGGCGGCCTTCGCCGTCGCGGCGCTGCTGTCGCCGGACCGGGCGCAGATGCTGTCTGCCCTGCGGCGCATCTGCACGGCCCCCGCCCAGCTGACCCGGGACTACTTCAAGCCGGAGTTGGGCGGCGTTTCCGGCGCGATGCTGAACTGCGCGCTGGTCGGTGCGGTGTGTTGCGGAATGATGTTTCTGCCGGGGGCGCAGGTGAACGGCGGCACGGTGCTGGCGTTCTTTCTGACGGTGGGCTTTTGTACCTACGGCATGAATATACTGAACATACTGCCGCTGCTGCTCGGCGCGCTCATCTATGCCCGAATCCGGCGCGTGCCCTTTTCAAAGCAGATCAATATGGCGATGTTCAACACGGCCATAGCGCCGCTGATCACGCAGCTGCTGTTCTACTATCCCCAAATGGGCGACGCGCCCGCGTTCTCATGGACGGGCCTGTTGCTGGCGCTTTTTGTGGGCCTCGTGGCCGGCTGCGCCATGCCCGCGCTGTGCGCCCATGCGCCGGGGCTGCACAGGGGCTTTGACCTGTACAACGCCGGCCCCGCCGCGGGCTTTCTGTGCTTTTTCCTGTACGCGCTGCTGTACCGGACGCCAGGCGTAGAGGCCCCGGCCATCGGCGCGGACCTGGGGGCGGGGGAGAAGGCCTTTGTCAACGGCTTTTGCCTCACGGCCTTTGGGCTGACCGCCGCCTGCGGGCTGCTGCTCGGCGGCGGGAAGGACTATCTCAAGCTGCTGCGGGAGCCGGGTTACAAGGCCGATTTCACACAAAAATACGCCGCGGGCGCGAACGTGATGCACGTGGGCGTCTACGGCCTGTTCATTGTCGCCTACTATAATTTGATCGGCGCTGTGTTCACCGGCCCCACGATGGGCGCGGTGTTCTGCATGCTGGCCTGCTGCTGCGCCGGGGCCACGCCGCTGAACGTGCTGCCGGTCATGCTGGGCTACGGGGCCATGGGGCTTTTGCACCGGCTGGGCGTCACGGCCTTCGCGCTGAACGCCCAGGCCATCGTGGTGGGGCTGTGCTTTGCCAGCGGCCTCGCGCCCATCTCCGGCGTTTACGGCCCGATCGCGGGCGTGCTCGCCGCGATGATGCACTACGCGCTGGTGACGGGCCTGCCGGTGCTCCACGGCGGCTTCAACCTGTACAACGGCGGCTTCACCGCCGGGATCGTCTGTTTCCTGTTCGTGCCGGTGCTGGAGCACTTCTTCCCGAACGCGGACCGGCGCGTCAATCGTCCGAAATGACCAGTTCCACCGGCACGTCGTGGGCGTCGGCTTCAAGCGCCGCCACGCGCTGAAAATCAAAGCACAGCGCCACGGTCGGGTGCCCGGGGTGCGCAGTGAGCCACCCGTCGTAGTACCCGCCGCCGTAGCCCACCCGATATCCGCGCGGGTCAAAGGCCAGCCCGGGCACGATCACCAGCGCCGAATCGTCGTCGGCGACGGGAACGTCACCCACCGGCTCCGGAAAGCCGAAGGGCACCTGGGGCACAAGCGCGTCAAAGCTGTCCAGCCAGATAAAGCGCATCGCGCCGTCCACGATCTTCGGCGTCGCCACGCGCTTGCCGTCCGCCCACGCCCGCTCGATGATGGGCCGCGTGCGCACCTCCTGGTTGAAGGCGATGTAGACGTACACCGACGCCGCCCGCCTGTAGACGGGCAGCTCAAACAGCTTTCGCGCCAGCACCGCGCTCTTCGATTCGATATCAGCCGCCGTCATGGCGCGCTTTTTTTCGCCCATCTCGCGGCGGAGGGCCTTCTTGTCCATGTTATTCTCAGTCTGCCGACGCATTCTCTATTTTTTCGAGGTATATCGCCTGCTCCTCGTCAGGGATATCCAGGTAAGACATGGCCTGCTGAGGCGTAACATGCATATTGCGAATCAGCTTGCGGATCGTTTCAACGCGCTCATCAATACGGCCCCGTTCAATGCCCTGGTCGATCAGTTCCCGCTCGCGCACCATCATGATCATGTATTCATGCCTCCTCTCCTCGCTGGACTTAATCTGGTTCACGGCGTCCTCCAGCTCGCGGCTGTATGCGCCGCTGACCGTGCCGTCGTCCAGATACCGTATGATCTCCCGCAGTTCGTCGCTGATCTCGCCCACCGTGCCCCGGGTGTTTACGATGACCTTGACGGTCTCGTCGCCGAAGGGCAGATCGGGCAGTCGTCCATCAGCGTGAGGTCTTCCAGCCTCGGGAACGGTTCCATGCGTGCCACCTGCCCTTCATGGATATTCTAACACGGATAAAGCAGAAAGACAAGGGGAAAATCGGCGACAACCCTGGGTGTGTTTACTGGAAAGACTTGCATTGTAATCTGTTTTCAGATATGATAAAATCAACGAATACAATACAGGAGTATAGAGTATGCAATACCTGCCAGGTCATGAAACAATGGAACTCTATGGTACGATCCTTCCACTTGCCATACTGCTGATTGAGAATGACGAGGACCGTCAATTTCTGACAGAGATGTATTTGCAGTACCGTAAACTGATGTACAAGACAGCTTCGCACTATTTTCATTCAAACTATAATGAGATAGAAGATGCTGTCAGCGCCTCGGTTGAGCGCATGTGCAAATACTGCAAGAACATTCAGGATGTACCCTGTAACAAAAGGACAGCGTACATAGTCAGATTGGTGGAGAATGTTTGCAGAACGCGAATCCGCGCCATAGCCCGCCAGAGAGACAGAGAGCAGTTCCCAGCAGAAGAGAACTGGGAAACAGACATTCCCGACACAGAGGACACAGAAACCATCGTGTTCAGTCATCTGAGGGCGAACGATCTGCTGATGAGCTTTGACAGATTGAGCCCACGAGATCAGGAACTGATTCGGATGAGGCACATAGATTATATGGAATTTGAAGAAATGGCCCGGGAACTGGGAATGACTGTGTGCGCCGTACGCACCGCGCTGTTCCGCGCAAAGCAGCGATGGAAGAAGCTGGCATCGGAGCAAGAGGATGTATCGTATGAAGGATGAAGACACAGGAATCATGCGAAGTATACAGGACAGAGCCTATGACCTGCTGGGCGATATGCTCATTGAGCGGGATGTCAGCGCATTTATGAAGGCGCTGGAAGAGGAAGCAGAGCGTGAGAATCCTTCCGAGATGGAGGCGTTCTTTGCCCGACAGGATCGCCTGAACATGGAGAGAATCCAAAAGCATTGCAAGAAGGCGCGGACGCGTCGCTTCTTCAAACACACCCTGCCTCGAATCGGACAGATCGCGGCCGTCATCATCGCCGTCATCTCTGTAGGCTGCGGCGTGGGCTTTGCGACGAGCAAAACCATTCGCGTGACAATCATGCGGCTCCTGTTGAACGCCCAAAAACAGTTTACAGAGGTCAAACTGGTGGAGGATGAAGCCGCGTCGTTCGACGTCCCTGCCGAATGGCGGGGAGAATGCTATCCCTCCTACATTCCGGGCAATCTGGAAGTCGCCCAGGTGATCTCCACATTTGAGGATAACATTGTCGACTATCGCGATATCCATACCGGCAACATCGCGCTGACTTTTATTGAGAGCGGCGCATCGACTGAAAGCAATATTGACACCGAGAACGCGCAGGTTTCCATGCGAATCATCAATGGATACCAGTGCCATATCGTAAAGAAGGATGCGTCTGTATCCGTATTCTGGACAGATGGGATGCGGTTCTATTTGCTCGTCTGTGAAGGTATCAATGAAGACGAAGCCATTTCAATCGCAGAGGGAGTAAGACGGATATAGTAATTTTCATTGGTATGTGTAACAAAGCAACCTCCTTGCAGTCTTCTTATATGAACAGGCTTTGAGGAGGTTTTATTATGTGGAAAAGGATTTTCATATTTGCTTTGATCATATTATTGCTGCTGCTGGCCTTCGCCCTGCTGACATCCTGCGCCGCTGCGGAGGGCAATCTGCTGATGAAGACGGAGGGCAATCTCTGCGACGCCTTGCTGTACGACGGCGAGACGCTGTATGCCGTCGCCGGTCAATTCTACACCTGGCGCGCGAACGATACGCAGGTCACGGCCTGGCGCGACGAGATCGAGCTGCCCGGCCCGGAGGACGGACAGGCGGACGGACTGTTCAGCTTGCGCGGGGCCTTCGACGGCGTCCGATTCTTTTTAAGCGACGGCAAGCTGTGCGGCGCGCGCCTTTTGAAGAACGCGGACGACGAGGTGGAAGCGCTGCAGCTGTGCGACGTCACCCTGACCGGCGACGGCGCCGTTCGGGCCGAGAACATCCGCAGCCTGTCCGTTCCGAAGAAGGTCAGGGAAGAGGGCCTCTACGGCATCGGCGATCTGTGTGTTTGGGACGGAGCGCTGTACATGATCGCCACCGGCGACCGCGGGGAATATGTCTGCGTCGTGGAAGCCGGGCATTCAGAGGCAGCGCGCACAGAGCCGTTGAGCGATTGGGGCGGCGGGCGCCTGTATCCGACGGCTTCCGGCGTGCTGCTCACCGAGGTCAGCTACGACGGGCAGCCGCGAACGTCGCTCTACCGACTCTCGCCCGAAGCGGGCAAGGCGCCGGTCTGCGCGTTTTTCGATACCCGTGTGAGGCTTGCCGCCTCCGCGGGCGCGGACGCCGTATTTATCGTCATGGACGGCAGGGTACGTCCGATAGATTTGGATACGGGGGCGCTGGGCGAACCGGTGTCGTCACTGCCGCTGCCCGCGGACAGGTGCGCGCTGGCGGACGGCGGGCGGCGGCTTATTGCCTTCATCAAGGGGCATCTGGCGGTGCTCGACACCACCGGCGCTCTGCCGGAGGCGGCGATACTGACGGTGCGCGGCGTGATGAACACGCCCTGGTTCAACGAGGCGATGCTGGAATTCTCCGTGACACACCCCCAGGCAAACCCGGTGCTGGAGTACGAGCCGGTGGGCTCCGAGGCGCTGGACGGCATGCTGACCCGTTCGGCGGACCCGGATGTGATGCTGCTGCCCTGCGACGACGATGTCTATGGACCGCTGCTGCGGCGGGGCTATCTGCTGCCGCTGAATGACAGTGCGACGCTGAAGGACCTCGCGTCCCGCTTCTATCCGGGCATTCAGGCGAAGATAACCGAACAGGGGCGGCTGTGCGCGCTGCCGCTGGCCGTTGACGGCGTGGGCCTTGGCGTGGGGGAGGCGGCGCTCAACAAGCTGGGCTTTCAGCTCTCGGACGTTCCGGACACCTGGCAGGGCTTTCTGGATTTCATCGAGAACGATATTCGGCCCCGCCTGGGCCGCCTGGAGGAGCATGATCGCTTCACCTATGACGAGATGGAGCGGCATACCTTCAGAAGCCTGTTGAGAAATGAGATCCTGAACGACTGGGTGCAATGCGCCGACGCCGCGGGAGTCGTGCCGGATTACGGCGACCCCCGGCTGTTCAGGCTGCTTGAGCGCGTGGACGCCATGGACCTGTCCGCCTATGGGCTGGAGGAGGACCGCGAGCGCGAGGACTGGGATTTCTTTGACGGCGGCAGTTACAGCTGCGACGGCGACACGGATTACGTGATCCACTGGAGCGCGGAGTACGGATTCAGCGAATACACCGACGACAATCCGGGTACGCCGCTGATACTGGGCTTCGGCGAGGATTTGCCGGGTGTTCTGCCGCTGAGGCTGACCGTTGCCTGCGTCAATCCCTACACCGAACACGCTGACAGCGCCCTGGCGCTGCTGGAGGCGCTTTCACAGCATATTCCACAGAATTGTCTGTACGCGCTTTGTCCCGATCTGACCGAGCCCGTAAGGCAGCCTGACGCCGACAGCGTGATTGCACAATATGACGAGGAAATCGCCCGTCTCCAGGCGGAGCTGGACGCCGTCCAGCCGAAGGATCGCCAACAGGCGGAGCAGACCCTGAAGGACTGGCAGGCGGATTACGACCGGTATCTGAACGGCGGCATCTGGCTGATCCCGCTGGATAAGCTGGACTGGTACCGTGCCCGCGGCGATCGTGTCACGGCCGCGGTATCGACCTGGTTTCAGAATGTCGGTCAGGAGGCTTCGGAGCTGATGCGGCAGTACGACGCGGGCCTGATCGACGCCCGGGCATTCCTGGCCGCCGTGGATCGGAAGGCCCGCATGATGGCGTTGGAGCAGGGATGAGCGCTGGAATCGAGGTTAAAACCTCGTGAAACGGTTTGACATTTCACATGCATGGCGTAAAATAGTATCACTGACAAAGGGGTGTGCGCCATGCCGATCAAGATTCCCAACAGTCTGCCCGCCACGGGGGTTCTGGAGAGCGAGAACATATTCGTCATCACAGAGTCCCGCGCCATCAGCCAGGACATCCGTCCGCTGCACATACTGCTGCTCAATTTGATGCCCACGAAGGTGGCCACCGAGACGCAGCTGGCCCGGGTGCTGGGCAACACGCCGCTGCAGGTGGAGCTGGAGCTGTTGCAGGTGCGCTCCCACGAGTCGAAGAACGTGTCCCAGGACCACATGCTGGCCTTCTACAAGACCTTCGACCAGGTGCGCGACCACAAGTACGACGGCATGATCATCACCGGCGCGCCGGTGGAGCATCTGCCCTTTGAACAGGTGGACTACTGGGACGAGCTGTGCGAGATCATGGCGTGGAGCAAGCGCCACGTGCACAGCACGTTCCACATCTGCTGGGGCGCGCAGGCGGGGCTGTACTACCACTACGGCATCCGCAAGGTGCCGCTGGAGAAGAAGCTGTTCGGCGTGTTTCCCCACACGGTGGAGCGCAAGAGCAGCATACTGTTCCGGGGCTTTGACGACGTGTTCATGGTGCCCCATTCCCGCCACACCACGATCCTCCGGGAGGAGGTCGAGGCGGTGCCGCAGCTGAAGATATTGGCCGCGTCCGAGGAGGCGGGCATCTACGCCATGGCCACCGACCAGGGCCGGCAGGTGTTCATCACCGGCCATTCCGAGTACGACGCGGACACGCTGGAGCGGGAGTATCTGCGCGACAGGAACACCGGGCTGCCCATCGAGGTGCCGAAGAACTACTACCCGAACGACGACGATACAAGGCCGCCGATGATGCGCTGGCGGGCCCACGCGAACCTGCTGTACTCCAACTGGCTGAACTACTTCGTCTATCAGAACACGCCCTATGACCTGAACAAGATCCAATAGGGTTCACTGCGGGGGCGGCGCTGTGTGCTGCCTTCGTTTTATACGCGGGGAGGGAAACCCATGAATCACACCGGTACGCATACGCTTGAGACCGAGCGGCTGATCCTGCGGCGCTATCGCCCGGAGGACGCCCCGGCCATGTTCAGAAACTGGGCGTCGGACCCGGAGGTCACCCGCTATCTGACCTGGCCCACGCACGCCTCGGAGGAGGTGACCCGGGGTATCATCACGGACTGGGTAGTCCGCTACGAAGAGCCGGACGTGTACCACTGGGGCCTGGAGCTGAAAACGACCCACGAGGTGATCGGCGACATCGCCGTCGTGCGCATCGCGGAGAAGGTGCTGGAGGCGGAGCTGGGCTGGTGCATGGGCCGCGCCTGGTGGGGCCGGGGGCTGATGCCCGAGGCCGCCCGGGCGGTGCTGCGCTGGCTGTTTACGGAGGCCGGCTTCAACCGCGTGTGCGCCATCCATGACACCGAGAACCCCAAGTCCGGCCGGGTGATGCAGAAGATCGGCATGACCTTCGAGGGCGTCAGCCGCCAGGGCGGGCGGGACAACCGGGGCATCGTGGACATGGCCCGCTACGCGATATTGCGGAGCGAGTTTGATTCAGACAGGACCGGGAGGGGTGAACAGATGTGATCATCCGCAAATCCACGTGGGGCGACCTGGACAGGATCATGGAGATTTACGCGCACGCGCGACGTTTTATGGCCGAGCACGGCAACCCCAACCAGTGGGGGCCGACGCACTGGCCACCGGAGGCGCTGATCCAGGACGACATACAGAAGGGCAACAGCTACGTGTGCGTGGGCGACGACGGGAACGTCATAGGCACCTTCTACTACGTCAGCGGCCCGGATATCGAGCCGACCTATCGCGCCATCGAGGACGGAAACTGGCTGGACGACAGCCCCTACGGCGTGGTCCACAGGATCGCCAGCGACGGCACACAGCGGGGCACCGGCGCGTTCTGCATCGACTGGGCTTACGATCAGTGCGGCCACCTGCGCATCGACACCCACGGCGACAACAAGGTGATGCAGGGCATGCTCAGAAAGCTGGGCTTTGTGCACTGCGGCACGATTCACGTGGTGGAGGACGACGCCCCGCGGCTGGCGTATGAGAAGTCCGAATGGGCCAAGCGCCAGAGGGATGCCGACCAATGGGGGACGCCCGTCACCCAGGACGCCTTCTCCCGCACCCAAATGCTGCTGGGCAAAAACGCGATGGACGCGCTGGCCAAAAGCCGCGTGGCGGTGTTCGGCGTGGGCGGCGTGGGCGGCTACGTGTGCGAGGCGCTGTCCCGCAGCGGCGTGGGCGCGTTTGAGCTGATCGACAGCGATCGGGTCGGCCTCACCAATCTGAACCGGCAGATCATCGCCACGATGGACGCGATGGGGCAGTACAAGGTGGACGTGATGGCCGCGCGGATGCGGTCCATCAACCCGAATGTGGACGTGGCCGTGCGCCGGTGCTTCTTCCTGCCGGAAAACGCCGACACCTTTGACTTTGGCACATACGACTATGTGGTGGACGCGGTGGACACCGTGGCCGCGAAGCTGGCCATTATTCAGCGGGCCAAGGCCTTCGGCGTACCGGTCATCAGCGCCATGGGGGCCGGGAACAAGCTGGACCCGGGCCGGTTCCGGGTGTCCGACATTGAACAGACCCACACCTGTCCGCTGGCGCGGGTGATGCGCCGGGAGCTCAAGAAGCGGGGCATCACGCGGGTGAAGGTGGTCTGGTCCGACGAAGAACCCCGGCGGCCCGTGGAGGCGGCGGGGGACCGCGTGGGCGGCGAGCCCCGGCGGCGGGACGTCCCCGGCAGCACGGCCTTCGTGCCCGCGGTGGCGGGGCTGATGCTGGCGGGAGAGGTCGTCCGGGACCTGGCGGGCATTCGCGAATAAGGACTCTGACGGGGAGGATATGTGGCTATGTACGACTTTGACGCGATCGTCGACCGCAGGAACACGGCCTCGCTGAAGTGGGACGTGGGAAAGGGCGAATTGCCCATGTGGGTTGCGGACATGGATTTTCAGACCGCGCCCGAGATCCGCGAGGCGCTGGAGCGCCGGGTGAAGCACGGCGTGTTCGGCTATTCCGTCGTGCCGGACGAATGGGCGCAGGCCATCGCCGGGTGGTGGCGGCGCCGGCACGGCTTTGAGATCGACCCCGGCTGGCTGACCTTCTGCACCGGCGCGATCCCGGCCATCTCCAGCGTCGTGCGCAAGCTGACCACGCCCAACGAGAACGTTGTGATACTGACCCCGGTGTACAACATATTCTTCAATTCCATCGTCAACAACGGCTGCCGGGCGCTCCAGTGCCCGCTGAGCTACGCGGACGGGCGGTATGAGATCGACTGGGACGACCTGAAGGCGAAGCTGGCCGACCCGCAGACCGCGCTGATGATACTGTGCAACCCGCACAACCCGACGGGTCGCATTTGGGAGCGGGATACGCTGGCGCGCGTCGGTGAGCTCTGCGCAGTGTACGGCGTGACTGTGATCTCCGACGAGGTCCACTGCGACCTGACCGACCCGGGGTTTTCGTACACGCCCTTCGCCGCGGCTTCGGAGACGTGCCGGGATATCAGCGTCACGTGTATCGCGCCCACCAAGGCGTTTAACATCGCGGGCCTTCAGACCGCCGCGGTGATGGTGCCCGATCCGCTTCTGCACCATAAGGTGTGGCGCGCGCTGAACACCGACGAGGTGGCCGAGCCCAACGCCTTCGCTATCGAGGCCACCATCGCCGCCTTCGAGCGGGGCGAGGCCTGGCTGGACGCGCTGCGCGAGTATATCCATCAGAACAAGCAGGCGGCCAAGCGCTTCCTGGAAGCGGAATTGCCGATGCTGAGGCTGACGGAATCCCGGGCGACGTATCTTCTGTGGATCGACTGCTCCGCCGTCACCGACGATACCGACGCGCTGACGGTCGCCATCCGCGAAAGGACGGGCCTGTACCTGTCCGCTGGGGCCCAGTTCGGCGGCAACGGCCGTCGGTTCGTGCGGATGAACATCGCCTGCCCGCGCAGCGTGCTGATGGACGGGCTGGAGCGACTGAAGCGGGCGATTGTTTGACAGAGAAAAAGGCGCTTCACGTTTTCTTGTGGGATTCCCCTCTCAGGCGCTGCGCGCCAGCTCTCCCCGTCACCGGGGCGAGCCAAGGCTGCCGCGTGTATGCATAGTCCCTGCGTTCTGCATTATCCCCCTTGCCTCGCCCCGAAAGGTGGAAAGGGTGGATATCCAATCCCACAGGTTTCTGTGATGAGCCGACAAAAAGCCGTGAAGTCAACTGACTTCACGGCTTTTTGTTTTCTGTCAATCACCCAATGACGATGTTCACCAGCCTGCCGGGCACGAACACCAGCTTCTTCACGGACTTGTCGCCGATCAGCTTCTTCACCTGATCCAGCCCCATGAAGAAGTCGTTCGCTTCCTCGCGGGTCAGGTCGGCGGGCACGTCCATGCGGCCGCGAACCTTGCCGTTGATCTGCAGGGCCACCTCCACGGTCTTGCGCACCAGCGCGGCCTCGTCGTAGGCGGGCCAGGCGGCATACATCAGGTCTTCGCCGGACAGCTCGCACAGCCGGTTGATCTCCTCGGTGATGTGCGGCGCGACCGGGTTCAGCAGCTTGATCAGCGCCAGCAGCTCGCCGCGGGTCACGCTGCCCTTGGCGTAGATGGCGTTCACCAGCGTCATCATGGCGGCGATGGCGGTGTTGTACTTCATCTTCTCGTAGTCCTCGCCGACCTTCTTGATGGTCCTTTTCGTCGGTCAGCATCTCCATCAGACGCCACACGCGGTCCAGGAAGCGCTTGCAGCCCTTCACCGAGTCGTCGTTCCAGGGCGCGGCGGCGGTGTAGTCGCCCATGAACAGCACGTACAGCCGCAGCGTGTCCGCACCGTACTGCTTGACGATGTCCAGCGGGTCCACCACGTTGCCCTTGCTCTTACTCATCTTCTCGCCGTCGCTGCCCAGGATCAGGCCCTGATAGCTGCGCCGGGCGTAGGGCTCGGGGGTGTTGACCTCGCCGATGTCGTACAGGAAGCGGTGCCAGAACCGGCTGTACAGCAGATGGCGCGTCACGTGCTCCATGCCGCCGTTGTACCAGTCCACGGGCATCCAGTACTTCATCTCGTCCATCGACGCGAAGGCCTGGTCGTTGTGGGGATCCACAAAGCGCAGGAAGTACCAGGACGAACCGGCCCACTGGGGCATGGTGTCGGTCTCGCGCTTCGCGGGGCCGCCGCACTTAGGGCAGGCGCAGTTGACGAACGATTCGATGCGCGCCAGCGGCGACTGGCCGTCGGTGCCGGGCTCGAAGTTCTCCACGTCCGGCAGGGTCAGCGGCAGCTGGTCGTAGGGCACGCCCACGGTGCCGCACACGGGGCAGTGGATCAGCGGGATCGGCTCGCCCCAGTAGCGCTGGCGGTTGAAGGCCCAATCCTTCATCTTGTACTGTACGCCCTTGCGGCCGATGCCCTTTTCGGCCAGGAACTTCAGCATGGCGGCGATGGAATCGGCCTTGTTGTCGTACTGATTGAGGAAGTCGGAGTTCACCATCGGGCCGTTGCCGGTGTAGGCTTCTTTGCTGATGTCGCCGCCCTGGATGACCTCGATGATGTCCACGCCGAACTTGGTGGCGAACTCCCAGTCGCGCTGGTCGTGGGCGGGCACGGCCATGATCGCGCCGGTGCCGTAGCCCATCATCACGTAGTCGGCGATGAAGATCGGAATCCTTTTGCCGTTGACCGGGTTCACGGCCTCGAAGCCCTCTAACTTCACGCCGGTCTTGTCCTTGACCAGCTGGGTGCGCTCAAACTCGGTCTTCTTCGCGCAGGCCTCGCGGTAGTCGACGACCGCGTCCCAGTTGGTGATCCTGCCGCTGTACTTGTCCAGCAGCGGGTGCTCCGGAGCCATGACCATGAAGGTGACGCCGAACAGCGTGTCGGGGCGGGTGGTGTAGATCTCCAGCTTTTCGTCCACGCCGTCGATGGCGAAGTCCACGAACGCGCCGGTGGAGCGGCCGATCCAGGTGACCTGCTGCTGCTTGATGCTCTCGGGGTAGTCCACCGTCTCCAGGCCCTCCAGCAGCTTGTCGGCGTACTCGGTGATGCGCAGATACCACACGTCCTTGGGCAGCTGGATCACGTCGCTGTGGCACACATCGCACTTGCCGCCCTGGCTGTCCTCGTTGGAGAGTACCACCTTGCAGTGGGGGCAGTAGTTGACCAGCGTCTTGGCGCGGAACACCAGGTTGTGGTCGAACAGCTTCAGGAAGATCCACTGAGTCCACTTGTAGTAATCCGGCAGCGACGTGGAGATTTCGCGGCTCCAGTCGAAGGAGAAGCCGATCTGCTTCATCTGCTCCTTGAAGTGCTCCACGTTGCGGGTGGTGATGACGTGGGGGTGGGTGTTGGTCTTGATGGCGTAGTTCTCCGCCGGCAGGCCGAAGGAGTCAAAGCCCATCGGGAACAGCACGTTGTAGCCCTCCATGCGGCGCTTGCGGGCGATGACCTCCAGCCCGGAATAGGCCTTGATGTGGCCCACGTGCATGCCCGCGCCGGAGGGGTAGGGGAACTCCACCAGGCCGTAGAACTTGGGCTTGGCGTGGCTCTTTTCGGCCTCGAAGGCGTGGGTGTCGTCCCAGTGCTTTTGCCACTTGTTTTCAATGGCCGAGGGGGTATAGACGGGGATCTCTTTCATCTGAAACGCTCCTTCTAAGAATATCGGAATAAAAAACTTCCGTCTCCGTTAAGAGACGGAAGGCAATGAACCTTTCGCGGTACCACTCTTATTGGCTTCACGGCGTGAAGCCCGCTCGACGCCGGTAACGGCGGCAGCCGCCCGCGGGCGCGGGATGCTCGGGAACGAGTTCGGCGTGGCGCGACGCTGCCTTTCAGCCTGCGGCATACTGTGCCTGGGCAGCTCTCTTTGGACGCGGGGGCGCACCTACTGCTTTCCTTCTACGCGGGTTTCCGATTAGCCTTCGGCGGTCTTGGTGGCGGCTTCTTCAGTCGCTTCCTGGACGGCCTCGGCAGCCTCGTCGGCCTTTTCCTCGACCTTCTCAGCGGCCTCTTCGACCTTCTCCTCGGCCTTCTCGGTGGCTTCCTCGGCCTTTTCCTCGACCTTCTCGGCGGCCTCTTCGACCTTTTCCTCTACGGCCTCGGTGGCTTCCTCAGCCTTTTCCTCGGTCTTCTCGGCGGTCTCCTCAACCTTTTCCCCTACGGCCTCGGCGGCTTCCTCAGCCTTTTCCTCGACGGCTTCGGCGGCCTCAGAGGCTTCCTCGGCGGTTTCGTCGGCGGCCTCGGCGGCATCCTCAACGGCCTGGTCGATGGCCTCGGTGACGTCGCTCACGGTCGCCTTGTTGTTGAGGTTGTGGGAGGTGACGATGGTCGCCACAATGGCCAGCACGATGAACACGACCGCGGCGATCTTGGTGTACTTCTGAAGGCGACCCTCCATGCTCTTGGCCTTGTTCTTGCCGAAGAAGGTCTCGGCGCCACCGCCGATCGCGCCAAGACCCTGGCGCTGGCCTTCCTGCATCAGCACGGCCACGATGAGGACGATGGAAATCAGAATCAGCACGATATCGATGATGATGGACAAAGCGGACATGGAACATCCTCCTTAAGTAAATAAAAACTCCTGTCCTTTGATCGCCGCAGATGTGATCTGCGCCGTTAAAGCGCACAAAAATACCCGTCGATCAAACACGCTTAGCTATTATAGCACGCCTTTTGTGAAAACGCAACCGCCTTTTGGACGATTTCGCCGGTTTTTCACGGTTAATTCTTGCGTTATAGCGGCGCGTCGGCCCCTTCAAACCGCTTTGCGATGCGCAGCCGGGCCCGGTAGACCTCGTTTCTGGCAAAACCGGCCGCCTGCGCGGCGTCGGCGGCCTCGCGCAGGCCGTCGCCCGCAAGAAGGCGCGACAGCATGAACGCGGCGGCGTCGGCGGGGGCGGCGCTCTGTTCCAGGGGCGGCAGGGCGGAAAGGTCCAGCGCCAGGCAGTATTCGCCCTTGTCGGCGCTGGGGTTGGCCCGCAGCTGCGCGAGCACCTCGGGGGCGGGCCCCCGGTAGATGCGCTCGAAGCGCTTGGTCAGGTCGCTGCACACGCACAGCGCGGCCTGGGGCCACTTTTCGGCGATGGCCGCCACCAGATCGACGATCCTGTGGGGCGACTCGTACAGCACGCACACCGGCAGGCCGGAGCTGCGGATGGCGTCCAGCTTTTCATCCAGCGCCTTCTTCTCCCGGGGCAGAAAGCCGTAGAAGGCGAACTGGCGGGCGTCAAAGCCCGAGACGGACAGCGCCGTGACCACCGCCGAGGGCCCGCAGACGGGCTCTACCGGTATGCCGGCCTCGTGGCAGGCCCGCACCAGCAGGTGTCCGGGGTCGGAGATGCCGGGCGTGCCCGCGTCGCAGGTCAGCGCCACCGTCAGATCCTCCGCCAGCATCCGCGCCACCAGCTGCGGGGCCTTGTTTTCCTCGTTGTGGCGGTGGCAGGAGGTCATGGGCCGGTGCAGATCGAAGGTGTTGAGCAGCTTCATGGTGACCCGGGTGTCCTCGGCGGCGATCAGGTCGGCGCGCTCCAGCGCCTCGCGCATGCGGGGCGTCAGGTCGTTCAGGTTGCCGATGGGGGTGGCGACGACGTACAGCTTGGGCATGGCGGCCTCCTTGAGGAGTGAAGAGTGAAGAGTGAGGAGTGAAGAGTGAGGAGTGAGGAGTGAAGAGTGAAGAGGGAAGAGGGAAGAGTGAGCAGACGGTGGAGGTTATCTCATATCCTGTTTCAGTATGTAGAACAGTTCGTTGGACGTCTCGAAATGATCGGCGAGGCTTCGCCCGGGGGGGATGTGCGCCGACATCCAGTCGGAATAGTGTCCGGCCATGCCCACGTTCCTGCCGCCCAGCGTGCGGGTGGGGAAGGAGGCGACCAGCCATTTGGCATTCAAGGCGCGCATCACATCCATGGCGGAAGCTGCGCGCTGCCTTTCGAGCAGGGGCAGGAGCTTGAACAGAAGCGCCACGTCGTATTCGACGCCCGGGATCGCGCCGGGGCTCAACAGGTCCGCGCAGACGGCCCGCACGGGCATGCCGTAGACCTGGCCGAAGCGGTTGACCGCCTCCACAGCGCTGCCTGAGATGTCCACCCCCACGGTGTTGACGCCCCGCGCGCCCAGGTACAGCGGGTTGATGCCGCAGGCCAGGTCGAGAACCGACCGGGGTCGGCCTGTGATTTCAAACAGGCGACCGTAGAGCGCGTCCGTATCGGACAGGGGCAATCGCTCGCGGGTGGAGGCGTGGCGGCTGAGCATGCGTTCCAGACCGATGTCGGTTTTATCGCAGTGCCAGGCGTGCATGTCGCGGGCCAGCTGCAGGGATTCCTCGCCCGTCATGAACGCGGCGGTGATGCCGTGCAGCGCCTCGCGGGCGGCTCTGTCCACGTCCTTGGGCTTTTTGTACTTTCCCACGCACTCTGCCCAGACCCGGCGCACCGTGTCCGGGCAGATATCACGGTACTTTTTGGACGCGAGCAGCTTGTCAAGAAGATCGTCACGCATCGCCAAGCAGCTCCATCAGTCGCCCGTAGAACCTCAGGTTGTGGGCGGTGGCCAGATGCAGGGCGTAGGGGTCGCCCACCTTGAACAGGTGGTGCAGATACGCCCGGGAGTGGTTCTTGCACAACAGGCAGTCGCAGCGCGGGTCCACCGGCCCGTCCTCGCGCCGGTGCTCGTCGTCCAGTATGTACAGGAACTTATAGAACCGGCCGTCCGCCCGGCGCACGCCCTCGGGGGTGTCCATGCCGGGCAGCCAGGTGTACAGCCGCTGGTGACGCGCCTCGCGGGTGGGAATGACGCAGTCGAACAGGCTGTAGCCCATGCCTACCAGTTGGGCAATCTCCTCCGGCCGGCCCAGGCCCATGGCGTACTTGACCTTGTGGTCGGGCATGGCGTCCGCGGCCATCTTCAGTATGTCCGGCCGGAACGCGCCGCTGGCGTCCAGGGGCCAGCCGCCGAAGCCGTAGCCGTCAAAGCCGATCTCCTCCAGACGCCTGCCGCACTCCATGCGCAGCTCGGGGTCGCTGCCGCCCTGCACGATGCCGAACAGCAGCGGCTTCTTCTCCATGCGCGCGGCCAGCTTGTCAAACTCCGCCCGGCAGCGCTCGCCCCAGCGCACGGTCAGCTCCACGCTGCGCCGCTGCACGTCGGCGGGGTCGTCCGGGTGGGTGCACATGTCCAGCGCCATCATGATGTCGCTGCCGTACTGAAACTGCACCTGCATGCATTTCTCCGGCGTGTAGGTCAGCTTGTCCCGACCGAGGTCGGGGCGGAATATGATCTCCTTGTCCCGAATCTCGCCGTACTCCGGGTTCTCCCGAATCAGCGAGTACAGCTGGAAGCCGCCGGAATCGGTCAGTATCGCGCCGCGGTAGCCGGTAAAGCCGTGCAGCCCGCCCAGGCCCTTGATGAGCTTCGCCCCGGGCTTGGTCATCAGGTGATAGCTGTTCATCTCGCAGCCGTGCAGCCCGGCGGCGTACACGTCCTCAAACGCGCCCGCCCGGATCGCCCCATAGGTGGCGTCCGGGAAAAAGGCGGGGAGGGGGACGGAACAGGAAGGAGTATCAAGGTGGCGCATAGAGACCTCGTTTTAGAGTGGAGAGTGGAGAGTGGAGAGTGGAGAGTGGAGTTGGAAAGAGTGAGGAGTGAGGAGTTAGGAGTTAGGAGTAATGATTTGTGGGGGGAGCTTTTCTATGATGCGGAGGCTGGCGCTGCGGGACCTTGGATTCGCGGCCAGCTCGGCTTCGGAGGCGGTAATGGGTTTGCGGGTGATCAGTTTGACCGTGGGCTTCTTGCCGCACACGCACACCGGGAAGGATTTCGGGCAGGTGCAGGGGTCGGCGAGGCTTTTGAAGGTGTTCTTGACGATGCGGTCCTCCAGCGAGTGGAAGGTGATGGCGCACAGCCGGCCGCCTGGGTTCAAAAGCTCCACCAGCGCCCGCAGGGCGGCCTCCAGCGGCTCCAGCTCGTCGTTCACGGCGATGCGCAGCGCCTGGAAGGTCCTTCGGGCCGGGTGGCTGCCGTCCGCCTGGCGCAGCTTTTTCGGTATGGCGGCGTCGACGATGTTCACCAGCTGGCCGGTGGTCTCAATGGGCGCGGCCTTGCGGCGGTCGCAGATCACCCGGGCGATCTGCCGGGCCCACTTCTCCTCGCCGTAGTCCCGCAGGATGCGGTTCAATGCGTCCTCGGACCAGCCGTTCACGATCTCCCGGGCGGAAAGGGCCTGGCTCTGGTCCATGCGCATGTCCAGCGGCGCGTCGTCGTGGTACGAGAAGCCCCGCTCCCGCACGTCCAGCTGGTGGCTGGACACGCCCAGGTCGATCAGCACGCCGTCCAGACCGGAGTCTATTTTGGCCTCCGAGAGCAGCGCCGGCGCGTCGTGGAAGTTGCCCCGCAGGCAGATGAAACGCGCGCCCGAGGCAATGCCCGCCAGGCGCGCGGAGGCGGCCTCGATGGCTTCGGCGTCCCGATCGATGCCGATCAGCAGGCCGCCCGCGCCGAGGCGCTTCAATATCTCGCCGGAATGCCCGGCGCCGCCGAGGGTGCAGTCGAGGTAGACTCCGATCGGTTTAATGGCCAGGCCCTCCAGGCACTCGCTCAGCAGCACGGGCAGGTGGTGAAAGCTCATAGCTTCCAGGGCGCGATGCCCAGCTTCTTGCGCACCTTCAGCATGGTGCGGTGGGCGATGGCTGCCGCGCGCTCGCGGCCGGAATCCATCACCTGCTGCAGATACGCCTTGTCGGCGCTGATGCGGTCGTACTCGGCCTGTATGGGCTCCAGCACGGCGATCACGCTGTCGGCCACGGCGTCCTTGAACTTGCCGTAGCCCGCGCCGTCGAACTCGGCGGAGATGTCGTCCATGCTCCTGCCGGTCAGCGCCGACATGATGCTCATCAAATTGGCGACGCCGGGCTTGTTCTCCGGGTCAAAGCGCACGGAGTTGTCGCAGTCGGTCACCGCGCGGCGAATCTTCTTGCGGATGACGTCGGGCCGGTCGAGTATGGCGATGTAGGTCTCCTCCGGATCGGACTTGCTCATCTTGCGGGTGGGCTCTTGCAGGCTCATGACCCGCGCGCCCACCTTCGGGAAGTACCCCTCCGGAATGGTGAACACGTCGCCGTAGACGGCGTTGAAGCGCTCGGCGATGTCCCGGCAGATCTCCAGGTGCTGCTTCTGGTCCGCGCCGATGGGCACCAGGTCGGTCTGGTACAGCAGTATGTCCGCCGCCATCAGCACCGGATAGGTGAACAGGCCGCAGTTGATGTTGTCGGCGTGCTTCTGGGATTTGTCCTTGAACTGGGTCATCCGGGACATCTCGCCCATGTAGGTAAAGCAGTTCAGGATCCAGGCCAGCTCCGGGTGGGCGGCCACCTGGCTCTGGAAGTAGATGATGTTCTTCTCCGGGTCCAGGCCGCTGGCCAGGAATATGGCCATTGTGCGCAGGCAGGCCTTGCGAAGCTCCGCGGGGTTCTGGCGCACCGTCAGCGCGTGCAGGTCCACGATGGAGTACAGGCAGTCGTATTCGTCCTGCAGCAGGCCGAAGTTGCGCAGCGCGCCGATGTAGTTGCCCAGCGTCAAATTGCCCGTGGGCTGTATGCCGGAGAAAATCCTTTTCTTCTGAAGCTGCTGTTCCATAATCAACCTCCGCGATTCGTCTCTGCCGGCGCGTGTGCCCCGGCGTGGTGTCAAAGGGTATTATAGCATGCGGGGAATTCCCCCGTCAATACGGTTCAGCGCAGCGCCTTCACGTAGCAGCGGCGGCGCTTGTGCTGCTCGGTCTTGAAGAAGTTCCACTGGCTCTGCACCTTGTGGTTGGTCTCCAGCTGCGGGCCCGTCTCGGCCCGGCGGATGCCCATCTTCAGGCAGCCCTTCAGCACGTGGTTCAGCATGATGGCGTTCACGGCCTTGTTCTGGTACTCGGGGATCACGGCCACCAGGAACAGGTCCAGCGTGTCGTTCACCTTCAGGGCGCGCAGCACCCGCAGAAAGCCGAAGGGCAGAAGCCGCCCGTTGCTCTTCTTCATGGCCATGGCCATGCTGGGCGCGGACACGCCGAAGCCCACCAGGCTGTTGTGCTCGTCCAGCACGAAGCAGGCCAGGTCCGGGTTGATCAGCGGTATGAACTTTTTGGCGTAGCGCTTGATCTGCGTTTCGTCCAGCGGCACGGTGCCGTACAGGTCGGAATAGGCGGAGTTGATCAGCTCGAACACCTTTTCGATCAGCGGCTTGTAGTCTTTGCGGGATTTCACCTCGGCGATGTGCAAATTGGAATAGCGCATCACGCGCTCCGACAGCTTGTCCATGCGCGTGATGGTGTGCTCGTCGTAGGGCACCTCCACCAGCATCTCCACCCAGTCCACGTCCTTCTCATAGCCCAGGCGGCGCAGGTGGTCGTTGTAGTAGGGGTGGTTGTAGTAGGTGATGAACATGCTCCGGCGGTCAAAGCCCTCCACCAGCATGCCCTCCCGGTCCAAATCCGTAAAGCCCAGCGGCCCGTGGACCTCGGTGCAGCCCTTCTCCCGCGCGAATTGCTCCACCGCCTCAAACAGCGCGGAGGAGACCTCGAAGTCGTCGATGAAGTCGACCTGGGTAAAGCGCATGCGGTTCAGGCCCCACTTCTCGTTGGCCCGGCGGCTGAGTATCGCGCCGATGCGGCCCACGACCTTGCCGTCCCGAAGCGCCAGCCAGCACTTCGCCTCGCAGTAGGAGAAGGCGGGGTTCTTCTTCGGGTTCCAGTCGTCCAGATCGTCGCCGTAAAAGGCGGGTATGAACTGGGGAACGTCCCTGTACAGCACGTTGGGGTAGTTCACGAATTTTCTCAGCTCGGACCGCGTTTTGACTTGCCTGATTTCGACCATGCGTATCGCCTCGATCAACGTATCTTATGAATCGCCTTCCCGTTACTTCCGATTGCGGCTCATGATGCGCAGTATGCGCAAAAACAGGTTGATGATGTCCAGATACAGCGAGGCGGACAGGTCGATGGCGTTGTCCACGGTGCGGGCGCAGGTGTTGGCCCGGGCCCAGTCGTAGCCGATGTACAGCGAGAATGTGGCCGTGCCGATCCACTGGTACAGCATGGAGTTGCGGGCGCCGAACAGCAACAGGTTGATCAGGCTTCCCACGATGGTGAACAGCAGCGAGAAGAACAGCACGCGGCCGAGCCTGAGGAAGAAGCCGGGAAACAGCGTTCCGGCGATCATGAACAGCAGCGTGACGATGGCCGTGACCAGCACGGCGCTCTTGACGATGCTCACCGGGATGCCCTGCACCGACATGCACACCACCACGCCGATGGGCGCGGCGATCAGCGTGTAGCCCACGAAGCTGAGGGCGGCTCCGCCCTTGACCACCATGATGTTGCCCACGATCACCAGCACGAAGTAGACGATCAGAAACACCGCCGGGTTCATGCCCGCCACCATGGCCATGACCTGCTGCCCGAAGGCCGCGACGGTCACGTAGTTCAGAAAAAAGCCCCACAGCAGCATGGCGCCGATGATCAGATTGTACGCGCGCTCGGAGATCTGCGATTCCTCGGCCACGTTCATCCTGCTCTTTTCGATGATGGCCTGCGTATTGCCAAGAGCCATTGTCATTCCCCCAATCCTTGATAAGTCCGAAGCGAAACCGCTTTCGGCACTGATGTCATTCTATCGCGAACCCCGCCGGATGTCAAGAATCTGCACGCGCCGACTTGCGGCGGCATACTGTTAAATATATCGCCTTTTCCCAAAAGTGGCGGCAGGAAACGGTATCATATGCTATAATACCTTTGTTCATGATATATTTGGAGGCGAATCGCCAATGAAGATAGTGGTGTTGTGCGGCGGGCTGAGCATGGAGCGCAACGTTTCCATCACCAGCAGCACGCTGATCTGCAAAGCCCTGCGGGAGTTGGGGCACAGGGCCGTGCTGGTGGATATGTTCTTCGGCCTGGAGGATACCGACCAGTCGCCCGAGGACCTGTTCGAGCACCTGCCGCCCCTGAAGGACGCCGCGGTGTCCGAGGAGGAGCCGGACCTTCAGGCCGTGCGGGCGTCCCGCAAGTGGAAGAGCCCCAGCAAGGTGGGCAAGGGCGTGTTTGAGCTGTGCGCGCTGGCGGACGCGGTGTTCCTGGGCCTGCACGGGACCTGCGGCGAGGACGGGCGCATCCAGGCGGCCTTCGACCTGATGGGCATTCCCTACACCGGCAGCGGCTACCTGGGCAGCGCCCTGGCCATGGACAAGGACCTGACCAAGCAGCTGGCCCGGGCGGCGGGGGTGCGCACGCCCAAGTGGCGCATCGCAAGCTATGGCCGGGAATGCGTTGAGCAGATGGCCGCCTCGGTGGACCTGCCCTGTGTGGTCAAGCCCGTGGACAGCGGCTCCAGCATCGGCGTGTCCATTCCGAAGACGAAGGAAGAGCTCGTTTCCGCGCTGGAAGCCAACCGGCCGCTGGGCCGGGTGGTGCTGGAGCAGTACGTCAAGGGGCGCGAGATCGACGTGGCGGTGCTGAAGGGCAGGAGCCTGCCGTCCATCGAGATCATCCCGAAGCACGGCTTCTACGACTATAAGAACAAGTACCAGGCCGGGGCCACCGTGGAGATCTGCCCGACGCCCATCGACGCGGCCACCGAGGAGGCCCTTCGGGAGACGGCGCTGAAGATGCACACGCTGCTGGGGCTTCAGACCTATTCCCGGTCAGACTTCATCGTGGACGAGTCCGGCGAGGTGTACTTCCTGGAGATCAATACCCTGCCGGGCATGACGCCCACCAGCCTCATGCCCCAGGAGGCCGCGGCCGTGGGCATCGACTACAAGGCTCTCTGCCAGACGATACTGGACGACGCCGTTGGAGGTGCAGGCACGATATGAAGCCCTTTCTATTAAACGACGCGCTGCGCGCCGTGGACGGCCGCTGGGTGGGCGATGAGAAGGCGCTTTGCGAAACGGTCACCGGCGTGACCAGCGACAGCCGTGCCATAGCGCCCGGGGCGCTGTTCATCGCGCTGAAGGGCAGCCGCGTGGACGGCCATGATTTCATGGCCGAGTGCCTGAAGCGTGGGGCGGCGGCCTGCCTCACCGAGCGCGAGCCCCGCGCGGACGAGCGCCCGGCCATCGTGGTGGGCTCCACCCTGCGGGCCACCGGCGCGCTGGCGGGCTGGTACCGTTCGCGCTTTGATATTCCCGTGATCGGCGTCACCGGCAGCGTGGGCAAGACCACCACCAAGGAGATGGTGGCGGCGGTGCTGTCCCGGCGGTTTGTGACCCACAAGACCCAGCGCAACCTGAACAACGAGCTGGGCGTGCCGTGGACGCTCTTGCGCCTGGAGGACAAGCACCAGGTTTCGGTGGTGGAGATGGGCATTTCCGACTTCGGCGAGATGCGGCGTCTCACTGCCATGGTGCGGCCCACCATCGCCCTGTTCACGGTGATCGGCGACGCGCACCTGGAGTTTCTGGGCGACCGGGACGGCGTGCTGCGCGCCAAGTCCGAGATCTTCGAGGGCATGACCAGGGACGGCCTGGCCGTGATGAACGGCGACGATGCGCTGCAGGCGGTCTGCCGGCCGGACATGCGCAAGGTGACCTACGGGCTTTCCGAGGGCTGCGACGTTCGGGGCGAGTGCGTCAAGAACCTGGGGGAGGACGGCCTGCGGCTGACCGTGCGCCACGGCGCGGCGCGCTTTGAGGTCCACATCCCCGCCTTCGGCAGCCACATGGTCTACGCGGCGCTGGCCGCCGCGGCGGTGGGACTGGAGCTGGGCATGACCGAACAGGAGATCGCCGAGGGCATCCGGGGCTTTGAGACGGTGGGCGACCGGGCGCGGGTGATCCACGCCGGCGGGCTCACCGTGATCAGCGACTGCTACAATTCCAACCCCAACTCCTGCAGGGCGGCGCTGGATTCGCTGGCCGCGCTGCCCGGCCGCCGGGTGAGCGTGCTGGGCGACATGCTGGAGCTGGGCCCCCGCAGCCCCCGGCTGCACGCGGGCCTGGGGGAATACGCGGCGCGCCTGGGCATTGAAAAGATCGTGGCCTGCGGGCCCCTTTCGCGGCAGATCGCCGAGGGCGCCAAGGGCGCGGGCGGCGACGCGCTGTACTTTGAAGACAAGGAAGCGCTGCTGGGCGCGATCCATGAGATCGTGCGCCCCGGCGACAGCGTGCTGGTGAAGGCCAGCCACAGCATGGCCTTCGAGCAGGTGGTGCAGAAGCTGACGGAGGAATAGGCGCGTCAGAGAGTGATATCGCCCGCGGCGGGAACGCGTTCACGCCGCGGGCGAAATACTGTCAGCAGGCCGTGCCCTGCACGCGGCCCAGATCGGTGTTGTCCGCCCTGCGGTCCCGCAGCGCGGGCACCGGGTTCGGCGCGATCTCGAAGCGGTAGTCGGCCCCGTCCCGGGCGATGAGCCGCTCGATGATGGCGTGGCTCTCCACGCCGTTCACATCGGGGTTGACGGCCCCTTGGTATTTGAAGAAGTCGGCCTTCGGGCTCAGGTCGTTCACGTTGGTCCAGTCCTCGCGCAGGGCGGTGTTGCAGACGGTGCCGCCCAGCACGGCGCGCACGTATTCGATGTTGCCGGTGAGCCGCAGCGGGTCGGGGAACGTGCCGTCGGGGATCACCTGGTCAGGTTCGGTGCCCTCGTAGGTCTCCAGCAGCTCCGCGGCGGCGTGCAGGTGGCTGACCTCCTGCTCGAACAGCATGGCCCAGATGTCCCGTATGCGGGGGTCGCTCTCGGTTTCCATGGCCGACCAGTAGAGGTAGCACTCGGCGTACTGGTGGTTGAGGCAGCCTTCCAGCCAGGTCTGGTCCGTGTCCATCAGGCTGCCGTACTGGGTGACGTGCTGCTCCTCCACCATGCCGATCTCCCGGTACAGCTTCTGGCCCCAGGCCGTGGGGTAGAAGGCGGCGACGTTCATATAGTAGTTCATGGTCTGCTGCTCGGCGGCGGTGATGATGCCGGTGCACAGGCGGGTCATCGGCGAGGCGGTGGGGCTCTGGATGTGGAACTTCACCGAGTCGAACGGGTGGCGGTGGTGGGCGATCGTGGGCCGGCCCGGCATGATCTCGGTGTAGCGCCCCACCAGCGCCTCGGCCTGCATGCCGTCGTCGAAGTCCATCAGATCCGCGTAGCGGTACAGGTGGTCGAAGTCCTCCAGCAGCGCGAAGTCCAGCGCCTGCTTCACATAGGGGTTGTCCTCCCGCTGAGCCAGGGCGGCCGTCAGGTCCACGGCCAGCTGCTCGTAGCCGATGGTGTGCATCAGTATCGTCTCGTCCGCCGGCTTCAGCGCGGCGATCAGCTTTTGCTGCTGCTGCTCCAGCCGGCGCAGCAGGGCGATCTGGCGGCGCAGCTCGTTGTCGGGGGCGTGGCGGCTGAACTGGTGGCCGTACCACACCGCCTCAAACTCGGTGCCGTTCATCAGTATGACCCGGCAGCGGGTGTAGGGGTCCACCGCGCGGGCGTCGTAGGGGACGGGGGTCAGCTGCCCCCAGTTCATGATCAGGGATTCCAGGCGCCTGGGCTTCAGCTCAAATGGATTCATCGATGCACGCTCCTTATCAGAATGTGCGAATAGTATATGCCATGGGGCCGTCGTTTATTTTACGAAAATTGACTATCCTTGACATTCAGTTGACACAGGGTTTATAATATCAGTGTATACTGCGTTTGCCAACAGAAGGAAGGTGCATTCATGAACGAGGTCAAGAAACCCAAACAACCTCTGATATTCTATTATCTGCTCGCGGTCGTTGCGATCATACTGTTCAACAGCCTGATCGCGCCGATGCTGTTCAGCCCCAAGGTCACCGAGGTAGACTACAGCGAGTTCATGCGCATGACCGAGGACAAGCAGGTCAAGGAGGTCATGGTGGAGGACAACCAGATCCTGTTCACCGACGGCAACGGCAGCTTCTTCAAGACGGGCCTGATGGACGATAAGGACCTGACCCAGCGGCTGTACGCCTCCGGCGCGAAGTTCTCCAGCCAGATCGTCGAACAGATGTCGCCGCTGCTGTCGCTGCTGATCTCCTGGGTGCTGCCGCTGATCGTCATGATCGCCCTGGGCCAGCTGGTGAGCAAGAAGCTGCTGGAGAAGGCCGGTGGCGGCGCGGGCAGCATGATGTTCGGCATGGGCAAGAGCAACGCCAAGATCTACGTGAAGTCCACCAGCGGCATCAAGTTTGACGACGTGGCCGGCGAGGACGAGGCCAAGGAGATCCTGTCGGAGATCGTCGACTTTTTGCACAACCCGAAGAAGTACGAGGAGATCGGCGCGAAGATGCCCAAGGGCGCGCTGCTGGTGGGCCCTCCCGGCACGGGCAAGACGCTGCTGGCGAAGGCCGTGGCCGGCGAGGCCAACGTGCCGTTCTTCTCGATCTCAGGCTCGGAATTCGTGGAGATGTTCGTGGGCATGGGCGCGGCGAAGGTCCGCGACCTGTTCAAGCAGGCCAATGAGAAGGCCCCCTGCATCGTGTTCATCGACGAGGTGGACGCCATCGGCGGCAAGCGCGACGGGCGCATCGGCGGCAACGACGAGCGCGAGCAGACGCTGAACCAGCTGCTGACGGAGATGGACGGCTTTGACGGCAGCAAGGGCGTCGTGATACTGGCGGCCACGAACCGCCCCGAATCGCTGGACCCCGCGCTGCTGCGGCCGGGCCGCTTCGACCGGCGCGTGCCGGTGGAGCTGCCGGACCTGGCGGGCCGCGAGGCGATACTGAAGGTGCACGCCAAGAACGTGCAGACCCAGAAGAACATCGACTACGCCGCGGTGGCCCGGGCGGCCTCCGGCGCGTCCGGCGCGGAGCTGGCCAACATCGTCAACGAGGCCGCGCTGCGGGCCGTGCGCGACGGCAGAAGGCTGGTGACCCAGGCGGACCTGGAGGAGAGCGTGGAGGTCATCATCGCCGGCTATCAGAAGAAGAACCGGGTGATGAGCGACAAGGAGAAGATGGTGGTGGCCTATCACGAGATCGGCCACGCGCTGGTGGCGGCCAAGCAGTCGGAATCCGCGCCGGTGCACAAGATCACCATCATCCCCAGGACCTCCGGCGCGCTGGGCTACACCATGCAGGTGGAGGAGGGCGAGCACTTCCTGCTGACCAAGGAGGAGCTGGAGAACAAGATCGCCACGCTCACCGGCGGCCGCGCCGCCGAGGCGCTGATCTTCGGCCAGATCACCACCGGGGCCTCCAACGACATCGAGCAGGCCACGCGCCTGGCCCGGGCCATGATCACCCGCTACGGCAT
Source organism: uncultured Eubacteriales bacterium (assembly GCA_902777335.1). Lineage (GTDB taxonomy): Bacteria > Bacillota > Clostridia > Christensenellales > Aristaeellaceae > UBA2862. The sequence continues at coordinate 89,197 of CACYTF010000005.1, forward strand.
GTCCAGCGAGTTCGGCATGGTGGCCATGGAGCAGCTGACCAACCAGTACCTGGGCGGGGACACCACGCTGGCCTGCTCCGCCGAGACGGCCAACCGCATCGACGAGGTGGTGCGCAGCCTGATCGCCGCCCAGTACGAGAAGGCCTACAGCATTTTGCAGGAGAATGCCCAGCCGCTGCACACGCTGGCCAAGTACCTGTACGAGCACGAGACCATCACCGGCGAGGAGTTCATGGACATACTGCACAGGACCCAGGCGCAGATCGCCGCCGCGCCGGCGCAGGCCTGAGCGCCAATATCAGCCAAGGGAACGCCAAGCGCGTCCCTTGGCTTTTTCGCGCAAACGTGGTATCATAGGGGAGAGGTGAGGGCGATGCGGTGTATTGTCAACGGCATCATACTGCTTCCGGACGGGGAAGTCCGCGGAAAGGCACTGGCCTTTGAACGGGGCCGGATCGCCGGCGTGCTGGACGTGCCGCCGGCGGGCTCCCGGATCATCGACGCGGCGGGCGGCTACGTGGCCCCGGGCCTGGTGGACGTGCACATCCACGGCTTCATGGGCATGGACGCCTCAAACGGCAGCCTCGGGGAACTGCAGGAAATGTCCCGCCGGCTGGCGGAATGGGGCACCACGGCCTGGCTGCCCACCACCATGACGCTGAAGTGGCCGACGCTGGAGGCGTGCTTTTCCGCCATACGGCAGGCCGCGGCGCGGAGCCTGCGCCCCGATTGGGGCGGCGCGCAGGTGCTGGGCTGCCACGCCGAGGGGCCGTTCATCAATCCGGTGAAGAAGGGGGCCCAGGACGGCGCGGCCATACAGCGCCCCGATGTCGAAAAGCTGCGGCCCTGGGCGGACGTGGTGAAGCTGATGACCGTCGCGCCGGAGGTGGACGGCGCGCTCGACTTCATCCGCGCGGCCGCGGGGCTGGGCGTGACGGTTTCGATGGGCCACACCGCGGCCACCGCGGCGCAGGCGCTGGCGGGCTTTGACGCGGGCGTCACCCACGCCACCCACACCTTCAACGCCATGCCGCCGCTGAACCACCGGGAGCCGGGGGCCGTCGGGGCGGCGCTGACCGACGGCAGGGTGTACTGCGAGCTGATCGCCGACACGTTCCACGTGAACCCCATGCTGTTCGGCCTGATGGCGCGGCAGAAGGGCGACCGCCTGGTGCTGATCACCGACTCGATACAGGTGGCCCACCTGCCCGACGGGCCCCACGACCAGTCGGGGCAGACGGTGATCGTGGACGGCATCCGCTGCCGGTTCCCGGACGGCACCATCGCCGGCAGCAGCCTGACGATGGACCTGGCCGTGCGCAACTTCCGGGCGCACACCGGCCTGCCGCTTTACCAGGTGGTGAACATGGCCTCGCTGTACCCGGCGCGCTCGGTGGGCGTCGACGGGGCGAAGGGGTCGCTGGAGGCGGGCAAGGACGCGGACATACTGATCACCGACCCGGCGTTCAACGTCATGCATACGTTTGTGCGCGGGGAATGCGTCTATTCAAGGGCTCAAAGGACGGACGAAAGATGAGGATCGCGGGCATCATCGCGGAGTACAATCCGTTTCACAACGGCCACGCGCTGCACGTCGAACGGGCGCGGGAGCTGACCGGCTGCGATTATGTCGCGGCCTGCATGTCCGGCCACTTCACCCAGCGGGGCGAGCCCGCCATGTTCTCCAAGTGGGATCGGGCGCGCATGGCGCTTTCCTGCGGCGTGGACGCGGTGTTCGAGCTGCCGGCGCTGTTCGCCGTGCGCACCGCGGACGCCTTTGCCCGGGGCGGCGTGGCGATACTGGACGGCCTGGGGGTGGACGCGCTGTGCTTCGGCAGCGAGACCGACGATATGGCGCTCATTGAGAAGCTGGCGTCGCTGCGCGACGACGAGCCCCGGGCGCTGTCCGAAAAAATAAGGGAGAAGCTGGAGGAGGGCAAATCCCACGCCCGGGCGCGGGGCGAGGCGATCGGCGAAATGATGGGCATGCCGGAGACGCTCATGAACCGCCCGAACCTGGCGCTGGCCGTGGAATACCTGCGGGCCATCGCCCAGCGCGGGTCGAACATGACGCCGGTGGCGATCCGGCGCGTAGGCGATTACCACGACCCGGCGCTGGGCCAAATCGCCTCCGCCACGGCCATACGGGCGGCCTTTGCCCGCGGCGAGGCGGATCGGGCGCTCATGGCGATGCCGGAGGCCGCGCGGCGCTGGGCCGTACCGGAGGCGATGCACGGCATGGACGACGTGCTGCTGTACCGGCTGAGGGGCATGGATCTACAGGCGCTGGCGGCGCTGCCCGACGTGGGGGAGGGCCTGGAGAACCGGCTGCATAAATGCTGCCGGGAGGCCTGTGGCCGCGAGGCATTGCTGGAGGCGCTGAAGTGCAAGCGCTACACCCACGCGCGGCTGAGCCGCACGCTGACCCACGCGCTGATCGGCATGGACAGGAATCTGATCCGGGCCGTGCCCGCGCCGCGCTACGCCCGGCTGATCGGCATGCGCCGGGGCGCGGAAGGGCTGCTCCCGGCGCTGAAGGCGCGCGCGCGCCTGCCCATCGTGTCCCGGGCCGCGGAGCTGACGGGGGACCCCTGCTTTGAGCTGGAGTGCCGGGCCACGGACGTCTGGGCGCTCTTGCACGACGCGCCGCGGGCGCGCCCGGCGGGAAGAGAATGCCGGGAGAAGTTCGTGGTCGTGGATTAGTTTTTTGCGTGCGCCCGCCGGACGAGCGCGTCGATCTCTTTTACCGGGACGGCGCGCTCGCACCGTAAAGCCGGCAGCAGGTCCGCCAGGAATTCGATGTTGCCGTCGCCGCCGGTGATGGGGGAGATTTCCAGCGCCCGGACTCGCCACCCCAGCGCCTCCGGGAACGCAGCAATCTCATAAAGCACCCGGCGGTGGGCCTCCGGGCTTGAGACGATGCCGCCCTTGCCTATGCTGGCGCGGCCCGCCTCGAACTGGGGCTTCACCAGCGTGAGCACGCGGCCCCCGGGCCCCAGCAGCTCAAACAGCGCCGGCAGGATCAGGCGCACCGATATAAAGGACACGTCCATCACCGCCAGGGTCGGCGGCGTGGGGAACATGGAGCGGGCCAGCGCGCGGGCGTTGACCCGCTCCATGCTCGTGACGCGGCGGTCTTCGCGCAGGCGCGGGTCCAGCTGGCCGGTGCCCACGTCCACCGCGTAGACGTGGGCCGCGCCCTCGCGCAGCAGCACGTCGGTAAAGCCGCCGGTGGACGCGCCCACGTCCACGCACACCTTTCCCGACACGTCCACGGCGAAGGCGTCTATGGCCCTCTTCAGCTTCAGACCGCCGCGGCTGACGTAGGGGTGGGTGTCGCCGGTGACGGTCAGCACGTCCTCCGGCCCGACCTTCTGGGCGGGCTTTGCGATGGGAGCGCCGTTGATCAGCGCGAAGCCCGCCTCGATCAGCGCCCGGGCCTTCTCCCGGCTGGGCGCCAGGCCCCGCGCCGCCAGCGCCGCGTCGGCCCGCTGGCGCTCCTCGGATTCATGAACCATCCCATTTGCCTCCCGGTTTCTGGTAATTTATGGATATTGCACAGTATTTGATTGACATATTTGGATAATACATATAAAATACCTGTGAAATATATTTCAAATCTATTTCAGAAGAGGTGATTACATGCATCCCATCAAGCGATTTACGGCGCTGGCGCTGTGCCTTGTGCTGCTGGCCGCACTGGCCGGCCAGGGGGCGCTGGCGAAGACCGCCTGTTCGCCGAAGTACCGGCTGTCTGCCCGAACGGTCAGCGCCGTCAAGGTAGACGTAAAGCCGAAGGCCGACGACGGCGTAACGCTCGGCGGCCTGGCCGCCGAGGTCGTGCGGCAGGTGAACGCGGAGCGACAGAAGGCGGGCCTCGGGGCGCTGCGGGTCGACGCCGAGCTCACCCGGGCCGCCTGCGTGCGGGCGCGGGAGATCGTGGAAAAGTTCAGCCACACCCGCCCCGACGGCAGCAAGTGGTCCACGGCCGGCACGGGCATCTACGGCGAGAACATCGCCATGGGCCAGCGCACGGCGGACAAGGTCATGGCGGCCTGGCTGACCTCCAGCGGCCACCGGGCGAACATCATGCGCCCCGGCTTCGGCTCCATCGGCGTCTGCGCGCTGACGGTGAACGGCGTCACCTACTGGGCGCAGCTGTTCGGAAAGTAACTCCATACCGTACATACCCCGAAGCGATACCGCTTCGGGGTGATTTTATACCATGTTGTTCAGCCACACGCCCCTGCGCACCAGTATGAAACCGAACACGCACTTGATGAGGTCCGCCAGCTGCACGCAAAGGTACACGGCGATAACGTTCATGTTCGTCAGGTGCACCAGCGACCAGGCGATGGGCACGGCGATCACCCAGGTATAGCCGCTGTCGAACAGGAAGGTGATCAGCGTCTTGCCGCCGGAGCGCAGTATGAAGTAGGCGCTGTTGCAGAACGAGAACAGCGGCATGCACAGCGCGTAGATGCGCAGAAACGCGGTGGCCAGCGCCCGCACCTCGCCGGAGGTGCGGTAGACCCCGGGGATCAGCGGGGCCACCACGATCATCACCGACAGCGTCGCCACGGTGACGGCCAGGCCAAAGGCCGTCAGCTTCCAGGCGTGGTCCATGGCCCCCTTCATGTCGTTCGCGCCCAGGGCCTGGCCCACCAGGATCGACGTGGCGGTGCCCATCGAGAATATGGTGACGGCAAACAGGTTGGACACGGTGTTGTTGATGTTCATCGCGGCCACCACGTCCAGGCCCCGCACCGAATAGCACTGGGCCAGCATGGTCATGCCCGTGGACCACAGCGCCTCGTTGACCAATAGCGGCATGCCCTTCAGCGTGATGTCCCGAACCAGCGGCCCGGGGATGTGCAGGCTGTGATACACGCCCCGGATGAAGCCGTAGCGCGATTCGTGGCGGTGGGTGTAGACGGTGACGATGGCCATCTCCACAAAGCGGGAGAGCACCGTGGCGATGGCCGCGCCCTCCACGCCCAGCTCCGGAAAGCCCAGGTGGCCGAAGATCAGCAGGTAGTTGAAGATCAGGTTCACGAACACCGCCGCGATGCCCGCGTACATGGGCAGCCGGGTCTCGCCCGTCTCGCGCAGCGTGCCGGCGTACACCTGGGTCAGGCTGAAGGGCAGAAGTCCCACCAGCATGATGCGCAGATAGGCCAGGCCGTGGTTCAGCGTCACGTCCACGCGGCCGGGGCTGGCCTCGTCGTGCAGAAAGCGGGTGATCAGGTACCGGCCGCCCGGCAGGAATACCGCCAGCGCCAGCGCGATGAGCCCCGCGCAGACGAACAGCTTGTACCGAAAGCAGTGGCGCACGCCGTCCTCGTTCTTCGCGCCGAAGAACTGGGCCGAGAATATGCCCGCCCCGGCGAGGCCGCCGAACACGCACAGGTTGAACACGAAAAGCAGCTGGTTGGCGATGGAAACGCCGGACATCTGCTCCGTGCCCACCTGGCCCACCATCACGTTGTCCAGGAGGTTTACGAAGTTGGTGATGGCGCTCTGGATCATGATCGGCACCACGATGGCCAGCACCGTGCGGTAGAACGCCCGGTCGCCGATCAGCTTGCGGCGCAGCGAGGCGGCCAGAGGGGAATGGTTTTGCATGGAAGCGCTCCTTGTAGTATAATGATATCGGGAGGTGTGGACCATGGCAAACGACTTTCAGTCCGCCCGGTTCTGGGCCCAGGCGCTGATCACCCCGGCGCTGTATCCCGGCGCGCGGGCGGTGGACGCCACGATGGGCAACGGCGGCGACACCCGGCGGCTGTGCGAGATGGTGGGCGAGTCGGGCCGCGTGTACGGCTTTGACATACAGCCGGAGGCGGTGGCGCGCACCCGGGCGCTGCTCACGGAACACGGGCTCATCGACCGGGCGACGCTGTTCTGCGAGGGCCACGAGCACATGGCCGAGCGGGTCCCGGAGCCGGTGGACGCGGTGGTGTTCAACCTGGGCTGGCTGCCCGGTGCGCCGCACGGCATTACCACGAGGGTCGAAACGACGCTTCAGGCCGTGGACGCGGCGCTGTCGGTCCTAAAGCCGGACGGCCTATTGACCATCTGCGTCTATCCGGGCCACGCGGAGGGCGCGCGGGAGCTTGAGGCGCTGAACGCCTGGGCGGCGGCGCTGGACCCGCGCCGCTTCGACGCGATGTTAAAGCGCTACGTGAACCAGCCCAACGACCCGCCCCAGCTGATCGCCGTGCGCCGGGTCAGGCGGTAGTTTCGTTCGACTGGTACATCCGGTACAGGTTGTAGTAGACGCCCTGCTTCGCCATCAGCTCGTCGTGGCTGCCCTGCTCCACGATGCCCCTGTCGGTGAGCACCAGTATGGTGTTCGCGCCGCGGATCGTGGTGAGCCGGTGGGCGATGGTGAACGTGGTGCGCCCCTTCATCAGGCTCTCCAGCGATTTCTGCACCAGGTGCTCCGATTCGTTGTCCAGGGCGCTGGTGGCCTCGTCGAGGATCAGTATCGGCGGGTTCTTCAGGAAAACGCGGGCGATGGAGATGCGCTGCTTCTGCCCGCCGGACAGCTTCACGCCGTGCTCGCCCACGTAGGTGTCGTAGCCGTTTTCAAGGGCCGCGATGAATTCGTGGGCGCCGGCCAGCTTCGCCGCGCGGACGACCTCCTCCCGGCTCGCGCCGGGGCGGCCGTATTCGATGTTGGAGAGCACCGTGCCGGAGAACAGGTACACGTCCTGCTGCACCATGCCGATCTGGCCGCGCAGCGAGCGCAGCGTGAAGCGCCGTATGTCCGTGCCGTCGATCAGGATCTGGCCGGAATTGGGCTCGTAGAAGCGGGGGATCAGGTTGCACAGCGTGGTCTTGCCGCCGCCGGAGGGGCCCACCAGCGCCACGCTCTGGCCGGGAGAGACGTGCAGGCTGATGTGGCTGAGCACGTCCGCGCCGCCGTCGGAATAGGCAAAGGACACGTCCTTGAACTCCAGCTCGCCCCGCACGTTGGTCAGCGCCACCGCGCCGGGCTCGTCGTGGATGTCCACGGGCACGTCCATGACCTCCGCGAAGCGCTCGATGCCGGTGATGCCCCGCTGGAAGCTCTCGGTGAACTCCACCAGCCGGCGCACCGAGGCCAGCAGCGTTGTGACGTACAGCAGATAGGCCACCAGGTCCGCGGCGGTGATGCGGCCCTTGATCATGAATATCGCGCCGATGCACACGACGAGTATGTACATGATGCCGTCGAACATGCGGGTCACCGAATGGAAGCCCGCCATGTTGTGGTACATGCGCCGCTTGACGTTGAAGAAGGCGTGGTTGCCCTCGGCGAACTTCTCGTTCTCCAGGTCCTCGTTGGCGAAGGATTTGACCACGCGTATGCCGGACAGGCTGTCCTCCACCCGGGCGTTGATCTCGCCCAGCTGGTGTCTGGAATCCTTGAACGTGCGCCGCATGGGCTTGGCGAAGTGGTTGCTGCACAGCACCATCAGCGGCAGCGACGCGAATATGATCAGCGTCAGCGGCACGTTCATGCCGCACAATATCACAAACGCGATGACCACCTTGATGCCGGTGATGAAGATCTCCTCCGGGAAGTGGTGGGCAAACTCGGTGATGTCGAACAGGTCGCTGGTGATGCGGGACATCAATTGGCCGATCTTGGTGTTGCTGTAGTAGGCGTGGGGAAGCTCCTGCAGGTGCGCGAACAGGTCGCGCCGCATGTCGGTCTCGATGTGGGTGCCCATCACGTGGCCCACCGACTGCATGAAGTAGTTGGCCGCCGTGTCCACGACGCGCAGCGCCACGTACAGAAGGCTCAGCTTCACCACGGTGGACACGGTCAGCGCGGCCAGATTGGTGGCGCCCATGCCGGTGATGTATCGCACGATCAGCGGCAGCACCAAATCGCAGACCGTGGTCAGCGACGCGCAGAACAAATCCAGCAGCAGCACGGGCAGCCGCGGCCTGAAATAGGGCAGAAAGCGCCTGAACAGGCGGATGTTCTCCCTGGCGGTATGCTTGACGGGCGCATGCTCCATAACGCGGCCTCCCTCCCTTGGGTGGATACTTGTAATATGGCAAATAACAGACAAAATGTCAAGCGCCCTTCACGTAAAATGTGATGCATGCTCCCAACGATTCTCCGCCCGAAAGCCCATAATTTGACACAGCTTTGACGCGAACCGGCCGCCGGCGGCGTTGACTTATAACAGGCCGTAAGGTAAAATAAGGGCATATATATAAAGTGTACCGCGGAGGAATCGTACGCATGTGGATAAAAAAGCTCGCGTGGCTTGTGATCGTGGCGCTGTGCGTCGGCGCCTGTCCCGCTCCGGCGGAGGAAGTGATCTCCGGCGCGGTGGATGCCCAGCCGGCCCCGGCAGAGTGGTCCGGCGCGCCCGGCTTGTTTGCCGAGACGGACGGCGACCTGGGCCTGGACCTGAAGCCGGAGGAGGCGGAGGACTGTACCGTATGGGCGCTTGAGGATGAGGCGGAGGAGATCGCGCCCGGCGAGACCGAAGCCCCGGCAGAACCAGAAGCCCCGGCAGAGACCGAAGCGCCCGCCCAGACGCAGGCCCCGGAGCCGACCCTTGAGCCCGTCCCGGCCACCGGCCTGAAGCTGAGCGCCAGCGCGCTCTCCATCGGCGTGGGCGAGGAGACAAACGCGCTGACCGCCGCGCTGCTGCCGGAGAACAGCGTCGGCACGATCACTTGGCGCTCCGGCAACAGCGCCTGCGTGCGGGTGAACGGCAAGACGGGCAGGCTGACCGGCAGGAAGAAGGGGACCGCCACCGTCTGCGCCAGGCTGGGCGACGTGGAGAAGAAATGCAAGGTCACCGTCAAGGCCGCGCCGGGCAAGGTGGAGCTTGGCGACACCCGTCTGAAGCTCTCCGTGGGCCAGACCCATCAATTGAAGGCCATACTGCCGTCCGGCACGGCCTCCATGCTCACCTGGGCCTCGAAGGACGGGAGCATCGCGACGGTCAGCGGCGCGGGCCTCGTCACGGCCGTGAGCCCCGGCAAGGTGAAGATCGCCGTAAAGACCTTCAACGGCAAGAGCGCCGGCTGCACCGTCACGGTGCTGCCCGCCCCGGACCAGGTGACCCTGCCGAAGTCGCTGACCCTCGTGGAGGGCGAGCGCAGAACGATCGCCGCCGAGGCGCTGGGCGCCGATGGGAACCGAACCGTGGCAGGCTTTACCTATGCCGCCGAAGACGGAACCGGCAGCGTTGCCGTGGATCCCGATACCGGCGAGGTCCTGGGCGTTGCGCCGGGCACCGCCTATGTTCGCGTGACGGCCCACAACGGCGTGAGCACCCACCTGAAAAAGGGCGAGCGCGTCGAGACGGTCTGCGCCGTGGAGGTAGGCGTCGGCCCGGAGAAGATCGTGCTGGACCGGGAGAAGGTCACCATCGGCCTGAAGCAGAAGCTGGCGCTGTCCGCCACGGTGATCGGCACCGACGGCAGCGAAATGGAGAACGCGAAGCTCACCGTGACCTCCAGCAAACCCAAGAAGCTGAGCGTCAGCGCCGGCGGCGTGATCAAGGGGCTGGCCAAGGGCGAGTACACCGTGACAGTCAGGGCCGTCAACGGCGTCAGCGCCAAGTGCGCCGTCAAGGTCGTCGGCGCGCCCTCCGCCGTCAGCCTGTCGCCCGCGCAGCCGGTGATCGGCGTGGGCCAGGCGCTGAAGCTCACCACGACGATCTCCAAGGGCACGATGACCCGCTGCACCTATGCCAGCAGCGACAAGCGCGTCGTCACCGTCGATCAGAACGGCGTGATCACCGGCGTGAAGCCCGGCAAGGCCGCCGTGAAGGTCAAGACCCACAATTCAAAGACCGCCAAGGTCACCGTGACCGTGGAAAAGGGGCCCCGCTTTCTGGCGCTGAACGGCGACTACGAACTGACCTACGACCCGGTGACCAACACCTACAGCGACGTGTACACCGTGGAGCTGGAAAAGGGCAAGACCTTCCAGATCAAATATCAAAACGAGATCAAGACCCGCGGCGGCATCGCGGAATACAGGTCGCTGCGCCCCGCCGTCGCCACGGTGACGGAGACTGGCCTGGTGACGGCCAGGTCGGGCGGCGTCGCGATGATCGAGGTCATCTCCACCAGCGGCGCCGTGGCCCTTTTGCAGGTCAAGGTCTCCGGCGAGAAGGCCGCTTCCATCGCGTTCAGGCAGTCGGAAGCGGCGCTTCAGGTGGGGCAGAGCGCCGCCGCGCCCGAGCTGATCGGCGAGAACATCTCGGCAAAGGCGCTCGCCGGCGCGAAGCTGACCAGCGGCGACGCGGGCGTATTCACGGTCAAGTGGAGCAAGGATGAGAACTGCTGGATGCTGAAGGGCGTGAAGCCCGGAACGGCCGTGCTGACGGCGACGGCGGGGGGCGAGACGGCCCGGGCGACCGTGACCGTTACAAAGGCCGCGGCGGGCGAGCGTATCGCCTTTGAAAGCGCGCTGCTCTACATGAACGCGGGGGAGACCTGTCGCCCCCGGGTGACCGACGAGCTGGGCAGGGCGGTCGACGCCGAGCTGTACAGCGACGACACCGGCGTCGTGAGCGCCTCAAAAGGCGGCGCGCTCACCGCGGTGAGCGCGGGCAGCGCACAGGTCACGGCCGTCAGCGGCGCGCTGAAAGCGACCATGACGGTCCGCGTGATACAGTCGAGCGCCACCGTCAGCCTGAATGCCGAGCAGGTCAGCCTGGGCGTCGGCCAGAGAATGGCGCTGAAGGCCAGCGTCAACGGCGACGGCGCCGCCGCCAGCCTGAGCTTCGCGTCCTCCGACAGCGCCGTGGCCACGGTCAGCCGCACGGGCAGGATCATCGCGCGCAGCGTGGGCACGGCCATCATCACCGCCAGCGTCAGCGGCGGGGCGTCCGCCGCGTGCAGCGTCAACGTGGTTCCCGCACCGACCAAGCTGTCCGTCGAACCGTCGTCCATCAGCCAGCGGCTGGACGGCAAGGGCGAGCAGTTGAAGTGGGCGTTCGGCGCGCCGGACGAGCTGGGCACGGTGGTTTTCACGTCGCAGGACACCGATGTCGCCGAAGTGGACTGCGCCGGCAATGTGACCTTCAAAGGGGTGGGCCGGACCACGATCACCGCCGTCACCAACAACGGCCTGTCCGCGACGGTGGACGTATCGGTGCTGCCAGAGAAGCCCGAGGGCGGCGCGACCCGATACCGCCTGTTCGCGGCCTATTCCTACGCGGAGAGCGGCTACGACGGGTATCTGCCCTTCCCGAGGAACAACGGCAAGGGCATGGCCAGGGTGTTTGAGAGCGCCGACTTCGGCGGGAAGGGCTACAGCACGAAGGTGATGGGCAATCCGGGCAAGACGCAGCTGTTCTCCGGCATCTCCACGTTCTTCGCGGATTCGGCGGAGGACGACGTCAGCATCGTGTACCTGTGCTCCCACGGCCACATGAGCAGCAACTACACCGGCTACAGGATGTCGCTTCCGGGCTATACCGACCACCCGAACAACGCGAATTACTACATCACCAGCCAGGAGCTTTTCAACTGTGTAAAGCGCATACGGGGGCGCGTGGCGCTGATCATCGATTCGTGCTACAGCGGCGCCTTCCTGCAGGACATGACCTGGCAGCTGGACGATCAGAACGGCAGGATCGCCGTGCTCACCGCCGCGTCCAACACCCGGGCCACGTACTACAACGTCTCCGATACCAACAAGGCCGTGGACTTCTTCACGTTCTTCATGCTGCAGGGCCTGGGGTACAACGAGAGCGGAGGGACGTGGACCGGCGTCCTGGCCGCGGATCAGAACGGGGACAAGGAAGTGACCCTCGACGAGTTCTACGGCTATGCCGCCGCCTGCATCGCGGCAAACATACCCAATTACATGAAAAAGAGCTGGTACTGGGGCGATTTCAAGCGCGTACAGGTGACGCGCTGCTACAGCGGAGCGCTGGGCGGCCTGGTGATCTACAAGCCGTAGACACGGGCCCTCAGCCGCCAGAAACAGGCGCTTCGGATTCGATCAGCGTACACAGATAGGCATTGGCGACGCCGGTCGGCGACATGCCGGAAGAACACTGGTAGCGGGCCACCGCGGCGGCGGTGGCCTCGTCGTAGAGGCCGGTGATATCGCCGCGCATAAAGCCGAGGGCGGTCAGGCTTCGCTGCAGCGCGGCCACCGCGTCGCCGGATGTGCCCAGGCCCAGCGCGGGGCGGGCGTCGTCGCCGAGGGCGGACTTCAGGTAGTCCGCGTAGGTCAGGCCCGCGTCGGCGCAGAAGGTCTTCTTCAGGAGCGCCTCGCGCAGCGCGGGCTTCTTCGCGGCGCCGATGAACAGCTTCACGGTGGTGCCGTCGGGGCAGTGGGTCGAGATCCACTGGGCGTCCTCCCAGCGAAGGCGAATGCAGCCGTGAGAAGCCCGCCGGCCCAGCTCCTGCGCCGCCTGCTCGTCCACGCGGGACATGTCCATGCCCAGATAGGGCAGCGAGTGGAACAGTATCGGCCCCTGGATGCGCGTCGGGTACTTCACATAGCACTTGTACTTGTCGATGTAATACCACTCGGAGCGGTCCCGCTCGCGGGAGGGCTCCAGCTGGAAGGTTCCCAGGGGCGTGCTCTGGCCGAGCCCGGTGGAACAGATCATCTGGCAGGCGACGGAGCGGTCGCCGGTGCAATATACGGTGGTGATCTGATTGGTGATGTCCACCTCGATGCGATAGGTCTTATCGTCGGGCGAAGCGCCGGCTTCACAGAGCCCGCCCGCGGCCAACGGCAAAAGGCACAGGGCGACGAGGAGGAACGCGAAACATCTGCGCATAATCGTACTCCAGCGGAACAGCGTTGTATTTGGGGAAGTATAACCAAACCATATTCTACCTTTTTTGCCGGCGCGATGCAACGCAAATAACGCACTTAACATAAAAAAACGAAATTATCTACATAATTCAACCGAATTTCGCCGAAAACATCTATTGACAACCGCCTCAAATCGCGCTATAATGTTCGGGCAGTCAAGGACATGCACCATTAGCTCAGTTGGTAGAGCACCTGACTCTTAATCAGGGTGTCCAGGGTTCGAGCCCCTGATGGTGTACCAGAAAAACGCGGATTTGTATTTACAAATCCGCGTTTTTCAGTGATATCCGCCTTCGGCGGGTGATATTCACCTTCGGCGAGTGATATCGCTTCGCGGTGATATCCCGCTTCGCGGGGTGGGGTAAAGATTTGCTAAGCCAGCCGGAACCATTCTATCGCTATGGGTCCGGAGAGCTCCAGCGTCAGGTCGTGTTCGCCGCGGCTGTTGTTGAGCGGTATGCAGACTTCGGTAAAATCATCCAAGGTTTCAGAAAGGGTCAATTCTCCAACAAGTCTGCCGTCTTCGAGCACGGCGATTTTGCTGCCGGCTTCGCCCTGCAGGTAGAGCGTCATTACCATGTTTTCCCGCATGTCATACACGTGGGGATAGCATGCGCGGTGGGTGCCGGATTGTTGGGCGATGGCAAAGCCTTTGTGGCTGCCGCCTTCGCGCAGCTCGATCTTGCGCAGGTGGGGCGCGTCGATCTGCATGTACCAGGAGGCCTGGATCTTCTCCCAGCCGGCCCAGTACTGGCCGACGCCGCATTCGCGGATCTGTTCGTCGAACATCAGCGTGCCGTCGTCGCAGACGTGCAGATACATCAGCCAGCTCTGGCGGTAGGACCAGCTCTCCAGCCCGCAGCTGACCGCGTAGTACCACTGGCCCTTCCATTCCACAAAGGAGCCATGGTCGATGAAGGCCCTGCCGTCGGGGTAGTGGGGAATGTCGGCGCCGATATTGCCCCGGAAGATGTACGGCCCCAGGCGATTGTCGGATACGGCGTAGCGCCCGGCCCAGTAGAGGTACCATCGGTTTTCGTAGCGGAAGGCCTCGGCCTGGTCGGAGCGCAGCTCGCCCAGCAGCTCCTCAGGGGTGCCGTCCGAGGGGTAGACCGGCACCTTGCGGGCGGTGCCGGGGACCACGTCGATCATGTTCTCATTCAGCTGCATGGCCCAGTAATGGTCCGTCCAGTCGCTGCCGAACACGATCCAGGCCCGGGGGTCGTCCGCGTCCGGCAGGATCACGTCCGGGTCGTAGGAGTTGGTCGGGGTGATGCCCTTGGGCAGTATCGGCGTCTTGCCCCGCGCGTCCGCGAAGGGCCCCTCCGGCCGGTCGCTGACCGCCACGCCGGTGGACTCGCCGCCGTTGGAGTAGTACAGGTAATAGCGCCCGTCCCAGGGGCTCCGGATCACGTCGCAGGCCCAGCAGTCCACCGAATCGTCCGGCAGATAGGTGTCCTTGCGGGAAAGCGTCTTTCGGCACTGCCAGTGCACCAGGTCTTCGCTGAACATCACGTACCAGTCCCGCATGATGAAGCGGTCTTTGCCCTCGTCGTGGCCCACGTAGACGTACATGTTCTCCCGGCCCGTGTCCGGGTTGGTGAAGATCTTGATGTGGGGATCGGGGAAGCGGTTGTCCGCCACGCCCTCGGGCAGCAGCGGGTTGCCGCGCCGGGGGAAAACGGCTACATTCGGGTTCATGCGCGCGCCTCCTTCCACTCATTCCGCGTCCCGCCGAAAGCGGAACACGTTCCAGGACGCCTTTTCCAGCTTCGCGGAAACCTGGCCGCCGTCGGGGCGGGTCCTCGGAACGCTGCGCGGAACGAGCGCGTCCTGACGCGCCCAGGTGTTTTCGTCGCCGGGCGCATGGGCGTGCATTTCGATGTGCTCCGCAAAGCGCCAGCCCTCGAAGGCGCGCACGTCGAGCGTGAACTGCTGGGGGGAATTGAGATCGGCGTTGATGACGAACACCGTCAGTTTGCCGTTTTCCTCATTGAGCGCCGCGGCGGCCTGAACGGTGTCCACGTCGCTGAAGCCGCGGTACTGGTTCATGTCGTCGATGGCGTAGCCCGGCACGTCGTACTGCTCGCACTCCACCTTGCACAGGAGGGAAACGCCCCTGGCCCAGTTGATCATCTGGGTGAAGGGATGGTAGGCCGCGCCCTTCCAGGCGTGGTCCCGGTCCGTGCGGCACAGGCAGTGCAGTCCGCCGGTGGCGCAGCCGATCTTGATGCGGTCCGCGTGGCGCAGCAGCACCAGCATCGTGCTTGCGGTGCCCAGCGCAGACAGCATCTCGTCATTCATGGGCGGGTTCCTGAGGGTGGACCAGTCGTTGGGGTCGTGGCGCACGTAGGTCCGGTTCGGGTCGAACTTAAAGAACATGTCGTTCTGCCGCCCGCCCAGGCCCAGGTGCGTCTCGCCCCGGGGGCGGATCATGCTGCCGTATTCGTCCAGCGCCAGCAGCATGGTCCTTGTGGTGCGCAGCTTCGCGCGCAGGTAGTCGCACAGCGCGATCTCGGTGCGGATATAATCCTCAAAGGCCAGATAGCCCGCCAGCAGCGCTTCGGGCATGTCCGGCGGCGCGCTGTGGTAGTGGTGCAGCGATATGTAGTCCACCGAGTCGTAGCACGCCTCCAGCGCCTGCATATCCCAGTCCGGGTAATGGCTGAGAAACGGCGAGGAGGACACGCAGGCGATGGTCTCGATCCGCGGGTCGATCCACTTCATGGCCTTGCTGGCCTCGTGGGCCCGCACGCCGTAGCCGTGGGGGTCCCGCTCCCAGGAGCCGATCTGCCAGGGCCCGTCCATCTCGTTGCCCAGGCACCAGGTCTTCACGTCGTAGGGCCGCTCATGGCCGTGCTTCCTGCGCAGGTCCGACCACCAGGTGCCGCCGGCGAAGTTGGTGTACTCCACGCAGTCCATGGCGTCCTGAACGCTGCCCGTGCCCAGGTTCACCGTGTAGATGGCCTCCGTGCCCGCCTTCTCGGCCCACTGCAGGTACTCATCGTGGCCCACGTCGTTGGGGATGTACTGGAACCAGGCCGGGTCCAGGTGCGCCTTGCGGGCCGCGCGGGGGCCGATGGAGTCCTTCCACTGCCAGCCGGACACGAAGTTGCCGCCGGGCAGGCGCACGCAGGGCAGGCCCGCTTCGGCGAGCGCCCTGTAGAAATCGGCGCGCAGGCCCTGCTCGTCCGCCGAGGGATGCTTCGGGTTGTACATGCTGCCGTTCACCATGGAGCCGATGGGCTCCAGGAACGCGCCGAAGAGCCGGGGAGAGATGTCCCCGATCCGATAATCCGGGTGAAGGGTGAGCCTGGCCTTTTTCATATATGACATCCTTTCCTAAAAGCGGGCGGTCAGGTGGAGGTGCGGCGCTTCCACGCGCCGGAGAGCAGATAGGTGCCGCCGATCAAGAACGGCACGAGGCCGGACAGCGCGTTGCCGAGCCAGAAGCCCATGATGCCCATGCCCATCGAGACGCCCAGCAGCAGCGCCAGGCCGATGCGACAGAACATGCCGTCCAGCAGCGCCACCAGCAGGTTCAGCTTGGAGTTGCCCGAGCCGTTGATCAGCGCGAAGCTGGGCGGGCGCAGCGTGCAGCCCAGGTACTGTATCATGGCCACGGGGATGTAGGTGATCGCCATCGCCAACACCTGGGCGTCGTCGGAGAAAAGGCCGAACAGCCACTCGGGCCGAAGGGCGGTGACCAGCGCGAACAGGCTTGCCGGTATCGCCAGTATCCACAGCGCGTGCAGCACCACCTTCGGCACGCGCTTGATCTTGCCCGCGCCCAGCGCCTGGGCGATCATCGCGCCGCCGGCCGAAGAGATGGCCTGGGAGATCACGCTGATCATGCTCTCGATCTTCCGGGCCACGCCGGTCACCGCCACGGCCACCGTGCCGTAGGTGTTGATGTAGGCGTTGACGAACAGCATCGAGAACGTGATGGCGGCGGACTGTATCACCATCGGTATGCCCAGCGAGATCAGCGGCCGGGTGACCGACGGATACAGGCGGAAGTGGGCGGGCTTGAAGTCAAAGCCGATGTGCTCCCGGCTCTTGTACAAAAGTCGCAGCGCGAACAGGAAGCTCACGCCCTGGCCGATCACCGTGGCCAGCGCCGCCCCCAGCGGCCCAAGCCCCAGCGGGCCCACGAACAGCACGTCCAGTACGACGTTGATGACCGACGCGAGGGCGATGAACAGGAACGGGTGCCTGGAATCGCCCATGCCGCGCAGTATGGCGGAGACCAGGTTGTAGCCGTAGATGAACACGATGCCGAACACACAGGTCACGCTGTACTGCCGCGTGTATTCCCAGATGTCCTCGGGCGTGTTCAGCCAGTTGATGATCTGCCGGTAGGTCAACAGGAACACGCCCATGATGACCACCGCCAGGCTCATCAGCAGCGTGAACAGCGTGCCCACCATCTCGCCGACCTTGTCCCGCCGGTTTTCGCCCACGTAGCGGGAAATCAGGATCTGCCCGGCGTTGGAAAAGCCCATGGCGACAAAGGTGATCAGCATCAGCACCTCGCCGCCGATGGACACGGCGGACAGGCCGCGCGTGCCCACGAAGCGCCCGACGACGATCATGTCCACCATGTTGTAGACCATCTGCAACAGCCCGGACAAGAACAGCGGCAGCGAAAAGCGCAGCAGTGTCTTCGGCACGCTGCCCGTCGTCAGGTCTCGAATGAGCTTCGGCATGTTTCAGCCCTCTGTTTCTGTAATCTGGTGATAAAGTGCGCTATTTGGGCTGGTGGTATTCGCAGCCCTCGTCGAAGCGGACCTCCTCCGGGGGCGTCTCCAGCACCTCCGGGTGCTCCAGGAAGCGCTTCATGTCGTTGAAGAACCGGGCGTAGTGCGCGCCGGAGCAGACGCGCTCGTCGGCGGTGATGCCGATGGGCAGGTAGCGCTTCATCCTGGCCGCGCCGTTCTCCACCACGGCGACCCGCTCCTCGGTGCCCATGCCGAAGAACAGGCCCACGTTGCCCCAGTTGTACAGGTGGTGGTTCACGTCGTGCAGGCGGATGGACGCGGTGTTCGTGATGTACATGCCCACGTAGAAGGGCAGCTCCTCCATCAGCACCGACGGCGCCAGGCCGTAGCGGTCCAGCAGCCGCACGAGGGCCACGATGACGGTGGCGAGCCCGGGCACGGAGAACACAAACGCCAGCAGCTTGTCGATGAAGCCCGCCGCCTGGTCGCCCCGGTTGGCGTCGACGGCGGCGACGATGCGGTCGCGCACGTCGTACACCGTGTCGCGCAGGTCGAACTTGATCTTCACCACGGCCTCGCCCTTGTCGATGTCGTGCGGGTCCTTCAAGATCGTGAACGCGGCGGAGCAGTTGTTGCGGGCGAACACCTGCTTGTTCATGATGTAGCGGTTCACCGCCGGGTTGCGGCTGATGGCGCGCACGTACGCCGCGATGATGATCTGCATGTAGGAGATTTGCTCGTTCTTCTCCAGCTTCTGACGGCGGGTGTAGTCGAACAGGACCTCCAGGTCGGCGCGATGCTTCAGGAAGACCTGAGCGTCGCAGCGCATGGGCATGATGTAGGGCGTGATGCGCATGATCGGGTCCATTCCCTTGACCCGCCTTCCGTCCGGCCTGCGTCCAAACATGGTATCTCCTCCAGCACTGGTTTTACCGTCTCATTATAATATAAACGCCTTCGGATGTAAAGCGGCGAATGTATTTTTGCCGCTGGAGAAATGCCGGCACGCGGTTGAATGAACGGCGTTTTTATGCTAAAATGGAGGCATAAAAACCGTGGGATAAGGGGGTATCGGTATGAATCGGAGGATCGCCTGCCTGATCGTCGCGATGCTGCTGGCCGTGCTTGTCACCGGCGCGGCGATGGCGGAGCCGCTCAAAAAGGTGATGATGGTCGACTTCTGCGAGGAATGGGTTTCCCTGCGCGACAGCCCCAGCACCGCTGGCAAGCGACTGGCACAGGTGCCGCTGTACGCCCTGGTCACCGACGCCGAGACGAACCCGGCCTGGGGCGATTTCACCCACTGCCGCTACGACGGGCAGTACGGCTACATACTGTCGAAGTACCTGGTGGAGTATGTGGACGTGGACCCGGTCATTGAGACGTGGTCCGACGCCGGCCTGGGCTTCTCGTTTCTGTACGACCCCGAGGTCATGGCCGTGGACGCGGCCCTGTCGGAGGGGGGAGGGCGCGTGACGGTCAGCCCCAAGGACGCGGACGTGCAGGCATCGCTTGAAATACAGACCCCCGAGAGCGTGGGCGTGCTGTCCTGGAAGTTCCTGGAGCTGAACGCCCCCGAGGGCACCGCGTACAGCGAGGACACCACCGAGTCCGGAGACGCGATGCACTTCTTCAAAAAGCGGAGCGATAACGGCGGGAACATGATGGAGGGCTACTATGCGGTGGACGGCCCGGAGAACTTCGTGGTGGCCGTCGGCAGGTGGCCCGAGGCGCTCTCGGAGGACTGGGGCCGGCGCTTTACCGGGCTGCTGCGCACGATCCGGTTCATCCGCCCGGAGCTGGTGCGCGCGGACTGGGCGGAGGCCACGCCGAACGCCGTGGTCATCGACGCCGACGGCGAGTACGTCACGATGATGGTGGACGATGAGACGGTGACCGGCGTTCAGCTGCTTTCGCTGTCCCTGACAGACGTGGCCCAGGACGGCGGCGTTTCCTTCGACGGCGAGGTGATCTACGAGCGGGACAGCATCGGCCCGGACGCGCCGCTGGTGGTAAAGATCGCCTTCCCCGGCGACATTCCCAGCTACGGCCTGCGCTTTACCGACGCCGGCGGCATCCTCCGGCAGTACGCCATCGGCATGAGCGGCTACGACGGGTCGCTGTTCATGGAGGAATTCTGATATATTTGAAACATGCGGCGGGCCGCGTCTTTTAGACGCGGCCCGCCATGGGCAGGGCGCTTACTGCTCGCCTTCCTGAGCGGCCTCCTCCGGCGCGTCCCCGTCCTCCGCTTCCTCCGGCTCGCTGACCTCCAGGTCGAAGCCGACCGTGTGCATCGATATGTCGTGGATGTCCTCCACCAGCGAGGCCAGCCCCGCCAACAGCCCGGAGACGACGATGCCCAGCACGATGCCGAAGGCCGTCCACCAGGCGCTGGTCAGCTCCAGGCCAAAGCGTATGAACAGGTAGGGGAAGGGGATGACCAGCACGCTGATGACGAACAGCATGATGGACAGGGGGTAGCGCTTGCGCGCCGCTTCGGCGAGTATGGCCTTGAATCTCATGGTACGACCTCCTTGATGATGGATGTGTCTGTATGCGGTGAACCCGGGCGTCAGTCGCGCCCGGTGACGCTGTGCCACAGGCTCCGGGCCTTGTCCCGAAGCCAATCTGCCTTGCCGGGAATGTCGAGCCCGTCGATAAAGTCCCGCACGGGCTTGAGCCGCCCCGGTATGTCCAGAGCGTCAAACCAGTCGCGCACCGGCTGCAGGCGCTCGCCGAGCTTCAGGGCATCGAACCAGTCCCGCACCGGCTTCAGCTTCTCCGGGATGCCGGTTTGATCGAGCCACTCCGAGATCTGCTGCCCCGTGGGCAGGTAGTAGTAGACCTGCGGGTACCGGCGCGCGCCGGTGAAGCGCTCCAGGTAGTAGTCCTCCAGCGGGCTGATCTTCACCTCGCCCGTGGAGGAGGCGTGCACGAATTGGTTGCCGCCGATGTAAAAGCCCATGTGGTCGCTGGGGTCCCGGTCTTGTACCGTGTCGAAGCACACCACGTCGCCCACCAGCAGTTCGCGGGGGGAGGTGATCAGCGGGTACCGCTCGTCGGTGCCGATGAGCTCGGCCGCGTGGACCGGAAACTCAAATCCCTCCGGCGTCAGGCAGTACATCACCAGGCCGCTGCAATCGAACTGATCCGGCCCGGTCGCGCCCAGCACATAGGGCTTGCCCAGGTGCTCCATGGCCCGCAGCACAACCACCTCGCCCTGGGTGTAGCCGGAACAGGTCAAAACGATCAGCATCAGGCACAGCCAGAGCGCCACCGTCTGAATCAGGAAGAACCGGGCCCGCCGGCGCGGGCGGAAGCGATGTCGCATCAGGGCAGGTACTCCTTTTCGGCTTCTGTATTTCTCTCGGGCGCGTCGGGCAGCATGCGGGCGATCAGGAAGCGGATGGCTTTGCCCTGGCCCGTGAACAGCAGCTCGTGCTCCGATTCGTAGTTCGGCGTGAACCCGGAGGCGTGCAGGTCGTCCGTCTGGTAGACGATCTCAAAGCCGCACTCGCCCAGATAGCGCCTGCTGGCCGTGAACAGCGCGGCGTCGTCGGTCTTGAACCAGATCTCGCCGCCGGGGGTCATAAAATCCCGGTACTGCATCAGCTGGCGGGGGTGGGTGAGCCTTCGCTTGTGGTGCTTGGCCCGCTCGTCCCAGGGGTTGGGGAAGCGGATGTAGATGCGCTCGATGCGATCCTCGGGCCCGAAGGTGTCGTAGATGCGCATGGCGTCCACGGCGGAATAGACGATGTTGCCCGGCGGCGTGTCGCCATAGGCCGCGTCGGTGTTGCGCACGGCCACCGCCAGCACGTGGCGCACCTCGTCGATGGCGATGTAGTTGACGCCCGGGTTTTCATGAGCCATGCGGGACGTGGCCACGCCCTTGCCGCAGCCGATCTCCAGGTGCATGGGCTGAGGGGCCTGAAAGCATTCGCCCCAGCGGTTCCGGTGCTCGGAGGGCCGCTCCACGAAGTAGGCGCAGTTCGCCAGCACCGGCTCCGTCCAGGGCTTTCTTCTCATGCGCATGCGGCCGCTACGCCTCCGGATCTGCCCTGTCCGCCGCGGCCTTCTCCCGGGCCTCGCGGTTCTTCTCGGCGGTGCGCAGCCAGTACAGCATGCCGATGCCGCCCAGCGTGGAGACCACCCAGAGGATCAGCCCCAGCTGTACGTTTGAGGTCAGCATGGCGATGAGGCCCGCGATATAGGCCGCGATCAACAGCAGCGCCACGACGGCGCGCAGCGTGCGCAGGACGTTCTTTTGTGCATTCATGGCAGCATACCCCTTTGAAAACCCATATCATTATACTATTCGATATGTCCGGCGGTTTACCTGCAAACGCCGTGAAAAGAATTTGGAAGACTTGCGCATTTTACGCGAAAGCGCTATATTTGAAAGCAAGGGGAGGCGATTGTATGGACCCGACGGCGGCCTATGTAAAGCGCTTTGAGGCGCTGCTGGCGGAGCTGGACGAGGCGGCGGACGATGTCGACGATGACGACGCGGCGGAGGCGCTGGACGACCTGAACGCGGAATTTGAGGACGCGCTTTTCATGCTCTCACAGATCCGCCCGCAGGACGACGACGCGGCGGAGGACATGAACGACACGCTGGAGACCCTCCGGGCGCTGGCGGGGGACTACCGGGCGCTGGAGGGCGGCGGCGAGGCCGTCCGGGAACTGGCTGACCGGCTTTCCAACCTGGCGGACATGGCGCTTCGGAACATGAACCCATAGCGCAAAAGCGCCGCGAAGGTCGATGCGACCTCCGCGGCGCCTTGCGTTTACAGGCTCAGTTGATCACGATGACGGCCTTGCCGCGCTTGCAGTTTTCAAACAGCCACTTGGCGTCCTCCACCTTCAGGCGCACGCACCCGTGGGAGGCGGGGTTGCCCAGCGAATACAGGGAGCCGCTGCGCAGGCTCTTCTCGTTGTCGCTGCTGTAGATCACCGAGTGGAACATGATGTCGTTGGTGATCAGGTAGGAGTACTGGGCCCAGCAGTTGAACTTTTCAAAGTGGTGCCAGCGGTTCACCGGGTGGCCGTCAAAGAATATGCCGCGGGGCGTGGAGTCGTGCAGGCCGGTGGAGCAGGTGAAGCTCTGCACCAGCGTGTAGCCGCCCTGATCGTCCAGCTGGTACACCTCCACGACCTGGCGGTCGATGCTCACCTCGATGCGGTACGGGTAGGGCTTGGGCCTGGCGTACACGGAGAACAGTATGTTCTGGGTGGCCTCGTCGGCGCAGCCGGTGGGCACCAGGCCGTTGGCCGACTGGAATTCGGCGATGGCGTCTTCGGTGCTCCGGCCGAACTTGCCGTCTATGCCGGACTTGGGCATGTAGCACAGCGTGTACAGCCGGTTCTGGATGCGGCGCGCTTCGGTCTCGTTGTCGGTGTTTTCGGTGCGAAAGCCCAGCAGGCCCTCCCGAAGCAGTTGCTGTGCCTGGGCGGTGACGGCGGTGGGGTCGGCGAACAGCTCGGCGCGCTCGTCGTCCTCGGCGCTCAGGTATTTGTACACGCCCTTGATCGCGCTTTCCACATCGGCGTTGTAGCGCTCGCCCGGAAGCCGGTTCAGCATGCCGCCGCTGACCAGCGCCTTCTGCAGATCCCGCACGGCAAGCCCCGTGTCGCCTAAGGAAATGTCGCGGGGGGCGCAATAGGCGGCTTTGGGGGCCTGAGCGTCAAACAGCGCGTCGATCAGCTCCCGGTCGACCTCGCCCTCCGCAAGCCCGGCCCGGCGGCGGAACAGCCGAAGCGCCTCGAGGGCGTAGTCGTCGAAGGTGTCGTCGGCGGCCATGTCCATGTAGCCCAGCTGATAAAGCCGCCTCTCGACCCGCAGCACCTCATCGCCGCTGTCGCCGGGAGAGAGGGCCCGCAGGAACGTGGAGTAGCGGTCGCTGTACAGGCAGTATTGGGTCAGCGGCGACGCGGTACCGTCCTCCTCGATATACTCGCCGTAGCCCTGGTCGATCAGGTGCTTCTGGAAGGCCCGGACCGCCCGCGCGGTGCTCTTGCCGTAGGAGCCGTCCGCCGCGCCCTCCATGAAGCCGTACTGTATGAGCTTCTGCTGCAGCTTCATGACCTCGTCGCCCTTGCTGCCGCCGGAGAGGGCCGCGGGCAGGGCGATCACCTCGCCGGAGAACAGCGCGTTCAGCGTGTCGGAATCCGCCTTGCCGCTGGCCTTCAGGCCGTTGAGCCGCTGGAAAAGCCTCAGCGCCGCGATGGAGCGCGGGCCGATCACGCCGTCCGCGCGGCCCGTCAGATACCCCAGGTCGATCAGCCGCTGCTGCACGTCGGCGGCGTCGGCTGTGTTGGGGTCCACCCGGGTCAGAAGCGCCAGCGTCTCGGGGTCCAGATGCCCGGTGGCCTCAATGCCGTTCTGGCCCTGGAACGCGCTCAGCGCGTCGGCGGTCTTCGGCCCGTAGGCGCCGTCGGCGCTGCCGTTCAGAAGGCCCAGGCGGATCAGCCGCTGCTGCGCGGCGCGCAGGGAATCCGGCTGCCGGTCCATGTAGGCCGGGCCCTCCGCCAGCGCGCCGCCGCAAAGCGAAAGCGCCAGCGCCGCGGCGGCGAGCCGGAGCGCCCGGCGGGGATTGAAGCGATATTTGATATGCGTGCGCATGTGTATGGAAACCTCCAATGGATGTGGTATAATATTCTATCACGCGCGTCCCGCGCGTTGGTGACGGGAAAACGGCTTTATCGGGAAGAAAACAAGCCCGAACCTGACACGCTTTCCAAAGAATTCACTTGCTTTTATCGCCCGCATACGCTATCATGGAGGCAGAGGTGATTAGTGTGAAAACACCAGACACAAGCAGAGCCAGTCCGAAAGGCATAGCAAACAAGCCCGCGAGGAGCGAGCGAAAGGAGGCAGAGAGGCTACCCAGCT